>NZ_JBIVHY010000001.1:0-49228 GCF_044749445.1 Pseudomonas sp. NPDC089408
CCCCCCCCCCCCCCCCCCCCCCCCCCCCCCCCCCCCCCCCCCCCCCCCCCCCCCCCCCCCCCCCCCCCCCCCCCCCCCCCCCCCGCTCCTACAGGAGACCGCGCCAGCCTTCAGAGAATGTGTCAGGCAGTCGCCCTACAACCCTTTCGGTTTTTTCTTTCAACCCGGCAAGTGGCCCCGTGCCGCTCCGCTGACATAAACTCAGATCCTCCCCCTGGAAGGCGCAACCCATATGGAAATGCAATGGTGGATCTGGCTGGTGTTCGGCATCGCGCTGATCCTGCTCGAACTGGTCCTGCCGACGTTCTTCATCCTCTGGTTCGGCATCGGTGCCGTGCTGGTCTCGCTCATTTCGCTGGCGGCCCCCAGCCTGCAGCTGGACATGCAGGTGCTGTTGTGGATGCTGCTGTCGTCGGCCACCACCGCGCTATGGTTCAAGCTGTTCCGGCGCAAGCAGCCAGATGTGCGCTGGACCGCTGACAGCGTGATCGGCGAAGTGGGCTTGCTGACCGCGGGCGTTTCGGAGTTCCAGAAAGGCCGTGTGCGTTTCCAGAAGCCGATCCTGGGCAACGAAGAATGGACCTGCGTCGCCGATAGCGAAATCCCGGCCGGCGAACGGGTGCGCCTCACCGCCATCGAGGGGAACACCGCCCGCGTCATCCGGGCCTGAATCCGCACTAAAAGGAATTTAGCACCATGACCAGCCTCATCGTCGTCGCCGCCATCGCCCTGTTCGTCCTGATCACCGTGTTCAAGGGGGTACGTATCGTGCCCCAGGGCGAAGAATGGATCGTGGAGCGCCTGGGCCGTTACAACACCACGCTCAAGCCCGGTTTGAACATCGTCATTCCTTACGTGGACGTGGTCGCCTATCGCCTGCCGACCAAGGACATCATCCTCGATGTGCAGCAGCAAGAGATCATCACCAAGGACAACGCGGTAATCGTCGCCAACGCCCTGTGTTTCGCCAAGGTGGTCGACCCGCAGAAGGCCTCGTATGGCGTGCAGAACTTCTCGTTCGCCGTCACCAGCCTGACCATGACCTCGCTGCGCGCCATCGTCGGTGCCATGGACCTCGACGAAGCACTGTCCAGCCGCGAGCAAATCAAGGCGCGCCTGCGCGAGGCGATGTCCGAGCAGACCGAAGACTGGGGCGTGACCGTACGCTCGGTGGAAATCCAGGACATCAAGCCCTCGGAGAACATGCAACTGGCCATGGAACGCCAGGCCGCCGCCGAGCGTGAGCGCAAGGCCGACGTGACCCGTGCCGAAGGCGCCAAGCAGGCGGCGATCCTGGAGGCAGAAGCGCGCCTGCAGGCGGCCAGGCTGGATGCCGAAGCGCAGATCAGCCTGGCCGAGGCTTCAGCGCGGGCGATTTCGCTGGTGAAGGAAGCGGTGGGTAACGAGACCGTGCCGGCCATGTATCTGCTGGGTGAGCGTTATATAGGCGCGATGGAGAACCTGGCCGGTAGCAACAATGCCAAGGTGGTGGTGTTGCCGGCGGACCTGCAGGAGACCGTGCGTGGCCTGATGGGGCGTGGCAAGGTTTGAGAATGCCGGGGGCGCTTTGCGCCCCTATCGCGACACAAGGCCGCTCCTACAAGGACCGCGCGTGCTGGCCATGATGCGATCCCCTGTAGGAGCGGCCTTGTGTCGCGATGGGCTGCGCAGCAGCCCCCAAACTCTGGCCACCTGCGTCACTTCACCGCACCCCGCCATTTTTACCTATACTCCGCCTTACAATACCCACCACGATTCCTGACCGGATCTCTCCATGCCCCCACGTCGGCACATTGCCTGGATAGCCTGCCTTGCAGTGCTGTTCAACCTGCTGGCCATGCCGCTGTCTTCTGCTGCGCCCAAAGGCCCGGCTGAACAGCTGCTGTGGGGGGCTTTCTGTTCCAGCATGGCCAACAAGGCCAAGGTCGATGTGCAGGCCCTGGCCAAGATCGACCTCGGCCCGCAAAGCGACGCCAGCGCCGGCATGATGAACTGCTGGTGCTGCTCGGGCGCCGCGCCGCTGCTGGCCCTGCCCGTCTACCCGCCACAGTTGCACAACCCGCCGACACTGCTCGCCGGGCTGTTGCCGCCACCTGCCGACTACCAACCCACGCCGCGCCAGCTCTGGCCTGCGTTAAACCCCCGTGCCTCTCCGCTGGCCTGAATGTTTCAAGCTGTCTGCCTGAACCTGAACAGAACGGAGATTCACCATGCTCAAGCATGCCCTCGTCATGGCCGCCCTGCTGCTGCCCGGCGCCTTTGCCAATGCCCACGAATACAGCGTGGGTGACCTGCACATTGCCCACCCCTGGTCGCTGCAACTGCCACCCAACGCGCCGAACGTAGCGGCGTATTTCGTGGTGCACAACAATGGCCAGGCCGATGACCGCTTGCTCAGCGTCGACAGCCCCATCACCGATGATGCACAGCTGCACGAACATGCCATGAGCGCCAGCGGCGCCATGAAGATGCAGCAGGTGCCCAGCGTGGTGGTGCCCGCCGGCAAGGACCTGACCTTCGCTCCCAGCGCCTACCACGTGATGCTGATGCAGCCCAAGGACCGCAGCCTGCTCGTCGACGGCAAGCGCTTCCCATTGACCCTGCACTTCGAAAAGGCCGGCGACATCACTGTCGACGTGGCCGTGCAGAAGCAGGCGCCAGCGGACCCGGCGCAAGCCCACGAACACGCGCACTGACACCCGCTGACAGGCACTCGCCATGAGCCTGCCGCGCACCAGCCGCCGCCGTACCACCCGCCCTGACCGCAGGCGCGCCGGTGGCGGATGGCTGAGCCTGTTCGCCATGTGGATGATCTTCATCGGCCCGCTGATTTCCCAGTCGATGCCGATGGACCACCACGCCGGCATGACTATGCCGATGGACATGCCGATGGCGGCTGCCCATCAGCATGGCGGCGACAGCCACCACGGCCACGGCGGCGATGGCCAACTGCACGTGATGTGGGAAAAGTGCGGTTATTGCAGCCTGTTGTTCAACTGCCCGGCCCTGCCCCAGGCCCTCAGCCCGCTCAGCGCCGGCAGCGTCGTCCCCACCAGCAACCTGTTTGCGCCAACGCACCAGGGCCATGCCCGGCAGGCAGTATTCCCCGGTGCGCGCAGCCGCGCCCCGCCTTGCTCGATCAACGTCTGAACACACAATTTGCGCACGAAGCCAGGAGGCTTCGGGCTGACTCATGACTGATCGACTGGAATCACTATGTCCGGCTGCACCCCTGTTTCTGCCTTGTCCCTGCGTGGGACCATCGCCGCCGTGTGCGGCTCGCTGCTCGCGCCCGTGGCGCTGGCCGCCGACCCTGGCCATGAAGGCCATGCGCACGACGCACCCGAGCTGAGCCCGACGGTGATCACCGCCGTGGCGCCGAGCTCGCCACTGACCGTGGTCACCAACCCGAAAGACCCGCGCCAGCCCGTACCGGCCAGCGACGGCGCCGACTACCTGAAGACCATCCCCGGCTTTTCGGCGATCCGCGCCGGTGGCACCAACGGTGACCCGGTCCTGCGCGGCATGTTCGGCTCACGCCTGAACATACTCACCAACGGCGGCCTGATGCTCGGCGCCTGCCCCAACCGCATGGACGCCCCGACCTCGTACATTTCCCCGGAAACCTACGACCGCCTGACCGTGATCAAAGGCCCGCAAAGCGTGGTCTGGGGCCCGGGCGGCTCGGCAGGCACCATTCTCTTCGAACGCGAACCGGAAAAGTTCGGCACCCTCGGCAGCCGGGTCAACGCCAGCCTGCTGGCGGGTTCCAACGGCCGCTTCGACAAGGTGCTGGACGCCGCTGCCGGCAACAGCCAAGCCTATGCGCGCTTTGTCGGCAACCAGTCGCGCTCGGATGACTACCACGATGGCAACAACGACACCGTGCCGTCCCGTTGGGACAAGTGGAACGGCGATGTCGCACTGGGCTGGACGCCCGACCAGGACACCCTGCTGGAACTGACCGCCGGCAAGGGCGATGGCGAGGCCCGCTACGCCGGGCGCGGCATGGACGGCTCGCAGTTCAAGCGCGAAAGCCTGGGCCTGCGCTTTGAAAAGTCCAACCTCGGCGAGGTGCTGGACAAGGTCGAGGCGCAGGTTTACTACAACTACGCCGACCACGTGATGGACAACTACAGCCTGCGCACGCCGTCAGGCAGCGGCATGATGGGCATGCCGATGGTCAGCAACGTCGACCGCCGCACGATGGGCGCACGCATCAAGGCCACCTGGCGCTGGGCCGACGTGCAGCTGGTCAGCGGCATCGACGCGCAAACCAACGAACATCGCCAGCGCGGCGGCATGGGCGTGGACGCACACAAGGGCCAGGCCTGGACCAAGGACGCCGACTTCCATAACTACGGCGCCTTCAGCGAACTGTCTTGGTACATGAGTGGCGAAGACCGGCTGATCAGCGGCGCCCGCCTGGACCGCGCCTCGGCCCGCGACTTTCGCCAAGGCAGCGCCACCGAAGGCGACACCCGCGCCGACACCCTGCCCAGCGGTTTCGTCCGCTACGAGCACGACCTGGCGGCCATCCCGGCCACCACCTACATTGGCCTGGGCCATGCCCAACGCTTCCCCGACTACTGGGAGCTGTTCTCGCCCAAGCTCGCGCCACCCGGTGCGGCCAATGCCTTCGAGGGCATCAAGCCAGAGAAGACCACCCAGCTCGACTTCGGCATCCAGTACCGCACCGAGCGCCTGGAAGCCTGGGCTTCGGGCTATGTCGGGCAGATCCGCGACTACATCCTGTTCGACTACCGCACCGGCATGATGGGCATGAGCACCTCGCAGGCGCAGAACATAGACGCCCGCATCATGGGTGGCGAACTGGGTGCGGCTTATAGGCTGACCGACCACTGGAAGGCCGACGCCACGCTGGCCTATGCCTGGGGCAAGAACAGCAGCGATGGCAAGGCCCTGCCGCAGATGCCTCCGCTGGAAAGCCGCCTGGGCCTGACCTACAGCCGCGACGTGTGGAGCGTCGGTGCCCTGTGGCGGCTGGTGGCGGCGCAGAACCGCATCGCCGAAAACCAGGGCAACGTGGTCGGCAAGGACTACGACAAGAGCGCCGGCTTTGGCGTGTTTTCGCTCAACGGTGCCTACAAGGTGAACAACAACCTCAAGCTCAGCGCAGGGGTCGACAACCTGTTCGACAAGACCTACGCCGAGCATTTGAACCTGGCCGGGAATGCCGGGTTCGGCTACCCGGCAACAGATCCACAGCCGGTCAATGAGCCAGGCAGGACCTTCTGGACCAAGGTCGATTTCAGCTTCTGACAATAACCAAAGGCGCCACTTCGGTGGCGCCCATCCGCTGGTCAAACAGGAGGTTCCCATGAGAGGAACACGCATCAATTTCTATAACCTGGCCTGGCGTTGGCACTTCTATGCGGGGCTGTTCGTGGCCCCGTTCATGATCCTGCTGGCAATTACCGGGATTATCTACCTGTTCAAGCCGCAGCTCGACCCGCTGCTGTACCGCGACCTGATGGTGGTCGAAACCGGCCACCACCGACAGGGCGCGGATGCGTTGCTGGCAGAAGTAAGGAAGGCCTACCCCAAAGGCCACGTCGGCCAGTACCTGCCGCCGCTGAACGCCGAGCGCAGTGCGCAGTTCGTGGTGCATGACGGCGGCCGTGAACTGAACGTGTTCGTCGACCCGTACAGCGGCAAGGTGCTCGGCGAGCAGGACGGCAAGCAGAACCTGCAGGCCATTGCCCGCGCCCTGCATGGCGAGCTGATGGTCGGTACGGTAGGCGACCGCCTGGTGGAGCTGGCTGCAGGCTGGGGCATCGTGCTGGTGGTGTCGGGCCTTTACCTGTGGTGGCCACGCGGGCGCAATGGCGCGGGTGTGTTGTGGCCACGGCTGTCGGCGCGCGGCCGGCTGCTGTGGCGCGACCTGCACGCGGTAACCGGCTTCTGGGGTTCGGCCTTGCTGTTACTGATGCTGGTCAGCGGCATGACCTGGACCGGCCTGTGGGGCAAGCAGTACGCCGATTTGTGGAACCGCTTCCCAGCGGCCATGTGGAACGACGTGCCCAAGTCGGACCAGCAGGCGGGCGAGCTGAACAGCGCACACCGCCAGACCGTGCCCTGGGCCCTGGAGAACACGCCGATGCCGCAGTCCGGCGCACACGCCGAACATGCCGGGCACCACATGATGTCGGCCGCGCCCGCAGCGCCGCAGGTGAGCCTGCAGCAGGTCGAGGACATCGCCACCTCGCGCCAGGTCGAGCCGGGCTACAGCATTACCCTGCCCACCACCGCAGACGGGGTGTTCACCATTGCCGTGTTCGCCGACGACCCGCGCAATGACGCCACCCTGCATGTCGACCAATATACCGGCAAGGTGCTGGCCGACGTGCGCTGGCAGGACTACAGCCCGGTCGCCCGCGCCACCGAACTGGGGGTGATGCTGCATGAAGGCAAGATGTTCGGCGCGTTCAACCAGATCATCATCCTGCTGGTGTGCCTGATGATTCTGCTGGGCTCGGTGAGCGGGCTGGTGATGTGGTGGAAGCGCCGGCCCGAGGGTGGCCTGGGCGTGCCGCCGCTGCGCCACGACCTGCCGCGCTGGAAGACGGCGGTGGGGGTGATGCTGGCGTTGGGGGTGTTGTTCCCGCTGGTGGGGGTGTCGATGGTGGTGATGTGGGTGGTGGATAGTTTGGTGGTGAGGCGCCGTCGGGTGCTGGCCAGCGCCTGAGTGTTTGCCTGTACCGGCCTCTTCGCGGGTGAACCCGCTCCTACAACGAACTGCGTTGCCTTTGTAGGAGCGGGTTCACCCGCGAATAGGCCGGCACAGGCGAAACACTGCTACCCAAATGTAGAGTCGATCTGTCGCGCCCCGAACTGGAACGCGCGTGTTAGCCTACCCGGCTACCTCTGACAAGAAGACTGACCTCTACAAGGGAATGCAGCCTATGACGCAAACCTCACCCACCACAGCAGATGAACCGCACCTGCAACGCAACCTGACCAACCGCCACATCCAGCTGATCGCCATCGGCGGCGCGATCGGCACCGGCCTGTTCATGGGCTCGGGCAAGACCATCAGCCTGGCCGGTCCCTCGATCATTTTCGTCTACATGATCATCGGCTTCATGCTGTTCTTCGTCATGCGTGCCATGGGCGAACTGCTGCTGTCGAACCTCAACTACAAGTCATTCATCGACTTCTCCGCCGACCTGCTCGGCCCGTGGGCCGGCTATTTCACCGGCTGGACCTACTGGTTTTGCTGGGTGGTCACCGGCATCGCCGACGTGGTCGCCATCGCTGCCTACACGCAGTTCTGGTTCCCCGACCTGCCGCAGTGGATACCGGCGCTGACCTGCGTAGGCCTGTTGCTGTCGCTGAACCTGGTGACGGTGAAAATGTTCGGCGAGATGGAATTCTGGTTCGCCCTGGTCAAGATCGTCGCCATCCTCGGCCTGGTCGCCACCGGCCTGTATATGGTCATCACCGGTTTCACCTCGCCCAGCGGGCGCACTGCGCAACTGGCCAACCTGTGGAATGACGGCGGCATGTTCCCCAACGGCTTGATGGGCTTCTTCGCCGGCTTCCAGATCGCGGTATTCGCCTTCGTCGGCATCGAGTTGGTGGGCACCACCGCCGCCGAAGCGAAAAACCCGGAGCGCACCCTGCCACGGGCGATCAACTCGATCCCGATCCGCATCATCGTGTTCTACGTATTGGCGCTGATCGCGATCATGGCGGTGACCCCTTGGCGCGACGTGGTACCGGGCAAGAGCCCGTTCGTGGAACTGTTCGTGCTGGCCGGCCTGCCGGCAGCGGCGAGCATCATCAACTTCGTGGTGCTGACCTCGGCGGCCTCGTCGGCCAACAGCGGCGTGTTCTCCACCAGCCGCATGCTCTACGGCCTGTCGCAGGAAGGTGACGCGCCCAAGGCGTTCGAGAAACTGTCAAGCCGCTCGGTGCCGGCCAACGGCCTGTACTTCTCCTGCACCTGCCTGCTGCTGGGTGCGGTGCTGATCTACCTGGTGCCGAACGTGGTCGAGGCGTTCACCCTGGTCACCACCGTTTCGGCGGTGCTGTTCATGTTTGTCTGGACGCTGATCCTGCTGTCGTACCTGAAGTACCGCAAGCACCGCGCGGCGCTGCACCAGGCGTCGAAGTACAAAATGCCGGGCGGGCGCTTCATGTGCTACGTGTGCCTGGTGTTCTTTGCCTTCATCCTGGTGCTGCTGAGCCTGGAAGCGGATACACGCTCGGCGCTTGTGGTGACGCCGATCTGGTTCCTGTTGCTGGCGGTGACCTACCAGTTCGTGCGTAGCCGCCGTCATCCACGCACGGCTGTGCGTAACGGCTGATTCTGCCGGGGCTGCTTTGCAGCCCTTTCGCGACACAAGGCCGCTCCTACAACGACCGCGTCGGTCAAAAATTGACGCGAACCACTGTAGGAGCGGCCTTGCGTCGCGATGGGCCGCGCAGCGGCCCCAATCCTGTGCACACAAATCCCACAAGCACCAACCTGGCCCGCCCAAACGCCCCATCACCTCGCACACCCCCTCTATCCCGCCACTTCCGCCACTAGGCACACCCCTTGCAACACCCCTCCCCGCTTGCCCAACACATAAAAACTCAGCGGAGAGAGCACATGAAGCGTCGCAGTCTGATCAAGGCCTTTACCCTTAGCGCATCGATTGCCGCAATGGGCCTGAGCTGGAGCATCCAGGCGGCCGAGACCATCAAGGTCGGCATCCTGCATTCGCTGTCGGGGACCATGGCGATTTCCGAAACCTCGCTCAAGGACATGGCGCTGATGACCATCGAGCAGATCAACGCCAAGGGCGGGGTGAACGGCAAGATGCTCGAACCGGTGGTGGTCGACCCGGCCTCCAACTGGCCACTGTTCGCTGAAAAGAGCCGCCAGCTGCTGACCCAGGACAAGGTCGCAGTGGTGTTTGGCTGCTGGACCTCGGTGTCGCGCAAGTCGGTGCTGCCGGTATTCGAAGAGCTCAACGGCCTGCTGTTCTACCCGGTACAGTACGAGGGTGAAGAGATGTCGCCGAACGTGTTCTACACCGGCGCCGCGCCCAATCAGCAGGCCATCCCGGCCGTGGAATACCTGATGAGCGAAGACGGCGGCAGCGCCAAGCGCTTCTTCCTGCTGGGCACCGACTACGTCTACCCGCGTACCACCAACAAGATCCTGCGTGCGTTCCTGCACAGCAAGGGCGTGGCCGACAAGGACATCGAAGAAGTCTATACGCCGTTCGGCCATGCCGATTACCAGACCATCGTCGCCAACATCAAGAAGTTCTCCGCTGGCGGCAAGACGGCGGTCATTTCCACAGTCAATGGCGACTCCAACGTGCCGTTCTACAAGGAACTGGCCAACCAGGGCCTGAAGGCTACCGACGTACCGGTGGTGGCGTTCTCGGTGGGTGAAGAAGAGCTGCGCGGTATCGACACCAAGCCGCTGGTGGGCCACCTGGCGGCGTGGAACTACTTCGAGTCGGTGGATAACCCGGTCAACCAGCAGTTCGTTGCCGACTGGAAGGCCTATGCCAAGGCCAAGGGCCTGCCGGGCGCCGACAAGGCGGTGACCAACGACCCGATGGAGGCCACCTACGTAGGCATCCACATGTGGGCGCAGGCGGTGGAAAAAGCCAAGTCCACCGATGTCGACAAGGTGCGTGAGGCGCTGGCCGGGCAGAGCTTCAAGGCGCCTTCGGGCTTTACCCTGACCATGGACAAGACCAACCACCACCTGCACAAGCCGGTGATGATCGGCGAGATCCAGGATGACGGGCAGTTCAGTGTGGTATGGGAAACCGAGCAGCCGCTGCGGGCGCAGCCTTGGAGCCCGTTCATTCCGGGGAATGACAAGCGGCCTGATTACGCCGTGAAAGGTAACTGAGTACGGGGGCCGCTGTGCGGCCCATTCGCGGGTGAACCCGCTCCTACAAAGGGACTGCGCAGGTTTCAAACCTTGCACCGGCCTGTGTAGGAGCGGGTTTACCCGCGAAGAATCCAACCCCGACTTCCAGGATTGCCCGCATGCTCAGACTGCTGCTCACCCTGCTCCTGCTACTACCCCTGGCCACCCAGGCCAGCGAGGGCGAATTCTTCCTCAGCGCCAAACCCGCCGAACAGGCGCGCCTGCTCGAAGGCTGGGCGGCGCAACCGGATGCCGCACGCCTGCCGCTGCTGGACAACCTGCGCCAGGGCCGCCTCGCCGCCGACGACACGCGCAAGCTGCGCCTGAACAACCGCCTGCGCGGCCTGATCGACAACGCCCTGGCCAGCCACCAGTTGCTCAGCGACAACAGTGACACCCGCCTGGTCGCGGCCCAGCAACTGCAAAAAAGCGCACAACCGGCGCAAATGGCCTTCCTCGACCGGCGCTTCGCTATCGAAGTGGACCCCGCCGTACACGCCGCCCTCGGCCTGGCCCTGGCCAACCTGCAACTGGGCGCCAGCGAGCCGGCCGTGCGCCTGGCCGCCGTGCGCCTGCTGGGCGAAACCGGTGACCCACTGGCCCGCACGCGTCTCGAAGCCCTGCTACAACCCGACGCTGAAACCGATGCCGGCGTGCGCACCGCCGCCGAAACCAGCCTGGCCCAGGTGCAGCGCAAGCTGCTGGTCGGCGAGCTGCTCGGCCAGGCCTTCAGCGGCCTGTCGCTGGGTTCGATCCTGCTGCTGGCGGCGCTCGGCCTGGCGATCACCTTCGGCCTGCTCGGGGTGATCAACATGGCCCATGGCGAGATGCTGATGCTCGGCGCCTACAGCACCTACATGGTTCAGGTGCTGCTGCAGCGCTACGCGCCCGGCGCCATCGAGTTCTACCCGCTGATCGCCTTGCCGGTAGCCTTCGTTGTCAGTGCCGGGGTCGGCATGGCGCTGGAGCGCACGGTCATTCGTCACCTGTACGGCCGGCCGCTGGAAACCCTGCTGGCCACCTGGGGCATCAGCTTGATCCTGATCCAGGCCATCCGCCTGCTGTTCGGCGCGCAGAACGTCGAGGTCAGCAACCCGGCGTGGCTGTCGGGTGGCATCCAACTGCTGCCCAACCTGGTGCTGCCGTACAACCGCCTGGTCATCATCGGCTTCGCCCTGGCCGTGGTGCTGCTCACCTGGCTGCTGCTCAACCGCACGCGGCTGGGCCTGAACGTGCGTGCGGTCACCCAGAACCGCAACATGGCTGCCTGTTGCGGGGTCTCCACCGGGCGCGTCGACATGCTTGCCTTCGGCCTCGGCTCGGGCATCGCCGGGTTGGGTGGTGTGGCCCTGAGCCAAGTCGGCAACGTCGGCCCGGACCTGGGCCAGAGCTACATCATCGACTCGTTCCTGGTGGTGGTGCTCGGCGGTGTCGGCCAGCTGGCCGGCAGCCTTTGGGCGGCATTCGGCCTTGGCATCGCCAACAAACTGCTGGAGCCGCAGATCGGCGCCGTGCTCGGCAAGATCCTCATCCTTGCGTTGATCATTCTGTTCATCCAGAAGCGCCCGCAAGGCCTGTTCGCCCTCAAGGGACGGGTAATCGACTGATGAACCAGCCACTGCTTGTCACTGCTACGCAAAAGGCCGGGCCACGCCTGACGCTGGCCATCGGCGCCGTCGTCGTCCTGCTGCTGGTGGCCCTGCCGCTGCTGTCGCTGCTGCCGGCGGACCATGCCCTGCAGGTGTCGGCCTACACCCTGACCCTGGTTGGCAAGATCCTTTGCTACGCCATTGTTGCCCTGGCCCTGGACCTGGTCTGGGGCTATGCCGGGTTGCTGTCGCTGGGCCACGGCCTGTTCTTCGCCCTGGGCGGCTACGCCATGGGCATGTACCTGATGCGCCAGGCGGCCGGTGACGGCCTGCCGGGGTTCATGACCTTCCTGTCGTGGACCGAGCTGCCGTGGTACTGGGCCGGTACCCAGCATTTTGCCTGGGCCTTGTGCCTGGTGGTGCTGGCGCCCGGGCTGCTGGCGCTGGTATTCGGCTGGTTCGCCTTCCGTTCGCGGATCAAGGGCGTGTACTTCTCGATCATGACCCAGGCCCTGACCTTCGCCGGCATGCTGCTGTTTTTCCGCAACGAAACCGGCTTCGGCGGCAACAACGGCTTCACCAACTTCCGCACCATCCTTGGCTTCGACATTACCGCGCAAGGGACCCGGGCGGTGTTGTTCCTGCTCACCGTCGGCCTGCTGCTGGCCAGCCTGTACCTGTGCTGGCGCCTGACCCGCAGCAAGTTCGGCCGGCTGTTGACGGCGGTGCGCGACGCCGAGAACCGCCTGATGTTCTGCGGTTACGACCCGCGCGGCTTCAAGCTGCTGGTGTGGGTGCTGAGCGCTGTGTTGTGCGGCCTGGCCGGGGCGCTGTACGTGCCTCAGGTGGGCATCATCAACCCCAGCGAGATGTCGCCGACCAATTCCATCGAAGCCGCCGTGTGGGTAGCCCTGGGCGGGCGCGGCACACTGATCGGCCCGCTGCTCGGTGCCGGCCTGGTCAATGGCATGAAAAGCTGGTTCACCGTGGCCTTCCCGGAGTTCTGGCTGTTCTTCCTCGGCGCGCTGTTCATACTCGTGACCCTGTACCTGCCCAAGGGCGTGGTCGGCCTGTTGAAGAAAAGGAACCAGCCATGAGAGGCGTGCCCCCAGTCCACCCGGAATTCATGCTTGAGCCGGTGTTCGACCAACTCGGCGCCGGCCGCGATGCCATCGGCCTGGGCCACCGCCGCAAGGCTGGCCTGGACACCCGCCACGGCACGGTGCTGAGCCTGGAAGACATCAGTGTCAGTTTCGATGGTTTCAAGGCGCTGAACGCGCTGAACCTGTACATCGGCGTAGGCGAGTTGCGCTGCATCATCGGCCCCAACGGCGCCGGCAAGACCACCCTGATGGACGTAATCACCGGCAAGACCCGGCCCGACAGCGGCACGGCTTATTTCGGCGACACCCTCGACCTGACCCGCATGAGCGAATACCAGATCGCCCAGGCCGGCATCGGCCGCAAGTTCCAGAAGCCCACGGTGTTCGAGGCCCTGACGGTGTTCGAGAACCTGGAGCTGGCACTGAAGGCCGACAAGTCGGTGTGGGCCAGCCTGGCAGCGCGGCTGGGCGGTGTGCAGCGCCAGCGCATCGAGCAAGTGCTGACCACCTTGCGCCTGCTACCCCTGGCCCAGCGCCCGGCCGGGCTGCTGTCGCACGGTCAGAAGCAGTTTCTGGAGATCGGCATGCTGCTGGTGCAGGAGCCGCAATTGCTGTTGCTGGATGAACCGGTGGCGGGCATGACCGATGCCGAGACCGAGTTTACCGCCGAGCTGTTCAAGGGCCTGGCCGGCACGCATTCGCTGATGGTGGTGGAGCATGACATGGGCTTTGTCGGCAGTATTGCCGACCATGTGACCGTGCTGCACCAGGGCAGTGTGCTGGCGGAAGGGTCGCTGGAGCAGGTGCAGGCGGATGAGCGGGTGGTCGAGGTGTATCTGGGCCGCTAGACAGGGATACCTGTGCCGGCCTATTCGCGGGTAAACCCGCTCCTACAAAGGAAAGCCCCGCCCGTGACACTCCGCGGTCGATGTAGAAGCGGGTTCACCCGCAAAAGGGCCGGCACAGGCAAAGCAACAACTTCAGGAACACCAACATGCTCAAGATCGACACCCTGCACCAATACTACGGCGGCAGCCACATTCTCCGGGGCCTGTCCTTCGAAGCCAAAGTCGGCGAAGTCACCTGCCTGCTGGGCCGCAACGGCGTGGGCAAGACCACCCTGCTGCGCTGCCTGATGGGCCTGGTGCCGGCCCGCGACGGCAGCATCGAATGGGAAGGCAAGCCGATCACCACACTCAAACCCCAGCAACGGGTGCATGCCGGCATCGCCTACGTGCCCCAGGGCCGCGAGATCTTCCCGCGCCTGACCGTCGAAGAAAACCTGCTGATGGGCCTGTCACGCTTCCCGGCCCGCGAGGCCCGCGAAGTACCCGCCTTCATCTACGAACTGTTCCCGGTACTGGAACAGATGAAGCAACGCCGCGGCGGCGACCTGTCCGGTGGCCAGCAGCAACAACTGGCCATCGGCCGCGCCCTGGCCAGCCGCCCGCGCCTGCTGATCCTCGACGAGCCGACCGAAGGCATCCAGCCCTCGGTCATCAAGGAAATCGGTGCCGTCATCCGCCACCTGGCCGAACGCGGCGACATGGCCATCCTGTTGGTAGAGCAGTTCTACGACTTTGCCGAAGCGCTGGCCGACCAGTACCTGGTCATGGCCCGTGGCGAAATCGTCCAGCGCGGCCGCGGCGAAAACATGCAGGCCGAAGGTGTGCGCGGTCTGGTAACCATTTAATCTGCAAACAACGACCTTGCGAGACGCTGTCATGAGTTACGAAATCCGCGACGCCCTACCCGCCGACGTGCCGGGCATCCTCGACATCTACAACGACGCCGTGCGCAACACCACGGCGATCTGGAACGAAACGCCTGTCGACCTGGGCAACCGCCAAGCCTGGTTCGAGGCTCGGGCGCAGCAGGGCTACCCGATCCTGGTGGCGGTGGATGAGACCGGTGTGCTGGGTTATGCCTCGTTTGGCGACTGGCGGCCGTTCGAAGGCTTTCGCCTGACCGTGGAGCATTCGGTGTATGTGCGGGGTGACCAGCGTGGCAAGGGGCTGGGGCCGGTGTTGATGGCGGCGCTGATCGAGCGAGCGCGGGAATGCGGCAAGCACGTGATGGTGGCGGCCATCGAAAGTGGCAATGCGGCGTCGGTGCGCATCCATGAGCGTCTGGGCTTTGTGGTGACCGGGCAGATGCCGCAGGTGGGGGTGAAGTTTGGCCGCTGGCTGGATTTGACCTTCATGCAGCTGGTGTTGGATCCGGGGGCTGAGCCAAGCTGAATTTGATGTTTGCAGGCCTGGCCTCTTCGCGGGTAAACCCGCTCCTACAGGAAACGCGATCCATGTAGGAGCGGGTTTACCCGCGAAGAGGCCAGGCCTGCAAACTTTACATCTGGGTAAACCTGCCCAACCGCTGCCTCAACATACTGTTCTCACTGCGCAACTGCTGCACCTCCTGCAACAGCTCCAGCGCCAGCGCCACCCCTTCCCACTCCAGCTCCAATTCCTGATGCAGCTTCACCGCGCGTTTGGCCAATAACGGCGCCTGATCGTCAAACAGCCAGTCCTCCGGCGTTCGTCCGGAAGGTTCGACAATGCCGTGCTCGACGATTTCGATCACGCAGTCCGCCGTGACATCGGCTTCCTGACACAAGGTACGCATGTCCAGTTGAACGATCAGGGTGCTGCTCATGATCACTTACTCCATTGTGTCCTCGGGTCGAACGCAGCCTTCTCGGAAAGCTTTGTCCACAGTTCGCGGGCAGACTCGTCGGATGCCGGTGGCATGACCACTTTCAATTGCGCGTACAGGTTGCCGCGCTCGCCGTTCTTGTTGGCCAGGCCCATGCCCGGTACCCGCAGGCGCTGGCCGCTCTGGCTGTCGGGGCGGATGGTCAGGTTGATCTTGCCGGTCAGGGTCGGCACCGCCACCTTGGTGCCCAGCGCAGCCTCCCACGGTGCCAGTGGCACGGTGATGATCAGGTCATGACCTTCGACATCGAACAGCGGGTGCGGTGCCATGCGGATGGTCAGGAACAGGTCGCCATTGGCCCCACCGCCACTGCCCGGCGCGCCCTGGCCCTTGAGGCGGATGCGCTCGCCATCGGTCACCCCGGCCGGAATCTTCACATTCAGGGTCTTGGTGGTGAAGCCGGTGCGCTGGCCCATGGCATTGGTTTGCGGCACCTGGAAGCTGATCTGCTTGGACTCCTTGCTCAGGGTCTCTTCAAGGAATATTGCCAGTTCAAGCTCCACGTCCTGCCCCCGCCTGCCGGCACTGCGTTGCTGCTGCCGGGCGCCACCGAAGGGGTTGCCGCCGCGGTTGCCAAAGATCGAGCTGAAAAAGTCGGAAAAATCGCCGCCCTCGAAACCGCCACCCGCACCGCCACGGCTTTCCCAGCCCGGTGGCGCCTGGAATGGCCGGCCATGCTGGCCGCCATACTTGCGAATCTCGTCGAATTCGGCACGTTTCTGCGCGTCGCCCAGCACCTCGTAGGCCTCGTTGGCCTCTTTGAATTTGTCCTCGGCGTCGCGCTCCTTGCTGACATCGGGGTGATACTTGCGCGCCAGTTTGCGGTACGCGGCCTTGATCGCCTTATCGTCCGCCGTGGGCTCTACGCCAAGTATCTTGTAGTAGTCTTTGAAGTCCATCTGTGGATCACCAATGTGAATGTGCGCGTTGCAACTGAAGATGCAACTAAAGATAGGGGTCAAGCATAGCCTTTCAAGAGGGCCTTGGCTTTGCTCCATCGCAGACGACCGGTCTTGATTCTGTAGCCAACTGGCATACACTGCGCGGCCGTTTTGCCTCCGGAAGCTTTTTCCCCATGTCTGACGTATCCCCGGCCCGCGCCCTGGGCATCGACTTTGGCACCTCCAACTCCACGGTCGGCTGGCACCGCCCTGGCACGGAGTCGCTGATTGCCTTGGAAGACGGCAAGATCACCTTGCCTTCGGTGGTGTTCTTCAATATCGAGGAGCGGCGCCCGGTATATGGCCGCCTGGCCCTGCACGAGTACCTGGAAGGCTACGAAGGCCGCCTGATGCGCTCGCTGAAAAGCCTGCTGGGCTCCAAGCTGATCAAGCACGACACCAGCGTGCTGGGCAGCGCCCTGCCGTTCAAGGACTTGCTGGGCATGTTCATCGGCGAGCTGAAGAAACGCGCCGAGGCCGCCGCGGGTCGTGAATTCGACCAGGTGGTGCTGGGCCGCCCAGTGTTCTTTGTCGACGAAGACGCGGCCGCCGACCAGGAGGCCGAAGACACCCTGGCCGACGTGGCGCGCAAGATCGGCTTCAAGGACGTGTCGTTCCAGTACGAGCCGATTGCCGCTGCATTCGACTACGAGTCGGGCATCAGCCGCGAGGAGCTGGTACTGATCGTCGACATCGGCGGTGGTACCTCGGACTTCACACTGATCCGCCTGTCGCCCGAGCGCCACCTGGTCGCCGAGCGCCAGAGCGACATCCTCGCCACCGGTGGCGTGCACATCGGCGGGACCGACTTCGACAAACAGTTGAGCCTGCAGGGCGTGATGCCGCTGTTCGGCTACGGCAGCCGCATGAAGAGCGGCGCGCTGATGCCGACCAGCTACCACCTCAACCTGGCCACCTGGCACACCATCAACGCCCTGTACTCGCAGAAGTCGCAACTGGCGCTGGGCAGCATGCGTTACGACATCGAGGACAGCTTCGGTATCGACCGCCTGTTCAAACTGATCGAACAGCGCGCCGGGCACTGGTTGGCGATGGAAGTGGAAGCCAGCAAGATCGAGCTGACCGAGCAAGAGAGCCGCCGTATCGACCTGCGCCGGGTCGAGCCGGAGCTGACGGCAGAACTAACCCGTGTGCTGTTCGAAGAAGCGATCGAAGGGCTGCTGGAGCGTGTGCGCGGTAGCGTGACCGAGCTGCTGGCCAAGGCCGGGGTGAGCGAAAGCCAGGTCGACACGGTGTTCTTCACCGGCGGTTCCAGCGGGATTCCGGCGCTGCGCAACAGCGTGTCGGCGATGCTGCCGAATGCGCGGCATGTGGAAGGTAATATTTTTGGCAGCATTGGTAGCGGGTTGGCCATTGAGGCGCGCAAGCGGTACGGCGTGGCCTGATCTATTTTGGGGCTGCTTTGCAGCCCATCGCGACACAAGGCCGCTCCTACAGGGGACCGCGCAATCTTGGGTTTACGCGGTCGTCTGTAGGAGCGGCCTTGTGTCGCGATGGGCCGCAAAGCGGCCCCAGCAATCTGTCAGACCAGCTCCGCCCGCTTAAGCTCACTCTTCAGGTAGGCATAGTAGACCGGCCCCGCCACCACCCCAGGCAGCCCGAACGCCGCCTCGAACACCAGCATCGCCAGCAACAGCTCCCACGCCTTGGCACTGATCTGCCCGCCCACGATCTTCGCGTTGAGGAAATACTCGACCTTGTGGATGACGATCAGGTAACCCAGCGCCGCCGCCGCCACCCAGATCGACAGCGACAAACCGACGATGGTGATCAGCGTGTTGGACATCAGGTTGCCGATCACCGGCAGCAGGCCCAGCAGGAAGGTCAGCACGATCAGTGTCTTGGTCAGCGGCAGGTGCACGTCGAACAGCGGCAACACCACGGCCAGGAAGATGCCGGTGAAGGCGGTGTTGAGCAGCGAAATCTTGATCTGCGCAAAGACGATGTTGCGAAACGCCTTCACCAACAGGTTCAGCCGTTCGAACAGCGCCGCTGCCAGCGGTTTGCGCCGGGAAATGTCGGGGATGCGCTGCAGGGCGATGATGGCGCCGAGGATCATGCCGATCAACAGCGTCACGAACATGTGCGCCATGCCCTTGCCCACCAGTTGCAGGTCGCTGAGGTGGCTCTTGATCCAGTCACCGATGGCGACCTTGAACTCGGCAGCACTGGCCGGCAGATAGCCTTCGATAAACGGCGGCAGCTGGCCACGGGCGCGCTCCACCAGGGCCATGAACTTGTCCAGCGAGGCCCCGGGGTTTTCTGCCTCGTGCAGCAGAAAGCTGAAGGCGCCGGCAATCAGCAGGGCCAAGGTGGTCACCACCAGCGTGCCCAGCAGCGCCACAGCCAGCCAGCGGGCACGCTGACCGGCAATCAGCGGTTGCAAACGCGGGGTCAGCATGTTGACCAGTTCGAACACCAGCAGGCCGGCGAGCAGGCTGGGCAGCAACTTCAGGGGCAAAGCCAGCAGCAGCCCGGCCATGACGATGATCAGACTGGCCAGGGTGATTTGGCGGGGGGTGAAAGTCATACAGCCTCGACGGCAGACAGCAGGAATGCCCGCAGTCTGCCAGCCTTGGGCCTGCAGGCATAGGCGCAGGTCATTTCTTCTTCAGGCAGTCGCTCATGTACGCCTTGCGCTCGTCACCCTTCAGGGCTTTGGTGGTGGCATCGGCGTTGCAAGTTTTCATCTTTTCTTGCTGGGTTTGTGGCACCTCTTTCTTCAGGCAGGTGCTCATGAAGGCTTTGCGCTCATCGCCCTTGAGGGCCTTGGTGGTAGCGTCGGCATTGCAGGTTTTCATTTTTTCCTGCTGCGCGGTGTTGGCGGCGAAACCTTGGGCGCTGAAGAGTACCGCCAGCGCCAGTAAGGGGATTTGCAGCACTTTCATGGAGTGGTCTCCTTGTCGCCGCGCCCGATGCACGGGATCGAGCTGAGTGTAGCCAAGAATTTTCAACGCCCTGCCCGCGCCTGCCGGCGGTACTGCTCGGGTGTGCACTGGGCCTGGCGCTGGAACATGGCGATGAACGCCGACGCGCTGCTGTAGCCGAGGTCGAAGGCAATGGCCTGGATCGGCAGGCCGGCTTCCAGCGCTTCGATGGCATGCAGAAAACGCAGGCGCAGCCGCCATTCGCCAAAGCTGATGCCCAGCTCGCGCAGGAACTGGCGGGCCAGGGTGCGTTCGCTGACGTGCACGCGGGCGGCCCACTCGGCCAGCGGGCGGTTGTCGCCAGGTTCGGCACTGAGCGCGTCGAGCACCTGGCGCAGGCCTTCGCTGTGGGCGAACGGCAGGTAGCAGGCCTGGGTGGGCGCCAGCAGCAGCTGATCGAGCAACACCTGCACAAGGCGCTGGTCGCGCTCGCTTTCGGCCACCTTCAGGTCACGCCGGGCGAAGTCGGCGAGGACGGCCTTGAGGATGTCGCTGATCATCAAGCTGCACGGTTGCTGCGGCAGCGCGGCGCAGAGGCTGCGATCGAGGTAGATCGAGCGGTAGACGATGGCCTGCGGGTTGTAGCAGCCATGCGCGGTGTCGGGCGGCACCCACACCGCGTAGTGCGGCGGTGACAGGAAGCGCTGGCCGGCGGCCTCCAGGTGCATCACGCCGTGGGCGGTGTAGTTGAGCTGGCCCCAGGCATGCTGGTGCAGGGCGCTGTGGGTGTCGGCGCCGAACTCGTCATGGCGGAAGTACACCGGGGCCGGGAGTTGGCTGAATTGAGGGATGTCGAGGTATTTGCGCTGCATGCTGACTGTTTGGCGGGGTGGGTTGTCTGGATAGGAGTATAGGCTTGTGGACGGACAAACGATAATACGGGCCTATCGAGGGCCTGCTTTGCAGGCCTTCGCGGGTAAACCCGCTCCTACAACGGTCAGTATTGCCATGGGAAAGATCCGCGTTCCACCGGACTTGCGCGGTCCTTTGTAGGAGCGGGTTTACCCGCGAAGGGCTGCAAAGCAGCCCCAATCAGCCCAAAACGAGTACCCTGCTACATGAACTACCTGTTCCCCCTCACCGCCATCCTCATCTGGGCCGGCAACACCGTGGTCACCAAGATGTCCGCCGGTGCCATCCACCCCGCCGAGATCGGCTTCTACCGCTGGCTGCTGGCCGGGCTGCTGTTCACCCCGTTCCTGCTGCCCGCCGTGTGGCGCAACCGTGCCGCCATCCGCCCGCAGCTGGCCAAGGTGTTCGTGCTCGGCGTGCTGGGCATGGCGCTGTATCAAAGCCTGGCCTACTTCGCCGCCAGCATCACCAGTGCCACCAACATGGGCATCATCCTTTCGCTGATGCCGCTGATGTCACTGGCGCTGTCCATCGCCTGGCTGGGCCAGCGCCTGAGCTACGGTGCCCTGCTGGGCGCAGTGGTGTCGTTTTTCGGCGTGCTGGAAGTGGTCAGTGCCGGCCACCCCGCCAGCCTGCTGCAGCAAGGCCTGAACAGCGGTGACCTGCTGATGCTGGTGGCTACCCTGGCCTACGCGCTGTACAGCTTCCTGCTGAAGAGATGGCAGCTGCGCTTGCCGCCGATGCAGCTGCTGTACCTCCAGGTGCTGGTGGCCATCATCGTCTTGCTGCCGCTGTTTCTGCTTTCGGACAAGACCGGCCTGAACAGCCACAACATCGGCCTGGTGCTGTATGCCTGCGTGCTGGCCTCGATGATCGCACCGCTGGTATGGATGCAGGCCGTGCACCGCCTGGGCCCAAGCCGTACCACGCTGTTTTTCAACCTGCTGCCGCTGGTTACCGCGCTGATCGCCGCCGTGGTGCTCGACGAGCAACTGGCCAGCTACCACCTGGTCGGCGGCCTGCTGACCCTGGCCGGTGTGGTACTGGCCGAGCGCTGGACCACGCCGATCCGCCGCTAGAGCCCGGCTGCCTTTAGCCGCGCGGCATGTTCGGTGAACAGCCGCACCGGCTCGGCGCCTTTGCCAACGGCGCCCAGTGACTGGTTGACGATATCCAGATGATCCAGCGGGTAATCGTCGCCGATCACCTGCCCCAAGTGCGAACTGAAACGCCCGACCATGCCGTCGCAATGGCCCTTTTCCTTGACGAAACTGCGCGCGAACAGGCGGCAGAAGCGGTTGCTGCCGTCAAAGCGGTTGCGCCCCTGGTCGGTTAGGCCGGGCTGCAAGGTGCCGGACCACGAGTAGTAGCGCACGCCATTGACCTCATAGGCCCCTTCCCCGCCCCAGGTGTCTGGCAAGCCCTGTGGATAAGCCTGGTTGAACAGCGCCACGCCGGCACTGGTCAGCGACTGGTGCGAGGCATGCACATCCACCGGCAGCGGGTCACGCCGCCAGCCGGTTTCCAGCCACACCAGCAGCACTGCAAAGCCATGCAGCACGGCCTTGAGAATGCGCCCCTGGGGCGAATCGCCCGGTGCCGTGCGTTCCAGGTGGTCGGCCAGTTCCGAACCCTGGTTGGGCCCTGCCACCGAAGTGACCGACGCCACCCGCCCGGGCCGCTTGGCTGCGGCATAGCGCGCGCTCAGGGCACCTTGGCTGTGGCCGATGAGGTTGACCTTTGCTGCGCCGGTGCGCTGGCAGATGTCTTCGATGATCACCAATAACTGCTCGCCGCGCACCTCGCTGGAATGCAGCGGCGACACCTGCACCGGGAACACCTGCGCGCCGCCCTTGCGCAAGGCCGGAACAATGCCGAACCAGTAGGGGTAGAGCACTGCCCGGACAAAGCCGAGCATGCCGGGTACCAGCACCAACGGGTATCGCGTCGCAAGGTCCTGGCTCATCTGCGCTGCTCCTTAGCCGTATGCCTGCACAGACACTAGCGTGCAGACCCCATGCGGGCCAATGGCTATCGCAATCGAACTCCTGACGCGTCGTGCGGTTCCAATCGTGAACATAACCCTGTGCAAGGAGCGGGACCATGTACAAGCAGACCCTGGCAATCCTTCTGGCAAGCGCGACCCTGGCCGCCTGCGGCAGCCGCCCGGAAAACCCGGTCGACTACGTTACCTACCGCGACGAGCCGCTGGTCAAGCAGGTGGAGAACGGCATGACCATGCAGAAGGTCATTGCCATTGGCGGCAGCCCGTCCAATGTGATCGACCTGCCCCACGGTGGCACCTGCAACGATTACATCCTCAACCGCGATGGCAAGCAGCAGCCTTATTACGTGCGTTTCGACGCAACCGGGCATGTTGACGCCAAGGGCTTCAAAACCTGCAAACAACGCGAAGAAGACAGCAAGGCCGTACCTGGCGCGTAAGTCTTCCGCTTTACACCATGACCACCCTGATGCTTTCGGAGATGAACATGAACGCAACTGAACTGACCGACGTCCAGACCCTGCGCCAACGTGCCCGCCAGCACGTGGAAAACGGTGCAGTGACCGAGGGCTACCACGCCGACCGTGAGCGCATCATCAGCCTGCTGAACGAAGCCTTGGCCACCGAACTGGTGTGCACGCTGCGCTACAAGCGCCATTACTTCATGGCCTCTGGGGTCAAGGCCAGCGTGGCGGCCGAGGAGTTTCTCGAACACGCCAACCAGGAAGCCGAGCACGCCGACAAGCTGGCCGAGCGCATCGTGCAACTGGGCGGCGAGCCGGACTTCAACCCGGACAACCTGAGCAAGAACTCGCATGCGCAGTACGTGGCGGGTGCAACACTGAAGGAAATGGTGCTGGAGGATCTGGTGGCCGAGCGCATTGCCATCGACAGCTACCGTGAAATCATTCAGTACATTGGCGATAAAGACCCTACTACCCGGCGCATCTTCGAAGATATCCTGGCGCAGGAAGAAGAACATGCGGACGACATGTCCGACCTGTTGCAAGGGCTGTAAACGCAGGGGGCTGCTTTGCAGCCCCCTTTCTCATTTCTTGCCTTTCACCGCCGCTGGCGCCTTGCCCGCTTTCATCTGCTGCAACAACGGCGTGCACTGGTTGGGGTCATCCCCGCTGCTCGGTGCAATCAGCGCCAGCAACCCCGCAGCCGGCCCGGCGACCACCCCCAGCGCCACCATCCCAGCCCCACGCAGCGCCAGCGGCACCGCCTGTACACCCGCACTCGGCTTGGCAAACGGCCCCCGCACATACAGCGGCGAACGCAGCGAGAACAGCCGCAGCCCTTTTGATTCCGGGGTGATCTTCAGGTCCAGCTGCTCGCTGGCAAAATTGGCCGTGCCGTTGATGTAGATGATCGCGTTCTCGGTATCGAAGATGAACAGCCGGGTCGTAGCCAGGCCGTTCTTGATCCCCACATCGGCTGCCGCGCAGTTGATCTTCACGTCCTCATCGCCGAACAGCTTGCCGACCACATAGTTGCCCACGTTCAACCCGGCAATTTCCATCAGGCTGCGACTGATGGCGCCATCGTTGACCAACATGCGCAAGTCGCCATTTGCCGTACCCAACAAGGCCGCCACCGAATTGCCCCGGCCAGTGATGTCGGCATCGCCGTTCAGCTCACCAAAGCTGGTCTGCATTGGCGCAAAGGTGGGGAACAGTTGCTTGAGCTTGAAACCGCGCGCCGTCAACCGGGCACGGCCTTGCAGCGGCACGCTTCGACCATCCAGGCGGATATTGGAGGCAAGGCTGCCACCCGCCACACCAAACCGCAGGGGGTCGAGCCGCAACAGGCCGTCTTCGAGGATCACGTGGGCCGACAGGTCGTTGAACGGCAGTTGCTCACTGTGCACGATGCGTTTGCCGGCAAAGGTGACGTCGGCGTCCATCGCGCGCCAGCGCTCGGTACGGAACTCTTCCACCGGCAGTACCTTGCCGGCCGGCTGCTTGCTGGCGCCCCCACGGGCTTTTTGCTCGGTATTGGAATCGGCACCGATCAGCGGCGCCAGGTCCTTGAACAGCAACTGGTTGGACACCAGGTTGCCGGACAGCTTGGGCCGTGGCTGGCTGGCGACGAAGGCCAGGTCGCCGTGGATATCACTGTCGCCGATCTTGCCGTTGAAGCCTTGGTAATTGAACGTCGCCCCTTGCGCCGCGTGCAGGTTGGCGCTGAGGCGGCCGTCGGTGGAATAGGCCGGGGTGTCGGGCAGGGTAACCCCGGTCAGTGGGTACAAGTTGCCCAGGCTGGCACCCGACAGGCGCAGGCGCAGGTCGAGGGCGCCGAGGTTGCGTGGGTCGGTCAGGGTACCGGCAAGCACCACGTGGGTGTCGGCGATGCGCACGTCGGCCTGCAGCGGGAACGGCTGGGTGGCGTCCTGCAGGGCTAGCAGGCCGCCGATCTTGCCAGTGCCGGAAACCGGCTGGCCCTTGTAGCGGCCTTGGGCCTTGAAGCCAAAGGCGTAGTCCTGCGCACCGCCGGCTTTCTCGGCGCTGGCCTTGCCGACAATTTCGCTGAACGGGATTGGCTTGCCCAATGGGTCGACCTGCACCTTCATGCTGGTTTTCAGGGTTTGGTCGTCGAAGCTGACATTGCCTTGGTCAAAACCGATCGCACCAATGTCCAGCACCCACTTGGACGGCGCTGCGTTTTCATCCTTCGGCCCGAAGTCGAACGCCCAGTTGGCGCGGCCATCCGCCAGACGGGTCAGGCTGGCCGTGGGTTTGGTCAGGTTGATGCGCGGGATGCTGATCTGCTGGAACAACAATGGCAGCGGTGCCAGGCGAAACTCCACGCGCTCCAGGCCGACCATCTTCGGCTCCTTGAGCCAATCGGGGTTGCCCAGGGTCAGGTCTTCGGCAATGAAGTGTGGCCAAGGCACCCAGGCACGCCAGCCGCCCTCTTCGGGCTCGGTACGCCAGTGCACGGCGAGGTTGCCATTGATCGCGAATGGCCGGTGCAAGGCCTCGGAGACCTTCTCGTTAAGCAGCGGCTTGACCCGGTTCCAGTCGAAGGTGGCGATCACTACCACCAGTATTGCCAGAACTGTCAGCAGCGTGGCTAGGGTCCAGACGAGGATTCTGGCGGGGCGCGTCATTGCGTGTTTCTCCTTGCGATATGGCACAGAACAGGCGCCGCGATGGCACTTAGTATCTGGGACTGATGAAAACCCGTGGGGTTTTATCGATGGCGCCATGATAGCGAAGTTTTTCCTGGCCTTTTGCTCAGCAATTCGTCGCGCCGGGCCACCCGTATCACTCGCGACCAACGCCTTCGAATTGCCATCACCGACCATGAAACCAGCTACCTAGAGCAGTTGCCAGCCTCTATCAATACGGTCGATTGTTACCATTACCCGTATGAACTTCTCTCTGGCGTTACCCGGCGTAGCATTGGCTTCGTACCCACTTTCCAGCCCCCGAGAGGAGCACCCCATCATGAAACGCCACCTGCTGACCCTGACCCTGTCCATTCTGGCTGCCAACGCTTTTGCCTTGCCAGCCGCCGAACAACACCTGACCGCCGAATCGCGCTCCAGCGCCATCGAGATCGCCCAGCCGCTGAAAACCGTTGCTGAAGGTGGTTCGGATCGCCTGATCGAAAAATCGGGTCGCGTGGCCGAAGGCGGTTCCGATCGCCTGATCGAACAATCCGGCCGTGTAGCCGAAGGTGGTTCCGATCGCCTGATCGAACAATCCGGCCGTGTAGCCGAAGGTGGTTCCGATCGCCTGATCGAACAGTCTGGCCGTGTAGCCGAAGGTGGTTCCGATCGCCTGATCGAACAGTCTGGCCGTGTAGCCGAAGGTGGCTCCGATCGCCTGATCGAACAATCCGGCCGTGTAGCCGAAGGTGGCTCGGATCGCCTGGTTGAACTCAGCCGTGTGAGCTGATCACCATGGTCGAAAAGAACAACCTTTGTCACAACGCATGCTCCCCTCCAGGCCCGGTCATTGACCGGGCTTTGTTTTTTTAACTAGAGTGCCCAGCCTTACCGTCACAGAAGCCCGCACCATGCTGCCGCGCGCCGAACAGAAGCTACAGACCCGCCAGGCCCTGCTCGATGCCGCCTGCCAGCTGATGGAGAGTGGCCGTGGTTTCGGCAGTATCAGCCTGCGTGAAGTGGCGAAGACGGCCGGCATCGTGCCTACAGGCTTCTACCGGCACTTTTCCGACATGGATGCCCTGGGCCTGGCCCTGGTAGCCGAAATCGACACCACTTTCCGCCAGACCATTCGCCTGGTGCGCCACAACGAATTCGAACTGGGCGGTATTACCGACGCCTCGGTGCGCATTTTCCTCGACGTAGTTGCCGCTCACCGCGCACAGTTCCTGTTCCTGGCCCGCGAGCAGTACGGCGGCTCGCAGCCCGTACGCCAGGCCATTGCCCGCCTGCGCCAGGACATCAGCGACGACCTGGCCACTGACCTTGCGCGCATGAAACGCTGGCAGCACCTGGACAGCGCCGCGCTGGCGGTAATGGCCGACCTGGTAGTGAAGACTGTTTTTGCGACCCTGCCTGAACTTATCGACAGCCCGGAGGCGGGTTATCCACAGGCGCCGACGCCGCAGGAAAAGATCACCCAGCAGCTGCGTTTCATCTTTGTCGGGGCGCGGCATTGGCAGGGGTTAGGCAACCCGGGTTGATGGGTGGCCTGTTCTGGCCTCTTCGCGGGTAAACCCGCTCCTACAGGGGTTTCGTGGTCCGTTGTAGGAGCGGGTTTACCCGCGAAGAGGCCCGCACAGGCTACTGAAAACCCCACTTCTGCTACCATGGCGCCCTGCCCGACAGCGACGAGCGCCGAAATGTCCGACCCCCGCCCCACCCTGCCCGAACTGGCCCGCTTCAACCAGCACTTCGCCGAGCGCATCGTGCCAATGTGGCAAGGCCCGGGCTGGAACGCCGACATGGCCCTGCCCTACGAAGCCCTCGACGCCCAGCACCAGCCCTTGCCGGTGCAGCGCTACCGGGCCATGGCCTGCGCACGCCAACTGTACCTGTTCAGCAGCCGCATTGAACAACCGGGCGCGGCCGAACGGGCGGCGGCCCTGTTCCGCTCGCTGCAAAAGCACTTCCACGACGCCGAACACGGCGGCTGGTTCTACAGCATCGATGCCCAAGGCAAGCCGCTGGACCGACGCAAGGACCTGTACACCCACGCATTCATCGTCTTTGCCTGCGCGCACTACTGGGGCAAGGTGCGCGAAAGCCTGGTGGCGTCCACCTTGAATGCCGCGCTGGATATCATCGAGCAGCAGTTCGCCCGTGACGATGGCCTGTACGAGGCCAGCCTGGGCGAAGACTGGGCGGACCTGGGCAGCGGCCCGCTGCAGAACCCGCAGATGCACCTGGCCGAAGCCTTTCTGCAGGTGCTGACCGTGCGCGACGACGAGCACGTTCAGCAATCGCTGCTGCAACTGTGCGAAGCACTGCAAACGCACTTTATCGAACCGGCCCACGGCCTGATGCTGGAGAAGCCGCGAGGCGCTGTGGATAACTGGTTTGAGCCAGGGCACCAGTTCGAGTGGTTCTATCTGCTGCACACTTCGCCGCTGCTGCGTGATACACCACTGCATGCGTCGATTGACCAGGCATTCGGCTTTGCCGAGCAGCATGGGGTGAAGGAGGGTGCAGTGCTGGCGATGCTGGCTGTAGATGGCCAAGTGCTGGATGCCACGCAGCGGGTCTGGGCGCAGGCGGAGTACCTGCGGGCACTGGTGTTGCGTGCTGGCGGGGAGGCGAAATTGCCAGAGCAGTTGCAGGTGCTGGAAGCGCGCTTCTTGCGTGACGCGGGCTGGTATGAGTGCCGGGATGGGGAAGGCAATGTCAGCCGGCATGATATGCCTTCGACGACGCCCTACCATTTGGCGACTTGCCTGGAAGGGTTGCAGCGCCTGGGCTGACGCAATCGCTGGCACGCCCGCTTCCATCCAGGCGGTCAACGCGATCCCTTGTAGGAGCGGCCTTGTGTCGCGAAAGGGCTGCGAAGCAGCCCCGGCTATTTGTGCATTTGTGCAGAAACCCCTGGGGCTGCTCCGCAGCCCTTTCGCGACACAAGGCCGCTCCTACACGGTCGGCGCACAACTCTGGATCGAACCTTCGGATCAGCCCTTGACCGAGCGGTCGATCGAGAGCCCGGCGAAGTCCTGGCGCACCGGCATCAGCTCCAGGCTGTTGATATTGATGTGCGCCGGCTGGTTGAGGATCCAGAAGATGGTCTCGGCAATGTCCTGCGGCTGGATCGGCTCGGCCCCGGCATAGGTCGCGTCGTACTTGGCCTGGTCACCGCTGTTGCGTACCAGCGAGAATTCGCTCTCGCACAGGCCCGGCTCGATGTTGCTCACACGTACGCCGGTGCCGCGCAGGTCGCAGCGCAGGCTCAGCGAGAACTGGCCGACGAAGGCCTTGGTCCCGCCATACACGTTACTGCCCGGGTACGGGTAGTTGCCCGCCACTGAACCGACGTTGAGGATCGACGCGCCGCGGCCATAGGCGATCAGGCGTGGCAGCAACAGGTGGGTGGTGTACATCAGGCCCTTGATGTTGGTGTCGACCATGGTGTCCCAGTCGTCCAGGCTGCAGTTCTGCGCCCCGTCCACACCCAGCGCCAGGCCGGCGTTGTTGACCAGGCCGCGCAGCTTGTCGAAACCGGCAGGCAGGCTCGCGATGGCCTGCTCCATGGCTTTGCGATCACGCACATCGACAGCCAGGCCGTGCACTTCGGTCTTGGCCGACAGTTCGGCGCACAGGGCATCCAGGCGCTCCTTGCGCCGGCCGGTGAGCACCAGCTTCCAGCCGGCTTCGGCAAAACGGCGGGCAGTCGCCTCGCCGAAACCGGAAGTGGCGCCAGTAATGAATACGGTGGACGTCATGCTCTGTTCCTCGCGGTAGGTTGTCATGGCAGCGTTGCAGCATGCCCGCGCCGGGCGCTGGCAGCAAGCCGTGCAAGTCGCTGTTCATTTTTTGTTCATATGCACCAAACCCCTGTGGCAGAGGGCTTGGAGCCAGCTATCCGCATGTTATCCACAAGGCTTTCCCCATGGATTGGGGGCAACTTGTCCACTGTGCGGAACCCTTTCAGCGATACGTGGTCGGTGAATATCTTTACGGTGATGGCGCAAAGCTTTCAAACATGCCGCTTGTAGCGGTCTGTCCAAGGTTTTTACACAGAGTTATCCACAGACTCATTGCAGTATTTCAAGTACATGCAGGGCGTTGAAAAGCTTGGGAAAATCATCCACAACGTGGGCATGATCAAAAAATGATCAAGCCTCTGAAGGGCTTGATATTAAAGGGCTTGAGGGAGATGCCACCATGTTTTCCACAGGCGGCTCCACATTATCCGTGGAAAAGATCTGGCCTGTGGAAACAAGGGCTTGTGTGTGGATGGTGATGTGTATGGAGATGGGTGCGCGACAAGTTGTCCACATCGGGAATGGGGCTGCTTTGCAGCCCATCGCGACGCAAGGCCGCTCCTACAGGGGACCGCGATAAGGCATGGAATTGCGATCCCTGTAGGAGCGGCCTTGCGTCGCGATGGGCCGCAAAGCGGCCCCCGAATACAACTTAATGCCCGCCAAGATAGGCGTTACGCACTTCCTCGTTGACCAACAACTCCTGCCCGGTCCCGGTCATGCGGATCTGCCCGTTGACCATCACATAGGCCCGGTCCGACAGCTTCAGCGCATGGTTGGCATTCTGCTCCACCAAGAAGATGGTCATACCCGTCTTGGCCAGCTCACGCAGCGTCGAGAAGATCTGCTTGACCACGATCGGCGCCAGCCCCAGCGACGGCTCGTCCAGCAACAACAGCTTCGGCCGGCTCATCAGCGCCCGGGCAATCGCCAGCATCTGCTGCTCGCCACCGGACATGGTCATGGCCCGCTGGTTACGCCGCTCCTTCAGCCGCGGAAACAGTTCGTACATGCGCTGCATGTCTTCGTCGGCATGCTTGTCGCCGATGGGGATAGTGCCCATCATCAGGTTTTCCTCGACGGTCATGTCGGGGAACACCCGGCGCCCTTCCGGCGACTGGGCGATGCCGTTGGAAGCAATGTAGTGCGACGACTTGCGGGTGATGTCGGTGCCGCGGTACACGATCTGCCCGGAGGCTGCCCGCGGCTGGCCGAAGATCGACATCAGCAGGGTCGACTTGCCGGCACCGTTGGCGCCTATCAGGCTCACCGTCTCGCCTTCGTTGATGTGCATCGAGACCTTTTTCAGCGCCTGGATCGGGCCGTAGAACACGTCCAGGTCCTTCAGCTCGAGAATGGGTGCAGTCATACCAGTTCCTCTTCGTCGGCACCCAGGTAGGCGGCAATCACCGTCGGGTTGTGGCGGATGTCCTGCGGCGCACCTTCGGCAATCACGTTGCCGTGGTCCAGCACCACGATATGGTCGGAAATGCTCATGACCATGCCCATGTCGTGTTCGATCAGCACCACGGTGATGTCGTGTTCGTCACGCAGCACGCGGATCATGCGGCTAAGCGCCTCGGTTTCCTGCGGGTTCAGGCCCGCTGCCGGTTCGTCCAGGCAGATGATCTTCGGCCGCGTGCACATGGCCCGGGCGATTTCCAGGCGCCGCTGCTGGCCGTACGACAGCTCGCCGGCCAGGCGGTTGGCACAGTCAACCAGGTCGACCACTTCCAACCAGTAGAAGGCGTGGTCCAGCGCATCGCTTTCGGCCTTGCGGTAGGCCTTGGTATTCAGCACCCCGGCCAGCAGGTTGCGGTTGACCCACATGTGCTGAGCCACCAGCAGGTTTTCCACCACCGACATTTCCTTGAACAGGCGAATGTTCTGGAAGGTGCGCGCCAGGCCAGCGCGGTTGACCAGGTGGGTACCACCGAACATCTTGTAATACATGCGGTTGGCAAAGCGTGCCGGCGACACGAAGTCGGCCGCCTGGAACCGTTCGCCGAGCAGCTGGATGACATTGGTGTGGCTGCCGCGCACGTTCAGTTCAATGCGCCCGCCACTGGCCTTGTAGAAGCCGGTCAGGCAGTTGAACACCGTGGTCTTGCCAGCGCCGTTGGGGCCGATCAGAGCAAAGATCTGGTTGCGCTTGACCTTCAGGCTGACGTCGCTCAATGCCTTGATGCCGCCAAACTGCATCATCAGGTTATCGACCGAAAGAATGATTTCGTCGCTCATGGCGCCACTCCTTTACGCGGGGTCACACCGGTACGGCTGATGCGGATCAACCCACGCGGTCGCCAGATCATCATCAGCACCATCAGCACGCCGAACAGCAGCACGCGGTACTCGGAGAAGCTGCGCAGCAGCTCTGGCGCCACGGTCAGCACGAACGCCGCGATGACCACGCCCACGGTCGAGCCCATGCCACCCAGCACGACGATGGCGAGGATCAGCGCCGACTCGAAGAAGGTGAACGACGATGGGTTGACGAAGCCTTGGTAAGTGGCGAAGAACACCCCGGCCAGACCTGCGGTGGAGGCACCCAGGGTAAACGCCGAGAGCTTGACCAGTACGTGGTTCAGGCCCATCGAACGGCAGGCGATCTCGTCTTCGCGCAGCGCTTCCCAGGCACGCCCGACCGGCATGCGGGTCAGGCGGTGCTTGATGTACAGCACTGCCAGCACGACCAGGAACAGCACCGCGTAGATGAACACGAACTTGAGGTTGGCGTTGTATTCAAAACCGAAGAACTCATGGATCGGCACCCCGCCGTCCTTGGCCCGGCGGCCGAATTCCAGGCCGAAGAAGGTTGGCGAAGGCGCCGGCATGCCGTTGGGGCCACCGGTGAACGACAACCAGTTGTTCAGCACCAGGCGAATGATTTCGCCAAAGCCCAGGGTCACGATCGCCAGGTAGTCACCGTGCATTCGCAACACCGGGAAGCCGAGGATGCACCCCGCCAGCGCCGCGGCGATGGCCGCCAGCGGCAGCACGCTCCAGAAACCCAGGCCAAGGTACTGGTAACCCAGCGCCAGGCCGTACGCGCCAATGGCATAGAACGCCACGTAGCCCAGGTCGAGCAGGCCGGCCAGGCCGACCACGATGTTCAAGCCCAGGCCCAGCAGCACGTAGATCAGGCCGAGGATGACCACGGTCAGCAGGTACTTGTTGGCGAAGATCGGGAAGACGATGGCGACCACCACCAGCGCCGGGATGATGTAGCGCAGGCGCGACACGTAGTTCGGCGCACGCACGTGCACGCCCGAGCCGCCGCTATCGAAGCCTTCCAGCATGCGCCGCCCGGCGGCTGTCTGCAGGTACAGGCTGAGCAGGAAGCGCCCGAGCATTACCCCGCCGACCAGCCACGCCACACGCCGCGGCTCGGCATTGAAGGTGTAGCCGTCGAGCACCACGCCGACGACCGGGCCAAACACGATGAGTGCCAGCAGGCCGGCGACGATGGTCTCCAGCAAGCTGCGTTTAAGGTCGAAACCCTTGTGGGTTTCGCTTACAGCGGCAGTTTTGGCAATGGACATGTTCACACCTTAGCCACGAGCGGGCGACCCAGCAGGCCTTGTGGGCGGAAGATAAGGATCATCACCAGCAGCGAGAAGCTGAATACGTCCTTGTAGTCGGAGTTGATCAGGCCAGAGAACAGCGACTCGGAAATGCCCAGGATGATCCCGCCGAGCATGGCGCCAGGCAGCGAGCCGATACCGCCAAGCACCGCAGCGGTGAACGCCTTGATACCGATGATGAAGCCTGCGTAGAAGTCGAAGGTGCCGTAGTTCATGGTGATCAGCACGCCGGCCAGGGCAGCCATTACCGCCCCGATGACGAACACGTAGGAGATAACCCGGTCGGTGTTGATGCCCAGGATCGAGGCCATCTTGCGGTCTTGCTGGGTAGCACGGCACATACGGCCGAGCTTGGTGTACTTGATCACATAGGTCAGCAGGCCCATGCCGACGAAGGCTGCCACGAGGATGAAGATCTTGGTGTAGGTCAGTTGCACGAAGCCGGTGCCGACCTCGACGCGCATGGCGCCTTCAAGCAGGGTTGGCACGCCTTGCTGGCGGGCGCCCTGGCTGATTTGCGCGTAGTTCTGCAGGATCAGCGAAATGCCGATGGCACTGATCAGCGGTGCCAGGCGGGTGGAGTTACGCAGGGGCTTGTAGGCGATGCGCTCGATGGTGAAGCCGTACACGCCGGTGACGACGATGGTGAACAACAGAGTGCCCAGCATCAGCAGGGGGAACGACTCGACGCCAAAATAGGCCAGCAATGCCAGGCTGATCGCCGCAAGGTATGCAGAGATCATATACACCTCGCCGTGCGCGAAGTTGATCATGCCGATGATGCCATAGACCATTGTGTAGCCGATGGCGATCAGGCCATAGACCGACCCGAGGGTCAGGCCATTGACCAGTTGCTGCAGGAAAATACCATCCATAACGCAATCTCACCTGATTGAGATTGCACGAGCGCCGACCACGGAGCGGGCCACCGGAGCGGGGCCCTCGCAGCGCAGAACTGTGCAGATCTACGAATAAAGACAGGTACAGCGGGGCTTAGGCCCGGGTATCAGCCCGGGCCGCGGGCCGTTATTATTTTTGTTTTTCCAGCTGGTGGTATTTACCGTCCTTGTCCCACTGGTAGACCACGTAGTCGGACACCGTCAGGTCGCCTTTGCTGTCCCACTTCTTCTCGCCCATGACGGTCTGCACCGGGTTAGCCTTCAACCACTTGGCAGCGTCTTCGCCTTTGTTCGACTTGGCGCCGTTGAAGCCAGCGGCCAGGGCCTGTAGCGAGGCGTAGGCGTACAGGGTGTAACCTTCAGGCTCGGTACCGTTCTTGCGGAACTCCTCCACCACCGCTTTGCTGTCTGGCAGCAGGCGTGGGTCGGCGCCGAAGGTCATGTACACGCCGTCGACGTACTGCTTGCCGCCGGCAGTGGACACCAGTTCGTCGGTGACGATGCCGTCATCAGACATGAACTTGACGTCCTTCAGGCCCTGCTCGCGCAGCTGGCGCACCAGCGGGCCGGCTTCCGGGTGCAGGCCGCCAAAGTAGACCACATCGGCACCGGTGGAACGGATCTTGGTAACCACGGCGCTGAAGTCTTTCTCGCCACGGGTCAGGCCTTCGTACAGCACCGGCTTCACGCCACGTTTTTCCAGCTGCGCCTTGGTGGCGTCGGCCAGGCCCTGGCCGTAGGTGTCCTTGTCGTGGAGCACCGCGACCTTCTTACCCTTGAGCACGTCGACGATGTAGTCGCCGGCGACGATGCCCTGCTGGTCGTCACGGCCGCACATGCGGAACATGGCGCTCAGCCCACGCTCGGTAACCTGCGGGTTGGTGGAGCCCGGGGTGATGGCGATGACGCCCGCCTCGTCATATACCTCGGACGCCGGGATGGTGTTGGAGGAACAGAAGTGACCGACCACACCGATCACCTTGTCCTGGTCGACCAGGCGGTTGGCCACGGCCACGGCCTGCTTGGGTTCGCAGGCGTCATCGCCTTTGACCAGGACGATCTTCTCGCCATTCACGCCACCGGCGGCGTTGATCTTGTCGGCCGCTGCCTGCGCACCTTTCATGTACTGCTCGCCAAACGCTGCGTTGGCCCCGGTCATGGGGCCCGCTACACCGATCTTGACGTCGGCCTGAACATACGAAGAAACACCCAGTGCCGTAGCTACGGCCAGAGCCAGGAAACCTTTCTTGTAAAACGTCTGCGACATGAGGTGGTGCTCCTAGAGTTTTTTTTTGGTTGGCACTACAACTTCTCAGCCCTGTGCTCAGAGCAAGGGCCGTGCCATAGGTTTTGTCTTCCGGGAAAACACACTCGGACGGGCACCAGCAGGCGACCGGCGGCCTTTTCTTTATTGAGCGTGCAACCGTCTGCCACGCGGCAGGCGCCACCACACGTACAGACAAGGAGCAACCGTCAAGTGCCATCATTGCAACCCTGGCAAGTGTTTACGTGCAACCGCCCTGTAACAGCCGACGTCACCGAACTGCACACCGTTGGTGCGCGACTGCTACAGGCAGCACTGTTTCAAGGCTAGCTGGTGCGCGGAAAAACACGTGGATTTGGCAGTTCCGGCCTCTTCGCGGGTAAACCCGCTCTTACAAGGCCCCCACTGAGCTCAAGTGCGGTGCAGACCTGTAGGAGCGGGTTTACCCGCTAAGAGGCCAGCCCAGACACAACAAGGTCGAAAAGGCTGGCACAATGTCCGCCATTCGCCGCTTCCGGAGCCCCCTTGATGAGCGAGAGCGCATTCGCCGAGCGCATCGTGCACAACCTGCTCGACACCGACTTCTACAAACTCACCATGATGCAGGGCGTGCTGCACAACTACCCGGACGCCGACGTCGAATGGGAATTCCGCTGCCGCAACGGCGAGGACCTGCGCCCCTACCTCGGCGAGATCCGCAACCAGCTCGAACTGCTCAGCGACCTCACCCTCGATGATGGGCAGTTGGGTTTTCTTGAGCGCATCAGCTTCCTCAAGCCCGACTTCCTGCGCTTTCTGCGGTTGTTCCGCTTCAACCTGCGCTACGTGCGCATCGGCATCGAGAACGAACAACTGTTCCTGCGCCTGAAAGGCCCCTGGCTGCATGTGATCCTGTTCGAAGTGCCACTGCTGGCGATCATCAGCGAAGTGCGCAACCGCCAACTGCACCCGCATATGCGTTTGGCCGAGGCGCGCGACCAGCTGTACCGCAAGTTCGACTGGCTGCGCGCGCATGCCAGCGACGATGAGCTGGCCGAACTACAGGTGGCCGACTTCGGCACCCGCCGGCGTTTTTCCAGCCGCGTGCAGGAAGAGGTGGTGCGGGTGCTGCGCGACGACTTCCCGGGCCGCTTCGTCGGCACCAGCAACGTCGACTTGGCATGGAAACTGGATATCAAGCCGCTGGGCACCATGGCTCATGAATGGATCATGGCCCACCAACAGCTCGGCCCGCGGCTGATCGACAGCCAGATTGCCGCGCTGGACTGCTGGGTGCGCGAGTACCGCGGCCTGCTCGGCATCGCCCTGACCGACTGCATTACCATGGATGCCTTCCTCGGCGATTTCGACCTGTACTTCGCCAAGCTGTTCGACGGCCTGCGCCACGACTCGGGCGAGCCGGTGGCGTGGGCGGAGAAGGCCATCGCCCATTACCAGAAACTGGGTATCGACCCGATGACCAAGACGCTGGTGTTTTCCGATGGCCTGAACCTGACCCGCTCGCTGGAAATCTTCCGAGCCCTGCGCGGTCGCATCAATGTCAGCTTTGGTATCGGCACCAACCTCACCTGCGACATCCCAGGTGTGGCACCGATGAGCATCGTGCTTAAAATGACCGACTGCAACGGCGCACCGGTGGCCAAGATTTCCGACGAAGCCGCCAAGACCCAGTGCCGCGACGAGAATTTCGTTGCCTACATGCGTCATGTATTCAAAGTCCCCAGCAAGGAGTAACCCATGCAAGCGGTTCAGCAAGAGATTGCCCAGGCGCTGAAGGTTCAGCCGCCGTTCGCCGACGCTGCAGCGCTAGAGGCCGAAGTCGCCCGGCGCGTGGCGTTCATCAAGGGCTGCCTGGCCAACGCCCGGCTCAAGACCCTGGTGCTGGGCATCAGCGGCGGCGTCGACTCGCTGACCGCCGCCCTGCTCGCCCAGCGCGCCGTCAACGAATTGCGCGCCGAAACCGGCGACCAGGCCTACACGTTCATTGCCGTGCGCCTGCCTTATCACGTGCAGCATGATGAGCATGATGCCCAAGCCTGCCTGGACGTCATCAAGGCTGATGAAGTGCACACCATCGACATTGCCCCGGCAGTTAAAGCGCTGGCGGCTGAGACCCAGGCATTGAAGGGTGGCTCGCCCGGCTTGGTGGACTTCGTGGTGGGTAACGTGAAGGCGCGCATGCGCATGGTCGCCCAGTACACCATCGCCGGCGCCCGTGCAGGGCTGGTGATCGGCACCGACCACGCCGCAGAGGCAGTGATGGGCTTTTATACCAAATTCGGTGACGGCGCGTGCGACCTGGCACCGCTTAGCGGGCTGGTGAAGAACCAGGTACGGGCCATTGCGCGCAGCTTTGGCGCGCCGGAGTCGCTGGTAGAGAAGGTCCCGACCGCGGACCTGGAAGACCTGGAACCGGGCAAGCCGGACGAAGCGTCGCATGGCGTGACTTACCAGCAGATCGATGCGTTTCTGCACGGGTTGCCGGTCGATAAGGCAGCCTTCGACACCATCGTCGCCACCTACCGCAAGACCCAGCACAAGCGCGAACTGCCGTTCGCCCCTTGATCAGGCTATCAAGGCAGTAGAAAAACCTGTGGGAGCGGGTTTACCCGCGAATGCGATGGCGAATCCACCGACGCATTCGCGGGTGAACCCGCTCCCACAGAGTACGGCGTCAGGCTTCGATTACTTGACGACAACCTTGCCCTTCATCATCGAGATGTGGCCCGGGAAGGTGCAGAAGAAGCTGTAGTCGCCACCGGCTTCCAGCTTGGTAGCGTCAAACTTCACTTCGGTTTCTTTCTCTGGCGCGCCGATCATTTTGGTGTGGGCGATGATCGCGGCGTTGTCAGCCTTGATGTAATCCTTGTCCAGACCCTGGCTCATGCCTTCGGTGGCAATGCCCTGCATGTCGGCAGTCTTGCTGATCACCAGGTTGTGGCCCATGACGTTTTTCGGCAGGTTGCCGGAGTGGGTCAGTTTGACGGTGAATTCCTTGCAGCTCTTGTCGACAGTGATTTCCTTGGTATTGAAGGACATCTGGTCGGTCGAGTCGACGGTGACCGAGCACTCGGCGGCGAAGACAGAAGCGCTGGCGAGGGTCAGCAGGGATACCGCTACAGCTTTCGCAAACATCATGAATCTCCTTGGCAGGGTTTTATCAATTGCGAGACTGCCTGAAACAGTTCAGCCCCTTGCTGATATGGGTCAAGGGGGTGTCAAGTGGCCAGCCAGTTGAATTGTTCAATGGATTGTATACAACCAATCTAAGGGCACATCATGCCCTTTTATTAGACGATGGGACAACCTCTCATTTAGGAGCAATACCAAATGCCCATCTCCCGTTTTCTCAACAGCCTGCTCGCCGCCTACGCTCACGGCGCCACGGGCGCCATCTGCGAATTCTCCCGCCCGGAATGAACGCGGCCTTGGAAGCGACCGGCAGGCACCGTACCCTGTTCACCTGAGTGACAGGAGAGCAGCAATGCCCGTACGTTCCGTTTGTGTGTTCTGTGGTGCTAGCATCGGCAGCAACCCCGCCTACCGTGAAGCGGCCGTCGCGCTTGGCCAGGCGATTGCACACCGGGGTTTGACCCTGGTGTATGGCGGTGGCGCGGTCGGCTTGATGGGCGTGGTGGCCGACGCGGCCATGGCAGCCGGTGGCGAAGTGGTCGGGGTTATCCCGCAGAGCCTGCTGGACGCCGAAGTCGGCCACAAAGGCCTGACGCGCCTGGAAGTGGTAGATGGCATGCATGCACGCAAGGCCCGCATGGCCGAGCTGAGCGACGCGTTCATCGCCCTGCCGGGTGGGCTGGGTACGCTGGAAGAGCTGTTCGAAGTGTGGACCTGGGGGCAGCTGGGTTATCACGCCAAGCCGCTGGGGCTGCTCGATGTGAATGGCTTTTACGACAAGCTGGGCGGGTTCCTCGACCATATCGTCGAAGCGGGCTTCGTGCGGCCGCAGCACCGGGCGATGTTGCTGCTGGAGCAGCAGCCGGATCAGCTGCTGGACGGGATGGACCGCTTTATTGCGCCAGTGGCGCCGAAGTGGGTCGACAAAAAGCCTGATTGAGGCTGGGATTTTTGGGACCGCTTTGCGGTCCATCGCGACGCAAGGCCGCTCCTACACCGACCGCGATCACACGGAATAGTCGGGTTTGCACGGTCAGTGTAGGAGCGGCCTTGTGTCGCGATGGGCTGCACAGCAGCCCCAAAAATCGCCCAGTTAGCGCGGAATAACTGGCTGACGCGGCTTCTTGCCCTTGCCGCCACCGCCCTTGGCCGCTTCCTTGCGCTCCTTGGCTGCCTGCTGGTTACGCGCAAACGCATCCGCCTTGGCCTTTTCACGCTTGTCCCACGGTTTGCTGCCATCGCTCGCACGCGGTGGCAGGCCGGTGTGCTGGGTCAGGATCTTCTGCTCCTTGCCCACCTTGTGGCTACCCGCCGGTGTCGAGTTCTTGCGACGCGCGCTCTGGTAGGTATCGGTCTGCGGCTGGTGCAGCGGGATCAACTGGTGCTTGCCCGGCCCAATCAGGTCGGCACGCCCCATACGCTCCAGCGCCTCACGCAGCATCGGCCAGCCCTTCGGGTCGTGGTAACGCAAGAAAGCCTTGTGCAGGCGCCGCTGCTCTTCGCTCTTGACGATCTCCACCCCTTCGCTCTTGTAGGTCACCTTGCGCAGCGGGTTCTTGCCCGAATGATACATGGCCGTGGCCGAGGCCATCGGCGACGGGTAGAACGCCTGCACCTGGTCGGCACGGAAGCCGTTGCCCTTCAGCCACAGGGCCAGGTTCATCATGTCTTCGTCGGTGGTGCCCGGGTGCGCCGCGATGAAGTACGGGATCAGGTACTGCTCCTTGCCCGCCTCTTTCGAGAACTTCTCGAACATGCGCTTGAAGCGGTCGTAGGTACCGATACCCGGCTTCATCATCTTGTCCAGCGGGCCACGCTCGGTATGCTCCGGGGCAATTTTCAGGTAACCGCCAACGTGGTGGGTAACCAGCTCCTTGACGTACTCCGGCGATTCCACTGCCAGGTCGTAGCGCAGGCCCGAGGCGATCAGGATCTTCTTCACACCCGGCAAGGCACGGGCCTTGCGGTACAGCTCGATCAGCGAACTGTGGTCGGTGTTGAGGTTTTCACAGATGCCCGGGAACACGCACGACGGCTTGCGGCAGTGCTTCTCGATCTCGTGGCTCTTGCAAGCGATGCGGTACATGTTGGCGGTCGGCCCGCCAAGGTCGGAAACCACGCCGGTGAAGCCCGGCACCTTGTCACGCATCTCTTCGATTTCGTGCAGGATCGACTCGTGCGAGCGGTTCTGGATGATGCGGCCTTCGTGCTCAGTGATCGAACAGAAGGTACAGCCGCCAAAGCAGCCACGCATGATGTTCACCGAGAAACGGATCATCTCGTAGGCCGGGATGCGCTCCTTGCCATAGGCCGGGTGCGGAACACGCGCGTACGGCATGCCGAACACGTAGTCCATTTCCTCGGTAGTCATGGGAATGGGTGGCGGGTTGAACCACACGTCCACTTCGCCATGCTTCTGCACCAGCGCACGGGCGTTGCCCGGGTTGGTTTCCAGGTGCAGCACGCGGTTGGCGTGGGCGTAGAGCACCGGGTCGTTACGCACCTTTTCGAACGACGGCAGGCGGATGACCGACTTGTCGCGGGTCATGCGCGGGCTGTCGAGAATCTGCACCACCTTGGCTTCGTTCGGGTCTTCCTGGTCGCCCTTGGCCTGCTCGATGGCGCAGGCCTGGGTGTCCTGGGTGTTCACGTACGGGTTGATGATCTTGTCGACGCGACCAGGGCGGTCGATGCGGGTGGAGTCGATCTCGAACCAGTCCGCGGGGGTGTCACGGCGAATGAACGCGGTGCCACGCACATCGGTAATGTGTTCGATTTTCTCGCCCTGGGACATGCGCTGGGCCACTTCGACGATGGCCCGCTCGGCGTTGCCGTACAGCAGGATATCGGCGCTGGCGTCGATCAGGATCGAATGGCGGACCTTGTCCTGCCAGTAATCATAGTGGGCGATGCGGCGCAGCGAAGCCTCGATACCACCCAGCACGATCGGAACGTGCTTGTAGGCTTCCTTGCAGCGCTGGCTGTACACCAGGCTGGCACGGTCCGGGCGCTTGCCGGCCAGGCCACCCGGGGTATAGGCGTCGTCGGAGCGGATTTTCTTGTCCGCGGTATAGCGGTTGATCATCGAGTCCATGTTGCCCGCGGCCACACCGAAGAACAGGTTCGGCTCGCCGAGCTTCATGAAGTCGTCTTTGGACTGCCAGTTCGGCTGGGCGATGATGCCCACGCGGAAGCCCTGGGCTTCCAGCAGGCGGCCGATGATGGCCATGCCGAACGACGCGTGGTCGACGTAGGCGTCCCCGGTCACGATGATGATGTCGCAGGAATCCCAGCCGAGCAGATCCATCTCCTCCCTGCTCATTGGCAGGAAAGGTGCTGGCCCGAAGCATTCGGCCCAGTACTTGGGATAGTCGTAGAGTGGTTTGGCTGCTTGCATGTCAGTGACCGGTTCTGGTGTACAGGGAAATCGCGGGCGCGGAATATAGCACAAATTTTGACCAAATCCGACTGGATTCGTGGGGATTGGTGGGTGGGGCGATGGTTGGTGGGTGGGCTGCCAGGTGGTTGGCTTGGGGGTTGTGGTGGGGTTGGCAGGTGTTCGACACAGCATATGCAGCGCCTGTGAGATCGAGCACCGCCCGCGCGGCGCTTCGCGGCTAAAGCCGCTCCTACGTCTTCTCATCCATCAACCCGGTAATGGTCAGTTCGCGCACATACCCCATCAACTCCGAAGACTGCTCGCGGGCGTCCCGGCACGGGATACCGGGTTCGATGCGGAATAGCGGGTGGGTACCGTTTCCGCCTTGGTAGAACGTGGTCTTGCCGACGGTGAATTGGGCGTCTTCTGTTGTCATTGTTCAATCCCCCTCAGATTTCTCTATTGCCTGACCGGGCCTCTTCGCGGGTGAACCCGCTCCTACAATAACCACCGCAGGCCCTGGCATGTGATGCCCGTTGTAGGAGCGGGTTCACCCGCGAAAGAGCCAGCCCAGGCGACATATCACTGACGCCTTACAGCAGGCATCCGCCCTGCATCGGGCTGTCTTCAATAAAAGGGGGATCGTTGGGCGGATCGGGGACAATCTTGATCATGGCGTAATCTCGTCTGATTCCGAAAAGACCGCCACGACATCACTTGCATTTGATGGGTGGCGGCTACGTACGGGTCTGCAAGACCGGACAGACGATAAAACCGGCAGATCCGAGGATCTCCCGTACGCAGCCACCATTGACCGAAATTGCCGACTGGCAGCATTCCGGATAGCGGTAGTAATCGTCTGCGGGCTTGAAGGCCCGGTCGCTGCTTGGGCAACGACAGAGCCAGACTAGGCCGCCCGGAAAACCGCCGCAATGGCGCAAAGGCGGTTGGAAGCTATTTCAGAAACGGCCTACGCGCAACGGGAAAAAGCTGATTATTTCTTGGTAATCACCTCAACAAGCGTAGCGTGCCCTGTGACGGTTTCGCCTTAATACCAACCATTGGCCGACGGGTATATGACGACAGTTTAGTTGCCCCTATGAGATTCAGGCAGGCCTCAAAAGCAAGGAAGATTGCCCACAGGAAAACCTGAGCTTGCTTGGGCTCACGATGACAGCGCTGCCCCTGCTGAGCGATCGCAATCCCGTGAGATTTTTACTGGATGTTTAGCCTATCCAACCCTCAGAAAAGGCTAACCGGCTAATTATTAGTGCTTTTCTCTTTATTTCTTAAGAATTGTAGGAATCGACCTCCAAAACTTAGTAAAAAATCCTACTTCAAATTTCCCCAAGAAATCACAAGCAGATCTTGAACGAAGAAAAAAACAAGTGATACAACAGTGACGCGCTGAAAGGCGCACTCAAATCAACTTTATAGGAGCACTAGCCATGGGACGTCGTCGTTCTGAAATCAACACTCTGCAGATCCCTCGCGTGATGAACTATGCATTCACCGAGTCCGAAGTTGAGTTCCTCAACCTGCTGTAAGCGATAAACCAGAAGGGGCTTAGCCCCTTCTGGCCCTACCAAGGAGCAGAAAATGATTACCGAACGCGAGTTGAATATAGAAGAGGCTTACAATCGCCTGACAAAGCTGCATCATCACCTAGGGCTTCATTCGAAAACAAAGCTATCAAAAAATAACAGCTTGGTCGCCACTTGCCACTTATACGACAAGGCCTACAAAGAAGTTTCTTGCGGAGCAGGAAAAGGGGAGCATTGCGAGCTAGGAGCCCTGGCCGAGAGCCTAGAGCACTACTTCGTCGACAAGAGCACTCCACCGCTCATCGAAAGCGACGAGATCTTGCAGTCGATAGCCCCATTTGACGATTGGCTCCTTAAATCCATACCCCCTGACTGCCGAATACCTTGTTTCAGTCTTCAGGCATTGAACAGCTACCACGAAGTAGCTATCCCCGCGATATTGATAGCCCCCTCCTCCAGAAACATTGATGAGATCGAAAAAACCGCAGCAGGCTTTCTTTCCAAATATGCGACCAACTCTGGTACAGCACTTGGTTTTACGGAGAACGAGGCTCTTCTCCATGCCATCAATGAAACTATTGAACGCCACGCCCTCTCTATGTACTACCTATCACTTTGCGGCCTGACTTCCCCACCCAAACTCTACCAGCCCACGAACTCCTTCCTGGAAGAAACATTCGCCCATGATACCGAGCTTCTCCGCCGGACAAAGAAACTAGAAATATACCTGACTCACGACTTCTACGAAGTTCCATTTTGCATAGCTGTTTCTCGTAGTAAAAAAGAAGGCTCACTCAGCAGCATAGGTTCCGGTAGCTCCATCAACCCTTCCATTGCAATGTACCGTGCCGTAACGGAGCAGATTCAGTGCGAGCAGCTTTCTGGCGCCACAGAAAAACAAGAAGATCTCGCTGCTGAAAAAATGCTAGCTCACTCAACCCGCCTTTCGGCACTGCTGCACCCATGTCCCACATATGCTGTACCCGCTTTCCACCCTCCGCGTACCGATCTCAGCGTGCGCGGGCAAGTCAAGCGGACACTGATCAACCTGGAGAAACAAAATAAGGTCGCATTCTATCGCACACTTTATGAACACCCGAATCTCGCCACGGTGGTTCAGGTGTTCATACCCGGACTGGAACGCTTCCACCTGATCAGATCAGGCATTCCAGTCGCGCCACAGAGTGCACTCAAAGGCATAAGGCAATGACATGCATAACTATCGAGGAATCCTCGCCGCCCTAAGCGCGACACTAATCCTGAAAATCGCGACCGTCGTACCCGCTCTAGTCTTGGCCGACATCATTGACAACTTGTCCACCTCGACCGCGTCTTCCCAGCTTCTGCTCGGAGCCTTCATATGCCTTGTCGCATTACAAGCCTCAATGACCCCTTTGCAAGCCTGGTGCCTGGCGCGGCTCTGCCAGGAACGCGTGAAGCAACTTTCCATCCGCTGGTGCCGCGCATTGCTGGACAAGCGCTTCGAGGCCTATGGACAACTCCATGGCGGAACACTGGTAAAAGTGCTGGATAGGGGCATTACCGCACAAGAGCGGTGGCTAGGCTTTCTGATTGGCTCGGCATGGCCGGTGCTGGCCGAAGCTGCAGTGCTGATAACGCTCTTTGCATATCTGGGGGCTACTTCGGTATTGATCGGCCTCATCCCTTTGAGCCTGGCCTACCTGTGGGCCAATGATCGCCTGGTGCGCTGGCGCCGGCCACACATCGAGACAGTGAACGCGCGCGAGGATGAACTGGCGGAACAATGGGTGGATACCTTCGCCAGCGCGGCAACGGTCAAACTGGAAAAGGCCGAGGATGCGGCGATGCTCCCGGTCAACCAGACACTTTCGCACTATGCCGACTCAGCAGTGCGGGTAGCTCACAGTGGGGGTTGGATTCAGGGCCTGCGCACTCTGTTCATAGGCCTGGGCAGTGGCGGCCTGCTCATGTGGGGTATCCATGATCAGGCTCTGGTAACACCGCAGTTGAGCCTGGGCGAACTCGTTGCTCTCTTCACCTTGGTGAGCGGATTGCTGGCAGGGGTTGCGCAACTGGCTGAGGCCTGGCGATTGCTAGACCAGTTTCGGCTAGACAAACGCAAACTCGAGCACTGGCTTCAGCTCCCCTCGTTCGGCCCGTCATGCACTACTGAGACGAAGTCCCACGACAACGACGCAGGACTGAGCATCGCCCCGTGCCAGTTGAGCGCTCGAGGTACTGTACAACTGCAAATCGAGGAACCTTTGGTACTGCTCAAAGGAGAACGGGTCGCGCTGATCGGACCAAGCGGATGTGGTAAATCGACACTTCTGCATGCACTGGCAGGAACGGTGTTCCAATTGCGCAAGCATGTTCGCCTGCACGGAAGGAGCCTGGCAGGGCTCGAAGCTTATGAGCAGTTCAGTCGTTTACGGCTCTGCCCTCAAGATGCGCACTTCATACCGGGTCCACTACCACGCGCGGTGCTGTTTGAGCATGCGCATGAAAGGGCTCAAGTTGAAGGATGGCTTGAGCGATTGAGCCTGAGCAAAGACTGGTACGAACTTGATCTGGATGCACGCGCAGAATCGATTTCCGGCGGCGAAGCACGCAGACTGACGCTGCTACGCCTTCTTAATCAGCCTGGGGAATTCAATTTCTTTGACGAACCCACAGCCGGGCTCGATGCCGCATCGGCTGAGCGTATCTGGGACCTGTTGTTCGAAGCATTTAAAGGGCGAGGGCTTATTTGCGTGACGCATGATAAGAGCGCACTGTCGCGGTTTGACCGGGTGATCACCCTGAGCGAGGGGCAGATCATCAGCCAAGAGCAAACGAACATCGCTCAGAACCCCGAGCTAGCAGGCGCACCGCACACCTTGTAGGAGCGGCCTTGCGTCGCGATGGGCTGCGCAGCAGCCCCAGCACTTTCTGCATCTGCGCTGAAATCCTGGGGCTGCTCTGCAGCCCATCGCGACGCAAGGCCGCTCCTACAGGGGGCCCTGCTAGCTCAGTGAGTTATTCATCATCATCGAAGTTGTACATGCCCGGCGCCAAGTTCTCGAAGCGGGTGTACTTGCCGATAAACGCCAGGCGCACGAAACCGATGGGGCCGTTACGCTGTTTACCGATGATGATTTCCGCCACGCCCTTGTGCTCGGTCTCGGGGTGGTACACCTCGTCGCGGTACACGAACATGATCACGTCGGCGTCCTGCTCGATTGCACCGGATTCACGCAAGTCGGAGTTGACCGGGCGTTTGTTCGGCCGCTGTTCCAGGGAGCGGTTCAGCTGGGACAGGGCGATGACCGGGCAGTTGAATTCCTTGGCCAGGGCCTTGAGCGAGCGGGAGATCTCGGAAATTTCGTTGGTCCGGTTGTCACCGGCCGAGCCCGGGATCTGCATCAGCTGCAGGTAGTCGACCATGATCATGCCGATTTCACCGTGCTCACGCGCCAGGCGACGGGTACGCGCACGCATTTCCGACGGGCTGATGCCGGCGGTATCGTCGATGAACAGCTTGCGGTCGTTGAGCAGGTTTACCGCCGAGGTCAGGCGCGGCCAGTCATCGTCATCCAGCTGGCCGGAACGCACCTTGGTCTGGTCGATACGGCCCAGCGACGAAAGCATACGCATGATCAGCGATTCACCTGGCATCTCGAGGGAGAACACCAGCACCGCCTTTTCGCTGCGCAGTACGGCGTTTTCCACCAGGTTCATGGCGAAGGTGGTCTTACCCATCGACGGACGGCCGGCGACGATGATCAAGTCGGCCGCCTGCAGGCCGCTGGTCTTCTCGTCCAGGTCGGTGTAACCGGTTGAAATACCGGTAATGTCGCTGTCGGAGTTGAACAGCGTGTCGATGCGGTCGATGGCCATGGTCAACAGGTCGTTGACCCCTACCGGGCCACCGGTTTTTGGCCGGGCCTCGGCGATCTGGAAGATCTGCCGCTCGGCATCATCGAGAATTTCTGCAGCGTTGCGCCCTTGTGGGTTAAAGGCGTTGTCGGCGATGTCGGTACTGATGCTGATCAGCTGGCGCAACGTGGCCCGCTCGCGAATGATCGCGGCGTAGGCCTTGATGTTGGCCACCGACGGGGTGTTCTTGGCTAGCTCGGCCAGGTACGCCAGGCCGCCGATTTGCGACGACAGGCCTTCCTTGTCCAGTTGCTCGTGCAGGGTCACCACGTCGAATGGCTGGTTGGCGTCGGCCAACTTGTGCACGGCACGGAAGATCAGGCGGTGGTCATGCCGGTAAAAATCGCCATCCGACACCTGATCCAGCACCCGCTCCCAGGCGTTGTTGTCCAGCATCAGGCCACCGAGTACGGCCTGTTCGGCCTCGATGGAATGCGGCGGCACCTTCAGGGCTGCGGTTTGCAGGTCAAGCTGTTCGGAATGGGTAATCTCGTTCATGGCCACGAAAGAATTCTGGAGGACGAAAAAAACAAAGGGCACGGCCTGTAGAAAACAGGACCGTGCCCGATGTTAACCGCCTGGCCCGCAAGGAGCCAGCCAGTCAGCGCAGCTTAGGCAGCTACGACGACCACACGTACGGTGGCTTCAACGTCGCTGTGCAGGTGCACGGCTACGTCGTATTCGCCAACCTGACGGATGGTGCCATTCGGCAGACGAACTTCAGCCTTGGCCACTTCAACGCCGGAGGCGGTCAGGGCGTCAGCGATGTCGTGAGTGCCGATCGAACCGAACAGCTTGCCTTCGTCGCCAGCGGTGGCAGTGATGGTCACTTCCAGCTCGGCCAGTTGGACAGCGCGGCTTTCAGCCGACGATTTACGGTCTGCAGCTGCTTTTTCCAGCTCGGCGCGACGCTCTTCGAACGCAGCCAGGTTGGCGGCGTTGGCAACGGTGGCCTTGCCGAATGGCAGCAGGAAGTTACGGCCGTAACCAGCCTTAACTTTTACTTTGTCGCCCAGGTTGCCCAGGTTAGCGACTTTTTCCAGCAGGATCAGTTCCATTTGGTAAAACCTCTTAACTTTTAACCTTCACCGTTCGCGGAGTCATTCCCCTTGGGGGACTTGCGACCGCGAAAATCAATCAGGCTGTCGACAATGGCCAAAACCACCAGCAACGGATAAATCAGCTGCATGATCAGCGGCAACGTCACGTACATGCCCACCAGCCAGAAACCGGCCAGTCGGCCCTGTGCCACCAGCCCGTGCATCAAGGCGATGCCGGCCAGCACCAGTACCAGGCTGGAAGCCGATGCCAGGATGATGAACTGCGGGCCGATAAACGGCGCCACCACCATCACTGCCACCAAGACCGCCGTGGTCTGTTTCGGCAACTTCAGTTCGCGAAACTCGCGACCGAAGCCTCCAGGGTTGTACAACGCTGCCTGCCAGTAGCGCCCCAGCATCAAAGCCAGAACGCTGAACAATTGCACCGTCACTGCTGTGGAAGCGACCAGCACAGGGCGGATCAGCTCACCGGAGAGCACCGGTTGCCCGTCGACCTTCGGCATGGCTTCGGCAAACGCCTTGGCCAGCACATCGAAGGTTTGCGCCAGCGCCAGATCAAGCACGAGGCTGAAAGCCACGGCGAACACGGCACTGGCGAGCAACACCCGGCTCCAGGGATGCTCGGCACGCAACATGGCGGCCAGGGCCAGGGCACCCGCAATCACCATAAAGGTGATGGGATCGCCCATGACCCACACGGCCAACCCGGCCAGCAAGCCGCCGGCGATGACCGATGTAGCATCCTTGAACCCGCGCCGCAGCAGCACAAGGCTGCCGGCAGCGGCACTCAACCAGAACAGCAGCGGCAGTACCGCGCTGATGACCACCACGAGGGTGGCCTGCACACGACCGCGCATGATGAAACTTGCTAACGCTCGCATGCTAATCCCTTACTGCTTGTCGACGACCCGGTCTCAGCGGCCGTGGCTGTCGGTGTAGGGCAGCAGGGCCAGGAAGCGGGCGCGCTTGATAGCGGTAGCCAGCTGACGCTGATAACGAGCTTTGGTACCGGTGATACGGCTTGGAACGATCTTGCCGGTTTCGGATACGTAAGCTTTCAGGGTGTTGAGATCTTTGAAGTCGATCTCTTTCACGTCTTCAGCAGTGAAGCGGCAGAATTTACGACGACGGAAGAAACGTGCCATTTAATAGGCTCCTCTAAAGGTCCGTGGATTACTCGTCAGCGTTATCGCTGGAGTCGCTGTCATTGCTGTCATCGCCTTCGGCGGAGTCAGCATGCTCAGGACGCTCGCGACGCTCACGGCGCTCGCTGCGGTTCTCTTCAGCCTTCAGCATCTCGGACTGACCGGTAACGGCTTCGTCGCGACGGATGACAAGGTTACGGATAACGGCATCGTTGTAGCGGAAGTTGTCTTCCAGCTCGGCCAGGGCCTTGCCGGTGCACTCAACGTTATTATTCAGGTAGTGATCATTGTGTAAATTGTTTATTTATTTGGGATGTTGTATACGGTAACATT
>NZ_JBIVHY010000001.1:49238-106098 GCF_044749445.1 Pseudomonas sp. NPDC089408
ACTGAAACGTAATACCGGAACTTCAATTCAAACTCGACAAGGGCCTTGCCGGTGCACTCAACGATCAGCATCACGTAGTGAGCCTTGTGAACATTGTTGATTGCGTAGGCCAGTTGACGACGGCCCCAGTCTTCCAGGCGGTGGATCTTGCCACCATCTTCTTCGATCAGCTTGGTGTAACGCTCAACCATGCCGCCGACTTGTTCGCTCTGGTCCGGGTGAACCAGGAAGATGATTTCGTAATGACGCATGAATGCTCCTTACGGGTTAGTAGTCTGCCAGTGAATCTGGTCAGACAAGGAGTGAATGACACTGTATGTCTTGCACGGAGGGGAGGCACATGAGCGCCTGCCAGCTCGGCAAGGGGCGCAATTGTAGAGAAGCCGGGGCGTACAAGCAAGGTGATTGGTGAATATTTGAACAGCCTGAAACATATTCACAAGCTGATGGCCTCTTCGCGGGTAAACCCGCTCCTACAGGGGAACGCAATCCCTTGTAGGAGCGGGTTTACCCGCGAAGAGGCCGGTACAAGCTGAAGATCAGCGCTTGGCCTGCCGCTGACGCACGGCTTCAAACAGGCAAACCCCGGTCGCCACCGACACGTTCAGACTGCTGACACTACCGCCCATCGGCAATTTCACCAGGAAATCGCAATGGTCGCGGGTCAGCCGGCGCATGCCCTTGCCTTCCGCGCCCATGATCATCACCAGCGGACCGGTCAGGTCCTGCTGGTAAATCTCCTGCTCGGCTTCGCCGGCAGTACCGACCACCCACAGGCCACGCTGCTGCAACTTCTCCAGGGTGCGCGCCAGGTTGGTCACCGCCACCAGCGGGATCACCTCGGCGGCGCCGCAAGCAACCTTGCGCACCACCGGGGTGAGGGTGGCCGACTTGTCCTTGGGCACGACCACTGCCGTGGCGCCGGCCGCATCGGCGGTACGCAGGCAGGCACCGAGGTTGTGCGGGTCGGTCACACCGTCCAGCACCAGGATCAGCGGCGGCGTTTCAGTGCGTTCGAGCAGTTCTTCGAGCATCAGCTCGCCCCACACCTGGCTCGGGCTGATCTCGGCGACCACGCCCTGGTGCACGCCTTCGACCCAGGCATCCATCTCGCGGCGCTCGGCCTGGCCAACCGCCACGCGGTTTTCTGCGGCCAGGGCCAGCAGCGCCTGCAGGCGTGGCTCGCTGCGCCCTTCCGACAGCCAGATCTGCTTGACCCGTTTCGGATGGTGCTGCAGCAACGCCTGCACGGCGTGCACGCCGTAGATCTTTTCCAGCTGACTCATGACTTGCTCTTGCTCTTGCGTGGCGCACCGGACTTCGGCGGGCCTTTACGATGCTTGGTCGGCTTGCCGGAGCCGGACGACTTGCCGCCTTTCTCCGACTTGCTGCCGGCGCTGCTGCGCGCGTCGGTCATCAACGCCTTCTTCATTTCGCGGCTTTTACGCACCTCGGCGTTACGCTGCACAGCATCTTTCGGGAAGTACGCCTCGGACGCTTCGCTCTTGCGGCTGCGCGGTTTGGGCGTGGCCTTCGCTTCGGTTACCGGCTGTTGCTCAACCTTGTCGGCTGCAGGCGCGGCACCGCGCTGCTTGCGACCGATCGGTGCGGCCAGGGTCTTGTCAGCCACCTCGAAGTCGATCTTGCGCTCGTCCAGGTCGACGCGCATGACCTTGACTTCGATGGTGTCGCCCAGGCGGAAGCTGCGCCCGGTTCGCTCGCCGGACAGGCGGTGGTGCACCGGGTCGAAGTGGTAGTAGTCACCCGGCAGCGCACTGACGTGCACCAGGCCTTCCACATAGATGTCGGTCAGTTCGACGAACAGGCCGAAACCGGTCACCGCGGTAATTACGCCAGGGAAGGTCTCGCCCACGCGGTCCTTCATGAACTCGCACTTGAGCCAGTTGACCACGTCACGGGTGGCTTCATCGGCGCGGCGCTCGGTCATCGAGCACTGCTCGCCGAGTTGCTCGAGGGTGTTCTCGTCGTACGGGTAGATACGCGCCTTGGGGATGCTCATGGCGCCGGCACGCTTGACGTGCGGGGTATCGACCTTGGAACGGATGACACTGCGGATGGCGCGGTGCACCAGCAAGTCCGGGTAACGACGGATCGGCGAGGTGAAGTGGGTGTACGCCTCGTAGTTCAGGCCGAAGTGGCCGTTGTTCTCGGTGCTGTACACGGCCTGGCTCAGCGAGCGCAGCATCACCGTCTGGATCAGGTGGAAGTCCGGGCGCCCGGCGATGCTCGCCAGCAGGGCTTGGTAGTCCTTCGGCGACGGGTCCTTGCCCTTGTGCAGGCTCAGGCCCAGCTCGCCGAGGAAGGCGCGCAGTTTTTCCAGGCGCTCCGGCGGCGGGCCGTCGTGCACGCGGTACAGGGCTGGCACGCCGTGCTTCTGCAGGAACTCGGCAGTGGCGACGTTGGCCGCCAGCATGCATTCCTCGATCAGCTTGTGGGCATCGTTGCGCACGGTCGGGCGGATTTCCGCGATCTTGCGCTGGTCGCCGAAGATTATGCGGGTTTCCTGGGTTTCGAAGTCGATGGCACCACGGGTGTGACGCGCATCCACCAGCACCTTGTACAGGTTGTACAGGTTCTTCAGGTCCGGCACGACCTCTTTGTACTCTTCGCGCAGCGCCTTGCCCTCACGGGTACGTGCGTGCTCGAGCATGCTGCTGACCTTGTTGTAGGTCAGGCGAGCGTGGGAGTGGATCACGCCTTCGTAGAACTGGTAGTCGACCATCTGGCCGGCTTTGTTCATGGTCATCTCACAGACCATGGCCAGGCGATCGACGTGCGGGTTCAGCGAGCACAGGCCGTTGGACAGCTCTTCGGGGAGCATCGGCACCACGCGCTCGGGGAAGTACACCGAGTTGCCGCGCTGCTGGGCTTCGACGTCCAGGGCCGAGCCCAGGCGCACGTAGCTGGACACGTCGGCGATGGCCACATACAGGCGCCAGCCACCGGAGAACAGGCGCAGCTTGCCCAGCGGTTCGCAATAGACGGCATCGTCGAAGTCGCGGGCGTCCTCACCGTCGATGGTGACGAACGGCAGGTGGCGCAGGTCGACGCGCTTCTCTTTGTCCTTCTCTTCTACCTCAGAGCGGAACTTGCGCGCTTCCTTGACCACATCGTTTGGCCAGACGTGCGGAATGTCGTAGCTGCGCAGGGCAACGTCGATTTCCATGCCCGGCGCCATGTAGTTGCCGATGACCTCGACCACGTCGCCTTGCGGCTGGAAGCGCGGGGTTGGCCAGTGGGTGATCTTGATCTCGACGAACTGGCCGATCTTCGCGCCACCGTTGCGCCCGGCAGTGACCAGCACTTCCTGCTGGATCTTCGGGTTGTCCGGGGTCACGTAGCCGATGCCGCCTTCTTCGAAGTAGCGGCCGACCACGCTTTCGTGGGCGCGGGAAATGACCTCGACGATCACGCCTTCACGGCGGCCACGGCGGTCGGTGCCGGAAACCCGCGCCAACGCACGGTCACCATCGAAGGCCAGGCGCATTTGCGACGGGCTCAGGAACAGGTCGTCGCTGCCATCATCGGGGATGAGGAAGCCAAAGCCATCGCGGTGGCCGGAGATACGGCCACAGATCAGGTCCAGCTTGTCTACCGGGGCATAAGTGCCGCGCCGGGTATAGATGAGCTGGCCGTCGCGCTCCATGGCACGCAGGCGGCGGCGCAGGGCTTCGATCTGGTCTTCTTCATACAGACCAAACTCTTTCGCCAGCTCCTCGCGCGCAGCGGGTTCGCCACGGTCGGCAAGGCGCTGCAGGATCAGCTCACGGCTGGGAATGGGGTTGTCGTATTTTTCCGCTTCGCGAGCGGCCTCGGGATCGAGGGATTGCCAATCGGCCATCAGAAGGGGTTCACCTTGGGGTATATAGATATGAATTCTGGCATAGGCGTATTGAAACCGGAAATGTCGGCCTTGGACAGCCCCTGCTGCAGTGCATAAACAGCAGGAATAGGCCTGTGGAATCAACAAGTTGAATTTTTTGAAATTTTTTTTGCTCGAGGGGTTTACAGCCCCCCGGACCGTCCGTATAGTGCGCACCACAACGACGGACAAGCCCGAAGTTGTAGTAGAGATTAGCGACGCTGTAAAGCATCAAATAATCTCGAATGTGTGCCCAGGTGGCGGAATTGGTAGACGCGCTGGTTTCAGGTATCAGTGACCGCAAGGTCGTGGAAGTTCGAGTCTTCTCCTGGGCACCAAATATTTTTAAGTAACAGATGACCAAGGATCTGTTACTGCTGTGTGAAAGCGAACGTTTTTCGCCTTCATCAGATGATTCAAAGCTTTGCCCAGGTGGCGGAATTGGTAGACGCGCTGGTTTCAGGTATCAGTGACCGCAAGGTCGTGGAAGTTCGAGTCTTCTCCTGGGCACCATACAAAAAACCCACTAGCTTGCTAGTGGGTTTTTTCTTGCCTGCGATTTTGTCTCGCCCTCCTCGTCTGCCGGGAATGCTCTGGCGCCTAGGAGATCGAGCGCCGCCCGCGCGGCGCATCGCGGATAAATCCGCTCCTACATTTGTTGCAACGTGGCCATGCCTGTGAGGCCATGGTTGTCAGCCGGTTTGCAAGACTCAAGACATGCATCAGGGCAGGCAACCATGGCGTCACAGGTTCGGCACGTTGCAACAAATGTAGGAGCGGATTTATCCGCGATGCGCCGCGCGGGCGGCGCTCGATCTCACAGGCGCAAAAAGGCCCAAGCCGATCTGACCATGAATTTCTCGTCACCCGGCCACTTGAGAAACGATTTCGTTTACCATTGTTTCCAAATATGTAGCCGTAAGCGAGGAAGTACCCGCATGACGATCCGCCCGCAACCGCTGATGCGCACTTTGGCTGCCGCCGTGCTAAGCCTGGTCATCGGCGCTCCGGCCGCCATGGCAGACGCACCGGTCACCCTGACCATGTACAACGGTCAGCACAAGGAAATCGGCGAAGCCATCGCCAAGGCCTATGAGGCCAAGACAGGTATCCACATCAATATCCGCAAGGGCAGCAGCAACCAGCTGGCCAGCCAGATCATCGAGGAAGGCGACCGCTCGCCGGCCGACATCATCTACACCGAAGAGTCGCCACCGCTGAACAACCTTGGCGAGCTGGGCCTGCTGGCGAAGATCGACGACGCCACGCTGAATATGCTGCCCAAGCAATACGTAGGCGCCAACGGCACCTGGATGGGCGTTACCGCACGTACCCGCGTAGTGGTCTACAACCCGAAGAAGATCGACGAAAAAGACCTGCCGACCACCGTCATGGATTTCGCCGACCCCGAGTGGGAAGGCCGCGTCGGTTACGTGCCGACCAGCGGCGCCTTCCAGGAACAGGCGGTGGCCATCCTGAAAATGCACGGCCGCGAAGCCACCGAAGAATGGCTGACCGGCCTGAAAGCCTTCGGCAAGACCTACACCAACAACATGGTCGCGCTGAAGGCCGTGGAAAAAGGCGAAGTTGCCGCGGTGCTGGTGAACAACTACTACTGGTACGCCCTGGAGCGTGAGCGCGGCAAGCTCGACTCCAAGCTGTACTACCTGGCCGACGGTGACGCCGGCAACCTGGTAACCATCTCTGGTGCTGCCGCGGTCAAGGCCAGCAAACACCCGAAAGAAGCCCAGGCCCTGCTCAACTGGATGGCCAGCGAAGAAGGCCAGCGCGTGATCACCCAGACCACCGCCGAATACCCGCTGCACAAGGGCATGGTTTCCGACCGCGGCCTGAAGCCGTTCGAAGAGCTGCGTCCGCCACAGATCTCGCCGGCCGACCTGGGCAATGCCGAGGAAGCCATCGAGCTTGAGCGCGAGGTCGGCCTGCTCTAATGACCGCCGCCCTGTCCCAGCCTGCGCCGGTACGCTTCGTACCGCGCCGCAAGCGCCCTTCCATCTGGGTGCTGCTGCCCGTACTGTTCCTGGTGGCGATGAGCTTGCTGCCGCTGGCCTACGTCGCCATCAAAGCCTGGGAAGCCGGCTGGCGCGAAGCCTTGCACCTGCTATGGCGGCCCTTTGTCTGGGGGCTGATGCGCAACACCCTGCTGCTGATGGTCGGGGTGACGCTGACCTGCATGGTGGTCGGCCTGGCGCTGGCCTGGCTGCTGGAGCGCAGCAACCTCGCGGGCCGCCGATTGTGGGGCGTGGTGTTGTGCCTGCCGTTTGCGGTGCCATCGTTCGTCAGCAGCTTCACCTGGGTGTCGCTTAGCTCCGACTTTGAAGGGCTTGGCGGGGCGATCATGGTCATGGCGCTGTCCAAATACCCACTGGTGTTCCTGCCGGTGGCCGCTACCCTGCGCAACCTCGACACCTCGCTGGAGGAGTCGGCGCGCACCTTGGGCTGCAGCCGCTGGGGGGTATTCGTCAAAGTCACCCTGCCGCTGCTGTGGCCGTCGATGCTCGGCGGCGCGCTGCTGATTGCCCTGCACATGCTGGTGGAGTTCGGCGCACTGTCGATTCTCGGCCTGCAAACCTTCACCACGGCGATCTACCAGCAGTTCGAACTGGAGTTCAGCAACGCCAACGCGGCGATGCTGTCTGCCGTGCTGTTGGCGATGTGCCTGGTGATGCTGTGGCTGGAATTGCGCGTACGCGGCAAGGCCCGCCATGTACGCATCGGCCAAGGCGTGGCACGCCGTGCACAACCAGTGCGGCTGCGTGGCTGGGCGGTGCTGGCGCAACTGTTCTGCGTGGGCCTGGCGGTGCTGGGCAGCGGTATTCCGCTGGCCATGCTCGGTTACTGGCTGAGCGTTGGCTCGTCGGCGGCATTCCCGGTGGCGGCCATCTCCAAGGCGCTGTTCACTTCGCTGTCGGTGTCGCTGGGTGGTGCTGGCTTCTGTGTGCTGCTGGCACTGCCAATCAGCTTCCTGGTGGTGCGCTACAAGGGCCGCCTGGCAATCTGGGCCGAGCGCCTGCCGTACCTGCTGCACGCCCTGCCCGGCCTGGTGATTGCCTTGACCTTGGTGTTCTTCGCCCTGCACTACGTGCCCGCGCTGTACCAGACCACGGCCTTGCTGCTGCTGGCCTATGCGCTGCTGTTCCTGCCGCTGGCGCAGTCGCCAGTGCGCACTGCGCTGAACAAGGCCTCGCCAACGCTGGAAGAGGCCGCTCGAACGCTGGGTGCAAGCAGCTTTGCGGCGTTCTGCCGGGTGACCCTGCCGATCATATTCCCGGCCATGGCCGCGGCTTTCGCACTGGTATTCCTGGATGCCATGAAGGAGCTGACTGCCACGCTGCTGCTAAGCCCGACCGGGATGACCACGCTGGCCACCGAGGTGTGGGCGCACACGGCCAACGTCGAGTTCGCGGCAGCGGCGCCTTACGCGGCGTTGCTCATCGTGGTGTCGGGGTTGCCGGTTTATCTGCTGACTACGCGGATGTATCTGAACAAAGCTTGAGGTGCATGCCTTGGGCTTTGAGGTGGAGCAGAAATCGAGCGCCGCCCGCGCGGCGCTTCGCGGCACAAGGCCGCTCCCACATCTGTTTAAGGCCAGTTACTCCTCCCTCCTTCGCACTCGCACCCTAGGTGCATGGCTGGAAATTGACAAAGAGCAACTTTGTCACCTTCGATATCAAAGGGAACAAACAAGGCGGCCAGAGGTGACCTCAAAGGAAGGACTGGCCCGAAACAGATGTGGGAGCGGCCTTGTGCCGCGAAGCGCCGCGCGGGCGGCGCTCGATCTCACAGGCGCCAGAAAACCCACGACAAACACCCCACCCCAACTCAGGCTCTGAACTGACCTAAGCTGGCCCGCAACTGCGCGGCCAGATCATCCAGTACCTTGCTGCTGGCCGTAGTCTGCATCACCACCTCCGCCGAGCGCTCAGCCTGGGCATGAATGGTTTCTACCCGTCCCCGCACCGCCTGCGCACCGCTCGCCTGCTGCTCGGCGGCGCGGGTAGCCAGGCCAATGGCCGCGTGCACCTGCTCCACGGCCGCTTGCACTGACTGCTGTCGGCGCTCGTTGTCACGCAGCACCAGCAACCCTTCGCCAGCTTTGAGCCCAGCCTGGCTGATGGTGGCCACGGCTTCCTTGGCGCCCTTCTGCAGCGCGGCAATATGCGCCTGGATATCCCCGGTGGAGCTTTGCGTCTTGCTCGCCAGCGCCCGCACCTCATCCGCCACCACAGCAAAGCCACGCCCGGTTTCACCCGCACGGGCCGCTTCGATGGCGGCGTTCAGGGCCAGCAGGTTGGTCTGCTCGGCAATGCCGTGAATCACCGTCAACACCACTTCGATCTGCTCGCTCTGCTTGGCCAAGCGCTCGATCACCTGGGAGCCAGCATCCACCTGCCCAGCCAGGTTCTCGATCAAACCAGCCAGTTGGGTCGAGGTGCGGCTGTTCTCGTCCGTGGCTTGGCGGATATCCACCACTTGCTGCAATGCCGCTTGCATCGCGTGGCTTTCGGCCTGCGCCTCATCGGCCATGCTCGACAGGTCACGCAGGCTGGCTGCCACTTCATCTCGCTGCAGCGCAGCGGCGGCATCGGCACCGGCATTACGCTTGGCCATGGCGCCAATCTCCACGCCCGTGCGCTGCGCCACTTCGCCCGCCTCACGCACGATTGGCTGCAACTTGTCGACAAAGCGGTTCACTGCCGAGGCCATGTCGCCAATTTCATCGCGGCTGTCGAGCGGCACGCGCTTGGTCAGGTCACCCTCGCCCGCCGCAAGGTCATTCAGGGCAGTGATCAACAGGCGCAGCTTGCTCAGTACCCGGCGGCCGAGCACCACGGCCACGACCAGCAGCACACCGAGCCCTACCACCACCAGCCCCAGGCCGATGCGCCAGCGCAACTCGGCAGCGGCCTCGCGCACGGTCTGGGCGGTGTTGGCCTGCATTGCCGCGGCGCTGCCCTGTGCTTTTTCCAGGCGTTCGCGAAGGGTTTTGCCACTGTCGGCGGCAGCACCGACCAGGCTATCGCCAACCAACTGCTCACCACTGGCAATCAACGCCGAAAAGCGTTGGTCGAGGGCCTTGAGCTCCTGTTCGATGCCAGCGGTGGAAACACCCATTACCACCTTGCCGATTTCCGCACCATTGGGGTTGATCGGCGCTTCGACGAAGTACACCGCCGGATCACGGCGGGCTGCGTCAATCACCTTGTCCAGCGCACGCTCGCCCTGGCCTTTCTCCATCAAAGCCTGGTTGATCGGGTTTTGCCGATTCAGGTAGCGGGTCAGGTGCTGGCCCTGAGCATCGTCGTAGACCACGAACAGCACGTTGGGGTTACGCTGGGCGCGACGGGCGAAGTCGGAGAGCACCGGCACGTCGTTGTCCCAGATCGCCCGCGGGGCGACCGAGGCCAGCAGTTCGGCCATGTCGTTGGCGGAATCCTTGAGGTTCTTCTCCAGGGTGCTGCGCAATTGCTGCTGCTCGCTTTGCAGGCGCGTAGACAAACCCGCGCTGAGGCGCTGGCGAGTGCTATTGGACAGGCCGTCAAGGCCCGAGCGTACATCTTGCCCAGCTTGCTCCAGGTCGTTGGCGAGTTGGCGGCTGTCATTACCCAGGCGCTCGCCCAAGTCGGCCTCCAGGGCGGTGACCGTGCTGCGGGTGAGCGCAACGGCAACCAGCACCTGCACCAAAAGAGCGATACCAAGGGCAACAAATACAGGCCGCAAAAGGCGGCTTCGTAACAGTGAGAGGATGGCAGACACGGTGTAACCCTCGTGTTTTCTGGCGCCACTATTTTGATGGCATCGTCAGACGTTTCTTACAGCAAGGGTTGTGCCGGGGGTGGCGGGGATAAGTGCCAAGATTGAGCAATGGGGTTGCCTGTGCTGGCCTCTTCGCGGGTAAACCCGCTCCTACAGGGGATCGCACTCCCTTGTAGGAGCGGGTTTACCCGCGAAGAGGCCAGCACAGGAGAACACAAACAAAAACGCCGCAGCCCCTTTCAGGGCCACGGCGTCAGATCAGCCTGGAGGGCAGATCAGGCGAACGGGTGACGCAGCACGATGGTCTCGTTGCGGTCAGGGCCGGTCGAAATGATGTCGATCGGCGCGCCTACCAGCTCTTCGATGCGCTTGATGTAAGCACGAGCAGCTTCTGGCAGCGCTTCCAGGGTCTTGGCACCCAGGGTCGACTCGCTCCAGCCTGGCATCTCTTCGTACACCGGCTCCAGGCCGATGTAGCTGTCGGCATCGGAAGGTGCGTCGATCACAGCACCGTTCTCGTTCTTGTAGCCAACGCAGATGTTGATGGTTTCCAGGCCGTCCAGTACGTCCAGCTTGGTCAGGCAAATGCCCGAGATGCTGTTGACGTCGATGGCACGACGCAGAATGACGGCATCGAACCAGCCGCAACGACGGGCACGGCCGGTGGTGGAACCGAACTCATGGCCACGCTTGGCCAGGGTAGCGCCAGTCTCGTCAAACAGTTCGGTCGGGAACGGACCGGAACCGACACGGGTGGTGTAGGCCTTGGTGATACCCAGGATGTAGTCGAGGTACATCGGGCCAACGCCGGAACCGGTGGAGATACCGCCAGCCGTGGTGTTGGAGCTGGTGACGTACGGGTAGGTACCGTGGTCGATGTCCAGCAGCGAACCTTGGGCGCCTTCGAACATGATGTCCTTGCCGGCGCGGCGCAGGTTGTGCAGCTCGGCGGTGACGTCGAGCATCATCGGCTTGAGCTGCTCGGCGTAGGCCATGCACTCGTCCAGGGTCTGCTGGAAGTCGATGGCCGGCTCTTTGTAGTAATTCACCAGCTGGAAGTTGTGGTAGTCCAGCAGCTCACCCAGCTTGGCGGCGAAACGCTCGCGGTGGAACAGGTCGCCCACGCGCAGGCCGCGGCGTGCAACCTTGTCTTCGTAGGCTGGGCCGATGCCACGGCCGGTGGTGCCGATCTTGGCTTCGCCACGGGCTTTTTCGCGGGCCTGGTCCAGGGCCACGTGGTACGACAGGATCAGCGGCGCAGCCGGGGAAATGCGCAGGCGCTCGCGCACCGGTACGCCCTTCTCTTCCAGCTTGGTGATTTCACGCATCAGTGCATCCGGGGCAACGACCACGCCGTTGCCGATCAGGCACTGTACGCCTTCACGCAGGATGCCGGACGGAATCAGGTGCAGAACGGTCTTTTCACCGTTGATCACCAGGGTGTGGCCCGCGTTGTGGCCACCTTGGTAGCGCACTACGGCGGCAGCATGTTCGGTCAGCAGATCGACGATCTTGCCTTTGCCCTCATCACCCCACTGGGTGCCCAGGACGACGACATTCTTACCCATTACATTGGTCCTCATTCACGCAAACTTGGTTGCCGGCCTTTGCCGACGCAGAAACTCACTGGGCCAGCGGCAGAACCTGCCAGCGCCCGTCTTGCTGAATCAATTGCCGATCACAATCCGCCTCGAGAGCAGCACTCAACGGCTGGCCAGGCAAAGCCTGGACCACACGCTGGCCCTCGTTGCGCAACTGGCAGACTTGCTGCCAGAGGGCCGCGTCGCCACTGTCCGGCATCCAGATGCCGCCAGTTGGCAATACGACCTCCGCTCGCCCCAGTGTGACCAGGGTCTTCAAATCCGTGGAGAAACCGGTAGCCGGGCGCGCCCGGCCGAAGTCGGCGCCGATGTCGTCATAGCGCCCGCCCTGGGCGATCGATTGACCTTCGCCCGGCACGAACACGGCGAACACCACGCCGGTGTGGTAGTGGTAACCGCGCAGCTCACCGAGGTCGAAGTACAGCGGCAGCTCCGGGTAGCGCGACGCCAGGCGGTCAGCGATCGCCAGCAGGTCGTCCAGCGCGGCCAGCACGCTGGCCGGGGCACGGCCCAGGCGCACGCGGGCTTCGTTCAGCACTTCGCGGCCGCCGCACAGTTCGACCAGCGCACGCAGCATGTTGCCCAGGTCTTTCGGCAGGTCGGCAGTCAGTGCTTGCACTTCGTCGACCGACTTGCGCTGCAGGGCGTCGAACAGCTGCTGCTCGACCGCACCGGACAGGCCGGCAGCACGGGCCAGGCCGCGGTAGATACCGACGTGACCGAGGTCCATGTGCACGTCCGGCACATCGGCCAGTTGCAGCGTGGCGAGCATCAGGCTGATGACTTCGACGTCGCTGGTAGGGCTGGCATCGCCGTACAACTCGGCACCCAGCTGGATCGGGCTGCGCGAGGTGGACAGTGCACGCGGCTGGGCGTGCAGCACGCTGCCGGCGTAGCACAGGCGGCTTGGGCCTTCACGGCGCAGGGTGTGGGCGTCGATACGCGCCACCTGCGGGGTGAAGTCGGCGCGGAAGCCCATCAGGCGGCCGGACTGCGGGTCCACCACCTTGAAGGTGCGCTGATCCAGGTCCTGGCCGGCGCCGGTCAACAGCGACTCCAGGTACTCGATATGCGGGGTAACGACCAGTTCGTAGCCCCAACTCTGGAACAGGTCCAACACCTGGCGGCGCGCAATCTCGATGCGCGCAGCCTCAGGTGGCAGTACTTCCTCGATGCCATCTGGCAGCAGCCAGCGGTCTACCGTTGCCATTACGCCATTTCCCCTCTGGTCCGGGCGGCTTGCCAGCAGGCGAGCCGTCAGTAAAGCCGGTATCGCGCACAGCAGCGGGCAGCACTGATCCCAGCGCAGCCACCGTACCCGACACCCTCGAATTGCCTTGCGAGCTGACCAAACGGTCAATTGGCGCTGTGCCAATCAACCTTGCAGACGCAAAAAAGCCGGGAAATTTCCCGGCTGCCTCATCATACACCCCTTTTCATTCAGGATGCACCCCGCCTGGCGTTTTAGCTGCCAGGCGGGGCGCCGCTGCATGAAAATCAGGGCCTGAGCATCACGGCCTGCTCTTGTCCAGGTAGCGGAAGAACTCGTTCTTCGGGTCCAGGACCAGCACGTCGCTCTTGCTCGAGAAGCTCTCGCGGTACGCCTGCAGGCTACGGTAGAACGCATAGAAATCAGCGTCCTGGGTGTAGGCCTTGGAGTAGATGGCAGCCGACTGGGCGTCGCCGTCACCGCGGGTTTCTTCTGCTTCGCGATAGGCTTCGGCCAGCAGCACACGGCGCTGACGGTCGGCATCGGCACGAATACCTTCAGCCAGCTCGTTACCCTTGGCACGGTGTTCGCGCGCTTCACGCTCACGCTCGGTGCTCATGCGGTCGAATACGCTGCGGTTGACTTCCTTCGGCAGGTCGATGGCCTTGACGCGTACGTCGACCACCTCGATACCCAGCTCCTTGTTGGCCATGCGGTTCAGCGATGCAGTGATGTCAGCCATCAGCGCGTCACGTTCACCGGATACCACTTCGTGCAGGGTACGTTTACCGAACTGGTCACGCAGGCCGCTTTCCAGGCGACGCGACAGACGCTCGTCGGCGATCTGCTTCATGCCGGAGGTGGCAGTGTAGAAGCGTTCGGCATCCTTGACGCGCCACTTGGCGTAGGCGTCGACCATCACCGCTTTCTTCTCCAGGGTCAGGAACCGCTGGGTCGGGGCGTCGAGGGTCATGAGGCGGGCGTCGAACTTGCGCACCTGGTTCACGTACGGAATCTTCACGTGCAGGCCAGGCTGGACATCTGCCTGGACCACCTTACCAAAGCGCAGCATGACTGCACGCTCGGTCTGGGACACGATGTAGAAGCTGTTCCAGGCCACGATGGCCAGGACCACGGCGGCGATCAGGGCGATCAGCGATCTATTGCTCATCAGCGGCTCTCCCTAGTACGCAGCTGCTGCTGTTGCTGTTGCAGGTCCTGCGCGGCACGCGCGGCGGCATCGTTGGCCGATGGCGACACACTGGTGGCTGGCGCGGACGTATTGCGGCTGCCTTCGACCATCTTGTCCAGTGGCAGGTAGAGCAGGTTGTTCTGCCCGTCCTTGGTCGCCACCATGACTTTGCTCGAGTTGCTGTAAACCTCTTGCATGGTTTCGAGGTACAGGCGCTGACGGGTCACGTCAGGTGCCTTGCGGTACTCACCCAGCAGTTTGGTGAAGCGGTCAGCCTCACCCTTGGCACGGGCGATGACCTCGTCGCGGTAACCGTTGGCGTCCTCGATGATGCGCTGCGCCTGACCACGGGCTTCGGGCACCACGCCATTGGCGTAGGACTCGGCCTGGTTGCGGGCGCGCTGCTCGTCTTCGCGGGCACGGATCACGTCGTCGAAGGCTTCCTGCACTTCACGCGGGGCTGCCGCGCTCTGTACGTTGACCTGGGTCACGGTGATACCGGTACGGTAGTTGTCGAGGAAGCGCTGCAGGCGTTCGCGGATATCCACGGCCATCTGCTCACGGCCTTCGGTCAGCACCTGGTCCATCGAGGTGGAACCCACCACGTGGCGCAGGGCACTGTCGGTCGCGTGTTGCAGGCTCACCTCAGGCTGGTCGACGTTGAGCACGAAGTCCTGCAGGTTGCTGATCTTGTACTGGACGGTCAGCGGCACCTCGACGATGTTCTCGTCTTCGGTCAGCATCTGGCCCTGCTTGGTGTAGGCACGCTCACGCGTGACGTTTTCCATGTACTTGCGATCGAACGGCGGGAAGTAGATGTTCAGGCCGGGACCGACCGTCTCATAGTACTTGCCGAAGCGCAGCACCACGGCCTGCTCCTGCTCGTCGACCACGTACACGGCGCTGTACAGCCAGATGGCAGCCAGCACCGCCAGGCCAATGCCCAGCAGGCCAAGGCCACCGCCCTTGCCGACATTGCGGTCACCGCCGCCACGTTTCTTTTTACCGCCGAACATGCCGTTCAGGCTGTCCTGCAGTTTGCGGAAGGCCTCGTCCAGATCCGGCGGACCTTTCTTGTCACCACCACCGCCACCGCCACCACGGCGGCCGCCCCAGGGATCCTGATTGTTCGAGTTGCCACCCGGCTCGTTCCAAGCCATAGCGCTCTCCATCTGATAAAGCAAAGACGCGCCCACGGCGCGCCGTCCAATGCTACAGAATGCCTGTCACTGCTGCCCGGCGACCTCGACGGGCATTTATTGCAAAGTGTGTTGCTCGACAAACACTTGCGGCTCCATGCCTTCGCGGCTGACCAGGCGATTCAGTTCGACCATGGGCAGTCGCACGCTCAGCAGGCTGCGCCCTTCTTCATCATGCTCTTCACCCTGCACCGCCCCCAGGGCAAAGAATTGCGCGCGCAAGCGGGCAAAACGCTGCTCCAGGCAAAGGGTACCGACAAACAGATCTTCCCCCAGCAATTCGGCAATCGCCTGGCCAACCAGCTCCAGGCCACGCCCATCGCGTGCCGATACCCAGACCCGTTCCGGCTTGCCATCGGCATTGCGCTGGATCTGGGGCTCGACATCTTCAAGCAGGTCGAGTTTGTTATACACCTCGAGGATCGGCAAGCCTTCGGCGCCAATCTCGCCCAACACCGCCAATACTTGCTCGATCTGTTCCATGCGCTCAGGCTCATGGGCGTCGATCACATGCACCAGCAAGTCGGAGTTGCTCGACTCTTCGAGCGTAGCCCGAAATGCCTCGACCAGCTTGTGCGGCAGGTGGCGGATGAAACCCACCGTGTCGGCCAGCACGATTGGCCCCAGGTCGTTGAGTTCGAGCCGGCGCAGGGTCGGGTCGAGGGTAGCGAACAACTGGTCCGCGGCGTACACCTCGGATTCGGTCAGGGCATTGAACAGCGTGGACTTGCCGGCGTTGGTATAACCCACCAGCGACACTGACGGGATGTCCGCGCGCTTGCGCCCGCGACGCGCCTGCTCGCGCTGGCTGCGCACTTTCTCGAGGCGTGACTTGATCTGGCGTATGCGCACCCGCAACAGGCGGCGGTCGGTTTCCAGCTGGGTTTCACCCGGGCCGCGCAGGCCGATACCGCCTTTTTGTCGCTCAAGGTGAGTCCAGCCGCGCACCAGCCGCGTGCTCATGTGGTCCAGCTGGGCCAGTTCGACCTGCAGCTTGCCTTCATGGGTACGCGCCCGCTGGGCGAAGATATCGAGGATCAGCCCGGTACGGTCAAGCACACGACACTCGAACACACGCTCGAGGTTGCGCTCCTGACTGGGCGTGAGGGTGTGATTGAAAATCACCAGGTCTACCTGTTCGGCATGGACCAGGTCGTGCAGCTCTTCGACCTTGCCGCTGCCAATCAGGTATTTGGCGGAAGGCTGATGCCTTGTCACCGTGACCAGCGAAACGATGTCGGCACCGGCCGACAATGCCAACTCCTGAAACTCCTGCGGGTCTTCGCGCGCCTCAGGGTTGTGACCTTCCAAGTGAACGAGCAACGCCCGCTCACCACCACCGTGGCGCTCAAAGAACAATGCAGGCTCCTATCAGGCGTTGCCTGGCTCGCTGTCGCCATGTTCGCCGTCGGTCGGGCTTGGCAGGCGGACTGGACGGGCCGGCACCACGGTCGAAATGGCGTGTTTGTAGACCATCTGACTTACGGTGTTCTTCAGCAGCACTACGAACTGGTCGAACGATTCGATCGAGCCCTGCAGTTTGATGCCGTTGACCAGGTAGATGGAAACCGGGACCTTTTCTTTTCTCAAGGTGTTCAAGTAAGGGTCTTGTAGCGAATGCCCTTTTGACATATGCCGCACTCCTGTAAGGATAAATAATAGAAAATCAATAAAATCGATAAATTAGGCCGCCCCTTCGCAAGAATAGACGGCAATCAGCAGGGACTCAGCTCAATATGGAGATGGCCCCAAGGTATTTCAAGGTGCGGGACAGATTGTCGCAGGCCATGCTGTCAAGCCAGTGTACGCCAGGCCAGCCACGCAACCAGGTGAACTGCCGCTTGGCCAGCTGCCTGGTTGCAATGATACCGCGTTCACGCATCTCATTCTCAGTCAGCTTGCCGTCCAGGTAATCCCAGACTTGCCGATAACCCACTGCCCGTATAGACGGTAGCCCGGCGTGCAAGTCACTTCTGGCTCGCAGCGATCGGACCTCGTCAACGAAGCCCTGTTCCAGCATCTGCGAAAATCGTAACGCAATTCGCTGATGCAAAATGTGACGATCTGTAGGAGCAATCGCCAAACTGGCGACAGTATAGGGCAAATGCCCGTCAGCGCCTGCGTCTGCGCCGCGACTTTCCGCGAATTGACGTTGACGATGCGCTGTCATGCTCTCGCCACTCACCCGGTACACCTCCAGCGCCCGGATCAGCCGCTGCGGGTCGTTGGGGTGGATGCGCGCCGCCGACACCGGGTCGACCTCGGCCAGTTGCCGGTGCAGCTCGGCCAGGCCCAGCGCTTCGGCCTGGGCCTCCAGCTCGGCGCGCACCGCGACATCGGCCGCCGGCATGTCGGCCAGGCCATCGATCAAGGCCTTGTAGTAAAGCATGGTACCGCCGACCAGCAGCGGGATCTTGCCGCGCGCAGTGATCTCGGCCATGGCCTCCAGGGCATCGGTGCGGAACTGCGCGGCCGAATAGCTCTCGGCCGGGTCACGAATGTCGATCAGCCGGTGCGGGTGGGCGGCGAGGATTTCTTTCGATGGTTTGGCCGAACCGATGTCCATGCCGCGGTAGACCAGCGCCGAGTCGACGCTGATCAGCTCGCACGGCAGCACGTTGGTCAGTTCGATGGCGAGGTCGGTCTTGCCGGCCGCCGTCGGGCCCATCAGGAATATTGCAGGGGGCTTGCCACTCATTTCATCGACCGCGCAGGAAAAGTTTGTCCAGGTCGTCCAGGCCCATCTGGGTCCATGTAGGACGGCCGTGGTTGCACTGGCCGCTGCGCTCGGTGTTTTCCATGTCGCGCAGCAGGGCATTCATCTCGGGAATGGCCAGGCGCCGGTTGGCGCGCACGGCGCCGTGGCAGGCCATGGTCCCGAGCAGCTCGTTGAGGTGCGCCTGGATACGGTCACTGGTGCCGTATTCCATCAGGTCGGCAAGCACATCCTGCACCAGGCGGTTGGCCTCGGCCTGCTTGAGCAAGGCCGGGATCTGGCGGATTGCCAAAGTCTCCGGGCCCAGGCGCTGCAGTTCGAAGCCCAGGCGCTGGAACCACTGCGCGTGCTCTTCGGCGCAATCGGCTTCGCGCTGGCTCAGGGCCAGGGTTTCCGGCACCAACAGCGGCTGGCCGCTAAGGCCTTCGCTGGCCATGGCCACCTTCAGCCGCTCGTACATGATGCGCTCGTGGGCGGCGTGCATGTCCACCAGCACCAGCCCGACAGCATTCTCAGCCAGGATGTAGATACCCTTGAGCTGGGCCATGGCATAGCCCAGCGGCGGGATGTCGCCCTGGCTTTCGGGTAACGCCGAAGGCGCAGCCACGCCATCGTCCATGGGTTTGTAGAATTCGCGGTAGACCGCCTGCGCTTCGGCTGCTGGCAGCGGCTGGGACGGCCGCGGGCTGTACTGGGACTGATAACCCGCGCCACTGCCACCATTGGAAATGGAAAACTGTGGTGCCCGGGGCTGCTCCAGCACCGGTGAAGCCAGGCGCATTTCACCCTGCGGGCCAAACTCGCCGGCCTGCTGGCCTGTCGGGCGGATCGCCTCAGGCAGAGCAGCAGGCGCGGCCAACTGGTCTTCCGGGCGCACATCGGCCAGGGCACGGTGCAAGGTGCCGTACAGGAAGTCGTGTACCGAGCGCCCCTCGCGGAAACGCACTTCATGCTTGGTCGGGTGCACGTTGACGTCGACGCCGTTGGGCTCCAGCTCCAGGAACAGCACGAAAGTCGGGTGCCGGCCATTGAACAGCACGTCACGGTAGGCCTGGCGCACGGCGTGGGCGACCAGCTTGTCGCGCACCGCACGGCCATTGACGAAGAAGTACTGCAGGTCGGCCTGGCTGCGCGAGAACGTCGGCAAACCTACCCAGCCCCACAGGCGCAGGCCGTTGCGCTCGACATCGATCGGTAGCGCCTGCTCCATGAAGCCCGGGCCGCAGATGGCGCCCACGCGCCGCGCACGGGCGGTTTCGTCGTGAGCTTCGTGCAGGCTGAGGATGCTCTTGCCGTTGTGACGCAGGTGGAAGCCGACATCGAAACGCGCCAGCGCCAGCCGGCGGATCACTTCCTGCAGGTGATCGAACTCGGTTTTCTCGGCCTTGAGGAACTTGCGCCGTGCCGGGGTATTGAAGAACAGGTCGCGGACTTCCACCGAAGTGCCAACCGGGTGCGCCGCCGGCTGCACCCGCGGGAGCATGTCGCGACCCTCGGTTTCCACCTGCCAGGCTTCGCTGGCACTGGCAGTGCGCGAAGTCAGGGTCAGGCGTGCCACCGAGCTGATCGAGGCCAGGGCCTCGCCACGAAAGCCCAGGCTCAATACGCCTTCAAGGTCTTCCAGCTCCCGGATCTTGCTAGTGGCGTGACGGGCCAGGGCCAATGGCAGGTCGTCGGCAGAAATACCGCTGCCATCGTCCCGCACCTTCAGCAGCTTGACGCCGCCCTGCTCCACGTCCACATCGATGCGCCGGGCGCCGGAGTCCAGGCTGTTTTCCAGCAGCTCCTTGGCCACAGATGCTGGCCGCTCGACCACTTCGCCGGCGGCAATCTGGTTGGCCAGCCGCGGGCTGAGCAACTGAATGCGCGAACCACCAGTCATTATTGCGAGGCCAGGGTGGTGGCGGGTACATCGAGGCGCTGGCCAACCTTCAGCTCATCGGTCTTGAGGCTGTTGGTGCTGCGCAGGCTGGCCACGCTGACCTGGTAGCGCACGGCGAGCATCGCCAGGGTTTCGCCAGGGCGAACCGTGTGTTCGCGCGGGCCAGCGGCAATCTTGCCGGTGTCACGCAGCCAGGCGATGTAGGTGCCTGGTGGCGGGTTCTGCTGGAAGAACTGACGCACACCGGTATGGATCGAGCGGGCCAGCGCCTGTTGATGGCTGCGCGTGGCCAGCTTGGCCGCCTCGTTGGCATTCGAGATAAACCCGGTTTCGACCAGGATCGATGGGATATCCGGCGATTTCAGCACCATGAAGCCTGCCTGCTCCACGCGCTGCTTGTGCAGCGAGGTGATGCGACCCATGTTGCCCAGCACCTTTTGCCCGACGTTCAGGCTGGAGCTGAGCGTGGCGGTCATCGACAGGTCGAGCAGCACGCCCGCAAGCATGCGGTCCTTGTCGTCGAGGCTGACGTTGCCGGCACCACCGATCAAGTCGGAACGGTTTTCCGTGTCTGCCAGCCAGCGCGCTGTCTCGGAGGTGGCCCCGCGGTCGGACAGGGCGAACACCGAAGCACCAAATGCAGCTTTCGATGGCGCTGCGTCGGCGTGGATCGAGACGAACAGGTCGGCGCCCTTCTTGCGGGCAATCTCGGTGCGTTTGCGCAGCGGGATGAAGTAGTCACCGGTACGGGTCAGCTCGGCGCGGAAGCCCTTTTCGCTGTTGATCTGGCGCTGCAGTTCCTGGGCAATCTGCAGCACGATGTCTTTTTCATGCTGGCCGCGCGAGCCGGACGCCCCCGGGTCTTCACCACCGTGACCGGCATCGATGGCGACAACGATGTCACGCTTGCCGCTTGGCACCGGTGGCAGCTTGATGGCTGGCTGGGCCGGCGACACAGGCACGGCAGGCGTGGTCGCGGGCGTTTGCACCGGGGCCGGCGCCGGAGCAGGCGCAGTGGCCGCGATTGCATCGGCCTCCTGATCGTACAGGTCGACCACCAGGCGGTTGCCGTACTGGGCGTTGGGCGCCAGCGTGAAGCTTTTCGGGGTGACCGACTTTTTCAGGTCGACCACCACGCGCAGGTCGGTCGGCGTGCGCTGTGCCGAACGCACGCTGCTGATCGGCGTGTTGGAGGTGGCCACGTTCAGCGGCGCGGCCAAGGTCGCACCATTGATGTCGATGACCAGGCGATCGGGCGCGCTCAAGGTGAAGACGCTGTGCTGCACGGGGCCAGACAGGTCGAAGACCAGCCGCGTGTTGTCTGGCGCGCGCCACAGGCGCATGCTCTTGACTTGAGTGACGGCCAGAGCGTCAACGGTCACCGTTGTCAGCAGCAGCCCAACGATCGCGACCAGTGCGCGTATGCGCATACCTACCCCACTTACTGTTTATAGTGTTCGGCCAGTGCCACGCACCAGGCCTCGCCGCGAGCCCCCTGCGGCGAAAGGTTCAGCGAGCGTCCGCCCGCTTGGGGGCTTATGGTAATGGTCAGGTCAGGCTTTGGCAAAACGCCCGCACCGTTTTGTGGCCACTCGAACAGGCACAACGGGTCGCCCTCGAAATAGTCACGAATGCCCATGTACTCCAGCTCCTCCGGATCGACCAGGCGATACAGGTCGAAGTGAAAAGCTCGGACCTCGCCAATCTCGTAGGGTTCGACCACGGTGAAGGTCGGGCTTTTCACTGCACCAGTATGGCCCAGGCCGCGGATCAGGCCACGCGACAGCGTGGTTTTGCCTGCCCCCAGGTCGCCTTCAAGAAAAATCACACCGCGACCGCCGGTCACCTCGGCCATTTTTGCACCGAAGGCAACCGTGGCCGCTTCATCGGCCAGAAACAGATTTAAGCCAGACACGCAGAATGCTCCTCCAACAACTCACGAATGACCGGCGCCAGATCACTGGCTGCCAGGCCTCTACCTTTTACCCCCAGGCGCTCACCGGCACAGGCGTGCAGCCAGGTGCCCAGGCAGCCAGCATTCCAGGCGTCCAGCCCCTGGGCCAATAGTGCCGCCAGCAGGCCGGTCAGCACATCGCCCAGGCCGGCGCCGGCCATCGCTGGGTGGCCGCGCTCGCACAGCATCAACTGGCCGCCCGGGTCTGCCACCAGCGTACCCGCGCCCTTGAGCACGCAGACACTGTTGTAACGGCGCGCCAGCTTACGTGCCGCCCCCGGGCGGTCGGCCTGCACCGCCTCGGTGGAAATGCCCAGCAGCCGCGCCGCCTCGCCCGGGTGCGGGGTAAGGATGCTGCCACTGGGCAGGGCCAACGGGGTACGCGCCAGCAGGTTCAGGGCATCGGCGTCCCACACCTGCGGCCGCTCGGCGTTGGCCACTGCCGACAACAGGCTACGGCCCCACGCCGCCTGCCCAAGGCCGGGGCCTACCACCAGCACCGTGGCGCGTTCGAGCACGCCCATCAGCTGGTTGGCCGAACTGGCACCCAGGCACATGACCTCGGGCAACCGCGCCAGGCTGGCGGCCACGTGCTCGGGCCGGGTTGCCACGCTTACCAGCCCGGCACCGCAACGCAGGGCGGCTTCGGCGCTGAGCAGCACAGCGCCGCCGGTGCCGAGATCGCCACCGACCACCAGCACGTGGCCAAAGTCGCCTTTATGGGCATGCGCATGCCGTGCCGGCAGGTGCGCGACGGTCACGCTGCTGAGCAGTTGCGGGGCATTGCCGGGGTGTTTGGTCTGCGGCATAGGTCAAAGGCTCCAATGTCTGGCAGAATTATACGCACCTGAGCCCGTATTGCCTTGCCCATCCATGTCCGCCTCAACGCCTGACCTCGCCCAACTGGCCCAATCGATCAAGATCTGGGGCCAGGAACTCGGTTTTGCCCACGTTGGCATCGCCGGGGTCGACCTTGGCGAACACGAACACCACCTGCAGCGCTGGCTCGACGCCGGCTACCAGGGCGAAATGGAGTACCTGGGCGCCCACGGCAGCAAACGCTCGCACCCCGACCAGTTGATCCCCGGTACGGTGCGCGTTGTCTCGCTGCGCATGGACTACCTGCCCGGCGACACGCAAATGGCCCAACGCCTGGCGCAGCCAGAAAAAGCCTATGTGTCGCGCTACGCCCTGGGCCGCGACTACCACAAGCTGGTGCGCAAGCGCGTGCAGTTCCTGGCCGACCGTATTCAGGAAGCCATCGGCCCGTTCGGTTACCGCGCCTTCGTCGACAGTGCCCCGGTACTGGAAAAGGCCCTGGCCGAGCAGGCCGGGCTGGGCTGGATCGGCAAGAACACCCTGCTGCTTAACCGCAAGGCCGGCAGCTACTTCTTCCTGGCCGAACTGTTTGTCGACCTGCCGTTGCCGGTGGACGAAGCCGCCACCCGTGAACATTGCGGGCGTTGCACCGCGTGCCTGGACATCTGCCCGACACAGGCGTTTGTCGGGCCTTATGTGTTGGACGCGCGGCGCTGCATCTCGTACCTGACCATCGAACTGCGCGGCCCGATCCCCGTCGAATTGCGCTCAATGATGGGCAACCGGGTTTTCGGCTGTGATGACTGCCAGATCGTCTGCCCGTGGAACCGCTTTGCCAAACACAGCCAGGAGCAGGACTTCCAGCCACGGCACGGGCTGGAGAATGCCGAGCTGGCCGAGATGTTCCTGTGGGATGAGCGCACGTTCCTGCGCAAGACCGAAGGCGGGCCGTTGCGCCGGGCGGGGTATGAGCGATGGTTGCGCAACCTGGCAGTGGGGCTGGGCAATGCGCCGTCGACCATTCCGGTGATCGAGGCGCTGAAGGCGCGGCGCGAGGATGCGTCGGAGCTGGTGCGCGAGCATGTGGAGTGGGCGCTGGCCCGGCACGGCATTGGAGTGGATGAAGGCCACTAGGTGCCTGTCTTGGCTCTTGTAGGGGCCGTGAGATCGAGCGCCGCCCGCGCGGCGCTTCGCGGGGCAAGCCCGCTCCCACATCTGTTCCGGGCCAGTCCCTCCTGTGAAGTCTCCTCTGTCCGCCTTGTTTGTTCCCTTCAAAATCGAAGGTGACACAGTTGCTTTTTATCAATCGCCAGCCAGGCACCTAGGGTGCGAGTGCGGAGGAGGCAGAAGTAACTGGCCCGAAACAGATGTGGGAGCGGGCTTGCCCCGCGAAGCGCCGCGCGGGCGGCGCTCGATCTCACAGGCGCTGCACCCCTCAAGGCGAGCGCACTTACTGCTGATCGTTATAGTGAAACTTGGGCATTTCCCAGTGGAAACGAATCGCCAGCAAGCGCACCAAAAACCCGCCAAACAAGGTCAGCAGCATGGCCTGCTCCGCCGGCACCTTGAAATACACGCAGCCCAGATAAAACCACGCGGCCGCGAACGACACGCTGGCGTACAGCTCACGGCGAAATACCAGTGGGATGTCGTTGCAGAAAATATCGCGCAAGATCCCGCCAAACACGCCGGTGATCACCCCGCTGATCGATGCCACCAGCATGCCCTGCCCCATCTCCAGCGCGGTCATGCAGCCAATCAGGGTAAACGCCACCAGCCCCAGGGCATCCAGCACCAGGAACAGTGAGCGCAGGCGGCGCATCATCGGCGCGATGAAAATGGTCAGCAGCGCGGCAAAACTGGTGAGCACCAGGTATTCCGGGTGCTTTACCCAGGTCAGCGGGTAGTGCCCGAGCAGCACGTCGCGCACCGAGCCGCCGCCCAGGGCGGTGACGCAGGCGATCAGCACCACGCCGAACCAGTCCATGCCGCGACGCCCGGCAGACAGCGCGCCAGTCATGGCTTCGGCGGTGATAGCGATGAGGTAGAGCATCAACAACATGGTGCGGGTCCGTGCGAGAAAGGCGCGCAGTCTAACCAGTTGCCCAAGGCACCAAAAGGGGGCGCAGATACAATATCTGCGCCGTTCCGGCTCACACCTTGATGAAGTGCTCGCGATAGTGGCGCAGCTCGGCGATCGATTCGCGAATGTCGTCCAGTGCCAGGTGGGTATTGCCCTTCTTGAAGCTGTCACGCACGTCCGGTGCCCAGCGCGCAGCCAGCTCCTTCAAGGTGGAGACATCCAGGTTGCGATAGTGGAAGTAGTTTTCCAGGTTGCGCATGTGGCGGTACAGGAAGCGGCGGTCCTGGCAGATGCTGTTGCCGCAGATCGGCGACTTGCCCTTTGGCACCCATTGCTCGAGGAAGGCGATGGTCTGTGCCTCGGCTTCGGCCATGCCGACCTTGCTTTCACGCACGCGCTGGGTCAGGCCCGAAGCGCCATGGGTGCGGGTGTTCCACTCATCCATGCGCGCCAGCACTTCGTCACTGTGGTGAATGGCGATCACCGGGCCTTCGGCCAGGGTGTTCAGCTGGCTGTCGGTGACGATGGTCGCCATCTCGATGATGACGTCGCTGTCCGGATCCAGGCCGGTCATTTCCAGGTCGATCCAGATCAGGTTCTGTGGGTTTTGCATGCAGGCACTCCTCATATAGGCCCTCATAGTAGCCTAGGCTCTGCGTGAAAAGCCCGGCGTGCTAAACTGCGTGCCGTTTTCAATGCCCCGCCCGGGCCACTCTCACGGTACTTTCATGGCCAAACGCCAGCTCAATCGCCGCCAGAACTGGCGGATCGAAAAAATCCAGGGTGAACGCGCCGCTCGCGCCGCCAAACGGGAGCAGCACGCGCTGCAGGAACTGGAAGGTGGTGACCTGGGGCCGGAGCAGTTGGGCCTGGTCATTGCACACTTCGGCGTGCAGGTAGAGGTTGAAGCCCAGGACGGCGAAACAGCAGGCCAGGTGTTCCGTTGCCACTTGCGCGCCAACCTGCCAGCGCTGGTTACCGGCGACCGTGTAGTGTGGCGCGCGGGTAACCAGGGCATCGGCGTAATTGTCGCGCAAATGCCGCGCAGCACCGAACTGTGCCGGCCGAACAACCATGGCCAGTTGAAGCCGGTGGCCGCCAACGTCGACCTGATCGTGATCGTCTTCGCACCGGCCCCAGAGCCGCACCCGAACCTGATCGACCGCTATCTGGTAGCAGCCGAGCACGCCGGCCTGCGCCCACTGCTGCTGCTGAACAAAGCCGACCTGATCAACGACGAAAACGGCCCTGGCCTGCATGCGCTGCTGGAGGTCTACCGCGAACTGGGCTACCCGCTGCTGGAAGTTTCGGCGCACCACGGTGACGGCATGCAACGCCTGCAGCAACAGCTGGATGGCCACATCAGCGTGTTCGTCGGCCAGTCGGGGGTGGGCAAGTCGTCGCTGGTCAACAGCTTGCTGCCAGACGCCGGCACCCGCGTCGGCGACCTGTCGGAATGGTCGGGCCAGGGCACGCACACCACCACCACAGCGCGCCTGTACCACTTCCCCAATGGCGGCGACCTGATCGACTCGCCGGGCATCCGCGAGTTCGGCCTGGGCCACGTCAGCCGCGATGACGTGGAAGACGGCTTCATCGAGTTCCGCGACCTGTTCGGCACCTGCCGCTTCCGCGACTGCAAGCATGACCGCGAACCCGGCTGTGCATTGCTCAAGGCACTGGAAGATGGCCGGATCAAGCCGCAACGCATGAACAGTTACCGTTCGATCATCGCCAGCCTGACGGAAGACAGCTACTGATTGTGCTGTAGGAATTTTTACCGAGCGGTGTAGGGCGCTTCTGGTTTTGCCGTCATCTATTGCCCGCGCCGCTCCTTTCCCTGATGGTCAGGACTTCTATCAGGGAGGGTAACCGCCATGCCGGTTCTTATCAGCTACCGCCACGAAACGCGGCTCGACGCCTTCATCATCAACGAGCGGCTGTTGCTCGAAGGCATTAGCACCCAGCTGGTACAGCTCGACTGCGACGGGCAGACCCACGACGACCTATACGGCAGTTTCTGCCAACAAATGAACGATGCCACCCACTGGATCGGGGTGCTGCCGGCCGACACCGGTGATGGCTGGTGGACCGCCTGGCTGCTGGGTACGGCGGCCATGACCTGCCGACGGGTCAGCTTCTTTTGCAAAGGGGCAGGCGAGTTGCCGGAAGGCCTGGGCCGCTGGCCGATCATGCGTGAGCGTGCGCATATCGACCTGTTCGTGCGGGGCTACCATGACGAGCGCACATTCGCGCGGGCCATGCAGCTGCCGCTGGGGCGTAGATCAAGTACAGACAGGGATAATGCAGACTTCTTTCATGCTGATCTCAAGGCCAAGATCAGGCGGGGGTTCTGAGGCAGACGCGGTCATCATGTGGCAACTGTCTTGCCTATCTCTCTTGGCCAGCACTGGTCCTTGTAGGAGCGGCCTTGTGTCGCGATGGGCTGCGCAGCAGCCCCAAGGTTTGCGCGCAGTTGCACAAATTGCCGGGGCTGCTGCGCAGCCCATCGCGACGCAAGGCCGCTCCTACAAGGGGACCGCGCGAGGCTTACTGTTCCTTGGCCTCATCCATCTTCAACGTCCCCTCCTCGAAGATGTTCAGCTTCTGGCGCAGCTCACGCGGCTGCATCGGCGCCTGATCAGCCCCGGCCGCCGGGGCTGCTGGCGCAGCGGGTGCCGCAGCCCCCGGCGCACCACCACTGGCCGGCGGTGCAGCAGGCTCGTTGGCCGGCGCCTCCGGCGTACCCTGCTCACCCTCGATGTTGCGCTGGGCCTTCTTGGTCAGCACGATGATGTCGATACGACGGTTGACCGGGTTGAACGGGTTCTTGCGGTCGAACAGCGACGACGAGGCGTAACCCACCACCCGCGCCACCTGGCCATCCGGGTAACCACCGGCTACCAGCGCACGGCGCGCGGCGTTGGCGCGGTTGGCTGACAGCTCCCAGTTGCCGAACTCGCCCGTGCCGGCATACGGCTTGGCATCGGTGTGGCCGCTGACGCTGATCTTGTTCGGCACAGCCTTGATGGTGTCGGCCATGGCCAGCAGGATATCCTCGAAGTACGGCTGCAGGCGTGCACTGCCAATGTCGAACATCGGCCGGTTCTCGGCATCCATGATCTGGATACGCAAGCCGTCCTGAGTGATCTCGAACAGGATCTGGTCCTTGAACTTCTGCAGCTGCGGGTTTTCTTCCACCTTGTTCTGCAGCTCTTGCAGCAACAACTCCAGGCGCTCACGCTCGACCTGCTCGGCCATGGTCTCGACCTGGTCCTTGTTCAGCTGCGTGGGGGACTGCTGCGTCGGCTCGGTCTTCACTTCCGGATTGATGGTTTTATCTGGCGCCATCTCCGGCGAACCGCCCAGGTCGATGACATAAGGCGTGCCACTCTCGGAAAAACCGATCGGGTCCTGGAAGTAGCCGGCAATGGCGATCTTCTGCTCTGGCGTGGCCGTGGACAACAGCCACAGCACCAGGAAGAACGCCATCATCGCCGTGGCGAAGTCGGCAAAGGCGATTTTCCAGGCGCCACCATGGTGGCCGCCGCCAAAGCGCTTTACGCGCTTGACGATAATGGGCTGGTTGTTCTCCATGACTCAGCGACCGCGAACCGCTTGTTCCAGCTCGGCGAAGCTTGGGCGGTGCTTGGGGTACAGCACCTTGCGCCCGAACTCGACCGCCAGCGAAGGCGGCATGCCCGAAGCCGAGGCCACCAGCGAGGCCTTGATCGACTCGTACAGGTTCAGCTCTTCCTTGGCGTCGTGCTCCAGGCACTTGGCCAACGGGCCGAAGAAACCGTAGGCCGCCAGGATACCGAAGAAGGTGCCGACCAGTGCCGCACCCACGTGCATGCCGATGGCCGCCTGGTCACCATCGCCCAGCGATGCCATGGTCACCACGATACCCAGCACCGCCGCGACGATACCGAAGCCGGGCATGCCGTCGGCAATGCCGGTCACCGCATGGGACGGGTGCTCAAGCTCTTCCTTCATGCTCAGCAGTTCCATGTCGAACAGGCCTTCGAGCTCGTGCGGGGCCATGTTGCCGGTGGACATGATGCGCAGGTAGTCGCAGACGAACGCGGTCATGCGCTCATCGGCCAGTACCGTCGGGTACTTGGCGAAGATCGGGCTGGCTGCAGCGTCTTCGATGTCGGCCTCGATGGCCATCATGCCTTCGCGACGGCTCTTGTTGAGGATCTCGTACACCAGGCCCAGCACTTCCAGGTAAAAGCCATGACTGAAGCGCGAGCCGAACATCTTCATCGACTTTTTGATGACGTGCATGGTCATGTAGCCAGGGTTGGCCTGCAGGAATGCACCGAAGGCCGCACCGCCGATAATCAGTACTTCGAACGGCTGGATCAGCGCCGCGATCTTGCCGTGGGAAAGCACGTAGCCGCCGAGCACGCTCGCGAATACGACGATGATGCCGATAATTTTAGCCATAGGTTCAAAGCACTTGCTGTCGTGGTCAGGGGATGAGACGAGAGCTTTAAAACTCTTCTTCTACTTATCGGCAGAACTGCGCCAGACTATAGCCACATAATGCGAAAAGCCAGTTCGGACTGATGTCAAAATGCCAATTGAAACCAAGGTGCCCGCTCAGGCTCCGCGTACGCTAGAGGCCTGGGTCAAGCTGCTCGAGAGTGTTCGCATCCCCGTTCCGAAGCACAGCTACGACCGGGTCATGGCCGCCATCCACGATAGCCGCCGCTCGCTGCGTGACATCGCCGAACTGATGCAGGATAGCCCGGCCCTGGTGCTGTCGGTGATGCGCGAAGCCAATCACCCCACCAATGCCAGCCTGGCCGAGCCGGCCGAAAGCCTGGAGGTTGCCCTCAACCGCCTGGGCCTGGAGCGCAGCGAACAGCTGCTCAAGCGCCTGCCAGCGTTGCCCGCCGACGAAATTCCGCCGGTACTCAGCCAGTTCCAGCTGATCAGCCAGCATGCCTCGCAGCAGGCCAGCGGCCTGTTCGCCAGCCGCCTGGCGCGGCTGTGGCAGGAGATTCACTGGGGCAGCCTGCTGTTCCTGTCGCCACTCTGGCCACTGGCCCTCGCCTACCCCAAGCTGCTCGATACGTGGGAATTGCGGGTTATCCACAAGGGTGAAGATGCCGCCCAGGTCGAGGAAGAACTGTTTGGCGTGCGCATCATGGCGCTGTGCCAGACCATGGCCGAGTACTGGCGCCTGCCGCAATGGGTCACCCAGGGTTACCGCCTGCTGCTGGAAGAGCGCGAGCAACTGGCCCAGGTGCTGAGCATCGCCCGTGACGAAGACCTGCTTAGCCAGCAACACCGCCTGGATGCCGAACCCGGCCTGCGCCGCTGGTTCAACCAGCCGGCCAATACCGTGCTACTGGCCAACAACCTGGCCCTGGCGGCGCAGGTTGGCTGGGACAACCCGCACTTGCTGCGCTGGCAACTGCTGACCGCACTGTACCTGCAGACTTCGCTGGAAGATGTGCAGCAACAGATGCACCAGCAGGCTGCGGCCAGCGCCCGTCGCCATGCCCGACATGCCCTGTTCCACCCGGCCGAGGCGTTGATCTGGCCGTGGCACCAACGCCGCCCGCACCCGGACATGCTGGCCCCGCCACCACCCAGCAGCGATGAGCTGGCACGCTGGCGCACGCTGTGCCAGGACCTGCTGGCGCAACCCAGCCCGTTCACTAACACCGTGCACTTGGCTACCCAGGCCCGTGAGGCCCTGCTGGCCTGCGGCATGCAACGCATCATGCTGCTGAGCCTGGACAAGGCCAGTGACTACCTGCGCGTACAGCAGGTCGCCGGCCTGCCCAAGGAAGCCGGAGCCCTGGCCCTGCAGGTGTCGCAGAACAAACTGCTGCAAAAGCTGCTGAGCCAGGCCGGGCAACTGCGCATCACCCCGGAAAACCACAGCCAGTTTTCGGCCCTGCTGCCCGCCCCGCTCCGCGCGCTGTTCCGCAGCGAACATGTGCTGCTACGCTCGCTGGCAGTGAACGACCAGGTGCTGATGGTGCTGGTGGCCGACCAGGGCTGCCGGCCGTTGGCCGAAATCAGCGTGCAGGCTTTCGGCAAGACCGCGCAGTGCATCGAGCGGGCCCTGTCAGTGTTTGCCAACCGCAAGGGCTGAGCCTTGCGCTACAATCGCCCCTCTTTCCACACTGGAGACCGTGGATGACTGACTTTTCCGGCCTGCCGCTGGTGATCGAAGCCGCAGACCTGCTGCCACGCCTGGATTCACCGCAGCTGATCCTGGTCGACCTGAGCAGTGCCAACCGCTATGTCAGCGGGCATATTCCCGGCGCGCACTTTGTCGAAGGCAAGCGTACCCAGCTCGGTCAGCCCCCCGCCCCCGGCCTGCTGCCGGCCCTGGGCGAGCTGGAAAAACTGTTCAGCGAACTCGGCCACCGCGATGATGCCGTGTACGTGGTGTACGACGATGAAGGCGGCGGCTGGGCCGGGCGCTTCATCTGGCTGCTCGACGTGATTGGCCACAAGCACTATCACTACCTCAATGGCGGCATCCAGGCCTGGCCGGCCGACAAGCTGGCCACCGAAGTACCTGCCAGCGGCAGCGCCCCGGTGTACCTGCACATCGACAGCGCCCCCACGGCCACCCGCGAGTACCTGCAAAGCCGCCTGGGCGCCGATGACCTGGTCATCTGGGACGCCCGTGGCCCGCAGGAATTCAACGGCGAGAAAGTGCTGGCAGCCAAAGGCGGCCACATCCCCGGCGCAGTCAACTTCGAGTGGACCGCCGGCATGGACCTCAACGACCACCTGCGCATTCGCCAGGACATCGCCGAAGTCCTGCAGAAACTGGGCATCACCCCCGACAAGGAAGTGATCACCCACTGCCAGACCCATCGCCGCTCCGGTTTCACTTACCTGGTGGCCAAAGCCCTCGGCTACCCACGCGTCAAGGCCTACGCCGGCTCGTGGAGCGAATGGGGCAACCACCCGGACACGCCTGTAGAAGTCTAAGGAACCCGCATGAAATCCCGTCTGTTCATCATCAGTCAGTACCTGCTGCCGCACCACCTGCTGTCGCGGCTGGCCGGCTGCGTCGCCGAGTGCCGTGTGCGCTGGTTCAAGAATGCCTTCACCGCCTGGTTCGCCAAGCGCTACCAGGTGAACATGAGCGAAGCACTGGTCGAAGACCTGAGCGCCTATGAACACTTCAACGCGTTCTTCACTCGCGCCCTGAAGCCAGGTGCCCGCCCGCTGGACGAAACCCCGGGCGCCATCCTGTGCCCCGCCGACGGTGCCGTCAGCCAGCTCGGCCCGATTGAGCACGGCCGCATCTTCCAGGCCAAAGGCCACGGCTACAGCGCGCAGGAACTGCTGGGTGGTGACCCGGCCATGGCTGCGCCGTTCATGGGCGGCGAATTCGCCACCATCTACCTGTCGCCCAAGGACTACCACCGCGTGCACATGCCGCTGGCCGGTACCCTGCGTGAAATGGTCTACGTGCCGGGCCGGCTGTTCTCGGTCAACCAGACCACTGCAGAGAACGTTCCCGAGCTGTTCGCCCGTAACGAGCGCGTGGTCTGCCTGTTTGATACCGAGCGCGGGCCGATGGCCGTGGTGCTGGTGGGTGCCATGATCGTTGCTTCGATCGAGACCGTGTGGGCCGGCCTGGTGACGCCGCCCAAGCGTGAGCTGAAGACCTTCCGTTACGACGAAGCCAGCCGTACGCCGATCCACCTGGAGAAAGGTGCCGAGCTGGGCCGCTTCAAGCTGGGTTCGACGGCTATCGTGCTGTTCGGACCGGAGCAGGTTAAGTGGGCTGAAAGCCTGGGTGCCGGGTCTGCGGTGCGCATGGGGCAGCAACTGGCGGCGCCTGTGCAGGCTTGATTGCCTGATAGAACTTGGGGCCGCTTTGCGGCCCTATCGCGACACAAGGCCGCTCCTACAGGACAGCGCAGTATTTGAAACTGCGAAAATCCTGTAGGAGCGGCCTTGTGTCGCGATGGGCTGCAAAGCAGCCCCAGATTCCCGAATCAGCCGCGCGCGTCGCGGTCACGCAGGCCCAGCAGGTACAGCACGCCATCCAGCCCCAGGGTGGAAATCGCCTGCTTGGCCGATTGACGCACCAGCGGCTTGGCACGGAACGCCACACCCAGGCCGGCCAGCGACAGCATCGGCAGGTCGTTGGCACCATCACCTACGGCAATGGTCTGTTCCAGCTGCAAGCCTTCTTCGCTGGCCAGCTTCTGCAACAGTTCGGCCTTGCGCTGCGCGTCGACGATCGGCTCTACCGCCACGCCGGTCACCTTGCCATCGACCACTTCCAGCTCGTTGGCGAACACGTAGTCGATACCCAGGCGCGCCTGCACCTGGCGGGCAAAATAGGTAAAGCCACCCGACAGGATCGCGGTCTTGTAACCCAGGCGCTTGAGTTCGGCGAACAGGTTTTCGGCGCCCTCGGTCAGGCGCAGCGAGGCGCCGATCTCGTCCAGCACGCCAACATCCAGGCCCTTGAGCAGCGCCATGCGCTCCTTGAAGCTGGCGCGGAAGTCCAGCTCGCCACGCATCGCACGCTCGGTGATCGCCGCCACCTGCTCACCCACGCCAGCCGCCTTGGCCAGCTCGTCGATGACTTCGGCCTCGATCAGCGTCGAGTCCATGTCGAACACCGCCAGGCGGCGGTTGCGGCGGAACAGATCGTCCTTCTGGAAGGCAATGTCCACGCTCAGTTCTTCAGCCAAGGCGAAGAAATCGGCACGCAGCGCCTGGGCATCGCTTGGCAGGCCACGCACGGAGATCTCGACCGCCGCCTTGCCCTTGTCGATTTCGGCGCCCAGCGCCACCCGGGCCGACAGCCGCTCGATACGCTCGATGGTCAGGCCATACTGGCTGATCACCGCACTCACCCGCTGCAGTTGCACAGGGGTGATCTTGCGGCTCAGCAGGGTGACGATATGGCGCGCCTCGCCGTGGCCATCAGCCCAGTGCTGGTAGTCTGCCTCGGAAATCGGCGTATAACGGGCCTGCAGGTTCAGTTCGTGGGCCTTGGCCTGCACGCTTTGCAGCAGCGCGGTGGCCACTTCGTTGTCCGGGATATCGACCAGGATGCCGAACGACAAGGTGCCGTGCATGACCGCCAGGCCAATGTCGAGGATACTCACACCGCCCTGCAGCAGGACGCCGGTGATAGCCGCAGTGAGACCGGGACGGTCCTCACCGGTGATGTTGATCAGGACGATTTCGCGCACAACCTGGCTCCGACTTCGATGAAAAATGCGCATTCTACCGATTTTCCATGACCATCGGGCGCCAACGATACTTTGCCGACAAAACCCGGGTCGCTATACTCCCCCCACTTTCTTGCCATTAAGAGCCGAGCTCAGTGAACCGGCCCACGCCCGTCAAACCAGACAACTTCTTCCTGATGATCTATCGTGCCCTGAGTCAACGTCGCGTGCCGCTGGCACTGCGCATCGCCTGCACCAACATCTTCCTGGTGGCGCTGGCACTGGTCATCTATGCCTGTGTAATGGGCCTGCAGTTCAAGCAGGCCATGCACGAGCAGGCCGATGCCCTGGGGCAGAGCCTGACCACCCAGACCGCCACCTCGGCGACCGAGCTGCTGGTGTCCAACGACATCCTCAGCCTCAACGTACTGCTGGGCAACCTGGTGAAAAACCCGCTGGTGGCCCATGCGGCGATCTACAGCGTGGACAACCGCATCCTCGCCGAGGCTGGCCAGCGGCCGCGCAACAGCCTGCTGGGCGAGGCTGAAGGCCTGTACCAGACCAAGATCACCTTCCAGGACGTGACCGCCGGGCAACTGCGCATCAGCCTGGACATGAGCCAGTTCCAGCAGCCGATGCTGATCAGCCTGCAGAGCATGGGCATCCTCGCCGCCATCCTGCTGGCGCTGGCCTTGGCCCTCAGCTTGCGTCAGGGCCGCTATATCACCCTGCCGCTGCTGCAACTGCGGGTATGGCTGCGCGACCCGCAGTACTACACCCCGGCCACCGACCGCCAGGACGAGATCGGCGACATTGCCCGCCAGCTGCATGCACGCCTGGCACCACCGCCGCCACCGGAACCGGAGCCCGAGGAAGACGACGACGAGCCGTTCGACGACTTGCACGAAGCCGCCCCGGCCCCCAAGGCCGCGCCGCGTGCCAAGGTGGCCGCGCTGGAAGACGAGGATGACGACGAAGCCTTCGCCGGCCTGCTGGACGACGACAGCGCCCCGAAAGCCGCCGCCGTGGCCGAGCCCGACGAACCGCAATACAGCGCCATCCTTGCCGTGCAACTGGGCTCGCAGGAGCAGCTGCGCCGCCTGCCGCGCACGCGCCTGGCCGAGCTGACCGAGCGTTACGGTGACTGCCTGGAGCACGCGGCCTCGCTTTACGACGGCGAAACACACACGCTCAACGACGGCAGCACGCTGGTGCTGTTCCACAGCCGCGAGTGTGGCGAGGACTACCTGACCAACGCCATTTGCTGCGGTGAGTTGTTACGCGCCCTGGGCCATGCCCTGCAGATCGAAGTCGCCGACAGCGGCATCACCTTGCAGCTGCAACTGGGCCTGGTGTTGGGCAACGACCTGCATGGGCTGGAACTGGTTGATCTGCTGATGGCCGAGAAGGCCCAGGATGCCCTGGCGCTGTCACAACACAGCCGCAACCTGTTGCTGGTGGAGCGGCAGATCAGCGATGACGCGCTGATTCGCCAGCGCGCGCGCATTCGCCCGATTGCCAGCCCGGAGGGTGCTTGCTGTGTCGAGCGGCTGATGGAGCCCTACCCGTCGATGCTGGAACGCCAGTTGGCGCGGATGCACGAGCGGCGGGCCTGACAGGCATACGCTGCCCCTGTAGGAGCGGCCTTGTGTCGCGATGGGCCGCGAAGCGGCCCCAACAATATGAGCCGCACCGCTAAACCCTGGGGCTGCTTCGCAGCCCATCGCGACACAAGGCCGCTCCTACAGAGACCGCGCCAAGCTTCCGACAGGTTTATTGCAGATACAAAAAAGCCCGCAACAATGCGGGCTTTTTTATGGCTGGCTGTTCGATCAGAACCGATAAACTTCCATGTCGGTACGAATCGGCGAGGCCATCGGGATCTTGGACTTCTCCGGTGCCTTCTTCACCTGTACCGGCGCAGCAGGCTTTTTAGGCGACTCCTCGGCAATTGCCGGCTGGTTGGCCAGCGGCTTCACCGCAGTGCTCAGCTGTTCGGCCAGTTTCTGCAGCAATTGGCCCTGAGCCTGAACCTGCGACGACTCGCTGCCCTCGTGCGGCTGCTCGAGGTGAACGATACGGTTGTCCCGCACACGGCCGCGGCGGTCCAGCAAGCGCCACTGGGCATCCAGGATGGCTGGCTGGTCCTTGCCCGAGTCCAGGCGAGTGATAGACAGCAGCACTTGCACGTCCGGGCTGAAACCGGTGGTTGCCGGGGCCAGCACCACACGCTGGCTGTCCAGGCGCCACGCCAATTGACGCACCAGCAGCTGGTCAATGTCCGATGAAAGGCTACCCGCCCAACGACCGTCGGTCGCCGCGCTCAGGCTGCCATCGGCCTGACGTTGCAGGAACGTCTCGCGCTGCAGGTAATCGGCCACCGAGACCGGGCCGAGCACCACGGCCATGCCCGCACTCTGCGAAGGCTGGCCAGGATCACCGCTGTCGAGCTGGTACAAGGCGACCGGCTGATGCATGGTGCACCCGCCAAGGCCCAGCAGGCCAGTCATCAACAGCGCAAATGGAAGGCGCAGAAATTTCATCATCCCATCCAGGCGGTCGCCTACAGGCACACCGCAGTGATACATAAAAATTCAAACGGGCACACGGCCACGCCGGCACCGCAAGGGCCATATCATCCGCGAAATAACCGTCCGACTCCAGTGTTTCTGCCCGGAACGGCGCTGAAATTGCCGTTCCAGACATTTCTACCGGTTACGCCGGCACTTCCACCTGCAAGCTATCGACACGCTGGAAGCCGCGTGGCAGCTTGCTACCGCGCCGTCCGCGCTCGCCCTTGTAATGCTCCAGATCGTCCGCCTTCAGAGACAGGGTACGCTTGCCAGCCTGCAAAACAAGGGTCGCGCCTTCGGGAATGACTGCCAGATCGGTGACATATTCTTCACGGCTGGCCACCCGGTCGCCCGGCACACCGATGATCTTGTTGCCCTTGCCTTTACCCAGCTGTGGCAAGTCGCTGACCTTGAACACCAGCAGTCGGCCTTCGGTGGTGACGGCCGCCAGCCAGTCCTGCTCACGGCTGGCCACCGGGCGCGGGGTCATGACCTTGGCGCCGTTGGGCAGGCTGAGCAAGCCCTTGCCGGCCTTGTTCTTGGCCTGCAGGTCTTCACCCTTGACCACGAAGCCGTAGCCGGCATCCGAAGCCACCACGTACAGCGCATCGTCCTCGGGCAGCAGCACACAATCGAAGGTGGCCCCAGGCGGAGGCGTCAGGCGCCCCGTCAGCGGCTCACCCTGGCCACGCGCCGAAGGCAGGCTGTGGGCAGCAAGCGAGTAGCTGCGCCCGGTCGAGTCGATCAGCACGGCAAACTGGTTGGAACGCCCGGCCGCAGCGGCCTTGAAGCCGTCGCCTGCCTTGTACGACAGGCCGGTCGCGTCAATGTCGTGGCCCTTGGCACAGCGTATCCAGCCTTTTTCCGACAGCACCACAGTAACCGGCTCGGTCGGCATCAGCTCGTTTTCCGACAGGGCCTTGGCTTCGGCGCGCTCGACGATTGGCGAGCGGCGGTCGTCGCCATAGGTTTCGGCATCCTTGATCAGCTCGCTGCGCACCAGCTTGCGCAGCTTGGCCTCGCTACCCAGCAGCGCCTGCAGCTTGGCCTGCTCCTTGAGCAGCTCGTCCTGCTCGCCACGGATCTTCATCTCTTCCAGGCGCGCCAGTTGCCGCAGGCGGGTCTCGAGGATGTAGTCGGCCTGGATTTCGGTCAGGTCGAAGCGTGCGATCAGCGCCTGCTTGGGGTGTTCCTCGGTGCGGATGATGTGGATCACTTCATCCAGGTTGAGGAACGCGGTGAGCAAACCGTCCAACAGGTGCAGGCGCTTCTCGACCTTGTCCAGGCGGTGCTGCAGCCGGCGACGAACGGTGTTGGTGCGGAACTCCAGCCACTCCACCAGGATCGTGCGCAGGTTCTTCAGCTGCGGCCGGCCGTCGAGGCCGATGATGTTGACGTTGACCCGGTAGCTGCTTTCCAGGTCGGTGGTGGCGAACAGGTGCTGCATCAGTTCGTCGGCATCCACGCGGTTGGAGCGCGGGATGATCACGATGCGGCACGGGTTCTCATGGTCCGACTCGTCGCGCAGGTCGGCCACCATCGGCAGCTTCTTGGCCTGCATTTGCGCCGCGATCTGCTCCAGCACCTTGGCCCCGGAGACCTGGTGTGGCAACGCGGTAACCACGATGTCGCCATCCTCGACGCGGTACACGGCGCGCATGCGGATCGAGCCGCGGCCGCTTTCGTACATCTTGAGGATTTCAGCCCGCGGCGTAACGATCTCGGCCTCGGTCGGGTAATCCGGGCCTTGAATGTGCTCGCACAACTGCTCGATGGTGGCCTTGGGCTCGTCGAGCAGGCGCACGCAGGCGCTGGCTACTTCACGCAGGTTGTGTGGCGGTACGTCGGTGGCCATGCCCACGGCGATACCGGTGGTGCCGTTGAGCAGGATGTTGGGCAGGCGCGCCGGCAACACGGCCGGTTCCTGCAAGGTGCCGTCAAAGTTCGGCACCCAGTCGACGGTACCCTGGCCAACCTCGCTGAGCAGCACTTCTGCGTAGCGTGACAGCCGCGCCTCGGTGTAACGCATGGCGGCGAACGACTTCGGATCGTCCGGCGCACCCCAGTTGCCCTGCCCGTCGACCAGGGTGTAGCGGTAGCTGAACGGCTGCGCCATCAGCACCATGGCCTCGTAGCAGGCCGAGTCGCCGTGGGGGTGGAACTTGCCGAGCACGTCACCGACGGTACGCGCCGACTTCTTGTGCTTGGCATCGGCATCGAGCCCCAACTCGCTCATGGCGTAGACGATGCGGCGCTGCACCGGCTTCAGGCCATCGCCGATGTGCGGCAGGGCGCGGTCCATGATCACGTACATGGAGTAGTTGAGGTAGGCCTGTTCGGTGAAGTCAGCCAGCGAGCGGCGTTCTACGCCGTCCAGGCTGAGTTCCAGTGAGTCGCTCATGCGGGCCTCGTCATTTCAGGTTCTGGCGCAGCAGCATAGTGCCGCCACGCTGGGTAAATTCAAGTTGTTGCAGGGCACTCATGCCCAGTAATACGGTGGGCCCGTCCAGGCCCGGCACGACGATGGCGCGTACACCCTGCAGGCGGATATCGCCCAGTTGCAGGCTGGCCAGGCGCGTGCGGTAGCCTTCGGTGCGACCGTTGGCGGTGCTCAGCAGCACCGGGCTGCCTCGCTCCAGGTTCAGATCGCGGGCCACTCCCTCGGGGATCGCCACGTCGGTGGCACCGGTGTCGAGCATGAAATGCACCACCTGGCCATTGATCGCGCCATCCACCACGAAATGGCCCTGGCCATTGCCCAGCAGGCGCACTTCGACAAAACCCTCGCCATGCGCGGACTGCACCTGGCTATTGGGGTTGCGCTGGCTGTCTTCCCACTGGCCGAAAAAGCGCGTGGCCAGAAATAGCGCCGCGGCCCAGGCGAGGACCATCAGCACCCTGCCCGCACGCTTGCCCGGCGCCTGGCTCATGGCTTGGCGCTCCAGCCGCCTTGCGGCGCGTCGAAGCGCCAGACGATCGGCCGGGTATCGCCATCGGCACGGGCGCCGTTGTTGTTGTCCAGGCCGATCCACGCGCCCTTGGCATCGATCACCAGCGCTTCGGCCAGGCCAAACGGCTGCGCGTAGCGGCGTGACTCGACCAGCGCATCGGCAGCGAACGACCAGCACCGCTCGACCGTGCCGCTGTCGGCGTCACGCCGGCATACCCGGTAGGCGTTGCGTTCCAGGGTAAACAGCTTGCCCTCGAACCAGGCCAGGTCGGCGAAGTCACGCGACAAAGCCCGGGCATCAGGCATTTGCGCCGGTTGCATCTCGGCCCCGGCCTCGCTCAACAGCACGCAACTGCGCCCGCAGGTCCACACCGACTGCTGGCGCTCGATGGCCACCAGGCCACGGCGCTCGCGCTCGGCGGCCAGCCACAGGCGGTCACCCGCCGGGTTGATCGCCAGGCCTTCGAACAGGGCGTTGAAGTTCAGCAGCATGCCGCTGGCCCGGGCCTGGCGCACCATGGCCGGGTCGATCTTCAGCCAGTCCGGCTCGCCGCCCAGCGGCAGTTGCAGCACCGCGGCATGGGCTTCGCTGACCAGGTACAGGTTGCCCGCCTGGTCACAGGTGATGCCCTCGAAATCCAGTTCGCCACCGCGAATGTACGACGCTGCCCAGTTGCGCGACTTCAGCCCCCACGGCAGGCCGCTTTCCGGCACCGGTGGCGGGCTGAAGGTAAGCGGCTGGGCGCGCCAGGTGGCGTTCTGCTGCTCGAAGCGATAGATGCGGTCGTCGTCGCGGTCGGACACGCCCCACAGCGCGCCCCGGCACTGCGCAAGGCCAGACAGGTTGCCACCGCGCATGCCGTCGATCGGGTGTTCGGCACTCATCTTCAGCTCCGGCCAGTTGCCCGCCAGACTTGGCAGGGCAACCAGCGCCAGGCAGGCCGCCAGGAGCTGACGAATCAAACCATGACCTCGGCCAGGTTGCCTTTGGTTTCCAGCCAGCTCTTGCGGTCACCGGCACGTTTCTTGGCCAGCAGCTTGTCCATCAGCTCGCACGTCGCCTCGACGTCGTCCAGGGTCAACTGCACCAGGCGACGGGTGTTCGGGTCCATGGTGGTTTCGCGCAGCTGCGGCGGGTTCATTTCGCCCAGCCCCTTGAAGCGGGTCACCTGCGGCTTGCCGCGTTTCTTCTCGGCTACCAGGCGGTCGAGGATGCCATCACGCTCGGCTTCGTCGAGGGCGTAGTAGATTTCCTTGCCCAGGTCGATGCGGTACAGCGGTGGCATGGCCACGTACACATGCCCGGCCTCGACCAGCGCGCGGAAATGCTGGACGAACAGCGCGCACAGCAGCGTGGCGATGTGCAGGCCGTCGGAGTCGGCGTCGGCGAGGATGCAGATCTTGCCGTAACGCAGTTGCGTCAGGTCGGTAGCACCCGGGTCGACACCGATGGCCACGGCAATGTTGTGCACTTCCTGGCTGGCGAGCACTTCGCCGCCGTCCACTTCCCAGGTGTTGAGGATCTTGCCGCGCAGCGGCAGGATAGCCTGGAATTCCTTGTCCCGCGCCTGCTTGGCCGAACCACCGGCCGAGTCACCCTCGACCAGGAACAGCTCGGCACGCATCGGGTCCTGGCCGGCGCAGTCGGCCAGCTTGCCGGGGAGTGCCGGGCCTTGGGTGATGCGCTTGCGCTCGACCTTCTTGCTGGCCTTGAGGCGGCGGCCGGCGTTGCTGATGGCCAGCTCGGCCAGTTGCATGCCCAGCTCGGGGTGGGCGTTGAGCCACAGGCTGAAGGCATCCTTGACCACGCCGGAGACGAACGCCGCCGCCTCGCGCGAGGACAGGCGCTCTTTGGTCTGCCCAGAGAATTGCGGCTCCTGCATTTTCATCGAGAGGACGAAGGAAATGCGCTCCCAGATATCCTCCGGCGCCAGCTTCACGCCGCGCGGCAGCAGGTTGCGGAACTCGCAGAACTCGCGCATGGCATCGAGCAGGCCTTGGCGCAAACCGTTTACATGCGTACCGCCCTGTGCGGTGGGGATCAGGTTGACGTAACTTTCCTGAACGCTGTCGCCACCTTCAGGCAGCCACAATAATGCCCAGTCTGCGGCTTCCTTGTTACCCGCCAGGCTGCCGCAGAACGGCTCATCCGGCAGGCGCTGGAACTCGCTTACGGCATCGACCAGGTAGGAGCGCAGGCCATCTTCGTAATGCCATTCGACCTTCTCGCCGCTGGCCTTGTCCTCGAAGCTGACCAGCAGCCCCGGGCACAGGACCGCCTTGGCCTTGAGCACGTGCTTGAGGCGGCTGATGGAGAACTTGGCCGAGTCGAAGTATTTCGGGTCGGGGCTGAAGTACACGCTGGTGCCGGTGTTGCGCTTGCCGACCGAGCCGACCACTTCCAGCTCGCTGGCCTTGAAACCATCGGCGAAAGTCATCTGGTATTCGTTGCCGTCACGCTTGACGCGCACGCGCACCTGGGTCGACAGGGCGTTGACCACCGAAATGCCGACGCCGTGCAGGCCGCCGGAGAACTGGTAGTTCTTGTTGGAGAACTTGCCACCGGCGTGCAGTTTGGTAAGGATCAGCTCGACCCCGGACACGCCCTCTTCAGGGTGGATGTCCACCGGCATCCCGCGGCCGTCGTCGCTGACTTCCAGCGAGTGGTCGGCATGCAGGATGACCTGTACCGAACGGGCATGGCCGGCCAGGGCTTCGTCGACACTGTTGTCGATGACTTCCTGGGCCAGGTGATTGGGGCGGCTGGTATCGGTGTACATGCCCGGCCGCTTGCGGACCGGGTCAAGGCCCGAGAGGACTTCGATGGCGTCTGCGTTATAGGCGCTAGCGCTGGGATTGGCCATAGGGTCTCGTCGTCAGTCTGGTGAGTGCAAAAAAAGTCAAAATACAGAAAAATCGAGCGCCGCATACTGCCCACGGGCAATGCCTGCGAAGGCCAGCAGGGCCGGCAGGCGCTCGGCAAAGCCCTGGAAGCTGTGGTCGCCACCGGCCTGGATACGCAGGGCGCATGCGCGGTAATAGCGCTCGGCGTGGCGATAGTCTAGGGTTTCATCGGCGGTTTGCAGCCACACTTGATAGCGGCTGGCATCTGCCGGGGCCGCTACTTCCAGCTCGGCCAGGGCCTGCACGTGATCGTGGGTCAGCGCCCAGGTTTCATCGGTGTAGTGGTTGCGCTGGGTACCCAGGTAGCCGTCAAAATGCTTGTGCGGGGTTACCGCCGGGTTGACCAGCAAGGCCTTGAGACCATGGCGCTCGGCCAGATAGGTGGCATAGTAGCCGCCGAGCGAACTGCCCACCAGTAATGGCGCACCGAGCTGGGCGATGGCTGCCTCAAGCTGGGTGATGGCCTGGCGCGGGTGGTGGTGCAAGGCGGGTACGCGCAACTGCTCGGTTAGGCCGAGCTGCTGCATGACGGCTTCGAGTTGGCGCGCCTTGGTTGAAAGCGGCGAGCTGTTGAAGCCGTGGATATAGAGGATGGAACCCGACATGCTGCCCCCGGAATCTGTGGCTTCGCGCCTGATGATGCGGGCGCAGGGACGCGCAGTGTAGCGCGTTCGCCGGGTTTTGACGCAGTGTCACGGGTTTCGCAACAATTTCTTCACGTGCCCTGTGGGAGCGGGTTCACCCGCGAAGAACGCAACGCGGTGCATGGCACGGGCTTCGCCCGTGTTCGCGGGTGAACCCGCTCCCACAGGGATGGGGCGGCCTCTGGCACTCAATACCCCGGGCTATCGAAGTCGAGCTTCACTTCAAAGTCCAGCGCCCGCTCTATGCCGGTCTCCAGCCGCCCGTCTGCATGCAGGCGCAGCCAGCGGTAGCCCGGCTGCTCTTCGCTCACCTGAAAGTCCTCGCTACGCGCCGCGAACTGGATGCAGGTCGATGGCGTAGCCAGCAAACGCCGGCCATCACGCAGTTCATCCCACTCCTGATGCACATGCCCCCACAGCAGCGCCCGCACCTGTGGATAACCTTCGACGATATCGAACAGCGCCTGGGCATTGCGCAAACCAATCGGCGCGATCCAGGCGCAGCCGATGTCCACCGGCTGATGGTGGAAACACACCAGGCAATGCCGCTCGCCCGCACCTTTCAGTGCTGCTTCCAACACTGCCAGCTGGTCATTCTCCAGTAAGCCATGGGTCGCACCGTGCACGGCCGTGTCGAGCATGACGATGCGCCACCCGCCAATGTCGGTCACCGCCTGCACCAGCTCCGGCGCAACCTGTGCCATCACCTGGGCCTCATCGTGGTTGCCCGGCAACCAGCGAGTCGGCACGGCAAACGGCGCAGTCAGCTCACGGAACGCTTCATAAGAGGCAACACTGGCATCCTGGGACAGGTCGCCAGTGCATAACAGCAGGTCGACCCGCGGTTGCTCGCGCCGCACCTGGGCCACCACATGGCGCAGGCTGTTGCGCGTATTGAGGCCGAGCATGCTGCCGGCCGGGTCCGCGAACAGGTGGGCATCGGTCAGTTGCACCACATGCACGGGGCGCGATGGTTCCGAGTATGGCAACGGCCGTCTCCTTTCAGCGAACGCTGGCCAGTTCGTGACCGCAGGCCAGGCAGTGGCTCAGCCATTCACCGAGGAACAGGTTGAGCTGGGCTTTTTCGTCCGGTTGGTGCATGGCGTCGTTCGGGTACGGGTAGATGCTGCGCAGGCGCCGGGTGTGTTCGGCGCTGACCACTTCGGCCATGCGCGCATCGTGGTACACCTGCACTTCCAGGTGCGGCACCGGCAGCCACGGAAGGCTGTGCTCCTGGCGCACATGCAAGGTGGTGGTGTACGGGCAGGCCAGCACCACGTCCAGCACCAGCACGCCGAGCATCTGGTCGCCCTGGGTCATGCCGATGCGGCGCGAGCTCTGGGTGGTGCGCATGTCGGGTAACAGGCGCATCAGCCGGGCGTAGTTGGCCTCGCAGGCTGCTTGCAGCCCGACCAGGTCGACTCGATAGCGCTCGCGCAGCAGGTTCACTTCCACATACCTCGTACTTCGTCACGGTTCAGCGCCAGCCATTGCAGGCCAATGATGGTCGCCGCATTGCAGATGCGCCCATCGCGCACCGCCTGCAAGGCATCCTCGAACGACCACACGCGCACGCGAATGTCTTCACCTTCTTCTTCCAGGCCGTGCAGGCCGCCCGCACCCTCGCTGCTGCAACGCCCAAGGAACAGGTGAACGTATTCGTCACTGCCGCCGGGCGACGGGAAGTAACGGGTCATCGGCCACAGGGCACTGAAGGTCAGGCCGGCTTCTTCTTCGGCTTCGCGATGAGCAACTTCTTCCGGTTGCTCATCCTTGTCGATCAGCCCGGCAACCATTTCAATCAGCCAAGGGTTGTCGGCCTTGCCCATGGCCCCGACGCGGAACTGCTCGATCAGCACCACTTCATCGCGCAACGGGTCGTAGGGCAACACGCACACGGCATCGTGACGCACAAACAGCTCACGGCTGATCTCGCGGCCCATCCCCCCGGCGAACAGCTCGTGACGCAGGTGCACCCTGTCGAGCTTGTAGAAGCCCTGGAAGCAATTGGCCCGCTTGACGATCTCGACCGCCTTGGGTACCGAATTCAACGTGTCTGACATGGAAATCCTCGTTACCTCAATTACCGCATCGCGCCATCCTACTCTGCACGCTAGCGCGTTTCACCCCTTTCCGGTAACCGTTCGCCCACTCGGGACAGCACGCCTGCTCTCTGTTAGCTTAGTGGCGAACTGAAGGCCGCGCAGACGGTCAAAGGCCGACTTTTCCCTGTTCTGCAAGGATCATCATGACACTTGTCAAACTGACTTCCGTGGCCGTGCTGGCACTCGCTCTAGGTGCCTGCCAGAGCCTGTTCACGCCCAACTACCGGGCCCCGCTCGAGGTCAAGCGCGACGCCTGGGAGCATGTCAAACCCGGGTGCAGCGAAAGCGACTGCCCGTTGGTGAACATCGACATGGTGCATTTCCCGGACCTGCCCAAGCTCGACGGCATCGTCGAAAAGCGCTTGCTGCAACTGACCGAAGATAATCAGCATGGCACCGCACCGAGCACCCTGCAGGCCTACGAACAGCAATACCTGGCCACGGCCGACAAACGTAACAGCAGCTACCTGCAAGCCAAGGTACGCGAGCAGCATGACGGGCTGGTGATCATCGAGCTGTCCAGCTACCTGGACAGTGGCGGCGCCCACGGCATGCCAGGGCGTGGCTTCATCAACTATTCGCGCAAGCTGGACAAGGTGCTGACCCTGCAGGACATGCTGGTGCCTGGCCAGGAAGAGACCTTCTGGAAAACCGTCGAAGAATCGCACCGCGCCTGGCTGATGAGTGTGGGTATGGACAAGGACGCCGAGTTCGTCAAGACCTGGCCGTTCAAGAAGTCGCCGCACGTCGCCCTGACGTACGGCGCGGTGGTGGTCAAGTATGAGGTCTATGCCATTGCGCCCTACTCCATGGGCCACGTGGAATTGAAGATCCCCTACCCGCGCCTGAATGGCGTACTCAAGCCTGAACTGTTTCCCGGCCGCGGCTGAGGCTTAGCAAGGCATGCAGCACACCTGCCAGCAGCAACGCTGGCAGGGTGGCACCCAGCTCCGGTGCGTTGGCGGCAATCAGGTGATAGGCCGCCACCCCGGCAAACCAGGCCAGTAGGGCCTGCCAGTGCAAACCATCGACCTGTGCCGGCAGGCGGCGGCGACGGATCACGTAGTGGTCCATCAGCACCACGCCGAACAGCGGCGCAAAGACCGAACCAATGAGCAGCAGGAAATTCTCGTACTGGGCCAGCGGCGCCAGCAAGGCGATCAAGGTGCACAGCACGCCGATGGCCAGCGCCAGGTGCTCGACCTTCAACGGCAGCAGCACACCGGTGGAAACCGCCGCCGAGTGCATATCGGCGAAGGCCTTTTCCGACTCGTCGAGCAGAATCAGCAGCAGCGGGATACCCATGCCGGCACCAGCCAGGGCCAGCAACAGCGCATTGACTTCACCGCTGGCGGCGAAGGCCAGCGTGTAGGCCACGCCCAGGCTCATCAACCAGGTGTTGCCGATGAAGTAGCCCAGTACCGTACCGCCGAACACATGCTTGCCATTACGGGCGAAACGCGAGTAGTCGGCGATCAACGGCAACCACGACAACGGCATGGCAATGACGATGTCAAAGCCTACCGCCAGCGACATCGAGCCGTCCCCGGCGCGGCTCCACAAGTCAGCCAGGTCAGCCTTGGCGAACAAGTTCCAGGTCAGCCAGACGCAGGCGCCCAGCAGCAACCAGATACCCCAGGCGCGCAGCACCTTGCGCACGAACGCCAGAGGCCCACTCACCGCCAGCAAGGTCGCCAGGGCACCAAAGCACAGGGTCCACAGCATCGGGCTGTTCCAGGCACTGTCCTCACCAAAGGCGCGCGCGCCCAGCAGGCTGGCGGCATCGCGCATGACAATGATCTCGAACGCGCCCCAGCCCACCAATTGCAGCAGGTTGAGCAGCGCCGGCAAGCGCGCGCCGTGGCTGCCCAGGCTGAGTCTCAGAGTGCCCATGGCCGACAAGCCAGTGTCGCTGCCGATGACCCCGGCGGCGCCCAGCAACAGAACCCCGACACCGGTGCCCAGGGCAATGGCCAGCACTGCGCCGGCCAGGCCCAGGCCTGGCGCGAGCATGGCGCCGACCTGCAGCACCATCAGGCCGATGCCGAGGGAGAACCACAGCGAGAACAGGTCGCGGGCGCCGAAAATGCGCTGGTGGGTGGGGACCGGGTGGTCGGGGGAGAATTGGCTGGGGGTGGTCATGCTTGTTGATACTCGGCAAAGTATTTGAGTGGACGCGGTCGCTGTAGGAGCGGCCTTGTGTCGCGAAAGGGCCGCAAAGCGGCCCCGGGTCTCAGCTTCGCAGCTGAAATTACCGGGGCCGCTTCGCGGCCCATCGCGACGCAAGGCCGCTCCTACAGGGGGCAGTGTCGCGATTTAGACCTTGTGGTACAGCTGGCTGCCTTCCTGGCGGAACCGCTCGGCCTGCTCGCGCATGCCTGTTTCGACCGTAACGTCCACGGCCTCGATCTTGGCAGCGTACTCACGCACTTCCTGGGTGATCTTCATAGAGCAGAACTTCGGCCCGCACATCGAGCAGAAGTGCGCGACCTTGGCCGATTCCTTCGGCAGGGTTTCGTCGTGGTAGGCCCGCGCGGTGTCCGGGTCCAGGCCAAGGTTGAACTGGTCTTCCCAGCGGAACTCGAAACGCGCCTTGGACAAGGCGTTGTCGCGGATCTGCGCGCCCGGGTGGCCCTTGGCAAGGTCGGCCGCATGCGCGGCGATCTTGTAGGTGATGATGCCGGTCTTGACGTCGTCCTTGTTCGGCAGGCCCAGGTGTTCCTTGGGCGTGACGTAGCAGAGCATCGCGCAACCGAACCAGCCGATCATCGCCGCGCCAATGCCCGAGGTAATGTGGTCGTAGCCAGGGGCGATGTCGGTGGTCAGCGGGCCGAGGGTGTAGAACGGCGCCTCGTCGCAGCACTCCAGCTGCTTGTCCATGTTCTCCTTGATCAGCTGCATCGGCACGTGGCCAGGGCCTTCGATCATGCACTGCACGTCGTGCTTCCAGGCAATCTTGGTCAGCTCGCCGAGGGTTTCCAGCTCACCAAACTGCGCAGCGTCGTTGGCGTCGGCGATCGAGCCAGGGCGCAGGCCGTCACCCAGCGAGAAGCTGACGTCGTACGCCTTCATGATTTCGCAGATTTCGTCGAAGTGGGTGTACAGGAAGTTTTCCTTGTGGTGCGCCAGGCACCACTTGGCCATGATCGAGCCACCCCGGCTGACGATACCGGTAACGCGCTTGGCGGTCAGCGGCACATAGCGCAGCAGCACACCGGCGTGGATGGTGAAATAGTCCACGCCCTGCTCGGCCTGCTCGATCAGGGTGTCGCGGAACAGCTCCCAGGTCAGGTCCTCGGCCACGCCGTTGACCTTTTCCAGGGCCTGGTAGATCGGTACGGTACCGATCGGCACCGGCGAGTTGCGGATGATCCACTCGCGGGTTTCATGGATGTGCTTGCCGGTCGACAGGTCCATGACCGTGTCCGAACCCCAGCGGATGCCCCAGGTCAGCTTGGCCACTTCTTCCTCGATCGAGGAACCCAGGGCGCTGTTGCCGATGTTGCCGTTGATCTTCACCAGGAAGTTGCGCCCGATGATCATCGGCTCCACTTCCGGGTGGTTGATGTTGGCTGGGATGATCGCGCGGCCGCGGGCGACTTCCTCGCGGACGAACTCGGGGGTGATTTCTTTCGGGATGTTGGCGCCAAAGCTGTGGCCGGCGTGCTGCTCGTTCAGCAGGCCAGCAGCACGGGCCTCCTGCAGCTTCATGTTTTCGCGGATGGCCACGTACTCCATCTCGGCAGTGATGATGCCTTGGCGGGCATAGTGCATCTGCGAGACGTTGGCGCCGGGCTTGGCGCGGCGCGGGTTGCGCACGTGGGCAAAGCGCAGCTTGGCCAGTTCGGCATCGTTCAGGCGCTGCTGGCCAAAGTCCGAGCTCAGGCCGTCGAGGCGCTCGGTGTCACCGCGGGCTTCGATCCAGGCCGAGCGCACATCGCCCAGGCCCTTGCGCACGTCGATGATCACATCAGGGTCGGTGTACGGGCCGGAAGTGTCGTAGACCAGTACCGGGGCGTTGGTTTCGCCACCAAAGTCGGTCGGGGTATCGTCCAGGCTGATTTCGCGCATGGGTACGCGGATGTCCGGGCGCGAGCCTTCGACGTAGATCTTGCGTGAACGGCGGAACGGTTGCACGGACTGCTGATCGACTTGTGCCGATTCGCTGAGGTTGATCGCTTTTTCTTGTTTGGTCATCACAGGCTCTCCAGACGGCTTCCTAGCAGTGGAATGTCGGGGTGAACCTGAATGGCGCGGACGCACCCATTGATGAGTGCAGTGCCGGATAGGGGTGCCTGAAGCTGCATGCAGCTGTGACAATCCCGGACCTGGCACAAGAGGCTCCCCGGGAAGGTGAGCAATCTTGTTCCCTACGCAGGCGCTAACCTGATCAGGTTCAACGGGATCCGCACCTCTGCGATCTCAGCCTTTGCTTCAAGGCACCCCGACAAGAACACGCGCAGTCTAGACTGGAGTGGTCGGCAAAGCCAAGCGGGTAAATGCGTGGATGATGAAAGGCACACCCGGCGATTGTTGCCGGGGGCGCATGGCACTACACTGGCGCATCGCTCGATACTCAACAGTTCAGTAATTCAATTTCGTACAAGGATTGCCTCTATGCTGCGCAAACTCTCACTGGCGATAGCCGTGTCTTGTGCGTCCAACGGAGTGGTATGGGCAGCGGACGCGCCCCAAACAGTCAAGACAGACCTGGTCAGCGTCTACCAGGAAGCGGTCGACAACAACGCTGACCTGGCGGCAGCGCGTGCCGATTACGGCGCCCGTCGCGAAGTGGTACCGCAAGCCCGGGCCGGGTTGCTGCCTAATCTGTCGGCGGGTGCCGAGATGATGAACACGCGCACGAAGCTGGATGAGCCATCCATCACCTCCAACCGCAGCGGCAATTCCTGGAGTGCGACCCTGGCGCAGCCGATTTTCCGCGCAGACCGCTGGTTCCAGTTGCAGGCTGCCGAGGCGGTCAATGAACAGGCGGCACTTGAACTGTCGGCAACCGAACAGAACCTGATACTGCAAACCGCACAGAACTACTTCGCCGTGCTGCGGGCGCAGGACAACCTGGCCGCGACCAAGGCCGAGGAAGCGGCCTTCAAGCGCCAGCTCGACCAGTCCAACGAACGTTTCGACGTGGGCCTTTCCGACAAGACCGATGTGCTGCAATCCCAGGCCAGCTATGACACCGCCCGGGCCAACCGGATCATCGCCGAACGCCAGGTACAGGATGCCTTCGAGGCCCTGGTAACCCTGACCAACCGCGAGTACAGCTCGATTCAGGGCGTGGTCCACACCTTGCCGGTGCTGGTCCCTACGCCCAACGACGCCAAGGCCTGGGTCGAAACTGCCGGGCGCCAGAACCTCAACTTGCTGGCCACCAACTATGCGGTTTCCGCCGCCGAAGAGACGTTGCGCCAGCGCAAGGCGGGCCATGCACCGACCGTGGATGCGGTGGCCAAGTACCAGAAAGGCGACAACGACAGCCTCGGTTTCAGCAACCCTTCGCCCTTGGGTCAGCGCTATGGCGGTGATGTCGAGCAGACCAGCGTCGGCCTGCAACTGAACATCCCGATCTACAGCGGCGGCCTGACCAGCTCGCAGGTACGCGAAGCCTACCAGCGCCTGAGCCAGAGCGAGCAGCAGCGTGAAAGCCTGCGCCGCCAGGTGGTGGAAAACACCCGCAACCTGCACCGTGCAGTGAACACCGATGTGGAGCAGGTGCAGGCGCGCAAGCAGTCGATCATCTCCAACCAGAGCGCACTGGAAGCCACCGAAATCGGCTACCAGGTGGGTACCCGCAACATCGTCGACGTGCTCGATGCCCAGCGCCAGCTGTACACCTCGGTGCGCGACTACAACAACAGCCGCTACGACTACATCCTCGATAACCTGAGCCTGAAGCAGGCCGCCGGTACGCTGAGCCCGCAAGACCTGCAGGACCTCAAGCGCTACCTGAAACCGGACTACAACCCGGACAAGGACTTCCTGCCGCCGGACCTGGCAGCGGCGGCGGCCAAGAACTTCGAGCGCAGGCCTTGAGATAGGTGTCGCATTCTTCGCGGGTAAACCCGCTCCTACAGGTCATCAGCGCCCTCAGGCCTGCTGCGATCCCTGTGGGAGCGGGTTCACCCGCGAAGAAGCCAACACCGCATTCAGCGGATAAGCGCACCCAGCCCATCGAGCAAACGCTGCAACGCACCCTGATTGGCCTGCATCCCCCCCCTGCCCGCCTCGCCCATACGCTGGGCATCCTGCGGCAACTCGACCAGCCGCCGCACCGCCTCGGCCAGCCCGTCAGCATCGTCCACCTGCTGCAACGCCCCCGCCTCACGCAACATCGCGCTGATTTCGAGGAAATTGAACACGTGCGGCCCCATCAGCACCGGCAAGGCCAGTGCTGCCGGCTCCAGCGGGTTGTGCCCGCCGGTCGCCACCAGGCTGCCGCCGACAAAGGCGATGTCAGCCAGGGCATAGAGGAACAGCAGTTCGCCCATGGTATCGCCCAGCAAAACCCGCGTCTGCGCATCGACCGGTAGCCCGGCGGAACGGCGCACGGTGTTGAACTGTTCGCTGCACAGCGCATGCACCGCATTGAACCGCTCAGGGTGGCGCGGCACCAGGATCAGCAAGGCATCGCCATGCACCTGCAACAGCTGTTGGTGCGCCTGCAGAATCAGCGCGTCCTCACCCTCATGGGTACTGGCGGCAATCCACACGGGGCGCTGCACTGCCCCCCATTGCCCGCGCAACAACCGGGCACGCGGCAGCAACTGCTCGTCGACTTTCAGGTCGAACTTGATCGAGCCGGTCACCTGCACGCATTCAGGCCGTGCGCCCAGGTCGCGGAAGCGCTGGGCCTCGGTTTCGGTCTGCACGGCAATCAGGCTCATCTCGGCCAGCATCGGCCGGGTCAGCCTGGCAAAGCGCCCATAGCCACGGGCCGAGCGCACAGACAAACGCGCGTTGGCCAGCGCTACCGGAATGCCGCGCCGGGCACACTGGTGAATGTGGTTGGGCCACAACTCAGTTTCCATGATGATGCCCAGCTTCGGCTGCACATGATCGAGAAAACGCCCCGCCGCCCAAGGCAGGTCGTAGGGCAGGTAGCAGTGCTGCACGCGCGGTTCGTCGGCGAACATGGCGCGAATGCGCTCGGAACCGGTGGGCGTCATACAAGTGAGCGTGATCGGCAGTTCGGGGTAGGCCTTGAGCAAGGCACGCACCATCGGTGCAGCGGCGATGCTTTCGCCCACCGATACGGCATGCACCCAGATTCCGCCCTGGCGCATGGCCGGCAGCTTGAAGGCAAAACGCTCGGCGATGCGCTGGCCATAAGCCGGCGCCTTGCGCGCGCGCAGGTACAGGCGCAGCGCGACCAGCGGCAGGCCCAGGTGAAACAGCAAGGTGTAGAGGGTTCTGTTCATGGCAGCGGAGTTTACCCGATCGCGCGCAGGTGCACCGCAAAGCGCTCGGCCAACCATTGCGCGGCTGGGCCCAGGGGCTCATCGCGGCGCCAGGCCAGCTCCGCTACCAGCGCAGGCGGGCGCCATTCGCTGTCCAGTTCGACCATGTGCGCCTGATAGGTCGGGTACTGCACCACGTGGCGTGGCAACCAGGCCCAGCCCAGGCCGCGCATCAGCAGTTCGGCCATGGCGTAGAAACTGTCGGCACGCCATACCTGCGGGCTGACGGCTTCGCCCCCGGGATAGCCACTTTGCTGTGGCGTGATCAACAATTGCCGGTGGCGTGCCAGTTGCTGCCGGGTTACCCGGCCTTCAGCCGCCAGCGGGTGGCCAATTGCGCACACCGTGACCATTTCCACACTGCCCAAGGCACGCCGTTCCAGCGATGCCGGCATACTTTCGTGGTGAAAAAACAGGCCCAGGTCGGCGCGCCGCTCGACCAGCTTGCGCGCCACATCGCCCTGGGCACCACTGGCCAGCTGCACCTCCAGGTACGGGTAGTGGCTGGCCAACTCGTCAAGGCTGTCGATGACCGGCTGGTAGGGCATGGCTTCGTCCTGGGCCACCCGTAACAAAGCTTCCTGCCCGCGCATTAACGCCAGCGCGCGGCCATCCAGGCGTTCGCACTGGCGCAACAGTTCACGGGCATCCTCCAGCAGCGCGCTACCGTTTTCGGTCAGTTTCGGCTGCCGGCCACTGCTGCGCTCGAACAGGGTAACGCCCAGGTCGGTTTCCAGCAGGGCAATGGCGCTGCTGATCGCCGACTGCGCCTTGCGCTGCTCGCGGGCCACGGCAGAGAACGAGCGCAATTCTGCAACCCGCAGAAAGGTGCGCAGCTGTTCAAGGTTCCACTGCTCGGCCATCAGCCTATCTCCACTATTGATAGGTAATGACTTTACCCCATCCAGGTTAGGTCTAGAATGCCCGGCCAGTATCCGGAGGATCCCGCCATGAATGCCTATACCTATCTCGCCATTGCCATCTGCGCCGAAGTCATCGCCACTGCCTCGATGAAAGCGGTAAAAGGCCTGAGCACGCCATTGCCGCTGCTGCTGATGGTGGTGGGTTATGGCATTGCGTTCTGGATGCTGACCCTGGTGGTGCGCAGCATTCCGGTGGGGATTGCCTATGCCATCTGGTCGGGGCTGGGGATTGTGCTGATCAGCGTGGCAGCGCTGGTGGTCTACGGGCAGAAGCTGGATGTGCCGGCGATGCTGGGGATGGCGATGATTGTGGGTGGGGTGGTGGTGATTCAGCTGTTCTCGAAGACGGCTGGGCATTGAGTTGGCCTGAAGATTTTGGGGCCGCTATGCGGCCCATCGCGACGCAAGGCCGCTCCTACAGGGACCACACAAGTCCCAAGAGATGCGCGGTCGCTGTAGGAGCGGCCTTGCGTCGCGATGGGCTGCGCAGCAGCCCCAAGGATCGCAAAACCCACACAGGCCCGACCCTGTATACTTGCCAGCTGTCCCAGTCTTCGAGGTACCGCCATGCCATCTGCCATTTCCACTGACGTACTGATCGTCGGCGCCGGGGTCGCAGGCCTCTGGCTCAATGCCCGCTTGCGTCGCCTGGGCTACTCGACGGTGCTGGTTGAGCGCGCCAGCCTTGGCGGCGAGCAGACGATCAAGTCGCAAGGCATCATCCATGGTGGTACCAAGTACGCCCTGCACGGCGCGCTGACCGGTGCCTCGGAAGCCATCGCCGACATGCCGCGCCGCTGGCGCGAGGCATTGAGCGGCAAGGGTGAGCTGGAACTTACCCGCACCCGCCTGCTGTCCGATGCGCACTACCTGTGGTCCCCTGGCACCCTCGCCGGCAACCTCACCAGCTTCTTCGCCAGCAAGGCCGTACGCGGCCGGGTTGACCAGGTGAAAGGCGAGCAACTGCCTCCCGCCCTGCAAGACCGCGCCTTCAAGGGCAAGGTCTATCGCCTGGCCGAACTGGTCATCGACGTACCCAGCCTGCTGGCCAACTTGGCCGAACTGGCCGGCGACAGCCTGTTGGCCGGTGAACACATCGAGCCGCTGCGCGAAGGCGACGAACTGGTCGGCCTGCGGGTCGATGGCCGCGACATCCGTGCCCAGCGCATCGTCCTCAGCGCTGGTGCCGGCACCGCTGACCTGCTGCATGCCCTGGGCCTGAACCAGCCGGCCATGCAAACCCGCCCGCTGCACATGGTGCTGGCCAAGGGCGCCAACCTCAAGCCGCTATACGCGCACTGCCTGGGCGGCGGGCCGAAACCGCGGGTCACCATTACCACCCACCCGGCCGCCGATGGCCAATGGGTCTGGTACCTGGGCGGCGACCTGGCCGAAGCCGATGGCGTAGCCCGCGAACCGGCGGCGCAGATTGCTGCAGCACAGAAAGAAATTGCCAGCCTGCTGCCGTGGGTCGACCAGAGCCAGATACATTGGGCGACCTTGCGGGTCGACCGTGCCGAGCCTGCGCAGTCGGGCCTGGTGCGCCCGGACAACGCCTTCCTTGCCGACCAGCAACGGCTGCTGGTTGGCTGGCCGACCAAACTGGCACTGGCACCGGACTTCAGCGACCGGGTGGTCAGCCACCTGGAGCGCGACGGCATCCGCCCGCAGGCACACACCGAGCTGGCCGGCCTGCCACGCCCGCCACTGGGCGTACCGGCCTGGGAGCAACTGTTGCCATGAGCCTGCCGACCCTGCACGATTTCCACCGCCCGCTGGGCAGCACCGGCTTCAAGGTTTCGCCGCTGGGCCTGGGCACCGTGAAACTGGGCCGCGACCAAGGCGTCAAATACCCTAACGGCTTCACCATCCCCGACGATGACGAGGCCCGCCTGCTACTGGCCCAGGCCCGCGAACTGGGTATCAACCTGATCGACACCGCCCCGGCCTACGGCCGCAGCGAAGAGCGCCTGGGCCCGCTGCTGCGCGGGCAGCGCGACGAATGGGTAATCGTCAGCAAGGTCGGTGAAGAGTTCGACAATGGCCTGTCGCACTTCGATTTCAGTGCCGCCCACACCCGCCGGTCGGTGGAGCGCAGCCTGCGCAGGCTGGAAACCGACCGCATCGAGTTGGTGCTGGTGCACTCCGACGGCAACGACCTGGCAATCCTCGAACAGCAGGAGGTGTACCAGACCCTGGCCGAACTCAAGCAGGAGGGCAAGATTCTCGGCTTCGGGCTGTCTGGCAAGACTGTCGCCGGCGGCCTCAAGGCGCTGGAGCAAGGCGACTGCGCCATGGTCACCTACAACCTCAATGAGCAGGCAGAACGCCCGGTGCTGGACTACGCTGCCGAGCACGGCAAGGCCATTCTGGTGAAAAAGGCCCTGGCCAGTGGGCATATCTGCCTGGCCCCGGGCGTTGACCCGGTACAGGCCAGCTTCGAGTTGCTGTTCGCCCACCCGGGCGTCAGCAGTGCTATCGTCGGCACCATCAACCCGCTGCACCTGGCCCACAACGTGGCCACTGTCGCCCGCATCCTGGGCCGGCACTGAGTTACCCCTGGCCCGAGGGCCAGGAAACTGACCCGACGCAAGGAGGAGCCTCGTGGCGCGAACGCTGATCCGCAAGAACCCGAGCAACTTCAAGACACTGCCCCTGCATGTCGAGGCCACGCCCGAGGGGCTTATCTACCAAAGTATCGGCATGCCGCTGAACTTTGCACAGACACAGCAGCGGCGCAAAGCCATCCAGCTGCCCGACGCGCAGCGTTTCGTGGTCGAACTGGCCAACCTGGGCGTATCGGTGCGCCTGACGCTGAATTGGCAGAACCGCGACTACTGGGTGCTGGTCCGCCAGCGCCGGCAAGACCGCGGCGATGTGGTGCTGAAACTGATTTCCGGGTATGTACCGGCGCAGGAGCTGAACCTGCCGTTGCACACCGCCGTGCAGGAAGTGGCTGAAGAGTGCCTGCTGGAAACCCCGGAAGGCTGGTTGGGCGGCCGCTTCAACGACACCTGGCTGCCGGTGCCGTACGCCGCTGCCCTGCACTATCGCGAAACCCCGCATTTCGTGCTGGCCCCGGAGTCCGGCGCCGCACGCCCCGTGCACTGCGGCAAGCTGATGCTGCTGGAGCGGCCACGCGCTTATGTGCATTTGCCCACCGCTTCATTGCAACTGATCTACGACATGCGCCTGCAGGTGCCGCGAGAAGCCAAGAAGCTCAGCCTGTTTCACGTTGATGAGCGGCTGGAGGGCGACCAACTGGTGGCACGGCTCAACCGCAAGCGGCCTGACCTGTATCTGATGCCGTTGAAGGACGGCCAGCCATTGGCAGAGCTATATACGCTGAAGAAGGACGAGCTGGTGCCGGCGAGTACGCGGGGGCTGTACCTGGCCGAAAGCTTTGCCGGGCAGGAAGGTTGGGTGGTAACGGACGAGCGGGTACGCTGGAAGGACTGGGTGAAACAGCAGGGGTTGGTGGAGAGCAAGCCGGTGCGGGCGTCGCACTTGCAGCGGTTTGGCGACAAGGCGCGGGCGTTGCTGGAGCGGGCGCGGACTTCACTGCACAAATAACATTCCGGGGCCTGCTCGACACCCTGTAGGAGCGGGTTCACCCGCGAAGAATGCAATTCGGTGCATGGCACCGGCATAGCCGGTGTTCGCGGCTAAAGCCGCTCCTACAGGTATTGCGTAAACCCGAAGCCAACACAGCACTTGTAGGAGCGGGTTCACCCGCGAAGAATGCAACTCGGTGCATGGCACCGGCATAGCCGGTGTTCGGGGC
>NZ_JBIVHY010000001.1:106195-760527 GCF_044749445.1 Pseudomonas sp. NPDC089408
CAGCACTTGTAGGAGCGGGTTCACCCGCGAAGAATGCAACTCGGTGCATGGCACCGGCATAGCCGGTGTTCGGGGCTAAAGCCGCTCCTACAGGTATTGCGTAAACCCGAAGCCAACACAGCACTTGTAGGAGCGGGTTCACCCGCGAAGAATGCGACTCGGTGCATGGCACCGGCGTAGCCGGTGTTCGCGGCTGAAGCCGCTCCTACAGGTATTGCGTAAACCCGAAACCAACACAGTATGTAGGAGCGGGTTCACCCGCGAAGAATGCAACTCGGTGCATGGCACCGGCGTAGCCGGTGTTCGCGGCTAAAGCCGCTCCTACAGGTATTGCGTAAGACCGAAGCCTGCGCAGTACCTGTAGAAGCGGCCCCTGGGTTCGCTCAGTGCTTGCGGATCTTCTCGACAATGGCAGTGGTCGAGCTGTTCTCGACCAGCCCCAGCACCTTCACGGTGCCGCCATAGGCCTTGACGATGTCAGCGCCGACCACCTGGTCGATGCCATAGTCACCACCCTTGACCAACACATCCGGCTTGACCTGGCTCAGCAGGTTTTCCGGGGTGCCTTCGGGGAAGCTGATCACCCAGTCCACTGCCCCCAGGCCAGCCAGCACAGCCATGCGCCGGTCAACACTGTTGATCGGCCGGCCCGGCCCCTTCAGGCGGCTGACCGAAGCGTCGTCGTTGACCGCGACGATCAGCCGGTCGCCCTGGGCTCGCGCCTGCTCCAGGTAAGTCACGTGCCCGGCATGCAGGATGTCGAAACAGCCGTTGGTGAAGACGATCTTCTCTTTGTGTGCCCGCGCGTCATCAATGGCCAGCAGTAGCTGCTCAAGGCCCAGCACACCGCGCTCGGAGCCTTCCTCACGCTGGATGGCACGGCGCAGTTCAGGGGCGCTGATGGCAGCGGTACCCAGCTTGCCGACCACGATGCCCGCTGCCAGGTTGGCCAGGGCCACTGCGTGGGGCAAATCCTCGCCCGCGGCAATGGCTGCGGCCAGGGTAGAGATAACCGTATCGCCGGCACCGGTCACATCAAATACTTCACGCGCCCGCGCTGGCAGGTGCAGCGCCGGCTGGCCAACACGCAGTAGGGTCATGCCATGCTCGCCACGGGTGACCAGCAAAGCACCCAGGTCCAGGTCCTGCAGCAGTTGCAGGCCCTTTGCGACCAGTTCGGCCTCATCGGCGCAACGGCCGACAATGGTCTCGAACTCACTGAGGTTAGGCGTGATCAGGCTGGCGCCGCGGTAGATGGAAAAGTCCTTGCCCTTCGGGTCGGCCAGCACCGGAATGCCCTTGGCCCGCGCTGCCTGGATCAGGCTCTGGTGATTCTTCAGTGCACCCTTGCCGTAGTCGGACAGGACCAGCACCTTGACGCCTTCGAGCAGGCTGTCGACTTCAGTGGCGAGCGACAGCGGGTCGGTAGCGAACGGCTCTTCGAAATCGATGCGCAGCAGTTGCTGGTGACGGCTCATGACCCGCAGCTTGACGATGGTCGGCTGGTGCGCGATGCGCTGGAACACCGAGCGCACGCCAGCAGCCTGCAGGCTGTTGGCAAGGCTGTCGGCAGCCTCGTCCTGGCCGGTGACACCGACCAGCGAAGCCGGCGCACCCAGCGCGGCAATGTTCAAGGCAACGTTGGCCGCGCCGCCGGGGCGATCCTCGATCTGATCGACCTTGACCACCGGAACTGGCGCTTCAGGCGAGATACGCGAAGTACCGCCATGCCAGTAGCGGTCGAGCATGACATCGCCGACCACCAGTACCGGGGCTTGATCGAAACGCGGCATGGACAACTTCATGGGCAACCCATATGGAAATAATGAACAGGGGCAGGATATTAGCACAGGGTAGTCGACGGCTTTACGGCCAGATCGTCCCCGGAAAATTCCCGTGACAATCGAGGCCATGACGGCCCCGATCAAGGAGGGTTCAGGTGATATCGGCCTTGGTCGGCTCATCCAGGCCCATGGCATGCAGGCGGGCATAATGGCCATTAGCCGCAAGCAGCTCGGCATGCGTGCCGCGCTCGACCAGACGGCCTTGGTCCATGACCAGGATCTGGTCGGCCTTCTCGATGGTCGACAGGCGGTGGGCGATCACCAGCGTGGTGCGGCCTTGCATCACGTGGTCCAGCGCCGCCTGGATGTGCCGCTCCGACTCGGTATCCAGCGCCGAGGTGGCTTCGTCGAGGATCAGCAGCGGCGCGTTCTTGAGCAGCGCACGGGCAATGGCCAGGCGCTGGCGTTGGCCGCCGGAAAGCAGCACACCGTTTTCACCCACCTCGGTATCGAAGCCCTTCGGCAGACGGTCGACGAACTCCTTGGCATAGGCATCGGCCGCAGCGGCTTCAATGTCTGCGCGCGGGGCGCCAGCCAGGTCGCCATAGGCGATGTTGTTGGCCACGGTGTCGTTGAACAGGGTGACGTGCTGGGTCACCTGCGATACATGCCGACGCAGGTTGCGCAGGCGGTAGTGCTCGATCTCCACGCCGTCGAGCAGGATCTGCCCCTGGTCATGGTGATAGAAGCGCGGGATCAGCGCAGCCAGGGTCGACTTGCCGCTGCCGGAACGGCCAACCAGGGCGATCATCTGCCCAGGTTCGGCGGTGAAGCTGATATCACTCAGCACTTCGCGCTCGGTACCCGGGTAGGTGAAGCTTAGGTTACGTACCTCCAGGCGCCCGTCCACGCGCTCCTTCTCGACCGTCCCCGTGTCCACTTCAGGCGCTTCGTCCAGTTGTTCGAAGATGCTCTCGGCACCAGCCAGGCCCTTCTGGATGGTCGAGCTGACTTCCGACAACTGGCGAATCGGCTTGGGCAACAGACCGGCAGCGGTGATATAGGCAACCAGGTCACCGGCAGTGGACTCGCCACGCAAGAACAGCACGAGGAACATCAATGCGGCCATGGCGCTGTAGATCACCAGCTGCAGCATCGGCGTGTACAGCGAGCCGGTCTTGGTCATGCGCAGCTGCTTGTCGGTGTTGCTCTGGCTGGCCTTGCCGAAACGCTGCTGCTCGTAGGCTTCGCCACCGAAGCTGCGGACCACGCGGTAACCCTGGATGGTTTCCGAGGCCACATGGGTAACGTCGCCCATGGCCACCTGGATCTTCTTGCTCTGCTTGCGGAATTTCTTGCTGGCAACGCTGACCATTACCGCGATCACCGGCAGGATGGCGACCATTACCAGGGTCAGGTGCCAGTTCATCCACAGCAGGTAGGCGAACAGGAACACCACGGTCAGGCCTTCGCGGATCACCACCTTGATGGCGTCGGTGGCGGCACCGGTGACCATGGTCACGTTGAAGGTAATACGCGAAATCAGGTGCCCGGAGTTGTGGTTGTCAAAGTAGCGGTTAGGCAACACCAGCAGCTTGTTGAACAACTCCACGCGCAGGTCGTGCACCAGGCACAGGGAAACCTTGGCCAGGAAGTAGTTGCCGAGGAACGAGCCCAGGCCCTGCCAGGCCGCGATCAGGATGATAAGCAACGGCACTGCCTGCAGCAATTGCAGGTCGCGCAGGTAGGGAACGTTGGGGAACAACACCGCTTCGGGGTTGCTCAGCCCATCGACGAAGTACTTGAGAATGCCGGCCAGCATCGGCTGGGTCGAGGCAAAGATCACAAAACCGACAATGCTCAGCAGGAAAATGCCGACATAGGGTTTCACATAACTCAGCAGCCGGAAGTAGATCTTCAGGCTGGAGGTGTGCTCCGCCGGTCGCGGTGTTTCGGCCATTATCGAGCTCGCTGTTCAGGTTGAACCGGAAATTTTACCACAGGCGCCATTTTCGGCACGCCCCCATGGCAGCATCATGGCAAGGCCCACCGGCAGCCAGCTGATGAACCACTCGGCACGCGGCGTACCGGTGAGGCTGGCGGCATCGAACTGCATGGCCAGGGTCGAATACACCCACAAGCCGAGCAGGATCTTGCCGAACAGGGTGCCACGGGCGCGGACGATTTCAGCCAGGGTGTACAGCCACACGGCCACCCACAGCAGCATCCCCGGCAGCCCCACTTCCAGCGCAACGTGGGTGAACATGTTGTGGGAATGATCAAACTGCAAGCCTGCGGCCTGCACGACGTAAGGGCTACCCATTCCCAACCCCGTCCAGGGGTGCTGCGAAATCATGTTGATGACGGCGCCGAAAATTTCCGGACGGAAGGAGGAGCCTCGCTGCGCGATGACATTGTACATCGCGAAAAACGCCAGCCCGGTGGCGATCACTGCCAGTAGCGAAAACAGCCGGCTGTGCCGGTCGCGGTACCACAATGGCGCAATCACCACGGTGAGCACCAGCGCAAGCACTGCACCCCGGCTCTGGCTGAGGATAACGAACGCCCCCAGGCAAGCCAGCGCCGCCGCCCAGCCTAGCTGCGCGGCACGATGAGAAGGCCGGTCGTAGAGCATCAACAGCACCGCGGCGCCGATCACATAAGCCCCCAGGATCGGGTGTGCAATCTCGCCGATCCCCGTCAGCCGGGCGATCAACGGGAAGCCCTTGAAACCATAGAGGTAAATGATCGACATCAAGGCAGCCAGCGCCAACAGTGCGCTGCCCATGCGCAACAACCGACGTATCTGAGCCTGGCCCAACTGGGCCAGCAGCGGAAACGCCAGCAGGAACACCAGGATATAGAGCATGCGCTTGAGTTCACGACCTGGGTCTTCTGTCGCCGACCAGGCCAGGGTGACCCCGCTCCACACCATCAGTAACAGCACGCTCCCCCACAAGGCCGGCTGGCGCTTCCAGGCCTGCACCAGCACGCGGCGGGCAGACCACGCCAACACCAGCGTCGGCAACCACAGGAACAACACCAGGCCTTGTTGATAAAGCTTGTTGCTCGGCGCCAGGGCAATCGCCGCCAGGAACCAGACCAGACCAAATCCCAACCAGGCCCGCGCCCAGTCTTTTTGATACAACATCCTTCCTCCCCGATGAATCAAACACACCATCCATGGTGCTACCGCATTATTTTCGGCATTATTGCCGGTCATTTTGCTCGCCAGACGACAAGGCTCTATTCATGCAATGCTCCCGGCTCACCCAGGTCGACTTCGACCAGCTGACACTTGGCGCACAGGTGCTAGAGGCAGACAGCCATGGCGCCAAAGTCTACCTGCTCGCAGATGGAAATTTCCTCAAGGTTTTTCGTAGGAAAAGGCTGATTTCATCTGCGCTGCTGCGCCCTTACTCGCAGCGCTTCGTCGATAATGCCGCACGCCTGGCGCAACTGGGCATCCCCACCCTCGAGGTCATCAGCCAGCACAAGCTCGACCTGCCAGGCCGCACAGCCGTGCTCTATCGCCCGCTGCCCGGGCGCACGCTGCTGCAGATGTCACGCGATGAAGGTTTCAGTTGGGACATTTACCTGCCGCGCCTGGTCGAATTGATTCGCCAGCTGCACCGCAGCGGTGTGTACTTCCGTTCGCTGCACCTGGGCAACGTGGTGGTCACCCCCGACCAGCGCCTGGGCCTGATCGACGTGGCTGACATGCGCTTCCTGCGCCCGCCACTGTCGGCGCGCATGATTCGGCGCAATGTGCAGCATATGGTGCGTTACATTGAGCGGGAGAACCTGGGCGACCGGTTCCCCCTCGCTGCATTCGAAGCGGCCCTGCTGGCGCGCTGAACGTCAGTTGCGCAACAGGCTCTGGGAACCGTTGCAGAAGGCTTGCCAGGCCTGTTCCGGCGCCAGTGCCTGGCGCTGCCTCGCGGCCACCGCCGAGGCACTGAGCGCCGCGCAATGCTCGATCGCCTCGGCCCAGGCGCCCTCGTCGGCAACAGGCAGGTAGCCACCGGTGTCCCGCAGCTGCTCGCGAAACACCTGCAGGTCGCTGCACACCACCGGCACATCGGCCATCACCGCCTCTTGCACCACCAGCCCCAGGCCTTCTGAACGCGAAGGCACTAACAACCAGTCAAACGCCCGGTACAGTTGCTGCAGGTCTTCGCGGTATCCGCGCAGATGAACGCGCCCCGCCAGCCCCAGTGCATCGATTCGCGCTTCCAGCACGGCGTGCTGGGGGCCCTCACCAATGATCGCCAGCTGCAAGTCTGGCTGCCGTGCACTGGCCTTGGCGAAGGCCCCGATCAGCATTTCGAAGCCTTTGCTTTCCACCAGGCGCCCTACTGCACCCAGCATCACGGCGGCATCCTGTGGCAACTGCAGCGCCGTTCTGGCCTGCTCCCGGCTGCGCAACGGCTCGACGAACGCCAGCGGGTCAAGCGCCATACGCAAGGTTTGCACCGGCCTGCCCAGATCACGCTCCAGCGACTCGGCCAACGTCTGCGACACCGCCGCAATACTCAGGCGTTCAGGCGCAAGCATGCGCAACAGGCGGATATCGCCGCCGTTCAGCCGCGTCTTGCCATGGAACAGCACCTTGGCCCGCAGCTCGGGAATGCTTTGCAGCAGCGGCAATACCAGGCGTGCAACGCCAATGCCGTCGAGCAGGACGACTTCAGCCCTGGCCTCGGTCAGCGCCTTGCGCAAGCGCATGCGCAGCCACGGCCGCAGCAGGCGCCACAAGTGGCGCCCCTTCAGTGCACGTGACGGCATGTGCCACTCCCGGGTCGAGCCAAGCCCACAGCAGAGCCCGCTTCCCAGCAGTAGCCAGTTACTGATTCGGGCATCGGCACCCGCGTTGGACAGTACCTGCCGATGTACTTTATGGATGGACACATACGGCGTTCCACCCGCCCACATCATATTGACGATGTTCATGGGCCCTCTCCCGCTCAAGTCAGGTGGGACAGCGACTTCATTGAACAAAAATGGTGATACCCATGCCGATCAAGGCACCCGTCACCAGCGTCAATGCCAGCTTGATGCGATCACGTTGACGACGCTTGGCCTTACGTTCCACTTCGATGGGCAAGGTCACGTGATTGCCAAATCCAGTGTGCAATACTGCATCACCCTCCAAGGTGACCGCTGTCAGATTTAACTCAGCGTAGCGTCGGGAAAGCGCCTTCTCTCCAGCATAGGCGGCAAATGGCGCACAGCGCTGGTAATCGCTCAAACGACGCAGGCCGGGGTTCAACGAAAACGCCTGCCATTCCGCCTTTTCCGACAACAATGGGTAGCAAGGCACGCCAGCGATCACCTGGCGATCGCCCAGGTGGATGTACGGGCTGTGCACAGCCAGGTCATGGGCATGACTGCGCAACCACACCTGCAGCAGGTTGGGGCTTGCCTCCAGAATGGCCTGCGAGTCTTCGACAAACCCCTGGCGGTAGAAATGCCAGTCGTCTTCGCAGTGGAAGATGTACGGCGTCTTGACGTGGCTGTACGCCAGGTCGATAGACGGCAACTGGCCCAGCTTGGGCCGGTTGACGAACACCTTGCAGTGCGGTTTCCAGTGCTCCGGCACAGCGCCATACACAGCATCGTCACCGGAGTCTTCGGTGATGAACACCTCGCGGATGGGCGCCGTGTTGTAGCGATCGAAACTCTCAAGGGTGTCTTTGAGCAGATCAAACCGCCCACAACTGGTCACGACGAGCGTGACGTCACTCTCATTTGAAAAGCGCACCGGACTCCCTCCGCATTGCGACTATCGGCTTTCAACCCCGCTCCTGGGCGCGAAAGCACTTATGTTAGATGCCCAGCTTCAAGCGCAGCCGCTGCCATGCTGACAATGGCGGGTGGGGCCTGAGTGCCGGGCGCATGTGGTCGACGATGCTACGTCCAACTGCGCCGAAACTGAAACGGGAAACCGCCAGGTGGCGGCCATTTTCTGCGATCTGCCGCGCCAGTTCAGGTTCCGCACGCAAGCGCCGGAGCTTGTCCTGAAGGGTCGGGATGGTGTCATAGAACACCACGTTGTGCATGTCCTGCAGGCCCAGCGCACGGTTTTCTTCTTCGCCCTGGTCGTACGCCAGCAATACACAGCCACAGGCCATGGCTTCGAAGTTCTTGATCATGTACTCGCCCATGCCGACATCGGCACTGACAAAGAACCGGATACGGTTGAGCGTGTTGCAGTAGTCCTCGCCCGACTTGGTGCGGGTTACCAGCAGGTTCTCGACTTGCCCCAACTCGTCCAGCAGCGCCTTGCGACCGCTGTAGGCCACGCTGTTGACACTGCCGACGAAGGCCAGTTCGATATCGCGCTCGCGCCCTTGGTCGGCCAGCAACTGCTCGTCATAACCCTTGGGCACGAACACCGCATCGAAACCTTCCTGGCGCAGGCGCTCGCTGACCATGTAGCCGGAACTGATCACCCGCGCCCAGGGCAACTGGCGATAATGGGCGCTGAACTTGCCGGTGTACTTGCACGGGATGTAGTTCTGGTAGGCGTCGTGCTCGAGGATGACCAGGTTGGGTACGGTGCGAATGAACGCCACCTGGCGGATTTCCTGCTTGAAGCGCAGGAAGAACACGATGCGGTCATAACGCTCGACCTGCACCTCACGCTTGAAATAGCGGCGCAGGTTGCGCTGGTCTTCGCTGGTCAGCCAGCGCAGATCGCATTCACAGTTGGCCGCGACGCCGTCGTACAGGCGGTCGAGAATCGCCCGCTGCTCTTTCTGTACCAGAAATAGGACTTTCATTACGTTCCTTGGGCGCTCTGCGCCATCGCGGTCAGGTTTACAGCTCACGCCGCCAGAACAGCTCGTGCCGGCGCACCGCCTTGCGGAAGAACTCGTTCTCCCCGTAAGGCGACGGACGGCGCCCGGCCAGCCAGCGTTGCAGCAACCGGCGCAGGCGGCGCTTGAACGGGGCGGCCGGCTGCAGGTCATGCATCATGCCCAGGGCCATGGCCTTGTCACGCTGAGTGGCCAGGTCCAGCACCAGGCTGCACGGGGCCCACGCCTGCGCGGCGCTCAACTGCGGCGGCAAGGCCACGCCATCGCCACTGTCGCCCATCGGCCAGCGGTCGTTGTCATGCAGGTGGTTGGCATAGCAAAGCAGCGTTTTCGGCTGCCAGGCCAGGCCCTGCAGAACCTCAAGCACGGCGGCCTGGGCGCAGATGTGGTCGGGGTGTGGGTCGAGCTGCGGGTGCGGCATCACCAGTACCTCGGGCCTGGCCATTTCCAGCAGCGCGCGCAGGTCGGCCAGCAGGTTGTGCCAGGTGGGGGCGCCATCCTGATCGGCCGGCAGCGGGAATGGATTGAACTGGCGGAACGGGCGGATATCGGCCATGTCGGCTTCACGGGACACCGCAGGCTGGTCGGGCGCCGCCTGCATGGTCGGCAACTGCAGACAGAAGTAGCCCAGCTGCACGCAGCGCGACTCCGGCACACCGGCCCAACGCGGAACGGCGATGCTGTCCCACGCGCGCAGGCGCCCTTTCAGCCGGGCGGCCTCGGCCTTGGCCAGGCCCATCTGCTGATAGTGCTCGGCCTCGATTTCGCCGGCGGTCAGGGTTACCACCCAGGTTTCGTCAGCCTGGCTGTACAGGCCATAAGCGGCCAGCTCGGCGTCGTCAGCATGCGGGGCAATCACCATTACCCGACGCCGCTGCAGCTCGACCGCTGGCGTTATCCACAGGCGCGGCTGGCCTGCCAGCCGGCAATGCCGGCCGCGCAGGCGCAACGTGCCCGCCTGAAGCGAGGCTGCCAGGCCAGTCAGGTTGAGGAAACGCAGGCCATCGACACCACGCTCGAAGGTTTGCCGGTCTGCCTGTTCAACAGCCAGCAGCTCGACCCGCGGGTCGAGGAAACGTCCCAGCCCGCTGCTTTTTACCTGCAGTTCAAGGATCAGGGTTTCATTGCCCTGCAACGTGCAGTCGGCCTTGAGCACGCCATCGTGCAGGCTGGCAGCAACCGGTCGCGCCTGCTCGCCGAAGTCGTAGGCGTAGTCTTCGCCTGGCGCATAGAACAGGTGGTCGGCGAACCAGGCTTCGTGGGCGGCCCAGAGCAGTGGCAACAGCAGCAGTGGCAACCACCACCAGCTGAATACTCCCAAGGCGACCAGCGCGACCAGCCCCGCCAGCAAGCCCAGGCGCTTGTTGCGCCGGTGGCGCCTGAGCAACTGCTGCTTGCGACTCACGCCTGATACACCGGCACGGGGTTGCACCAGCGGTCCTTGTACTCGCGGTCGGCACGGCCGAACGAGAAGCGCAGCGGCTTGTTGCGCGCGCGGGCGTCTTCCCAGGCGGCCTGGGTGTTGAGGAAGCTCAGCACGCTGCCGGGGCTGAAGGCCTTGGTTTCAGGGTCGACACCGCCATTGATGTACTCGACGCTGATCCATTCCGGCGCTTCGACGCGGTACACCAGCTGGATGGCAATCGGCTTGCCGTCCAGCAGCAATACCGAACCGATCAGCAGCTCACGCAAGCGCTGCAGCACATCGGCCATGCGCTCGGCACCGGTGGCCGGGAAGCCCCAGCGGCGCTGGAACAGGTCGCAGTACATGCTGGCGATTTCCTGCGCGCTGAAGTCACTGATCGGGCGCACCACGCCGCCCGCCTCTTCCAGCAGGCGCAGTTCGCGGCGCTGGTTGTAGCGAAACTTCTTCGACAGGTCTTCATGTGCCCGGGCCATGGCCAGCTGTTCCTTCTGCGCCTTCAGGCCGCTGAAACGGCCTTGGTTCAGTTCGGACAGGTAGCGCACGGTATGGCGCAACGGGGCGGCAGCATCGGCCGCCGCCGGCAGGATGATTTCGGCATTGCCGAGGTCGAACAGGGCTTTCTTGCCGGCGCGCTTGAGCACGTCCTTGGACAGCGCCAGGTGGCGGCCCCAGGCCGGAATCGCGGCCTTGAGCTCACCCGCCTGATGCCAGCCCAGGTAACGCACCGGGATCTGCGCCAGGTCGGCCAGTTGCTCGACTACCAGCGGGTGGGTGGCGACGCTGCCGCCAAAGCGGGCCCACGCCTCGGCGTAAGCCTTGGCATCGATGACTTGCCAACCGCGTTCGCGGAAGGCCTGGATACGATTGAGCATCAGGCTTGCCCCACCAGCGCACGCACTTGCGGCAGCTGCCAGAAGGCCTCGCGCACGGCCTGATCAGAGAAGCGCTCGCGCAGGCGCTGCAGCATGAGCTGTGCACACACTTCGCGCTGTTCGGCACTCAGGACAGCCATGTGCTTCAGGCCTTGGGCCAGTTGCTCGGCATCGCCCAGCGGGAACAGCACGCCAACGCCCTCGACCACCTCGCGCGCGCCGCCACAGGCCGTGGCCAGCACCGGCACACCGGCAACCATGGCTTCGAGCAGGACCATGCCGAACGGCTCATGGTCGGAACTCAGGGCAAACACATCGAAGGCCTGGAAGTAACGGCGCGCATCCGGCACCTGGCCAAGGAAGTCCACCTGCCCGGCAATGCCCAGCTCGGAGGCCAGGGCCTTGAGTTTTTCTTCCAGGCGGCCCTTGCCGAGAATCGCCAAGCGCGCACCGGCCGGCAGCCCCGGCAGCGCCTGGGCAAAACCACGCAACAGGGTGGCCTGGTCCTTGTCCGGGTGCAGGCGCCCGACGTTGCCGACGACCCACGCCTGTGCATCCAGGCCCAGCGCCCGGCGCGCCTCGGCACGCGGCACCAGGGCTGCTTGCAGGGCGTCGATGTCGATGCGGTTGTACAGGGTCTGGATGCGCTCGGCCGGCCACTGCGGCAGGCAGCGGCGCATGTCGTCGCGCACCGCGTCCGACACGCCGAGCAGGCTCAGGCGCTTGCTGAACAGGTTGGCGAACAGGCGCCGCCCCTTGCGCTGGTAGTCACCGAAGGCATGGTGCACGCCGACAACCGGCAGGCCGGTACCCAGCAACGCCACATAGATCGGCTTGAAGCGGTGGGCGATGCAGAAGGCGAAATTACGCTCGGCCGCTATCCGCCGCAACGCGCGGATCGCCCCAAGCTTCAGGCCACGCACGGCCTTGGAGCTGAACTCCAGGAACAGCACCTCGTCCGAGGCGCAGCCGGCCGCCACCTGCGGGTCGGCGGCGCCGGTGAGGAACACCGTGGTGACCTGGTAGCCACGCCCCTGGAACAGGCTGGCGTACTGACGGGCGCAATCCAGGAAAGGCCCGTCATAGCCATGGCAGAACTGCAGGATGCGCGGCTCAGAGCGGCTGGTCATAGGCGGCGGCGCCGTCCTTCACGACCAGGATGTCTTCCATGATCAGGTACTGCAGGTCCGAGCCGAAGAACATGTTCAGGGCATCGGTCGGCGAACAGATCATCGGTTCGCCACGGCGGTTCAGCGAGGTGTTCAGCGACACGCCGTTGCCCGTCAGGTCTTCCAGCGCCTTCATCATGTCGTAATAGCGCGGGTTGTACTCGCGCTTGAGCACCTGGGCACGCGAAGTACCGTCCTCGTGGACCACCTCCGGCACGCGGGTTTTCCACTCTTCAGCCACTTCAAAGGTGAAGGTCATGAACGGCGCCGGGTGGTCGACCTTGATCATCTGCGGGGCGACGGTGTCGAGCATCGACGGGCAGAAAGGTCTCCAGCGCTCACGGAACTTGATCTGGTGGTTGATGCGGTCAGCCACGCCTTCGACGCTTGGGCAGCCGATGATCGAACGGCCACCGAGGGCACGCGGGCCGAACTCCATGCGGCCCTGGAACCAGGCCACCGGGTTGCCATCGACCATGATCTGAGCGATCTGCTGCGGCATGTTGTCGAGCTTGCGCCATTTTGGTGCATTCGGGTGACGGGCGCAGGCGGCGATCACGTCTTCGTTGGAGTACGACGGCCCGAGGTAGACGTGTTCCATCTTCTCGACCGGCACACCACGAGCGTGGGAAACATAGGCTGCGGCGCCTACGGCAGTACCGGCGTCGCCGGAGGCCGGCTGCACGAACAGCTCTTTCACATCCGGGCGGGCGATGATCTTCTGGTTGAGCTTGACGTTCAGCGCACAGCCGCCGGCAAAGGCCAGCTTGCCGGTTTCACGCAGGGTGTCGCCCAGGTAGTGGTCGATCATCTGCAGCGCCAGCTTCTCGAACAGCGCCTGCATGCTGGCCGCGTAATGGATGTACGGTTCGTCGGCGATGTCGCCTTCGCGCTTTGGACCCAGCCATTCGATCAGCTTCGGCGAGAAGTAGAAGCCCTTGCCCTTCTCTTTATGACGGCGCAGGCCGATAACGTTGGCGTACTCGGTGTTGATCACCAGCTCACCGTTTTCAAAGCTGGCCAAGCGCGAGAAATCGTATTTGCTGGCATCACCATACGGCGCCATGCCCATGACCTTGAACTCGCCGTCGAGCATCTCGAAGCCGAGGAACTCGGTGATTGCGCCGTACAGGCCACCCAGCGAGTCCGGGTCGAAGAATTCCTTGATCTTGTGGATCTTGCCGTTTTCGCCGTAGCCAAAGAAGGTGGTGGCGTATTCGCCTTTCCCGTCAATGCCGAGGATGGCGGTTTTTTCCTTGAAGCCCGAGCAGTGGTAGGCGCTGGAGGCGTGGGCCAAGTGGTGCTCGACCGGCTCGATCTTGACCTTTTTCGGGTCGAAGCCCAGCTGCTCCAGGCACCAAACGATCTTTTTACGGTAGCGCTTGTAGCGACGGTTGCCCATCAGGATGGCGTCGAGGGCGCGATCCGGGGCGTACCAGTAGCGCTTGGCATAGTGCCAGCGCGCCTTGCCGAACAGGCTGATCGGGGCGAACGGGATGGCTACCACGTCGACGTCGGATGGCTTGATGCCTGCCTGTTCCAGGCAGAACTTCGCCGACTCGTAGGGCATGCGGTTCTTCGCATGCTTGTCACGCACGAAGCGCTCTTCTTCGGCGGCGGCAATCAGCTTGCCGTCAATGTACAGGGCCGCGGAAGGGTCATGGCTAAGGGCGCCGGACAGGCCAAGAATCGTCAATGCCAAGGGATTAGCCTCTTCATTCGGTAGAAATGCGCCAGCGGCCGCTTGGGCGGGTGGCGACTAAAGGGCGGGATTATAACGCAAACATGTAAGAGCGGGTTTACCCGCGAATCAGCCAAACCGGGCAACTATGTCGCCTGATCGGGCGCATTCGCGGGCAAGCCCGCTCCTACACAGGTTTGTAGTGCTTGCTTATTCGGCGATCAGCCAGTCCATGCGGTAGCTACCGGCAGTCTGCGCCAGCTCCTTGGCCAGCCACGGCAACAGCTCTTTCAGCTCTTCTTCCAGCCCCCACGGCGGGTTGGCGATGGCCAGGCCGGAGCCGTTCAGGCCCTGCGGGCTGTCCTGGTGGTGCACATACAGCTCGACCCGCAGCAGCTTCGGGGCGCCGGTGCTGGTCAGGTCCTGGTAATAGCGGGTCAGCGAGCGCTGGTCCTTGATCGGGTACCAGATGGCCGCGACGGTCTGGCGCATGCGGCCAATCGCCTCTTTCATGGCAGTGGTGCAGCGCTTGAGCTCGTCGGCCTGCTCGAACGGCGGGTCGATCAGCATGATCGCGCGCTTTTCCTGTACTGGCAGCAAGGCCCGGGGCACATGCCAGCCTTCGCCCAGGTGCACGGTCACGCGCGGGTCTTTCTTCATGTTCTCTTTGAGCAGCGGCCCGTCTTCGGGGTGCTTCTCGTTGAGCAAGGCGCGGTCCTGCTGGCGCATCAGGCGGCGGGCCAGTTCGGGCGACCCCGGGTAGTAACGCAGCTCGCCGTCGGCGTTCAGGCGCTTGATGATGCGCAGGTAGTCGTCAGCCATGGCCGGCAGGTCATCGCGGTTCCACAGGCGGGCGACGCCTTCCAGGTATTCGCCGGTGCGGCTTGCCTGGTCGCCTTGCAGGTCGTACAGACCAAGCCCTGCGTGGGTATCGATGTAGGCGAACGGCTGCTCCTTGCGCGACATCAGGGCGATGAGGCGGGTCAGCACGATGTGTTTGAGGACGTCGGCGTGGTTGCCGGCGTGGAAGGCGTGACGATAGTTCATGGCAACTCCTGCGAAGGCGGCAAGTTTACCTTGCCTTGCAGGCGGAGTCAGGCCTGGCTGCTGGTCGGTGCTGGCTTCTTCGCGGGTGAACCCGCTCCCACAGAGGCCTGCACAGGTCTCAAACCCAGTGCAGAACCTGTGGGAGCGGGTTCACCCGCGAAGCAGGCGCCGCCGACTCAGCGGGTATTACTTGTCAGCGTGATACGCCGCATCAGCCGTCTCGAAGCGCTGCACCATCGCCTGCGAAGGGCTGCCCAGCTTGCTCACCACGAAAATGGCAATGCTCGCCAGCAGGAAGCCCGGGATGATTTCGTACAGGCCCCAGACATCAATCTGCTTCCACACAATCACGGTCAGTGCACCCACCACGATACCGGCCAGTGCGCCGTTACGGGTCATGCCCTTCCACAGCACTGAAATCAGCACCACCGGACCGAAGGCGGCACCGAAGCCGGCCCAGGCGTAGGCCACCAGGCCCAGCACGCGGTTTTCCGGGTTGGCCGCCATGGCGATAGCGATCAGGGCCACGGCCAGCACCATCAGGCGGCCGACCCACACCAGCTCGCGCTGCGAAGCGTTCTTGCGCAGGAAGGCTTTGTAGAAGTCTTCGGTCAGGGCGCTGGAGCACACCAGCAGCTGGCAGCTGAGGGTGCTCATTACCGCCGCGAGGATGGCCGACAGCAGTACACCGGCGATCCATGGGTTGAAGAGAATCTTCGCCAGCTCGATGAACACACGCTCGTGGTTCTCGGTAACTGGGCCGGCCAGGTCAGGGTTGGCCGAGAAGTAGGCGATACCGAAGAAGCCCACGGCGCAGGTACCGGCCAGGCACAGGATCATCCAGGTCATGGAGATGCGGCGGGCGTTGGCGATCGACTTCACCGAGTCTGCCGCCATGAAGCGCGCCAGGATGTGCGGCTGGCCGAAGTAGCCCAAGCCCCAGCCCATCAGGGAGATGATGCCGATGAAGGTTGCGCCCTTGAGCATGTCGAAGTTGGCAGGGTTGACCGCTTCGATGGCCGCGAAGGTAGTGTCGAAGCCGCCGGTGGAGATCAGCACGATCACCGGAGTCAGGATCAGCGCGAAGATCATCAGCGAGGCCTGCACGGTATCGGTCCAGCTCACCGCCAGGAAACCACCGACGAAGGTGTAGGCAATGGTGGCCGCAGCGCCAGCCCACAGGGCTGTTTCGTATGGCATGCCGAAGGTGCTTTCGAACAGACGGGCACCGGCAACAATGCCGGAAGCGCAGTAGATGGTGAAGAACACCAGGATGACGATCGCCGAAATGATACGCAGCAGGCCGCTGTTGTCTTCGAAACGGCTGGAGAAGTAGTCCGGCAGGGTCAATGCGTCGCCGTTGTGCTCGGTCTGCACCCGCAGGCGACCGGCCACGAACAGCCAGTTCAGGTAGGCACCAACGGTCAGGCCGATGGCGATCCAAGCTTCGGACAGGCCGGAGAAGTAGATGGCGCCCGGCAGGCCCATCAGCAGCCAGCCACTCATGTCGGAGGCGCCGGCAGACAGCGCGGTAACCACGCTACCCAGGCTGCGACCGCCCAGAATGTAATCGGAAAGGTTGTTGGTGGAGCGATAGGCGGCGAAGCCGATCAGCACCATTGCCGCGATGTAGATCACGAAGGTGATCGTTAGAGGATTGCCCATGCGTGTGCCCTGGCGTTTGTTTTTATCTCATGCGCAACCACAGCGATGGCGGTTGCACCCAGGCGACGAATGCTATGCAACAACACAAAGCGGGTGCAACCATTTTTCATTTGCAAGTTGCACCTGCCCGTACACTTTTCCGATAAAGCCGCTTTTTTGCTCCTTTTTGGAGCATAGGCGTCGTTTTTAAGACAAATACGCACCAAAAACGACCCTTTATCAGGTGTGGAAATATCTGTCAGACGAGTTGCACCTCTTACACAAAAAAATGGGGTTGCACCTGGTTGCACCCGAATTGTCCTACAGGCTAATCTTGGCGTCAGCTTAGGCCACAGCCGTGGCAATAACGAGGATAAGAAATGGCGACGACCACCCTTGGGGTCAAACTCGATGACCCTACCCGTGAGCGACTCAAGGCAGCAGCGCAGTCGATTGACCGCACGCCGCACTGGTTGATCAAGCAAGCGATCTTCAACTACCTGGAGAAGCTCGAGGGTGGCGCCACCCTGACCGAACTCAACGGTCATGCCAGCAACCTGGCCGATGATGCCGGCGAAGTTCAGGCCGACCACAGCCATCAGTGCTTCCTCGAATTCGCCGAGAGCATCCTGCCCCAGTCGGTACTGCGCTCGGCGATCACGGCCGCCTATCGCCGCCCTGAGCAGGAAGTGGTGCCGATGCTGCTGGAGCAGGCCCGCCTGAGCGCGCCGCTGGCCGAGGCCACCAACAAGCTGGCCGCCGGCATCGCCGAAAAACTGCGCAACCAGAAGAGCGCTGGCGGCCGCGCCGGCATTGTCCAGGGCCTGCTGCAGGAGTTCTCGCTGTCGTCGCAGGAAGGCGTGGCGCTGATGTGCCTGGCCGAAGCCCTGCTGCGCATTCCCGACAAGGGCACCCGCGACGCACTGATCCGCGACAAGATCAGCACCGGCAACTGGCAGCCGCACCTGGGCAACAGCCCGTCGCTGTTCGTCAACGCCGCCACCTGGGGCCTGCTGCTGACCGGCAAGCTGGTCAGCACCCACAACGAATCCGGCCTCACCTCCTCGCTCACCCGCATCATCGGCAAGAGCGGCGAGCCGATGATCCGCAAGGGCGTCGACATGGCCATGCGCTTGATGGGCGAGCAGTTCGTCACCGGCGAGACCATCGCCGAAGCCCTGGCCAACGCCAGTCGCTTCGAGGCCAAGGGCTTCCGCTATTCCTATGACATGCTGGGTGAAGCGGCACTGACCGAGCATGACGCACAGAAGTACCTGGCGTCCTACGAGCAGGCCATCCACTCGATCGGCAAGGCCTCGCATGGCCGCGGCATCTATGAAGGCCCGGGCATCTCGATCAAGCTGTCCGCGCTGCACCCGCGCTACAGCCGCGCCCAGTACGAGCGCGTGATGGAAGAGCTGTACCCGCGCCTGCTGTCGCTGACCCTGCTGGCCAAGCAGTACGACATCGGCCTGAACATCGACGCCGAGGAAGCCGACCGCCTGGAGCTGTCGCTCGACCTGCTCGAACGCCTGTGCTTCGAGCCGTCGCTGGCCGGCTGGAACGGCATCGGCTTTGTTATCCAGGCCTACCAGAAGCGCTGCCCGTACGTGATCGACTACGTCATCGACCTGGCCAAGCGCAGCCGCCACCGCCTGATGATCCGCCTGGTGAAAGGCGCCTACTGGGACAGCGAAATCAAGCGCGCCCAGGTCGAAGGCCTGGAAGGCTACCCGGTCTACACCCGCAAGGTGTACACCGACGTGTCCTACGTTGCCTGCGCCCGCAAGCTGCTGGCCGTGCCGGAAGCCATCTACCCGCAGTTCGCCACCCACAACGCCCACACCCTGTCGGCCATTTACCACATCGCCGGGCAGAACTATTACCCAGGCCAGTACGAATTCCAGTGCCTGCACGGCATGGGCGAGCCGCTGTACGAGCAAGTGGTCGGCAAGATTGCCGATGGCAAGCTGAACCGCCCTTGCCGCGTCTATGCACCGGTCGGTACCCACGAAACGCTGCTGGCCTACCTGGTGCGCCGCCTGCTGGAAAACGGCGCCAACACCTCGTTCGTCAACCGCATCGCCGACCACTCGATCTCGATCCAGGAACTGGTCGCCGACCCGGTCGCCAGCATTGAGCGTATGGGCACCCAGGAAGGCAGCCTCGGCCTGCCGCACCCGCGCATCCCGCTGCCGCGCGACCTGTATGGCACTGAGCGGGCCAACTCGGCCGGCATCGACATGGCCAACGAACACCGCCTGGCGTCGCTGTCCTGCGCCATGCTGGCCACCGCCCACAACGACTGGAAGGCCGCCCCGCTGCTGGCCTGCGCTGCCAGCGAGTCTGCTGCTGTGCCTGTACTGAACCCGGCAGACCTCCGCGATGTTGTCGGCCATGTGCAGGAAGCCACCGTTGCCGACGTCGACAACGCCATCCAGTGTGCGATCAATGCGGCACCCATCTGGCAGGCTACCCCGCCGGCAGAACGTGCTGCGATCCTGGAGCGCACCGCCGACCTGATGGAGGCTGAGATCCAGCCGCTGATGGGCTTGCTGATCCGCGAAGCAGGTAAAACCTTCGCCAACGCTATCGCCGAAGTACGCGAGGCCGTGGACTTCCTGCGCTACTACGCGGTGCAGGCCCGCAACGACTTCAGCAACGACGCCCACCGCCCGCTGGGCCCGGTGGTGTGCATCAGCCCGTGGAACTTCCCGCTGGCGATCTTCTCCGGTCAGGTGGCCGCAGCCCTGGCCGCCGGTAACCCGGTGCTGGCCAAGCCTGCCGAACAAACGCCGCTGATCGCAGCCCAAGCTGTGCGCCTGCTGCTGGAAGCGGGCATTCCGGAAGGCGTGCTGCAGCTGCTGCCAGGCCGCGGTGAAACCGTCGGTGCCGGCCTGGTCGGTGACGAGCGCGTCAAAGGCGTGATGTTCACCGGTTCCACCGAGGTGGCCCGCCTGCTGCAGCGCAATGTCGCCGGTCGCCTGGACAACCAGGGTCGCCCAATCCCGCTGATCGCCGAAACCGGTGGCCAGAACGCGATGATCGTCGACTCCTCGGCACTGACCGAGCAGGTGGTGATCGACGTGGTGTCGTCGGCCTTCGACAGTGCCGGCCAGCGTTGCTCGGCCCTGCGCGTGCTGTGCCTGCAGGAGGACTCCGCCGACCGCGTGATCGAAATGCTCAAAGGCGCCATGGCCGAAAGCCGCCTGGGTTGCCCGGACCGCCTGGCCGTGGACATTGGCCCGGTGATCGACGCCGAAGCCAAGGCTGGTATCGAGAAGCACATCCAGGGCATGCGCGAGAAAGGCCGTTCGGTCTATCAGGTTGCCATCGCCGATGCGGCCGAGATCAAGCGCGGCACCTTCGTCATGCCGACCCTGATCGAGCTGGACAGCTTCGACGAGCTGAAGCGCGAAATCTTCGGCCCGGTGCTGCACGTGGTGCGCTACAACCGCCGCAACCTCGACCAGCTGATCGAGCAGATCAACAACTCCGGCTACGGCCTGACCCTCGGCGTGCACACCCGCATCGACGAGACCATCGCTAAAGTTGTGGAAACCGCCAACGCCGGCAACATGTACGTCAACCGCAACATCGTCGGTGCAGTAGTAGGCGTGCAGCCGTTCGGTGGTGAAGGCCTGTCCGGCACCGGCCCGAAAGCCGGTGGCCCGCTGTACCTGTACCGCCTGCTGTCGACCCGCCCGGCCGACGCGATCGGCCGCCACTTCCAGCAGCAGGACGGCGAAGGCAAGCCGGACCGTACCCTGCACGAACAGCTGGTCAAGCCACTGCACAGCCTGAAAGCCTGGGCGGAGAGTAACCAGCTGGCCGACCTGGCGGCGCTGTGCAGCCAGTTCGCCGGTCAGTCGCAGAGCGGCATCGCCCGCCTGCTCCCAGGCCCGACTGGAGAGCGCAACAGCTACACCATCCTGCCGCGCGAGCACGTGCTGTGCCTGGCTGACAACGAAGCCGACCTGCTGGCGCAGTTTGCCGCGGTATTGGCTGTTGGCAGCTCGGCAGTATGGGCTGACGGCGAGCCGGGCAAAGCCCTGCGCGCCCGCCTGCCGCGTGAGCTGCAGGCCAAGGTGAAGCTGGTGGCGGACTGGAACAAGGATGAAGTGGCGTTCGACGCCGTGATCCACCATGGCGATTCGGACCAACTGCGTGGCGTTTGCCAACAGGTGGCCAAGCGCGCCGGGGCGATTGTGGGTGTGCACGGGCTGTCCAGCGGGGATCACCAGATTGCGCTGGAGCGACTGGTGATTGAGCGGGCGGTGAGTGTGAATACCGCGGCGGCGGGGGGGAATGCTAGTTTGATGACTATTGGCTGAGGCTGAGGGTTGTTGAGGAAAAGGGAGAGCTTTGGCTCTCCTTTTTTTATGGGTGCATGTCTTGAGATTGGGGTTGGGCTGACAGGTGCTTGCCACAACATTTTCAGCACCTATGAGATCGAGCGCCGCCCGCGCGGCGCTTCGCGGGGCAAGCCCGCTCCCACAGTCTGTTTCGGGCCAGTTACTCCTGCCTCCTCCGCACTCGCACCCTGGGTGCATGGCTGGACATTGCAGAAAAGCAGCGGCGACACCTTCAATATCGAATGGGACAGACAAGGGGGCGCGCGCCAATGGCACAGGCGGGACTGGCCCGAAACAGATGTGGGAGCGGGCTTGCCCCGCGAAGCGCCGCGCGGGCGGCGCTCGATCTCATAGGCGCTGCAAAACTGTCGGCATACACCTGGCAGCCTTCATGCAATCTAAAGCCACCCCCTCACTGCTTCATCCCCAACTCAGCATCATCCATCAGCGCCTTGGCCATCGCACTCAGGTAATGGGCAGCCCAGATCATCATCGGCTTCTCATCCATCAGCCCGGTGATGGTCAACTCGCGCACATAACCCATCAACTCCGAAGACTGCTCGCGGGCGTCTCTGCACGGGATACCGGGCTCGATGCGGAACAACGGGTGGGTACCGTTTTCGCCTTGGTAGAACGTGGTCTTGCCGACGGTGAATTGGGTGTCTTCTGTTGTCATTGTTCAATCCCCTGATGATTCTTGGCTGCCTGGGCCGGCCTCTTCGCGGGTAAACCCGCTCCTACAATGACCACCGCAGGCCCTGGCATGTGATGCCCGTTGTAGGAGCGGGTTTACCCGCGAAAGGGCCAGCCCAAGCGACATATCAACAAAGCCTTACAGCAGGCATCTGCCCCGGCATCGGGCTGTCTTCAGAAAAAGGGGATCGTGGGGTGGATCGGGGACATTCTTCAGCATCATGGTTCACCTGGTAATGAGGGCTACCACACACCTGCTGTCAAACAAGAGGGTGGCAGCTGTACATGGGTTGACAGACCGGTAGGCAAACCAAAACCCGGCGCACACGAGGTGCCCCATGCACAGCTGCCATAAAGGCAAAGCCATGCGGTTTGACCTGGTCGGCCTGTCAAAGCCGGTCACTGATTCGCCAGCGACCACCCGAGACTAGGGCCCTACCCAGAGCACCGCAATGGCTAGAAGGGGGTTGGGAGTATGTTTGGGAAATGGACTACATGGAATAGGCAAATACTTAAAAAAAATGTAGGAAATCCGGCTGAAAAATCTTTGGCCTCGTAAATGTGCGTCTCCTATATCACAAGGTGCAGTAGACCAAGCCATGGATGACTCACCCCCTTAAACCACATCCAAGACGATATCTACCCTACAGTTCCCTGCCTCAAGTAAGAAACTTCCCATAGACATTCAGCGACAATATTGAACACTAAGCTCATTGACCTCTAGCCTCGCGCATAATTTCATATGCCACTCTCAAAGGGTGGTCTTCATGCGCTGGAAGAATTTAATCATCGACGGCAGGGAACGCTGTATGGCGCATCTAAGGCCTACCACCCATTCGTTCGAAATCAGCTCGCGTGTCATCAGCGTAGACTTCACATTTGGATTCCACTGTTTCACAGATAACAAGAACGAAGGTCCGCTTATCACCAACCCTCGCTCGAACGAAAAGCGAAACTTCAGCCAGAGCCGCTACGACTGCTCAAAGCTACTTCCGGAATTCGTTGCTCGCAGGTTCGTCGACGCCAAGGTTCGCGCCCACTTCGCGGGCAGAAACAATCGCCGATATTTTTGCCTGGACACTTTTGATTACGCGATATTTTTCGAAGTACGCAAATTGGCGGGCAAAGAAAACCACCTAAGGGTGAACGTTATATCCGCCTATCAAGTAGATGCTTGGGGGCGGACGAGCATGCCCAAGGGGCAGCTTTTTAATGTTCGCTACATACTGGAAAAGCGAAATGAAGGCTTGATCATCTAAGCAGCTGCGAACTATTCGAACCCCATAAACAAAAAGCCCCAAAACCATTCGTCTTGGGGCTTTTTGCTAAATCTGAATATCGGCCTGGCCTTTCGAATCCCGCTCACTGGCTGGGAGAAATCAGCATCAGCTGGTTCCCGGCATTGCTACCCCCTGATCCAGGGTTCCGGTCTGTAGCAACACCGCAATGTTATCCAAGCGAAGCAACGACGTCAAAGGGATGAACACTCAAAAATGTTTCCGTCTGTTCCTCAACATCAACCTAATCAATCATGGTATCCACCTGTAACTGGCAAAACCTACACTCGCAGCATCCCGCCTCAGGACCGCCCCCATGCCCGAGACCCTACTCAGCCCCCGCAACCTCGCCTTCGAGCTCTATGAAGTCCTCGACGCCGAAGCCCTCACCCAGCGCCCGCGCTTCGCCGAGCACAGCCGTGAAACCTTCGATGCCGCGCTGACCACCGCGCGCACCATCGCCGAAAGGTTCTTCGCCCCGCACAACCGCAAAGCCGATGAAAACGAGCCCCGCTACGTCGATGGCCGCGCCGAGCTGATCCCCGAAGTGAAACCTGCCGTCGATGCCTTCCTCGAAGCCGGTTTCCTCAACGCCAACCGTGACTTCGAGGTGGGTGGCATGCAGTTGCCCAGCCTGGTCTCGCAGGCTTGCTTCGCCCACTTCCAGGCCGCCAACGCCGGCACCACGGCCTACCCGTTCCTGACCATGGGCGCAGCCAATTTGATCGAAAGCTTCGGCAGCGACGAACAGAAGCGCCTGTTCCTGCAGCCCATGATCGAGGGCCGCTACTTTGGCACCATGGCCCTGACCGAACCCCACGCCGGCTCGTCGCTGGCCGATATCCGTACCCGCGCAGAACCGGCAGGCGACGGCAGCTACCGGCTCAAGGGCAACAAGATCTTCATCTCCGGCGGCGACCACGAGTTGTCGGAAAACATCGTGCACATGGTGCTGGCCAAGCTGCCGGACGCACCACCCGGGGTGAAGGGTATATCGCTGTTCATCGTGCCCAAGTACCACGTCAACCCGGACGGCAGCCGTGGCCCGCGCAACGACGTGCTGCTGGCCGGGTTGTTCCACAAGATGGGCTGGCGCGGCACCACTTCCACGGCGCTGAACTTCGGCGACAACGGCCAGTGCGTCGGCTACCTGGTCGGCCAGCCGCACCAGGGCCTGGCCTGTATGTTCCAGATGATGAACGAGGCGCGTATCGGCGTCGGCATGGGCGCGGTGATGCTCGGCTACGCCGGTTACCTGTATTCGCTCGAGTACGCTCGCCAACGCCCGCAGGGCCGGCGGCCAGACAACAAGGACCCGCACAGCCCGGCAGTACCGATCATCGAACACACCGATGTGAAACGCATGCTGCTGGCCCAGAAAGCCTACGTCGAAGGCGCCTTCGACCTTGGCCTGTATGCCGCTCGCCTGTTCGACGACACCCAGACCGTCAGCGATGAAAGCGCTCGCAAACAGGCACAGGAACTGCTCGACCTGCTGACCCCGATCGTCAAGTCCTGGCCCTCGGCGTTCTGCCTCAAGGCCAACGAGCTGGCGATCCAGATCCTCGGCGGCCACGGCTACACCCGCGAATACCCGGTTGAGCAGTACTACCGCGACAACCGCCTGAACCCGATCCACGAAGGCACCGAGGGCATCCAGTCGCTCGACCTGCTCGGCCGCAAGCTGACGCAGAACAACGGCGCCGGCCTAAAGCAACTGATCCGCCTGATTGCCGTCACCGGCGAGCGCGCCAGCCACCACCCCAACCTCGACCCGCTGCGCCAGCCGCTGGAGCAACTGGTCAACCGCCTTCAGGGCGTAACCCTGGCCCTGCTCGGCGACCTGGCCCAAGGCAAAGTCGCTGGCGCCCTGGCTAACTCGGCGCTGTACCTCAAGGCCTTCGGCCACTGCGTAATCGGCTGGCGCTGGCTGGAACAGGCGATACACGCCGAACTCGGACTGCTCAAGGGCAGCCCTGCTGATCGCGACTTCTACCTCGGCAAGCTGCAAGCCGCACGTTATTTCCTGACCTGGGAAGTACCGGGCTGCCATAATGAGCTGGCATTGCTCGAGGCACGCGACGATACCTGCCTCGGCATGCAAGACGGGTGGTTCTAGGGGGAGCCACCGTTTACACGGAGACTTCCGCATGTTCGATTCCAGCGCCCTGCTGCGCCAGCGCTTTGCCGCGCTGCGCAGTACGGCCGAGTTGTTTTCCCTGCGCCATGTGAAGCAGTCGCACCAGGCGCTGTCGGTTCGCCGCAATGTTGCCGAGCCGCCTTTTTTCAGCCAGGACGAAGGCGCCATGCTCACCGTGCGGGTCAATGGCGTGGAGGCCTATGCGGCCACCGCCGACCTGTCCCAGGCGGGCCTGCAGCGCGCCCTGGAGCAAGCCGAGGCACTGGCCCGGCAGATCGCCCGGCACAGCCTGCTGGACCTGAGCGAGCAGCCGGTGACCAGCGCCCGCCACGATCACATTTCGCCCAACTTCGACCACCCCGTGCCCAACCTTGCCGACTGCCTCGGCCTGCTCGCTGCCGAATCGGCCAGCGTACCCAAGGACAGCCGACTGGTGGACTGGCAGGCCAGCCTGGGCCTGACACTGGTCGAGCAGACCTACCTGAATTCGGCCGGCGCCGAACTGCGCCACGCCCAGCGCTTCCTGTTCCCAGGTTTGAGCGTGACCGCCAGCGACGGCCAGGACAGCCAGAGCCGCAGCCTGGGCCGCGATAACTTCGGCCAGCAGGGCGGCTTCGAGGTCATCGAGCGCTGCGGCCTGGTCGGTGCGGCCAGCCGGGTTGCCGACGAGGCACTGCAGCTGCTGCTGGCACCGAACACGCCCAGCGGCCCACGCGATCTGCTGCTGATGCCGGACCAGATGATGCTGCAGATCCACGAATCCATCGGCCACCCGCTGGAAATGGACCGCATCCTCGGCGACGAGCGCAACTACGCAGGCACCAGCTTCGTCAAAGCCAGCGACTTCGGCCACCTGCAATACGGCTCCAGCCTGCTCAACGTGAGCTTCGACCCGACCATCGGCGAAGAGCTGGCCAGCTACAGCTTTGACGACGATGGCACCGCCGCCAGCAAGCAGTTCCTGATCCGCGACGGCCTGCTGCTGCGCCCGCTGGGGGGTGCGCTGTCGCAGTTCCGTTCCGGCCTGGACGGGGTGGCCAACAGCCGCGCCTGCGGCTGGAACCGCGCGCCGATCGACCGCATGGCCAACCTCAACATCGAGCCGGGTGACCAATCCCTTGAGCAACTGATCGGGGGCATCGAGCACGGCATCCTGATGCGCACCAACCGTTCCTGGTCCATCGACGATGCGCGCAACAAGTTCCAGTTCGGCTGTGAATGGGGCCAGTTGATCGAAAACGGCCAGCTCAAGGGCATCGTCAAGAACCCCAACTACCGCGGCATCTCCGCACAGTTCTGGCGCAACCTGGCGGCAGTCGGCGACCGCAGCACCTTCCAGGTACTGGGCACGCCCAACTGCGGCAAGGGCGAACCCAACCAGGTGGTGCGCGTGGGCCATGCCTCGCCAGCCTGCGTGTTCCGCCAGATCGACGTATTCGGAGGAGACGCCTGATGCAACACGCATTCGAAACCCTGGTCGGGGATGTGCGCGCCGCGCTGCAGGTGGGCGAGCAGTTCACCCTCGGCTACAGCGCCGAACAGTCGCAATTCGTGCGTTTCAACCATGCCAAAGTGCGCCAGGCCGGCGAAGTGAGCCAGGCCAGCGCGCAGCTACGGCTGATTCGCGACGGCCGCCAGGCCGAACAGCAAGTGACCTTGAGTGGCGATGCCCAACTGGACCGCCAACGCCTGGCCGATGCGCTAAAACAACTGCGCCAGACCCTGCCGCTGCTGGCCGTCGACCCTTACCTGCGCCTGGACGAAGGCGCCTGGCGCAGCCACAGCCAGCAAGCGCAGCCGCTGCCCGAGCTGAGCGAAGTGCTGGCCCTGCTCGACCGCGAAGCCGGTGACCTTGACCTGGTCGGCATCTACGCCGCCGGCCCGATCTGCCGGGGCTTCGCCAGCTCGTTCCACGCCTTCGGCTGGCACCAGGCCAACAGCTTCAACTTCGACTGGAGCCTGTTCCACGAAAACGGCGAAGCAGTGAAGGCCAATTATGCCGGCCAACTGTGGAGCGCCGACGACTTCACTGCACGCTTGCGCCAGGCACGCGAGCAGCTGGGTTTCCTCGACCTGCCTGCTGTTACCCTCAAGCCCGGCAGCTACCGCGCCTACCTGGCGCCGGCAGCCATGGACGAGATTGCCGGTATGCTGTGCTGGGGCGGTTTCTCGGCTCAGGCCCTGGCCACCGGCAACAGCGCCTTGCAGCGCCTGTACAACGGTGATGCGCGGTTGAGCCCGCTGGTGAGTTTCACCGAGCAGGTCAGTGGCTCGTTGAGCCCGGCGTTTTCCGATGAAGGCTCGCCGCGCCGGGATGTGCCGTTGATTCAGCACGGCCAGGCGCTGCAGCGGCTGATCAGTGCGCGCAGCGCGGCCGAGTTCGAGCTGCTGGCCAATGGTGCTGACAGCTACGAGTCGCCGTGTGCGCTCAGCCTGGCGCCGGGTGGCCTGCCCAGTGAGCAGATCCTGAAGCGCCTGGGCACCGGGCTGTACATCAGCAACCTGTGGTACCTGAATTACTCTGACCTGCCGGCGGCGCGCATGACCGGGCTGACGCGGTTTGCCACCTTCTGGGTGGAAAACGGGCAGATTCAGGGGCCAGTGAGCACCATGCGCTTCGATGACAGCCTGTACAGCTTGCTGGGTAGCCAGTTGGAGGACCTGACCCAGGAGCGCGAGATGATTTTGTCGACCAGCACCTATGGACATCGCAGTACCGGGTCGAGTCATTTGCCGGGGGCGCTGGTCAAAGGCCTGACATTGACATTGTGATTGGACTTGCCGGCCCTTTCGCGGCTAAAGCCGCTCCTACAACGAACGCGTAACCCTTGTAGGAGCGGCTTTAGCCGCGAAGAGGCCGGCACTGACAAACGAGGAAGTCATGCCCGAACGTACCCCGCTGGACCCCGTCACCGCCCGCTGGATCCCCTGGGTGGTGGCGATCGCTTTCTTCATGCAGTCCCTGGACGGCACTATCCTCAACACCGCGCTGCCGGCCATGGCCCGTTCGCTGGCCGAAGACCCGCTGCGCATGCAGGGCGTGATCATCGCCTACATGCTCACCGTGGCCCTGCTGATTCCCGCCTCGGGCTGGATCGCCGACCGCTTCGGCACCAAGCGCATCTTCTTCAGCGCCATCCTGCTGTTCAGCTTCGGCTCGCTGCTGTGCGCCGCCGCCAACAGCCTCGGTTTCCTGATTTTCGCCCGCGTGGTGCAGGGCCTGGGCGGGGCGCTGATGCTGCCGGTCGGGCGGCTGGTGGTGCTGCGCGCCTACCCGCGCAGTGAACTGGTGCGGATCATGAGTTTCATCACTATCCCCGGCCTGCTCGGGCCGCTGCTGGGGCCAACGGTGGGTGGCTGGCTGGTGGAAATCCTCAGCTGGCACTGGATCTTCTTGCTCAACCTGCCGGTCGGCCTGATTGGCTGCTACGCCGTCTGGAAGTTCATCCCTGACCTGCGCGGCACCGAACGCACCCGCTTCGACACCCCCGGTTTCCTGCTGTTTGGCGCGGCGATGGTGCTGATCACCATTGCCATGGAAGGCCTGGGCGAACTGCACCTGCCACACCTGCGGGTGATGTTGCTGCTGTTTGCCGGCATGGCGTGCCTGGCCGCCTACTGGCTGCGCGCCGGGCGCGACCCCGAGCCGCTGTTCTCGCCCAGCCTGTTCCGCGTGCGCACCTTTGCCATCGGCATCCTCGGTAACCTGTTCTCGCGCCTGGGCAGCGGTGCCCTGCCGTTTCTGGTGCCGTTGCTGCTGCAGGTGGCGCTGGGTTACTCGCCGGCCCAGGCCGGCATGAGCATGATCCCGCTGGCGGCGGCGGCGATGCTGGCCAAGTCCGTCGCCAGGCCGCTGATCGAGCGGTTCGGCTACCGCATCATCCTCACCGGCAATACCTTGATGCTGGGCCTGATGCTGGCTAGCCTCGGTCTGGTCGATGAACAAACGCCCTACGCCGTGCTGCTGATTCAGTTGGGCCTGCTCGGCGCGATCAACTCCATGCAATTCACGGCGATGAATACAGTAACGTTGATCGACCTCGACGACGCCAGCGCCAGCAGTGGCAACAGCCTGCTGTCGGTGGTCGCGCAACTGGCATTGAGCCTGGGCGTGGCCTGTGCCGGCGCACTGCTCGGTGGCTTTACCGCAGCGGGCGGCGCCGAGGACGTCGAAACCACGCTGGGCGCGTTCCAGCTGACGTTCGTCACCATCGGCATTATGTCGATGCTGGCCGCGGCCATCTTCCTGCAGCTGGCGCCGACAGACGGAAGGCGTGCCCGTCGTCCGGAAGAGCACGTAGAGTCTTAGGGCGAATAGCCATGAGGCTGGTAGACTGTGCGGCATTTTTAGCTTCGCACCGCAGGCCCGCCTCGTGACCACCGAATCCACCGCCTTTGCCACCTTGCCGCTGTCCACTGCCATGCTGGCCAACCTGGACGCCCTCGGCTATGCCTCGATGACGCCGATCCAGGCCCAGAGCCTGCCGGTCATCCTCAAGGGCCAGGACCTGATCGCCCAGGCCAAGACCGGCAGCGGCAAGACCGCCGCCTTCGGCATCGGCCTGCTCAACCCGATCAACCCGCGCTACTTCGGCTGCCAGGCGCTGGTGCTGTGCCCTACCCGCGAGCTGGCCGACCAGGTGGCCAAGGAACTGCGCCGCCTGGCCCGGGCCGAGGACAATATCAAGATCCTGACCCTGTGCGGCGGCGTATCGCTGGGCCCGCAGATCGCTTCGCTGGAGCACGGTGCGCACATCATCGTCGGCACCCCGGGGCGCATCCAGCAGCACCTGGACAAGGGCACCCTGGTGCTCGACGGCCTGAACACCTTGATCCTCGACGAAGCCGACCGCATGCTCGACATGGGCTTCTTCGACGCCATTGCCAGCATCATCGGCAAGACCCCGTCGCGCCGCCAGACCCTGCTGTTCTCGGCCACCTACCCGGCCGGCATCAAGCAGCTGGCCGCCGACTTCATGCGCAACCCGCAGCAGGTCAAGGTCGAGAGCCTGCACACTGACAACCAGATCGAGCAGCGCTTCATCGAGATCGATGCAGCGCAACGTCTGGATGCCGTTACCCGCGTGCTCGGCCACTACCGCCCGCAGTCGTGCGTCGCGTTCTGCTTCACCAAGCAGCAGTGCGAGGACGTGGTTGCCCACCTGACCGCCAAGGGCATCGTCGCCCAGGCGCTGCACGGTGATCTGGAGCAGCGCGACCGTGACCAGGTGCTGACCATGTTCGCCAACCGCAGCAGCTCGGTGCTGGTGGCTACTGACGTGGCCGCACGCGGCCTGGATATCGATGGCCTGGACATGGTCATCAACGTCGAGCTGGCGCGTGATGCGGAAATCCACGTGCACCGTGTGGGCCGTACTGGCCGTGCCGGCGAGAAAGGCGTTGCAGTCAGCCTGGTGGCCCCGGCTGAAGGGCACCGCGCCCAGGCTATCGAAGCGTTGCAAAAGAGCCCACTGCGCTGGGACCAACTGGACAGCCTGAAGAACAAAGGCGGCGAGCCGCTGCTGCCAGTGATGAGCACCCTGTGCATCGCCGCCGGGCGCAAGGACAAGCTGCGCCCGGGCGATATTCTGGGTGCGCTGACCGGTGATGCCGGTATTCCGGGCAAGCAGGTGGGCAAGATTGCGATCTTTGACTTCCAGGCGTTTGTGGCGGTGGAGCGGGCGCTGGCCAAGCAGGCCATGCAACGCTTGAACAGCGGCAAGATCAAGGGTCGGTCCCTGAAAGTCCGCATCGTCTGACCTATTTTGGGGCCGCTTTGCGGCCCGATCGCGACACAAGGCCGCTCCTACAGGGGATCGCGTATCTCCTGTAGGAGCGGCCTTGTGTCGCGATTGGGCTGCGCAGCAGCCCCCTGCAATCTCGAAGAGGTAACACCGTGCACTCCACCGACGTGATCATCCTCGGCGCCGGCGCCGCCGGCCTGATGTGCGCCCAGCTCAGCGCTCGCCGTGGCCGCCGGGTACTGCTGCTCGACCACGCCAACAAGCCAGGCAAGAAAATCCTCATGTCTGGCGGCGGGCGCTGCAACTTCACCAACCTGTACACCGAGCCAGCCAACTTCCTCTCGCACAACGCACACTTCTGCAAGTCGGCGCTGGCCCGCTACACCCAGTGGGACTTCATCGAACTAGTGTGCAAGCACGGCGTGGCCTACCACGAGAAAAAGCTCGGCCAGCTGTTCTGCGACAACAAGGCCAGCGACATCCTCGACATGCTGCTGGCCGAATGCGACGAGGCCGGCGCCGAGATCCGCATGCATACCAGCATCGAACAGATCGAGAAGACCGAAAACGGCTACCTACTGCAGACCAGCGGTGGCCAGTTCGCCTGCCAGTCGCTGGTGATCGCCACCGGTGGCCTGTCGATCCCGACCCTGGGTGCCACCGGCTTCGGCTACCAGGTGGCCCGCCAGTTCGGCCATACCCTACTGCCAACCCGCGCCGGCCTGGTGCCGTTCACCATCACCGAGCCCCAACTCAAGGCACTGTGCACCGAGTTGTCGGGCACCTCGCTGGATTGCACCGCCAGCTGCAACGGCACCCGCTTCCGCGAGAACCTGCTGTTTACCCACCGCGGCCTGAGCGGCCCGGCGATTCTGCAGATTTCGTCGTTCTGGGAAGCCGGCGACACGGTCGAAATCAACTTGCTGCCCGATCGCGACGCATTGACCTGGCTGCAACAGATGCAGGCCGAGCGCGCCAACGCCGAACTGAAGACCGTGCTGGGCGAGGTGTTCACCCGCAAGCTGGCCAACCTGCTGGCCGAGCAGTGGTTCGAGTCCCGCCCGATGAAGCAGTACACCCCGGCGGAGTTGGCACAGATCGCCGAGAAGCTGGCGAACTGGCAGGTGGTGCCGGCCGGCACCGAAGGCTACCGGACTGCCGAAGTGACTTTGGGTGGTGTGGATACCCGCGAAGTGTCGTCCAAGACCATGGAATCGCTGAAAAGCCCCGGGTTGTACTTCATCGGTGAAGTGCTGGATGTGACCGGCCACCTGGGCGGGTTCAACTTCCAGTGGGCCTGGGCATCGGCCAACGCCGCAGCGCAGTTCGTGTAGAGTAGAATCCATTCAGCAGCACGGAACGCTTCTTGCTGGCCCGTGCTGGAGTGCCGTTATTGGGGGCGCTTTGCGCCCCTTCGCGGGCAAGCCCGCTCCTACATGGATCTGTGTAACCTTTGTAGGAGCGGGCTTGCCCGCGAAGGGCCGCAAAGCGGCCCCAATAGCACGGCCTCGAAAGGTATTCCTCTGATCACTGCCTAGCAGGCCATCATGTCATCGAGCTCGTTCCGTCAGTCACTGCGTCGCCTGTGGGGCCAAGACAAGTTCAGCTATAGCATCCGGGTCACCATCGCCCTTACCGGCAGCCTGGCCCTGTGCTGGTATCAGAACGAGATGGCCCTACTGATTCCGCTGTTCCTCGGCATCATCGCCAGCGCCCTGGCCGAAACCGATGACAGTTGGCAGGGCCGCCTCAGCGCTCTGGCCGTTACCCTGGTATGTTTCGCCATCGCCGCGCTGGCGGTCGAGTTGCTGTTCCCCTATCCCTGGATATTCGCCGTCGCGCTGGCCCTGGCGGCGTTCGGCCTGACCATGCTCGGCGCCCTGGGCGAGCGCTACGGCGCCATCGCTTCGGCCACCCTGATCACCGCGGTGTACACCATGATCGGCGTGGACCAGCGTGGCGGCCAGGTGACGGACTTCTGGCACGAGCCGATGCTGCTGGTGGCGGGCGCCGCCTGGTACGGGCTGTTGTCGGTGCTGTGGCAGGCACTGTTCTCCAACCAGCCTGTGCAGCAGAGCCTGGCCAAGCTGTTCTTCGAACTGGGCAGCTACCTCAAGCTCAAGGCCAGCCTGTTCGAGCCGGTGCGCACCCTTGACGTCGAGGCGCGGCGCCTGGAGCTGGCCCAGCAAAATGGCAAGGTAGTGGCAGCGCTGAATGCGGCCAAGGAGATCATCCTACACCGGGTCGGCAATAGCCAGCCGAACGCCAAGGTCAGCCGCTACCTCAAGCTGTATTTCCTGGCCCAGGACATCCATGAGCGGGTCAGTGCTTCGCACTATCCCTACAACGGCCTGACCGAGGCGTTTTTCCACAGTGACGTGATGTTCCGCTGCCAGCGCCTGCTGCGTAAACAGGGCTCGTCCTGCCAGGAGCTGGCCCGTTCGATTCGCCTGCGCCAGCCGTTTGTGCTGGCCAGCGGTTACCCCGAAGCCCTCGAAGACCTCAACGCTTCGCTGGAACACCTGCGTACCCAGAACAACCCGGCCTGGCGCGGCCTGCTGCGCTCGCTGCGGGCGCTGGCCGCCAACCTCGCCACGCTGGACCGCCTGCTCAGCGCCGCCAGCAACCCGGACAGCCTGGCCGACGCCAGCGACAGCAGCCTGCTCGACCGCTCTCCGCGCTCGCTGACAGACGTGTGGACACGCTTGCGAACCCAGCTCACGCCTACGTCGCTGCTGTTCCGGCATGCCTTGCGCCTGCCGCTGGCGCTGTCGATCGGTTACGGCATGGTGCACCTGATCCACCCGACCCAGGGCTACTGGATCATCCTCACCACGCTGTTCGTCTGCCAGCCCAACTACGGTGCTACCCGACGCAAACTGGTGCAGCGCATCTTCGGCACCGCCGTCGGCCTGACGGTCGGCTGGGCCTTGTTCGACCTGTTCCCCAACCCGGTCATCCAGTCGTTGTTTGCCGTGGTCGCCGGGGTGGTGTTCTTCGTCAACCGCACCACCCGCTACACCCTGGCCACCGCCGCGATCACCTTGATGGTGCTGTTCTGCTTCAACCAGATCGGCGATGGCTACGGCCTGTTTCTGCCACGCCTGTTCGACACCCTGGTGGGCAGCCTGATTGCCATCCTGGCGGTGTTCCTGTTCCTGCCTGACTGGCAGGGCCGGCGGCTGAACAAGGCGCTGGCAAATACCCTGGCCTGCGCCAGTGTGTACCTGCGCCAGATCATGCAACAGTATGCCCATGGCAAGCGTGACGACCTGGCCTACCGCCTGGCCCGACGCAACGCCCACAACGCCGATGCGGCGCTGTCCACTACCCTGGCCAACATGCTGATGGAGCCGGGGCATTTCCGTAAGGAGGCCGACGTCGGTTTCCGCTTCCTGGTGCTGTCGCATACCTTGCTCAGCTACCTCTCTGGGCTGGGCGCACACCGTGACACGGCGTTACCGGCAGAGGTGCAGGAACAGTTGATTGAAGGTGCCGGGCAAAGCCTGGCCAGCAGCCTGGACGAGATTGCCAATGGCCTGGCTGCGCGGCTGCCGGTGGCGATTCATAGCGATGCCGAAGAGGCGCTGGCCAATGCCCTGGAGCAGATGCCGGAAGAGCTGGATGAACATCAGCGGCTGGTGCAGACGCAGTTGGCGTTGATCTGCCGGCAGTTGGGGCCGTTGCGGACCTTGGCGGCGCATTTGATCAAGGAAGGTGCGCCGGCCTGAGCCTTGTGTTGCCTGTGCTGGCCTCTTCGCGGGTAAACCCGCTCCTACATTGAATACGCACTTCCTGAGCCGGCGCACGCCCTTGTAGGAGCGGGTTCACCCGCGAAGAGGCCGGCACAGGCAATACAGATCAAAACCCATGCTGACGCAGCAGCCGCGCATAGCTGCCATCGGCCTTCATCGCCGCAATTGCCTGTTCGAAGCGCGCGACGATCCGCCTATGCTCCGGGTGCTTCAGGCTGACCAGAATGTGCAAGGTGTTCTCCCCCAGCGGCGGTTCCACCAGCACTACCCCATCACGCACCTCCTGCGGCTCGCGCTGCAGGTTGTAGCGGGCCACGAATTCGTCTTCCACCGCCAGGTTCACCCGCCCTGCCGCCAGCATGCGCACCGCCGAAGAAAAGTTGCGCACCGGCACCTTGTGCAGACGGGTATCACCGTCAAATTCGGGTGAATAGGCGTAATCACGCACCACGGCAATGCTGTAGGGGTAAAGGTCCGACTGGCGCTTGTAACGGAACGCCTCACCCTTGCGCTGCAGCAGGCGCACACGGTTGGTCAGGTAGGCTTCGGAAAACTGCCCGATGTTGGCACGCGCATCGTTGTACCAGGCATTGATCAGCACGTCGTAGCGCCCTTCTCCTACGCCTAGTAGCGCCCTGGCCCAAGGCACCTCTTCGTAGACACTGCCGTAGCCGGCGCGCGCCAGGGCTGTGGTGACAATGCTGGTGGCCAGGCCGCCACCTGGCATGTTGGCATCGTTGAACGGTGGCCAGCTGTCAGCCACCAGGCGCAACCTGTCGTTACCCGGGGCGGGTGTTGCAAGCATCATTGCCAGCATTCCCAGCACACAAAGCAGTGGCCGCATGCTCAGGTCCTTTCGCAATGGAGGGCACACACTGCCGATGAGATTACACAAAGCCGTTGCAGAGGGCAGCGGCCAATAGTGTCATTTAGCCTCTATTTTGGCCGAAACCTGTGCAGCATGCGATGATCGAGGCCCATTCAAGGAGTTCGCGCCAATGTCCATCGACTGGCTCTGCAAGCACCACACCGACCTTGGCAAAGAGCAGCTCTACGCCATTTTGCAATTGCGCACCGAAGTGTTCGTGGTCGAGCAGCGCTGCGCCTACCAGGAAGTCGATGGCCAGGACCTGAATGGCGACACCCTGCACCTGATGGCCTGGCAGGAAGACAAACTGGTCGCCTACCTGCGCCTGCTCGACCCGCAGTCACAGGGCGGGGACGTGGTGATCGGGCGGGTGGTGACATCGCCTGAGGCACGCGGGCTGAAACTGGGGCACACGCTGCTGCTCAAGGGGCTGGAGGCGGCGGAGCATTGCTGGCCGGGGATGCCGGTGTACCTGTCGGCGCAGGCGCATTTGCAGGCGTTTTATACCGGGCATGGGTTTGTGGTGGTGGGTGAGGAGTACCTGGAGGACGACATTCCGCATATCGGCATGCGCAAGGGCTGAAATTGCCACGATCCCTGTGGGAGCGGGCTTGCCCCGCGAATCAGACGACGCGGTGCATGGCACCGGCTTTGCCGGTGTTCGCGGGACAAGCCCGCTCCCACAGCCCGCAGAGCGGCCCCATGTTTTCAGGGGTAACCCAGCACTTCACGAATCTGCCGCAAATGCTGGATGATCCACTGCTTGTCGATCGCGCCCCAGTCATGAATGCGGTAATGCCCGGCGTGGTTGCGGGCGCCTTCCTGCTGCTCGAACTCGCAGACGATATCCAGGTCGGCCAGCGCAGCGATGGTGTCCTGGGCGGTGCGCCGCGGCATGCCAGTGGCCTCCATCAGGGCGGGCACGCTGGTCGCGGTCTGGCTGTCGATCAGCCAGGCCACGTACAGGCGGCGGTAGAAGCTGCTCTTGGTCTTGCTCACTTCCATGCTGCATGTTCCTTAGAGGTTGCCCGGCAGCTCCCGATAGGTCAGGTAGACGCGCAGGTCGAATTCCAGTTGGTGATAGTCCGGCTCCATGTGCTGGCAGAGCTGGTAGAACGCCTTGTTGTGGTCGCGCTCGCGCAGGTGCGCCAGCTCATGCACCACGATCATGCGCAGGAACTGTGGTGCGGCCTCCTTGAACAACGAGGCAATGCGGATTTCCTTCTTGGCCTTGAGCTTGCCGCCCTGCACCCGCGACACCGCGGTATTCAGGCCCAGGGCCCGGTGGGTCAGGTCGAGGCGGCTATCGAACAACACCTTGTCCAGGCCCGGCGCGCTGCGCAGGTACTGCTGGCGTAAATCCTGGGCATAACCATACAGCGCCTTGTCGCTTTGAACGTCATGGCGGTCGGGGTAGCGGCGCTGCAGGTAGTCGCCCAGGCGGTCGCTGTCGATCATCTGCCGCACCTGCTCCTGCAGGTGCGGCGGGTAAGCTTGCAAGTAGCGTAATACGGTCATGGCACTGCATTCGGCGTAACGAATGCCGATTCTAGCCAATCAGGGCCCTGGCCAGGGGAAAATCACCGGAAAGCCGCTGGCATCTGCTGCAGTCATTGGCCTGGCGACCAGAAACCCCTGCACGTATTCGCAACCGTTGGCCCGCAGCCAGGCCGCCTGGGCCGGGGTTTCCACGCCTTCGGCAATGACCGTGATGCCGTAGTCGGCACACAGGCCAATGACGCTGCGCACCAACGCGGCATCCACCGCCGAATCGGGCAGCCGTGCCACCAGGTGGCGATCGAGCTTGAGGGTATCGATCGGCAGGTCACGCAGCATGCGCAATGAACAATCGCCTGCGCCAAAATCATCCAGCGCCACCCTTACCCCCAGCTCGCGCAGGCGGTGGATCGCCTTCACCGCCGCATCGATGTTGTACATCAGCGACGTTTCCGCAACTTCCACCTCTATCTGTGCCGGCGCCAACTGGTAGAGCTGAATCACCCGCTGCAGCTCTTCAACCAGGCTGGGCATGGCGAATTGTGCCCGGCTCAGGCTGATGCCCAGTACCAGGTCTGCCGGAAAGCGCGGGTACCAGGCCTGTCGCTGAGCCGCCCCCTGGCGGTAGATCCAGCTGGCCAGGCGATTGATCAGGCGCGCTTCTTCGAGCAAGGGGATGAACAGGCCTGGGGGCACATCGCCGACGCTGGGGTGCTGCCAGCGCAGCAAGGCCTCGAAGCCACGCAAGTGGCCATCGATGAAGCTGACCTGCGGCTGGTACACCAGGCTGAAATCCTGCTGCTCGATGGCCGTGCGCACGCTGTCTTCAAGCATCAACCGCGAGCGCGCCCGACCGTTGAGTTCCTGGTCATAGAAGCGGTACTGCTGGCGCCCGGCCTGCTTGGCCGCATACATCGCCGCATCTGCCGCCCGCAGCAGGCCTTCGACATTGGCCCCGGATTCCGGGTAAGTCGCGATGCCGATACTGACCCCAAGGCACACATCAAGCCCGTCTACCTCATGGCTGATGGACACCCGCTCCAGCAGGCGTTCGGCATAACGCCCGGCCTGCTCCGGGTAAGGCAAGCTGTCGAACAGCGCGGTGAACTCATCGCCGCCCATGCGCGCCAGCAAGGCCTCGCTGCCCAGGCAGTCCTTGAGCTGCTCGGCGACCCAGCGCAGCACCCGGTCACCCGCGTCGTGGCCAAGCGAATCATTGATGCGCTTGAAGCCATCCAGGTCCATGTACATCAACGCTTGCGCCTTGTCCGAGCGCTCGTTGCGCAGCAGCGCGCCTTCGGCCGCCTGGTAGAACCCGCGGCGGTTGAGCAGGCCGGTGAGCGGGTCGGTGACGGCCTGGTACTCCAACTGCTGATGCAGGTTACGCACCACCGACATGTCCAGCACGGTCACCACCATGGCCTGCTGTTCGGCCGGCAGTGGTGCACAGGACAACGCCACCGGCACCCGTTCGCCGCCAAGGGTACACAGATGGGCATCGTGCACGCGGAAGATGCGTCGGCCCAGGTAAGCCTGGTAGAAGTCCGATTCGCGCCACAGGCTGGCACTGGCCAAGTGCACCAGGTCGAGCAGGTGGGTGCCTTGCAGTTGCTGCACGGGGGCCGCCAGCAAGCGGGAAATGGCCGGGTTGGCAAAGCTGATGATGCCCTGGGCATCGACCACCAGGATGCCTTCGGCAGCGTTCTCCAGAATTGACGCATTGAACGCCCTGGCCGCTTCCAGCTCACGGGTCAGCCGCTGCAGCATGCGTCGGTTACGCTGCTGATCGAGCAAGGCCTGGATCTTGGGCTTGAGAATTTGCGGGTCAAACGGTTTGAACATGTAGTCCACGGCGCCACTGGCGTAGCCTTTGAGTACGGCCGCTTCGGACTGTTCGTTGGCGGTGAGGAAAATGATCGGTGTCAGCCGCGTACGCAGGCTGCCGCGCATCAGCCGGGCGACTTCGAAGCCGTCCATTTCCGGCATTTGCACGTCGAGCAAGACCAAGTCGACATCGTGCTCAAGCAACACGCCCAAGGCTTCCGTCCCCGAGCTTGCCGTCAACACTTGCCAATCCTGACGGGCCAGCAAGGCCCGCATGCTGAGGAGGTTCTCGGGGTAATCGTCTACCACCAGTAGAACCGAGCTGCCATCCAGTGGCTGTGGTTGAGGGTGAGCGACATCCATGCTGCTTCTCTATTATGTGACCAACTTCAACATGCGGTTGGATCCATCATTACTCTAGACCTGAGCGGATAACACGCAATGCAATCAGAACGCTATCAGTGACTGAACTGTACGGTAGCCGACCAACGGTTGTTCTGCCGAGAATATGCGCTGGCTCTAATACCCAAAAATAAAAAACCCGCATTTCTGCGGGTTTCTTGTGTAGCCGGGTGGCTTAGTTGACCTTGGCGGCCAGCTCACCTTTGGCATAGCGCTGGAACATGCCTTCCAGGGAGATCGGCTTGATCTTCGAGGCATTACCGGCGGTGCCGAAGGCTTCGTAACGGGCGATGCACACGTCACGCATGGCCTTCACGGTTTCAGCGAAGAACTTGCGAGGGTCGAACTCGCTCGGGTTCAGGGCCATGTGACGGCGCATGGCACCGGTGGACGCCAGACGCAGGTCAGTGTCGATGTTGACCTTGCGCACGCCGTACTTGATACCCTCGACGATTTCTTCAACCGGTACGCCGTAGGTCTCTTTCATCTCGCCGCCGTACTGGTTGATGATCGCCAGCCACTCTTGCGGTACCGAAGAAGAACCGTGCATCACCAGGTGAGTGTTGGGAATGCGCTTGTGGATTTCCTTGATGCGCTCAATGGCCAGGATGTCACCGGTTGGCGGCTTGGTGAACTTGTAGGCACCGTGGCTGGTACCGATGGCAATGGCCAGGGCGTCGACCTGGGTCTTCTTGACGAAGTCGGCGGCTTCTTCCGGGTCGGTCAGCATCTGGCTGTGATCCAGTACACCTTCGGCGCCGATGCCGTCTTCTTCACCGGCCATGCCGGTTTCCAGCGAGCCCAGGCAGCCCAGCTCACCTTCTACCGAAACGCCGCAGGCGTGCGCCATGGCAACGGTCTGCTGGGTAACACGGACGTTGTATTCGTAGTCGGTCGGGGTCTTGCCGTCTTCGCCCAGCGAGCCGTCCATCATCACCGAGCTGAAGCCCAGCTGGATCGAACGCTGGCAGACGTCAGGGCTGGTGCCGTGATCCTGGTGCATGCACACCGGGATGTGCGGGAATTCTTCGATGGCCGCCAGGATCAGGTGGCGCAGGAACGGCGCGCCAGCGTACTTGCGGGCACCGGCCGAAGCCTGAACGATCACCGGGGAGTCGGTCTTGTCGGCCGCTTCCATGATGGCGCGCATCTGCTCGAGGTTGTTGACGTTGAAAGCCGGTACGCCGTAACCGAACTCGGCGGCGTGGTCCAGCATCTGGCGCATGCTAATGAGTGCCATTGTGTATCTCTCTCCCGACAAGCGTCGTTTGTTTCGTGCAAGCCTGCCGCAGGGGCGGTTGCTGTTCAAGTAGTGTGGGCCACCGTTGCGGCCCGGCCAGTCACGGTGCCTTGCAGCCCCGCCCAATCAGGTCGTTGGTTGCCACCCAGTACACCAGGCCTTCTTCGCCCTTGGTGTGGAAGGCCAGCATGCCATCGCTGTACAGCGCACCCGAGGCACCCGGTTCGGCCTTGAGCCGGTAGACCTGGTCACCGCCGCCAAGGCGTACATCAACCTGGTCGCGTTGCGCATCGGCGAAGCGCCACAGCACTTCGGCCTGGTTGTCACAGACCCAACGGGTCCAGTTGTCTGCCGGGGCGGGTTGCGCCGGCTGCAGCAGTGAGCATCCTGCCAGTGTCGCCAGGGCCGTTACGGCCAAGAGCGCTTTCATTGCATATCCTCTAGATGACCACACAGCGGTCGCTTGGTTGCCTGACCTGACGAAACGCCGGGGGTCACGGGCAGCCCGGCGCCTTGCGCTGGTGGTCTTCATCGTACTTTTCCAGGCCCTCCGGGCCCACGCGCTTGCTGATGACCGGCACGGTCTCGGCCTGCCACTCGGACTGGTAGCAACCGCCCTTGGGCGGCTGCGCCGGGTCGTCGGCACTCGAGGACGGGCTGCCGGAACACGCACTCAGCAAACCCGCCAGCATCATCACAGGCAATTGCTTGACCATCAGGCCACTCCCTTTGCCAAGCGCCGACTTCATCAGGCCTTGGCCCGCTCTTCCAGGATTGCCACGGCTGGCAGGACCTTGCCCTCAACGAACTCGAGGAAGGCGCCACCACCGGTAGAAATGTAGGAGATTTCCTTGCTGACGCCATATTTGTCGATGGCTGCCAGGGTGTCACCGCCACCGGCGATGGAGAACGCAGCGCTGTCGGCGATGGCCTTGGCCAGCACTTTGGTGCCGTTGCCGAACTGGTCGAACTCGAACACGCCAACCGGGCCGTTCCACAGGATGGTTTTCGACGACTTCAGCAGCTCGGCGAAGTTGGCTGCGGTTTGCGGGCCGATGTCCAGGATCATGTCGTCAGCGGCAACGTCGGCAATGGCCTTGACGGTGGCTTCGGCCGTTTCGGCGAATTCCTTGGCGACCACCACGTCGACCGGCAGAGGTACGCTGACCTTGGCGGCGATGGCCTTGGCGGTGTCGACCAGGTCAGGCTCGTACAGAGACTTGCCCACCGGGTGGCCGGCAGCAGCCAAGAAGGTGTTGGCAATGCCGCCGCCGACGATCAGTTGGTCGCAGACCGAGCTCAGGCTGTTCAGTACGTCCAGCTTGGTCGATACCTTGGAGCCGGCGACGATGGCCGCCATCGGCTTGGCCGGGGCCTTCAGGGCCTTGCCCAGGGCATCCAGCTCGGCAGCCAGCAACGGGCCGGCAGCCGCGACCTTGGCGAACTTGGCCACACCATGGGTCGAACCTTCGGCGCGGTGAGCAGTGCCGAACGCGTCCATGACGAACACATCGCACAGGGCGGCGTACTTCTGCGCCAGCTCGTCAGCGTTCTTTTTCTCGCCCTTGTTGAAGCGCACGTTCTCGAACAGCACCAGCTCACCGGCCTGTACTTCGACGCCGTCGAGGTAGTCGGCAACCAGCGGCACGTCACGGCCCAGCGCCTTGCTCAGGTACTCGGAAACCGGCTTCAGGCTGTTCTCGGCCGAGAATTCGCCTTCGGTCGGGCGACCCAGGTGCGAGCAGACCATTACCGCCGCGCCCTTCTCCAGGGCCAGCTTGATGGTCGGCAGCGCTGCCAGGATACGCGCGTCGCTGGTTACCACACCGTCCTTCACAGGCACGTTGAGGTCTTCGCGGATCAGTACGCGCTTACCTTGCAGGTCGAGGTCGGTCATCTTCAACACGGTCATGAATGCAGTCCTTCAGGGCTGTTTGTTGCGGATTGGTTGAACGACGTGCAGAAAGTGTTCGGCAACGTCGAGCATACGGTTGGCGAACCCCCATTCGTTGTCGAACCAGGCCAGCAGGTTCACCAGGCGGGGGCCGGAAACGCGGGTCTGGCTGGCATCGACAATCGCCGAATGCGGGTCATGGTTGAAATCACAGCTGGCGTGCGGCAGCTCGGTGTAGGCCAGCAGGCCTTTCAGCGGGCCTTCCAGCGCTGCCTCGCGCAGCACCCGGTTGACCTCGGCCGCGCTGGTGTCGCGGGCGGTCTGCAGGGTGATGTCCAGGCATGAGACGTTGACTGTCGGCACGCGTACCGCTTTGGCCTGGATTCGCCCGGCAAGTTCCGGAAGCAGTCGCTCGATACCGCGCGCCAGGCCGGTGGACACCGGTATCACCGACTGAAAGGCCGAACGCGTGCGGCGCAGGTCTTCGTGGTGGTAGGCATCGATCACCGGCTGGTCGTTCATCGCCGAGTGAATGGTGGTGATCTGCACGTATTCGATGCCGAACGCCTGGTCCAGCACGCGTAGCAGTGGCACGCCGCAGTTGGTGGTACAGGAGGCGTTGGACACCAGTCGCTCGTTGCCGGTCAGGCAACCCTGGTTGATGCCGTAGACCACGGTAGCGTCGACATCGGCCTCGCTGGCCATCGGCTGCGAGAACAGCACCCGCGGCGCACCAGCATCGAGGAAGCGCTGGCCATCGGCACGGGTGTTATAGGCACCGGAGCACTCCAGCACCAGGTCGATGCCCAGCGCGGCCCAGTCAATGCCCTCGGGGGTGGCGCTGCGCATCACTTTCACGCAATCGCCATTGATATGCAGGCAGTCGCCATCGACCTTCACCTCGCCGGGGAAACGCCCGTGGGTGGAGTCGAAGCGGGTCAGGTATTCCAGGCTGGCTTGGTCGGCCAGGTCGTTCAGCGCGACGATCTCGAAACCGGCCTTTGCCCCCCGCTCGAACAGCGCGCGCAGGACACAGCGGCCGATACGGCCATAACCGTTGAGTGCAACTTTGTAGGGACGCAGGTGGGGCATAGGTAGCTCTTGAACTCCGGCAGTTATACGGGGCCGCTGCGCGGCCCATTCGCGGCACAAGGCCGCTCCCACAGGGGACGGCGTGCGCAATACCCTGTGGGAGCGGCCTTGTGCCGCGAACGAGGGCCAAAGGCCCTCGCCTTCCTTGTATCAGTCTTCCAGCAGCTCTTCGGCAGTACCCAGGATGTTCTCCAGGGTGAAACCGAATTCTTCGAACAGTGCCGAAGCCGGCGCCGACTCACCGTAGGTGGTCATGCCGATGATACGACCTTCCAGGCCGACGTACTTGTACCAGAAGTCGGCGTGGGCAGCTTCGATGGCGATGCGCGCACCCACTTCCAGCGGCAGCACGGACTGCTTGTAGGCAGCATCCTGGGCATCGAACACGCTGGTGCATGGCATGGAAACCACACGCACCTTGCGGCCTTGCTCGGTCAGCTTGTCGAAGGCCTGAACCGCCAGGCCCACTTCGGAACCGGTGGAGATCAGGATCAGCTCAGGCTCGCCAGCGCAGTCCTTGAGCACATAGCCACCACGGCTGATGTCGGCGATCTGCTGGGCATTGCGGTCCTGGTGCTGCAGGTTCTGGCGCGAGAAGATCAGCGCCGAAGGGCCACCCTTGCGCTCCAGGGCGTTTTTCCAGGACACGGCAGATTCCACCGCGTCGGCCGGGCGCCAGGTGTCCAGGTTCGGCGTGCTGCGCAGGCTGGTCAGCTGCTCGATCGGCTGGTGAGTCGGGCCATCTTCGCCCAGGCCGATGGAGTCGTGGGTGTACACGTGGATCACGCGCTGCTTCATCAGTGCCGACATGCGCACGGCGTTGCGGGCGTATTCCATGAACATCAGGAAGGTCGCGCCGTAAGGCACCAGGCCACCGTGCAGGGCAACGCCGTTCATGATGGCGGTCATGCCGAACTCGCGCACGCCGTAGAACACGTAGTTGCCGCTGGCGTCATTGGCTTCGACACCCTTGCAACCCTTCCACAGGGTCAGGTTGGAGCCGGCCAAGTCAGCCGAACCGCCGAGGAACTCGGGCAGCAGCGGGCCGAAGGCGTTCAGGGCGTTCTGGCTGGCCTTGCGGCTGGCGATAGTCTCGCCCTTGGCAGCCACTTCTTCGATGTAGGCCTGGGCCTTGGCGCTGAAGTCAGCCGGCAGCTCGCCGCTGTCACGGCGCTTGAACTCGGCAGCCAGCTCCGGGAAGGCCTTGGCGTAGGCGTCGAAGCGCTGGTTCCAGTCGGCTTCGGCCTTGGCACCGGCAGCTTTGGCATCCCATTCGGCGTAGATGTCGGCCGGGATTTCGAACGGGCCGTGGTTCCAGTTCAGGGCCTGACGGGTCAGGGCGATTTCGTCGTTGCCCAGCGGTGCGCCGTGGCAATCTTCCTTACCCTGCTTGTTCGGCGAACCGAAACCGATGGTGGTCTTGCAGCAGATCAGGGTCGGGCGGTCGCTCTTGCGCGCCGTCTCGATGGCCATCTTGATTTCTTCGGCATCGTGGCCGTCGACGTTGCGGATCACCTGCCAGTTGTAGGCTTCGAAACGCGCCGGGGTGTTGTCGGTGAACCAGCCGTGCACTTCGCCGTCGATGGAGATGCCGTTGTCGTCGTAGAAGGCGACCAGCTTGTTCAAGCCCAGGGTGCCGGCCAGCGAGGCGACTTCATGGGAGATGCCTTCCATCATGCAGCCATCGCCCAGGAACACATAGGTGTTGTGGTCGACGATGGTGTGGCCGTCACGGTTGAACTGGGCGCCCAGGACTTTTTCTGCCAGGGCGAAGCCCACGGCGTTGGCCAGGCCCTGGCCGAGCGGGCCAGTGGTGGTCTCGACACCTGGGGTGTAGCCGTATTCCGGGTGGCCCGGGGTGCGGCTGTGCAGCTGGCGGAAGGCCTTGAGGTCGTCGATCGACAGGTCGTAGCCGGTCAGGTGCAGCAGCGAGTAGATCAGCATCGAGCCGTGGCCGTTGGACAGCACGAAGCGGTCACGGTCGGCGAAACTTGGGTTGCTCGGGTTGTGCTTCAGGTAGTCACGCCACAGTACTTCGGCGATATCCGCCATGCCCATGGGGGCACCTGGGTGGCCGCTATTAGCCTTTTGCACGGCATCCATGCTGAGGGCGCGAATGGCGTTGGCACGTTCACGACGGCTGGGCATCGCTGGTCTCCTGGGGGCTTGTATAGGTGGTGTCACGAAAAAGGCGGCCATTTTCGCCCACTGGGGGGGCCTGGGGCAAACATTTAAGCGCCAAGCGGCAAGCTTTAAGCTGCAAGAAAGAAGCAGAAGCTGACGCAGACTGCTCTGTAGCTTGTAGCTTGAAGCTTACGGCTTGCAGCTCATCGCCAATATCAAAACTTTTTGATATTGGCCTTGCGAGGGCAACGATGCCTGTCTAGACTGCCGCCCCATGAACCTCCGTGCGCAATCGATCCCCGAGCAACGCGAAGCATTGGCCGCCCTGTGCAAGGCCAGTGGCGACGAGCTGCGCCTGAACGTGCTGCGCGCCCTGGCCAACGATTCGTTCGGCGTGCTGGAACTGGCACAGATCTTCGACGTCGGCCAATCGGGCATGAGCCATCACCTGAAGGTGCTGGCCCAGGCCGAACTGGTGGCCACCCGCCGCGAAGGCAATGCCATTTTCTACCGCCGCGCCCTGCCCGACAGCCTGCGTCTGGGTGGCCGCCTGCATGCGGCGCTGCTCGATGAAGTCGATGACCTGACCCTGCCGCCAGACGTGCAGGCGCGTATCGCCCAGGTCCAGCAACGCCGCGCGGCCACCAGCCAGGACTTTTTCTTGCGCGTGGAAGAAAAATTCCGCGCCCAGCAAGACCTGATCGCCGGCCTGCCGCAGTACCGCGAAAGCCTGCTGGCGCTGCTCGACAAATTGCATTTCGACCCGGCTGCCAGTGCCCTGGAGGTCGGCCCCGGTGACGGGGGCTTCCTGCCCGACCTGGCCCGGCGCTTTGCCCAGGTCACCGCCCTGGACAACAGCGCGACCATGCTCGAACTGGCGCGCCAGGTGTGCCAGCGCGAAGGGCTCGACAACGTGAACCTGCAGTTGGCCGATGCACTGGGTGCAACGGATGTGGCCGCCGACTGCGTTGTGCTGAACATGGTGCTGCACCACTTCAGCGACCCGGCCCTGGCCTTGCGCCAGCTGGCCAAACGGGTGAAGGCAGGCGGTAGCTTGCTGGTCACCGAATTGTGCAGCCATGACCAGGGGTGGGCACGCGAAGCCTGCGGCGACCTCTGGCTAGGCTTCGAACAGGACGACCTGGCCCGCTGGGCCAACGCTGCCGGGCTGACTCACGCAGACAGCCTGTACGTGGGCTTGCGTAACGGTTTCCAGATCCAGGTCCGCCATTTCCAGCGGACGGCTGGCGACATACACCATCGGTAAATTTCAGGAACCTTCGAGATGAGCGAATACTCCCTTTTCACCTCCGAGTCCGTGTCCGAAGGGCATCCGGACAAGATCGCCGACCAGATTTCGGACGCGGTCCTCGATGCCATCATCGCCCAGGACAAATACGCTCGCGTAGCGTGTGAAACCCTGGTCAAGACCGGTGTCGCCATCATCGCCGGCGAAGTCACCACGTCGGCCTGGGTCGACCTGGAAGACCTGGTGCGCAAGGTCATCATCGACATCGGCTACAACAGCTCCGACGTCGGCTTCGACGGCGCCACCTGCGCCGTCATGAACATCATCGGCAAGCAATCGGTGGACATCGCCCAGGGCGTCGACCGCTCCAAGCCGGAAGACCAGGGCGCCGGTGACCAGGGCCTGATGTTCGGCTATGCCAGCAACGAAACCGAAGTGCTGATGCCGGCACCGATCTGCTTCTCGCACCGTCTGGTCGAGCGCCAGGCCGAAGCACGCAAGTCCGGCCTGCTGCCATGGCTGCGCCCGGATGCCAAGTCGCAGGTCACCTGCCGTTACGAAAACGGCAAGGTCGTCGGCATCGACGCCGTGGTGTTGTCGACCCAGCACAACCCTGAGGTTTCGCAGAAAGACCTGCAAGAAGCCGTGATGGAGCTGATCGTCAAGCACACCCTGCCGGCCGAGCTGCTGCACAAGGGCACCCAGTTTCACATCAACCCGACCGGCAACTTCATCATCGGTGGCCCGGTGGGCGACTGCGGCCTGACCGGCCGCAAGATCATCGTCGACTCCTACGGCGGCATGGCCCGTCACGGTGGTGGCGCGTTCTCCGGCAAGGACCCGTCCAAGGTCGACCGTTCCGCCGCCTACGCTGGCCGCTACGTGGCCAAGAACATCGTTGCTGCCGGCCTGGCCGAGCGTTGCGAGATCCAGGTGTCCTACGCCATCGGCGTGGCCCAGCCGACCTCCATCTCGATCAACACCTTCGGTACCGGCAAGGTCTCCGACGACAAGATCATCCAGATCGTGCGCGAGTGCTTCGACCTGCGTCCATACGCCATCACCACCATGCTCGACCTGCTGCATCCGATGTACCAGGAAACCGCTGCCTACGGCCACTTCGGCCGTGAGCCGCAGCAGAAGACTGTCGGCGACGACACCTTCACCACCTTCACCTGGGAACGCACCGACCGCGCCCAGGCGCTGCGTGACGCTGCCGGCCTGTAATTTTCCTACAGCGGTAAATGAAAGCCCCTGCCGAGTGATCGGCAGGGGCTTTTTTTGTGAAATATCGGCTGACAACTGCGCGGCAGCAGGGACCCGCAAACCTGCCTAGGCTGGGAAGCTCCCTCCCGCCACGCAAGGATGCTGGCCATGCCATACACACGCTTGCTCACCCTGTTGCTGTTGCTGCAGGCCCCACTGGCTTGGGCCGACCCCTGCCCAGACTGGAACCCGCAACACGTCGAAACCGAGGTTACCCAGCTTCGCGCCACGCTTGCCCAATGGGACGACCACTATCATCGCCAGGGCATGGCCCTGGTGCCCGATGAACTCTACGACCAGAGCCGCCAGCGCCTTGAGCACTGGCAGCAGTGCTTCGGCCTGGCGCCCGGGCCATCGCCCTTGGCCAGCGCCAGCGGCCCTGTCCCTCACCCGGTGCCCCACACCGGCATCGACAAACTGGCCGACCGCCAGGCCGTGCAACGCTGGCTGTCCGGCAAGGCCGACGTGTGGGTACAGCCCAAGGTCGATGGCGTTGCCGTCTCCCTCATCTATCGGCAGGGCCGCCTGGTGCAACTGATCAGCCGGGGAGACGGGGTGCAAGGGCACGACTGGAGCCGCCACATTCCCCGGCTCGGCGCCATCCCCCGGCAGCTGCCGCAGGCCATCGACCTGCAACTACAGGGCGAGCTGTACCTGCGCCTGGGTGCGCATGTGCAAGCCCAGGCAGGCAGCGCCAACGCCCGTGGCACGGTGGCCGGGCTGCTCGCACGCAAGCAGCTCGATAACCAGCAGGGCAACCGTATCGGCCTGTTTGTCTGGGACTGGCCGCAGGGGCCCGAGCCGCAAGCCGAGCGCCTCGCGCAGCTGGCACAGCTGGGCTTTGCCGACACCCAGCATTACAGCGTCGCCATCAATACACTGGAGCAGGCAGCCCATTGGCGCGAGCACTGGTACCGCTCTGCCCTGCCCTTCGCCACCGATGGCGTGGTGTTGCGCCAAGGCCACCGGCCGCCCGCCGAGCGCTGGCAGGCCAAGGCACCGTACTGGATTGCCGCCTGGAAATACCCGTACGCACAGGCTTTGGCCGAGGTGCGCGCAGTGCACTTTCGGGTTGGCCGCACCGGCCGGGTCACACCGGTGCTGCAGTTGCTGCCGGTCACCCTCGATGACCGGCGCATCACCCAGGTCAGCCTGGGTTCGCTGGCGCGCTGGCATAGCCTGGACATCCGCCCCGGTGACCAGGTGGCCGTCAGCCTTGCCGGGCTGACCATCCCGCGGCTTGAGCAGGTGGTGCACCGCGCCGTCGAGCGCCATCCTGTGACCGCGCCCGAGCCCAGCCAGCATCACGCCCACAGCTGCTGGCAAGCCCGTACAGGCTGCGAGGAACAGTTCATTGCCCGCCTCAGCTGGCTCAGCGGCAAAAAGGGGCTGGCATTGCCGCGCACCGGGCCAGGTACATGGCGCCGCCTGGTCAGCGCCGGGCAGGTAACCTCGCTGACCGACTGGCTGCAACTGGATACCCAGCGCCTGAGCCGGGTGGCGGGCATCAGCGAGGCGACGGCGGCGCAGTTGCGGGGCACTTTCGATGACGCTCGCATGCGGCCGTTTGCCCAGTGGCTGCGAGGGCTTGGCGCGCCCCTGCCTCCCGGCCTGCCGTTGACCGGCGGGTGGGCAGCGCTGGCGGCGCGCACACCTGGCGAGTGGCAAACAGCGCCCGGAATCGGCGAAACGCGCGCGCAAAAACTGGCCAGCTTTTTTGCCAGCGAGGAGGTACAGGCGATTGCAGCGCAGCTGGCCGATGCCGGCGTTGATGGCTTTCAAAACAACAAGCAATGATTTTTTACCAATTTACTTGTAGGAAAACCCTGAGTTTCAAGCGGAAAACCCCGACGAGGGTTCCTAAATGGACAAAACCAAGGCAGGATTTCACCCTACTTTTTGCTGCCCCGCCCCGTCCAGGAGGCTTTTCATGAAACGTATTTCGACCCTTTTCCTGCTCGCGACCCTTGGTTTTGCTTCGAGCGCCGCACAGGCCGCCCAGCCGGATGCCGGCCTGACCGGCTGCGCCGCCAAGCGCAGCGCCATCGAGAACCAGTTGAAGATTGCCCGTGACCACGGCAACACCGCCCAGGTCGCCGGGCTGGAAGCAGCGCTGCGCGGGGTCGACAACTGCACCGATGCCAGCCTGCGCAAGGAACGTGAGCAAAAGGTGCTCGACGCCCGTCACGAAGTGGCGCAGCGGGAAAAGGACCTGAAGAAAGCCGAGAAGAAAGGCGATTCCGAGAAGATCAACAAGCGCAAGGACAAGCTGGCCGAGTCGCGTAAAGAGCTGCAGGAAGCAGTGGACGAACTCGACCGCTGAGGTATCTGACTGACAAGCGCGGTCAATGTAGGAGCGGCCTTGTGTCGCGATCGGGACGCGCAGCGGCCCCAAGATAACAGCCTTGATGCATAAAATGCTGGGGCCGCTGCGCGGCCCATCGCGACACAAGGCCGCTCCTACAAGGATCTGGGCAAGCTGCCCAAGCCATCAATGATTGCGGAACTCGCTATGACAGGCCTTGCACGCCGCCTCGACCTTGTCCATCGGTGCCTTCAGCTGCGTAGCGTCCATCGGCTGGTTCCGGGTTACATCAACCAGTTCGCCGGTGACGCCTTCCAACTGCCGGGCCAGGTCATGAAAACGCGTCTGCCGCTCCCACACTTCAGCACGCGCACTGCTGTCACCGCCATCGCGCACCTGCGGAAAGTGCTGCCAGGGCTGGTGCGAGAGGTTGTCCAGTTTCAGCGCACCGTCGGCAAACTTCACCCCGTCGAACGGCAAGCGGCCACGCAACATGCCGCCCAGGTCTTCGCTGGTCTTGAGCATGTCCTTGAAGATCACCTAGCGCTTGCCCAGCGGCGAGTTCGGGTCAACCCCGTCGCAGCCACTCAGGGCCCCGCCCAAGGTCAGTGCTGCCAGCAGAACAACGGTCAATTGCTTCAACATCACGCTCACTTCGGCCTACGCAAATGGGCGGCCAGTATCGCTGGGCAAAGGCCAAAGACCAATAGCCATACAAAAAACAGGGGTGAACATTCATGTTCGCCCATGACAGGAATGCACACATGAAATCTGCCCTGCGCCACCTGGCCTGGACACTCCCGGTGCTGGCCTTGCTGGCCGGCTGCAACGGCGGCGAGAACGCCAAGCCCGAACCCCACGCCATCGCCACCTACGCGCCGGCAACCTGGAAAGACCTGCCGGCAGTCAGCGATGCAGACCTGCTGGCCGGCTTCTACGCCTGGCGCAGCGGGTGCGAAAAGCTCAAGCGCGACAAGGTATGGGCTGCCACCTGCGAAGCGGCCGGCAGTGCCACCGCCAGTGCCACCCAGGTACGCACGTTCCTGGAGCAGAACCTTGAGGTCTACGGCCTGCGTTCTGCCGAGAACAACGCCAACGGCCTGATTACCGGGTACTACGAACCGGTCTACCCCGGCAGCCTGAGCCAGTCAAAAACCAACCCTGTAGCGGTCTACGGTATCCCCGACGACATGATCGTGGTCGACCTGGCCAGCGTGTACCCCGAACTCAAGGGCAAGCGCTTGCGCGGGCGCCTGGATGGCCGGGTGCTCAAGCCTTACGACACAGCCGAGGTCATCAACCGTGACGGCGTCAAGGCGCCGGTGCTGGCCTGGCTGACCGACCCGATGGACCTGCAGTTCCTGCAGATCCAGGGCTCTGGCCGGGTACAACTGGAAGACGGCCGCCAGCTGCGTCTGGGCTATGCCGACCAGAACGGCCACCCTTACCGGCCAATTGGCCGCTGGCTGGTGGAACAAGGCCAGCTGAAGAAAGAAGACGTGAGCATGGGCGCCATCCATGCATGGGCCCAGGCAAACCCGCAACGCGTGCCTGAGCTACTGGCCAGCAACCCCAGCTACGTGTTCTTCAGCACCCGCCCGGACAGCAACGAAGGCCCGCGCGGCTCGCTGAACGTGCCGCTGACCGCAGGTTATAGCGTGGCCATCGACCGCAAGGTGATTCCGCTGGGTAGCTTGTTGTGGTTGTCCACCACCCGCCCGGATGGCTCGCCAGTGGTGCGCCCGGTGGGCGCTCAGGACACGGGCGGGGCGATTGCCGGTGAGGTGCGTGCTGACTTGTTCTGGGGTACCGGGCCGCAGGCCGGTGAGCTGGCCGGGAACATGAAGCAGCAGGGGCAGATCTGGATGCTGTGGCCCAAGGGCCAGCCACTGCCAGAGGTACCCAAGGTTCCCTGACCGCTCGCGCGCACCCTGTAGGAGCGGCTCTAGCCGCGAAGAAGACCACGCGGTGCATGGCACCGGCTTTGCCGGTGTTCGCGGCTAAAGCCGCTCCTACAGGTCAGATGGAAACCACAAAAAACGCCACAATGATCGCGACCCCGGCAAACCACACCAGCGAGCGCAAGGCAGCCCAGTCGGCCAGGTAGCAGATGATGTAGAGCAAGCGGCTGGTGATGTACATCACCCCCAGCACATCCTGGGTTACCTGCTCGGCATTACCGACGATATCCGCCACCAGCACCGCCGCGGCGAATGCCGGGAAGGCCTCGAAGCTGTTTTGCTGGGCCGCATGCGCGCGCCGTGGTAGCCCGGACAGGGTATCGAGGAAGGCACGCGGGTCGTGATTGTCCTTCAAGCCGAAGCGGCCGCTACTGACCTTGGCGATCAACGCACACAGCGGCGGCAAGAACAGCGCAATCAGGATGCACCACAGGGCAACGGTCATAGGCAGGACTCCTTGTTCAGTCTTGAGGTCAAAGCTTCATTACCAGCATGCCGGCCAACACCAGCCCGCAAGCTAGGAGTCTCGGCCCGCCAAAAGGTTCTTTCAGGTAGCGCATGCCCAGCAATACCACCAGAATCACGCTCAACTCCCGCAGTGCCGCCGCCTCGGCCACCGAGCCCAGGTGCATGGCCCACAGCACCAGGGCGTAGCTGAACAGTACGCAGAACCCTACCGCCAGCCCCAGGCGCCATTGGGTGCGCCAGAACAATACGAACGGTGCCCGCCGCGCAACAGTGGCCAGCAGCGGGAATTGCCAGGCACTGAGCAGGGTCAGCCACACCAGGTAGTCCCAGGGTTTACCCCAAAGCGTTACCGCCTGCCCGTCGAACCAGGTGTAGCAACCGATGCACAGGCCAATCAGGGCCACTACCGGTAGCATCGACCAGGGCAGCCGGTCACCGCCACCGCCCTGCCACAGCAGGCACGCCATGCCACAAGGGATCAGCAGGATGCCGATGATCTGCTGCTGGCTCAGCGACTCCCCGGCAAAGGCCAGGGTCAGCCCCAGCACCACCAGCGGCGACAGCCCGCGCATCAGAGGATAGACCAGCCCCAGGTCACCCACGCGGTAGGCCTGGATCAGCAGGTAGCGGTACAGCTGCTCGGCCAGCGCCGAGGCGATCAGCCACGGCCAGATATTGCCTGGTGGCACCTCGACGAAGGGCACGGCCAGCACTGCAAAGGCCAGTGCGACGGTGTCCATGCTGGCGATTACCAACAGGCGCTCGCCGCTGAATTTGATCAGGGTATTCCAGGTCGCATGCAGCAGGGCGGCGACCAGCACCAAGGATGTTGCCAACACGCCTTTGTCCTTATGGCTTTTTTATAGCAGTGAATATATAGCGTTGGGCTGCGGGTTGCCTGCGATGTGTACGCTGGGAGAATTTCAGCGCCTGTGAGATCGAGCGCCGCCCGCGCGGCGCTTCGCGGGGCAAGCCCGCTCCCACAGTCTGTTTCGGGCCAGTTACTCCTGTGAGGCCTCCCCTGTCCGCCTTGGTGCATGACTGAAGGCAGAAGAAAAGCAACGCGCCCACTTCAATATCGAAGGGAACAAACCAGACGGACAGTGGTGAAATCACAGGATTGACTGGCCCGAAACAGACTGTGGGAGCGGGCTTGCCCCGCGAAGCGCCGCGCGGGCGGCGCTCGATCTCACAGGCGCTGCAAATGTTATGGCAGGCACCTGGCCGCCTTAAGGCACCCTCCAGCGGTGAAAACCCGGAACGTTTCCGACAATTCTGGTCAAACCCTGTGTCCCGAACCCCTCGCCAGGTCATCAAAGAACTGCCCGAGCCATTCGGGTTACGACTTGGAAGCCACTGTTACAGGATTCGGGATGCTTGAATTAGTTGCCGCGTTTATCTGCCTCACCACCCTGCTCACCTATGTGAACTACCGTTTCATCGGCCTGCCCCCCGCCATCGGCGTGATGGTCACGGCGTTGCTGTTTTCGCTGATTCTGCAAGGCCTGAGCCTGATCGGCTTCCCTGGCCTGGAAGAACGCGTCGAAGGCTTGATGAACCAGATCGACTTTAACGACCTGCTGATGCACTGGATGCTGGCGTTTCTGCTGTTTGCCGGCGCCCTGCACGTCAACCTCACCGACCTGCGCAGCTACCGCTGGCCGATCGGCCTGCTGGCCACCGTCGGCGTGCTGATTGCCACCGTGGTCATCGGTTACCTGTCGCACTGGGTGTTTGCCCTGTTCGGCTGGCAAGTGCCACTGATCTATTGCCTGCTGTTCGGCGCGCTGATCTCGCCGACCGATCCGATTGCCGTGCTCGGCGCACTGCGTACTGCCAATGCGCCCAAACCGCTGAAAACCACCATCGTTGGCGAGTCGCTGTTCAACGACGGCACCGCAGTGGTGGTGTTCACCGTGTTGCTGGGCATCATCCAGCTGGGTGAAACGCCAAGCATGACGGACACGGCGATCCTGTTCGCCCGCGAGGCCATTGGCGGCGTGGTGTTTGGTGGCCTGATCGGCTACGCCACCTACCGCATGATCAAGAGTGTCGAGCAGTACCAGGTGGAGGTCATGCTGACCCTGGCACTGGTGATCGGTGGCTCGGCGATGTGCTACGAGCTGCACGTGTCGGCGCCGATCGCCATGGTGGTGGCCGGCCTGATCATCGGCAACCTGGGGCGCAACCTGGCGATGAACGACATGACCCGGCGCTACATGGACGGCTTCTGGGAGCTGATCGATGACATGCTCAATGCCCTGCTGTTTGCCTTGATCGGCCTGGAACTGTTGCTGCTGCCGTTCAACTGGATGCATCTGGCGGCCGGCGGCGTACTGGCATTGGCGGTGCTGCTGTCGCGCTTGCTGACCGTGGCGCCGGCGATCGTGCTGCTGCGCCGTTGGCGGCCAGTGCCCAAAGGCACGGTGCGGGTGCTGACCTGGGGCGGCCTGCGTGGCGGGGTGTCGGTGGCCCTGGCGCTGTCGCTGCCATTGGGCGAGGAGCGAGACCTGCTGCTGTCGATTACCTACATCGTGGTGCTGTCGTCGATTCTGGTGCAGGGGTTGAGCATTGGGCGGGTGGTGCGCAAGGTCAGTGCCCAGCCTTGAGATTTTGGGGCCGCTTTGCGGCCCATCGCGACACAAGGCCGCTCCTACAAGAGATCGCGTTCCCCTGTAGGAGCGGCCTTGTGTCGCGATGGGCTGCGCAGCAGCCCCAAGATGTCTATTCCACCGCAGAATCCGGGAACTGGTCCTGCACATACTTGATCGCAGTCCGCCCATGGGCCGCCGGCAAGCCGTCTTCACCCAGGTTGACGAACACCATCTTGTCGACGGTCAGGATGCTCTTGCGGGTGATCTTGTTGCGCACTTCGCACTTGAGGGTGATCGAGGTGCGGCCGAACTCGGTGGCGGTGATGCCCAGTTCGATGATGTCGCCCTGGCGCGATGCACTGACGAAGTTGATTTCCGACATGTACTTGGTCACCACGCGCTGGTTGCCCAGCTGGACAATGGCGTAGATGGCCGCCTCTTCATCGATCCAGCGCAACAGGCTGCCACCGAACAGGGTGCCATTGGGGTTGAGGTCTTCGGGTTTAACCCACTTGCGGGTGTGAAAGTTCATCTGTACTCCTGACCTGCTTGGCTAACGTGTAGCAATGATGGCAGAGCGGCCGCCATCGCTCCATTGAACATCGACTATCGTCGCGATTAATCGACAGAAAACCTTGGGCAAGCCGGCGGGCGCGGCTATAATTTCCGCCGCTTTACATGGTTGCCCTCAGCGGTGCCATGCCCGCCACCTGTCCGAGGGGCGCTGCAGCAGGCTAGGCCTGTCAGGCTCGGATGGGGCGTTGCTCGCTCTCGCGGGCGCTTAACGCACAACGGCGCCCATTCGCACACTACGAATGGAGGCTCTCATGAGCGCTGCAAACATGCCTGCTGGTTTTACCGATTTCAAAGTCGCCGACATCTCCCTGGCCGCCTGGGGCCGTCGCGAAACCATCATCGCCGAATCGGAAATGCCTGCACTGATGGGCCTGCGTCGCAAGTACCTGACCGAGCAACCGCTCAAGGGTGCGAAGATCCTGGGCTGCATCCACATGACTATCCAGACTGCCGTGCTGATCGAAACCCTGGTTGCCCTGGGTGCCGAAGTGCGCTGGTCGTCCTGCAACATCTTCTCCACCCAGGACCAGGCCGCCGCCTCCATCGCCGCCGCCGGTATCCCGGTGTTCGCCTGGAAAGGTGAAACCGAAGAAGAGTACGAGTGGTGCCTGGAGCAGACCATCCTGAAGGATGGCCAGCCATGGGACGCCAACATGATCCTCGACGACGGTGGCGACCTGACCGAACTGCTGCACAAGAAGTACCCACAGGTACTGGACCGCGTGCACGGCGTGACCGAAGAAACCACCACTGGCGTACACCGCCTGCTGGACATGCTGGCCAAGGGCGAGCTGAAAGTCCCGGCAATCAACGTCAACGACTCGGTCACCAAGAGCAAGAACGACAACAAGTACGGCTGCCGTCACAGCCTGAACGACGCCATCAAGCGTGGTACCGACCACCTGCTGTCGGGCAAGCAGGCCCTGGTGATCGGCTACGGCGACGTGGGCAAGGGTTCGGCCCAGTCCCTGCGCCAGGAAGGCATGATCGTCAAGGTCACCGAAGTTGACCCGATCTGCGCGATGCAGGCCTGCATGGACGGCTTCGAGCTGGTTTCGCCGTTCATCGACGGCATCAACGACGGCACCGAAGCCAGCATCGACAAGGCCCTGCTGGGCAAGATCGACCTGATCGTGACCACTACCGGTAACGTCAACGTCTGCGACGCCAACATGCTCAAGGCCCTGAAGAAGCGTGCCGTGGTGTGCAACATCGGCCACTTCGACAACGAGATCGACACCGCTTTCATGCGCAAGAACTGGGCCTGGGAAGAGGTCAAGCCGCAGGTACACAAGATCCACCGTACCGGCGCTGGCAGCTTCGACCCGCAGAACGACGACTACCTGATCCTGCTGGCCGAAGGCCGCCTGGTCAACCTCGGCAACGCCACTGGCCACCCAAGCCGCATCATGGACGGTTCGTTCGCCAACCAGGTGCTGGCCCAGATCTTCCTGTTCGAGCAGAAGTTCGCCGACCTGTCGGCCGAGAAGAAAGCCGAGCGCCTGACCGTAGAAGTGCTGCCGAAGAAGCTCGACGAAGAAGTGGCCCTGGAGATGGTCCGCGGCTTCGGCGGCGTGGTCACCCAACTGACCAAGCAGCAAGCCGACTACATCGGCGTGACCGTCGAAGGCCCGTTCAAGCCGCACGCTTACCGTTACTAAGCGGCAGGCTTGAAGCTGCAAGCTGCAAGCTGCAAGCTGCAAGCTGCAAGCAAAGGCAGACCGTGCTGTTGCTGCTTGTAGCTCAAGCCTCTAAAAATCTTGAACGATGACCAAGCCAGACCGGCCATCACCGATCTGGCTTTTACTTGCAGCTTGAAGCTTGAAGCTCGAAGCTCGAAGCTCGCTGCCAGAGGAACGCCTGATGTCACAAGAACGCCGCTACAGTTTCGAGTTCTTCCCGACCAAGACCGACGCCGGTCACGAAAAGCTGATGGGCGTGGCCCGCCAGCTGGCCGCCTGCAACCCGGACTTCTTCTCCTGCACCTATGGTGCCGGTGGCTCGACCCGCGACCGCACGCTGAACACCGTGCTGCAGCTGGAAAACGAAGTGAAGGTACCTGCCGCACCGCACCTGTCGTGCGTGGGCGACACCAAGGCCGAACTGCGCGCCTTGCTGGCCGAGTACAAGGCCGCCGGCATCAAGCGCATCGTTGCCCTGCGCGGCGACCTGCCGTCGGGCATGGGCATGGCCACGGGCGAACTGCGCTACGCCAGCGACCTGGTCGAGTTCATCCGCAAGGAAACCGCTGATCACTTCCACCTGGAAGTCGCCGCCTACCCCGAAATGCACCCACAGGCGCGCAACTTCGAGGCCGACCTGGGCAACTTCGTGCACAAGGTAAAGGCCGGTGCCGACAGCGCCATCACCCAGTACTTCTTCAACGCCGACAGCTACTTCTACTTTGTCGAGCGCGCACAGAAGCTGGGCGTGGATATCCCGGTGGTACCCGGCATCATGCCGATCACCAACTACAGCAAGCTGGCGCGTTTCTCCGACGCCTGTGGCGCCGAGATCCCGCGCTGGATCCGCAAGCAGCTGGAAGCCTATGGCGATGACACCGCCAGCATCCAGGCTTTCGGCGAAGAAGTGATCACCCGCATGTGCGAACAGCTGCTGCAAGGCGGCGCACCAGGCCTGCACTTCTATACCCTGAACCAGGCCGAAGCGAGCCTGGCGCTGTGGAACAACCTCAAGCTGCCGCGCTGAAATCTTTTGGCAAGGTCTGCTTAAGAAATAATTAAGGCTTTGGTCATAGACTAAAGCCTTATTCATTTCCGGGTTACACAGGTCTTGCCTGCCATGCAGCACCCCCAGCCATCGCGCCCACAGCTCGTCTACCTGGCTTTCGGCCCGGCAACCTACCATCAGGAAGCCTGCTTCAGCATCGTCAGCGCCCTCGCCCAGCTGGGCCCGGCCGCAGGCGAAGCCTTGGATATCCAAGTCTACACTGACAACCCGCAACCCTATGCCAGGCTCCCCGTTACCCTTCATCGGCTGGACGAGGCCACGCGCCAGGCCTGGAACGCCCCCCACGGTTATCACTTTCGCAGCAAGCATGTGCTGTTGCGTCAGGTGCTGCAGCAATACCCGCTGGCTGTTCTGATCGACACCGACACCTTCTTCCGCACCTCGCCGCTGCAACTGTTCGCCCGGGTGGCGCCCGGCAAGCTGCTGTGCAATGCCATCGGCCCGCGCTACGGGGCGAACCAGAAGTGCCTGCTGTACAAGAGCCTGCTGACCATTCTTCAGTCCCGCGGCCTGGCCGACTGCCAGATGCCACTGATCAACTCCGGGGTGATCGGCCTTACTGCCGAAGACGCCGCTACCCTGGACCAGTCCATCGCCCTGATGGATGAGTTACACCCCTTGGCGCGCGAGGCCTATACCCTCGAAGAGTTCTGCCTGGCCGTGGCGGCCTATCGCAAGCTACAGGTGGCCGATTGCACCGATGTGATTCACCACTACTGGAGCCGCAAGGCGCAGTTTCGCGCGAAGATCCAGGCCTGGCTGCGCAAGCACGGCCACGACCCGCTAAACCAGCCAGCGCTGGCCGACGTGGCCCTGGTCAACGACCAGTTGCCGCGGCCACCGGCCCTGCATCGCCTGGGCTACAAGGCCCTGAGCCTGACCCTGCCCCGCCACGAGCGCCAGTTTGCCCGCGAGCTGCTGTATGGCTGCTACCCCTACGCCAATGAATTTGACCGCGCCTGTGCACCGGCCTGGTGGGACAAGGCCCTGGAAAACCTCAATGCCCGCCATGGCCACATGGAGCCTGAACGGCTGCGCCAGTGCCTGCGGCACCCGGGGTTGCGCTTGTCGCTGGGCGAGCGGCGCAAGGATATCGAGGCGCATTTGTTGAGGTCTTCTCAAACTTAAGCTCCAACCCATTGGCTGGCGCGATCCCTGTAGGAGCGGCCTTGCGTCGCGATCGGGCGCGCAGCGGCCGCTAAACCTGATGCCCCGGTTTACCAGGCAAACCGCATCGCCTGAATTACGGCCGCTGCGCGCCCGATCGCGACACAAGGCCGCTCCTACAGGGGCCTGGCTCGCTCCAAATACCGGGCCTCTGGCCATGTTCCGGCCGAGCGCGTAATCTCCGGCCATGCCACTCATCGCCCGGCTGTTCTGGATCCTGCTGCTCGCTTGCCTGAGCCCGTCGGCTCTGGGTGAACGCCTGCGCCTGGTCACCGACGACTGGCCACCCTATGTGTACCAGCACAACGGCCAACCCCATGGCCTCGACTACGAGGTCGCCAGGCAAGTATTCGCACGCCTTGGCGTCGAAGTAGAGGTGCAATTCCTGCCGTGGAAGCGCTGTCTGGCGATGGCCGAGCAGGGGCTGGCCGATGGCATTCTGGATATTTTCCAGACCGAGGCTCGCCAACCTTACCTGGTGTACGGTGCAGAGCCCATGTCGGAAGTCGAATTCGTCCTGTTCCAGGCCAGCGCTCGTCGCCATGCGGTCGATCAGTTGCAGGACCTTGCCGGCCTCACCGTCGGCACATCGCCCGGCTACACCTATGGCGCCTCCTTCAACGAAGCCGCGTATTTCACGCGTGAAGCCGCACCCACCCACGAAGCCAATTTCGGCAAGCTGCTGCTGGGCCGGGTCGATCTGGCAATTACCGACCGCCGGGTCGGGCGCTACCTGCTGGGCCATCTGGGCCTGCAACGGCAAGTTCAGGAGTTGCCACTGGTGATCAGCCGGCAGACCCAGTATCTAGGCCTGGTGCGCAAACCCGGGCGCGAGGCATTGGCCGTGGCCTTTGCCGAAGAGCTGCGGCGCTTCAAGCAGGAACCGGCCTATGCGACGATCAGCAACCGCTACACAGGCGACATCGAAAACATTCTCAACGCCGTTGAGCAGCAGGAAAGCAGCACAGCGCGATAGCTCTGTTATACTCGGGCCTTCCCGCCCGGCTCACGCCCGGACGCTCGGCCTCGCAACAGGCATCCCGATCGGCACCGACGCCCCATCGCGTCCACCCTCCGTTTCCCGGATGTGCAGTGAAAGCCCAGCTGGACCGGACGCGATCGCATCCCACCGATGCCCGTCGCGCCAGGCAGAACATCCCAAACGGGCCCAGCCCAAACGAGAACAGGATCGCCCATGTCCTTTGCTTCCCTCGGTCTCTCCGAGGCTCTTGTCCGCGCTATCGAGGCTGCGGGCTATACCCAGCCGACCCCCGTGCAACAGCGGGCCATTCCCGCCGTGTTGCAAGGCCGCGACCTGATGGTTGCCGCCCAGACTGGTACTGGTAAGACCGGCGGCTTTGCCCTGCCGATTCTCGAGCGCCTGTTCCCGGCCGGCCACCCCGACAAGTCGCAGCGCCATGGCCCGCGCCAGCCGCGCGTGCTGGTCCTGACCCCGACCCGCGAACTGGCAGCCCAGGTGCATGACAGCTTCAAGGTCTATGCCCGTGACCTGCCGCTGGTCAGCGCCTGCATCTTTGGCGGTGTTGGCATGAACCCGCAGGTTCAGGCCATCGCCAAAGGCGTTGACGTGCTGGTCGCCTGCCCGGGCCGCCTGCTCGACCTGGCCGGCCAAGGCAAGGTCGACCTGGCTCACGTGGAAATCCTGGTGCTCGACGAAGCCGACCGCATGCTCGACATGGGCTTCATCCACGACGTCAAGAAGGTACTCGCCCGCCTGCCGGCCAAGCGCCAGAACCTGCTGTTCTCGGCCACTTTCTCCAAGGACATCACCGACCTCGCCGACAAGCTCCTGCACAACCCGGAGCGTATCGAGGTCACCCCGCCGAACACGACCGTCGAGCGTATCGAGCAGCGCGTCTATCGCCTGCCGGCCAGCCACAAGCGCGCGCTGCTGGCGCACCTGATTACCCAGGGTGCCTGGGAACAGGTGCTGGTGTTCACCCGTACCAAGCACGGTGCCAACCGCCTGGCCGAGTACCTGGAAAAGCACGGCCTGACCGCCGCCGCGATCCACGGCAACAAGAGCCAGAATGCCCGTACCAAGGCGTTGGCCGACTTCAAGGCCAACAGCGTACGCGTGCTGGTTGCCACCGACATCGCTGCCCGTGGCCTGGACATCGACCAGCTGCCGCACGTGGTCAACTTCGAGCTGCCGAACGTTGAGGAAGACTACGTTCACCGTATTGGCCGTACCGGCCGTGCCGGTCGTTCGGGCGAGGCCATTTCCATGGTCGCGCCGGATGAAGAAAAACTGCTCAAGAGCATCGAGCGCGTCACCCGGCAGCGCATCCCGGATGGCGACCTGATGGGCTTCGACGCCAGCCAGGTTGAAGCCGAAAAGCCTGAAGTACGCGAGCGCCCGCAAAACAACGGCCGTGGTGGCCGCAACCAGCAGGCTCGTGGCGAAGGCGGCAAAGACGCCAACGGCGGCCGCAAGGACAAAGGCAAGGATAAAGGCAAGGCCAAGCAGCCAGCTGCCGAGAAGCCGGCCGATAAGGAAAAGAGCGGTGACAAGCAACAGCAGCCGCGCAAACCGCGTGACAAGAAGCCGCGCCAGCAGCAGGCCAGCAGCAGCGCGCCGAAAGTAACCGCCGACCGCGACCCGGAAGAGTTTCTGGACGACGACGTCGACAACTTCGGAAACCGTGCCGACTACGTCAGCCCGTACCAAGGCAAAGGCCAAGGCCGCAATCGCCGCCCAGGTGGGGGTGCCGGGCAAGGTCAAGCCCAAGGTGGCGGCCAACGCAGCAACGCAGGCGGTGGCCAGGGCCAGGCCCGCAATGGCGGCCAGCAGCGCAGTGGTGGTAGCACCAGTGGCGAAAAACGCCCGCCTCGCGCCAACAACGGGGGCGGTGCCCGCCGTGATGGCGGCGGTGCTGGCCGTGGTCGCCCGGCCCGTGACGATGCTGCCCGGCAAGAGCCGGCTGTGCGCAACCCGCGCCAGCCGGAAAAACAGCCGGTGATCATCCGCAAGGAATCCAAGCTCGACCGTTTCCCGACGCCTGAGCAGCTGGACGACCTGCCAAGCCGCCCGCGCGGTGAGCGCCCGGCGCTGCTGACCCGCAAGGGCTGACAGAAAGCAAGGGGGCCGCTTTGCGGCCCTATCGCGACACAAGGCCGCTCCTACAGGGAAATGCGTAACCCCTGTAGGAGCGGCCTCGTGTCGCGATAGGGCTGCAAAGCAGCCCCCTCGGCTTTCAGCAGGTAAGTATTACTTCTGCTTCACACCTTCAACACTGATATCCAGGTCCAGGGTTTGCGAAGTCGGGCCTGGGCCCTTGATACCAAAGTCGTTCAGGTTCAGCGTGGTGGTGGCGTTGAAACCAGCGCGCTCGCCGCCCCATGGGTCCTTGCCTTCACCGTTGAAGGTAGCCTTGAAAGTGACCGGCTTGGTCACGCCGTGCAGGGTCAGGTCGCCGGATACGTCAGCAGTCTTCTCGCCGGTCGATTTGACGCTGGTGGAGATGAACTTGGCGTCCGGGTACTTTTTCACGTCGAGGAAGTCGGCGCTGGCGATGTGCTTGTCACGCTCGGCGTGGTTCGACCACAGGCTGGCGGTTTTCAGGTCGACGTTGATCTTGCTGGCTTCAGGCTTGGCGCTGTCCCACGTGAAGTTGCCGTCAAAGTCCTTGAAGGTACCGTGGATGAAGCTGTAGCCCAGATGGCTGATTTTCCAGTCAACGAACGCGTGCTGGCCTTCCTTGTCGATCTTGTACTCGGCAGCCATGGCCTGGCCAGCGGAGAGCAGAGCGGTACCGAGCGCCAGAGCGGCAAAAGTCTTTTTCAACATCCTGTTCCTTCCTATGCAATTGAGGTTGAGAGTCAAGCTTTGCGGCCCAGCATACGGGTCAGGGTCGCGTCACGGTCGATGAAATGGTGCTTGAGTGCAGCCAGGGCATGCAGCACGGCAAAAATCACCAGGCCCCAGGCCAGCCACAAATGAATTACACCCGCCACGTCTGCCTGGTCAGGCAGGTCGCTGATCAGGGCCGGCACTTCGAACAGGCCGAACACCGGAATGCCGACGCCATCGGCGGTGGAAATCAGGTAACCCGCGCCCATGACGGCGAACAGCCCGACATAAAGCGCCAGATGGCCCAGCTTGGCCGCCGTACGGGTGAGTGCGCCATGGCTGGCCGGTGCCGGGGGTGGCGGGCTGATGAAGCGCCAGACCACGCGCAACAGCATTACCGCCAACAGCACCAGGCCGATGCTCTTGTGCAGGTCCGGCCCTGATTTACGCCATGGGCTGTAGTAGTCGAGGCCGACCATCCACAGGCCCAGGCCGAACAGGCCGAAGACTGCCAGCGCAACGCCCCAGTGCAGGACGATGCTGACCACGCCGTAGCGAGAAGGTGAATTGCGCAGTTGCATGTTGGCGTGTTTCCCCGTGAAAGCTGTACACAGACTAACGCGTAACGTATCGAATAAAAGCGGAAAAAATTGCTTCGGATTATCGAGAAATCCGATATGTATTCTGTAAGCTTCCCATTAAGGAAACATTAACGATAGACGCAGAGTTCGGGGTTGTCAGTGCCGGCCTCTTCGCGGGTAAACCCGCTCCTACACAGGAACGCGCCATCCTTGTAGGAGCGGGTTTACCCGCGAAAGGGCCAGCACTGCCTATAGATCAACCAGCCTTGGCCTGGGTATTAGCTACAGGCTTTTTGGCCGGTTCAGACTTGGCGGTAGCCTTCTTGGTCTCGGCTGGCTTGTGCGCTGGCTTGTGCGCCGGTGCATGCTTGGCCGGGGCAACCTTGGTCGCTGCAGGCTTGTCGGGGGTATCCTTGGCCACGGGTGCTGGGGCAACCGGTGCAGGTGCAGGCGCCGGCGCCGGCGCCGGCGCAACCACCGGCGCCACTTCTTCGGCCTTGGCAATCGGCTCGGCCTTCACCTCAGGTTTATCCCCCCCGCCAAACAGCCGCTTGAAGAACCCAGGCTTATCCTGCTTGGCCTCATCGGCTGGCTTGGACTCCGCTTTGACCGGCGCAGAATCGGCTTTTTCGGCCTTGTCGGACGAACCACCAAACATGTTCGAGAAGAACCCGCCCTTGCGCTCTTTCGCAGCCGCCGCGCCTGCCGCTGCAGCGGCCGCAACCGGCACCGCCTTGGCGGGGTCGAACGACTTGCCGGCCAGCAGGTCCTGTGCCTGGCTGGCGGCGCGCTGGCCACTGCGCAGGGCGCCTTCCAGGGTGCCCGGGTAGAGGGCGTCGGTGTGCTCACCGGCGAAGGTGATGCGCTGCACCGGGCGCTCCCACAGGCGCCAGAACTTGCTGATCTGCCCTGGGCCGTAGGCCAGGTAGGCACCGCCGGTACCGGCATCGACGCTGTAGCGCTTGACCTCGTAACCGGTAAAGGCACCACGCGCCTGCGGGTAGAAGGCATGCAGGCGGATCAATACCTGGTCAACCATCTGCTTGTCACCGAAGGCCTGCAGCAGGCGGGCGTTGTCGCCGGACAAGTTGATCACCACGTTGGCACCACCCTTGAGCGCCGGCTCGATCCACAGCATGCCGAGGCCGGTGTTACTGAAGATTTCGCCCGACATGCGTGCACGGCTTTCCCATACCGGCTTTTTGAACTTGAGCATCAGCTGGTCGCGCCAGCCATAGTTGGTGCCTTTCAGCGCCGCCAAGTGCTTGCTGTCCAGACCCGGGGTCATCTGGATCTTGGCCAGCGCGCGCAGCGGCACGGCCATGACGAGGTAATCGGCTTGATAGCCGACACTGCCAACTTTGACCGTGACGCCGTCTTTGTCCTGGACAATGGCGGTCACCGGCGAACTGGTCTTGATGGTCTTCAGCTGTTTGACGAAGGCTTGGGCCAGCACCGGGCTGCCGCCAGGCAGGCGCGCGGCGCGCAGGTCGCGGTCACTGACGCCGCGGTATACGCGGTTCTGCTGGGCGAAGTACAGCAGCGACAGGCGCGACGGTTCATCGTAGCGGGTACGGATCTGCTGGTTCACCAGCTGGCGGGCAGTGGCGGGCAACTGCAGCTTGTCCAGCCAGGTGGAGACGTTGATCTGGTCGAGGGCGAACAGCGTGCTGGTAGCCTGTGGGTTCAGCGGGTCATCAATCGAGCGGGCCAGGTCGTCGAGGGTTTTCTCGTAACGCTTTAGCGCCTCGGCGGTAGCTGGCTGCTTGGCGGCCAGGTCGGTGGCACTGAAATACTCGCCGTCGATCAGGTAACCGGGGGTTCGTACAAATTCGGGTGCTGGCAGTGTTTCAAGTTTGAAACGGTCCAGGTACTGATTGAGCACCGGTTGCGCCTTGGCGTTGCCGATCCACTCGCTGGTCGCCAGGCCCGAGCGCCCGCCCATGCCCGACTTGGCTTCCAGCAGGGTCACCTGCCAGCCTTTGTTCTGCAGCTCATAGGCTGCCGTAAGGCCTGCCATGCCGCCACCCACCACAATCGCGGTGGGCGTTTTGTCCTTTGCCAGCGCCGCACCACTGGACACACCAATCAATACCAACGCGCACAGGCGCACCCAAGCAGCAGCCATGTCGGCGAACTCCGAGTCAGGGGTTACAGAAACGGGGAGAGGCAGGAATGCCCCAGAGAGATGCGTTAAGAATACGTCAGGTGTGACCACCCTGCCAGCGCAGTGACATCAAGTGCCTTTGGCAACTGACATTTTTGCCAGTAGCCATGTCACACACTGGCAGGCCAAGCTGGCGAAGATGGCCACACGCCCCGCCAGGAGGGCATGCGCATGATATTCGAGGAGCATTTCCAGCATATAGAGCGGCAGTTTCTCTGGCACAAGCAGACACTGCGTACCGAATCGGGCCTGAGTATCCGCTCCAACAGCACATCGTGGACTGGTTTCCATGAGGCGTTCAAAGGCGAGGATGGCACCGAACTGGTCATTGGCGAACATAGCGATGTGGAAATACGCTTTGCCCAAGAAGTCGAGTGCCTGCGCATGGAGTACTACGTTGTCAGCGACTTCCTTTGCGACGACCTGTGCATGCTGTTCGATGCCGAGAACCTTGAATACGATCTGGTCGCCCCTGCCCCACGCAACTTCTACTGGCTCACCCTCGAAGGCAGCGGCTTTCGCGACCTGCGCCCCGGGCCCATTGCGACGCAGCCCTATCATCAAGTGATCGAAGGACCATTCCGGCGCCTGACCATCTCTACTTCGCATGCAGGCACCGTCCATATCCGCAGCCTTGAATGGACCGGCACCCGCCGCCACTGAAGGCGGCGGTTGTCCTGCCCGGCGGCATTGCTTAGGCTTACGCGGTCGAACCACGCCGCAAAGCCAGGAGAAGTGCCCATGGGCCTGAATGATCAGTGGATGCAACGCGACCTCAAGGTCCTGTGGCACCCCTGCACCCAGATGAAAGATCACGAGCAGCTGCCGCTGATCCCGATCAAGCGCGGCGAAGGCGTGTGGCTGGAGGACTTCGAGGGCAAGCGCTACCTGGATGCAGTGAGCAGCTGGTGGGTCAACGTGTTCGGCCATGCCAACCCACGTATCAACCAGCGCATCAAGGACCAGGTCGACCAGTTGGAGCACGTGATCCTGGCCGGCTTCAGCCACCAGCCGGTAATCGAACTGTCCGAGCGCCTGGTGGCCATGACCCCGGCCGGGCTCGACCGGGTGTTCTATGCCGACAACGGTTCGTCGTGCATCGAAGTGGCACTGAAGATGAGCTTCCATTACTGGCAGAACGTCGGCAAGCCGGACAAGAAGCGCTTCGTCACCCTGACCAACAGCTACCACGGTGAAACCATTGCCGCGATGTCGGTGGGCGATGTGCCGTTGTTCACCGAAACCTACAAGGCGCTGCTGCTCGACACCCTCAAAGTCCCAAGCCCGGACTGCTACTTGCGCCCCGAGGGCATGAGCTGGGAGGAGCACTCGCGCAACATGTTCCAGGCCATGGAGCAGACCCTGGCCGAGCACCATGCAAGCATTTCGGCAGTGATCGTGGAGCCGCTGATCCAGGGTGCCGGCGGCATGCGCATGTACCACCCGGTATACCTCAAGCTGCTGCGCGAGGCCTGTGACCGCTACGACGTGCACCTGATCCACGACGAGATTGCCGTGGGCTTCGGCCGCACCGGCACGATGTTCGCCTGCGAACAGGCTGGCATCCGCCCGGACTTCCTGTGCCTTTCCAAAGCCCTCACCGGCGGTTACCTGCCGCTGGCTGCCTGCCTGACTACCGACAAGGTGTACCAGGCGTTCTACGACGACTACCCGACCTTGCGCGCGTTCCTGCACTCGCACAGCTACACCGGCAACCCACTGGCGTGCGCAGCAGCGCTGGCTACCCTCGACATCTTCGAACAAGACAACGTGATCGAGGCCAACAAGGCCCTGGCTACGCGCATGGCCAGCGCCACAGCACACCTGGCCGACCATGCCCACGTGGCCGAAATCCGCCAGACCGGCATGGCCCTGGCCATCGAGATGGTGCAGGACAAGGCGGGCAAGGTTGCCTACCCGTGGCAGGAGCGGCGTGGCCTGAAAGTCTTCGAGCATGCCCTGAGCCGTGGTGCCCTGCTGCGGCCACTGGGCAGCGTGGTGTACTTCCTGCCGCCGTACGTGATTACCCCGGAGCAGATCGACTTCCTGGCCGAGGTGGCCAGCGAAGGCATCGACATTGCCACCCGCGACAGCGTCAGCGTGGCGGTGCCGGCCAACTTCCACCCCGACTTCCGCGACCCGGGCTAAGCCCGAAAGTCCGCCGCCGAACCCTTGTAGGAGCGGGTTCACCCGCGAATGCGTCGGTGAGTCCACCATCGTATTCGCGGGTAAACCCGCTCCTACAACGGTCACCTGATCCCTTTCGTCCGAGCAAACCCATGAGACTGTCCCGCTTCTTCATCGACGCCCCCCTGAGCCTTGGCGAGCATGACCTGCCCGAGGCCCAGGCCCACTACATCGGCCGCGTGCTGCGCATGGCCGCCGGCGACGCCGTGCAGCTGTTTGACGGCAGCGGCCAGGAATACCGCGGCCAACTGCTCGAAGTGGGCAAGAAAACCGTGCGCGTCAGCCTTGACCAGGCTTTTACCGGCCAGGCCGACTCCCCCCTGCACGTCCACCTCGGCCAGGGCCTGTCGCGTGGCGAGCGCATGGACTGGGCGATCCAGAAGGCCACCGAACTGGGCGCCAACGAAATCACCCCGATCGTCAGCGAACGCTGCGAAGTGCGCCTGAAGGACGAGCGCGCCGACAAACGCCTGGCCCATTGGCGCCAGGTGGCAATCAGCGCCTGCGAACAATGCGGCCGCTCGACCTTGCCAGTCATCCACCCGCCAGTGCCTCTGGCCGAGTGGCTAAGCAGCAGCCAGGCTGATTTGAAGCTAGTGCTGCACCCGGTGGCCGAGCCGCTTACCCGCCATGAAAAGCCTGCGACCCTGGCCTTCCTGATCGGCCCCGAAGGTGGCCTGAGCGAGGCGGAGGTCGAGCAGGCGAAGGCTGCCGGTTTCCACGCTGCACGCCTTGGCCCACGTGTGCTGCGCACCGAGACCGCGCCGGTGGTGGCACTGTCAGTGGCCCAACAGTTGTGGGGCGACTTTTAACTAACGCACGTAGAACGAAACGGCCACGAAGTGCATGAGGCTGCCGACAATCACGAACAAGTGCCAGATGCCATGCGCATGGCGCAAGCGGCTGTCGAGGGCGAAGAAGATGATGCCGACGGTGTAGAACACGCCGCCGGCAGCCAGCCAGGCAAAGCCGGCAGTACCCAGCGTGTGCAGCAGCGGCTTGACCGCCACCAGCACGATCCAGCCCATCACCGCGTAAATGATGATCGACAGGATCCGCGCCTCGGAACGCGGCTTGATCTCTTGCAGCATGCCGATCACCGCCAGCCCCCAGACCACGCCAAACAGGCTCCAGCCCCAAGGGCCGCGTAGGCTGACCAGGCAGAACGGCGTGTAGCTACCGGCGATCAGCAGGTAGATCGACAGGTGATCGAGCTTGCGCATGATCACCTTCGCCCGCCCGCGGGTGCTGTGGTACAGGGTGGAGATGCTGTACAGCAACAGCAACGTGCTGCCGTAGATGGAGAAACTGACGATCTTCCACGGGTCGCCTTGCAGGCCCGCGACCACGATCAGCCAGATGGCACCGATACAGGCCAAGACGGCACCGACCAGGTGGGTCCAGGCGTTGAAGCGTTCACCGTAATACATGCAAACACAGACCTCCTGAGATGGGCTGGGTTCCTGATGATGTCTGTTCCGGCCCTTTCGCGGGTAAACCCGCTCCTACACTCGTTACGCGTACTGTTGTAGGAGCGGGTTTACCCGCGAAAGGGCCATCCGCTTCACATCCTACCCAAGCTCTGGTTGCAGTTCCGCGTCACGCACCAGCCTTTCCAGCCCGGCAAGGTCCGGCACCCGCGCCACCTGCTCGCCCACCTGCACCGCCGCCAGCTCCAGACGGCCCAGCGCCACGTCCACGTAGTTCAACTGGCTGTCGAGCTTGCACGAGCGCGGAATGTCCTGCAGTAACAGCGCCAGGTAGCGCAGGCCGGTATCACCCAAGGCATTCAGCACCACCACCCGCGCTCGCTCCCCGCAGGGTGTCTCACCGCCGCAAGCCGCCTCGAAGCCGATCAGTGGCAGGCGTTGCTGGCGCCAGTCGATCCAGCCCAGGTGCCAGGCCGGGTCGCCATGCTGGCACACGAGGTTGCGCTGGCCACTCAACTCGGCAACCGCCACGTTGGGCAGCACCAGGGTGCGGTCACCCAACGGCAGCAACAGCCCGGTCAGGCTGCTGCGCTGGCCGGCAATCAGTTCAAGCATGGGTCTGGCTCCAGTGGGCAATGCTCTGCAACAGCAGCGACTCCTGGTACGGCTTGCCTAGGTATTCGTTGACGCCGATGGCCATGGCGCGGTCGCGGTGCTTCTGCCCGGTGCGCGAGGTGATCATGATGATCGGCAGGTCTTTCAACCGCTCATCACGGCGAATCCGCGTGGCCACCTCGAAACCGTCCATGCGCGGCATTTCGATATCCAGCAGCAACACGTCGGGGCGGTGTTCCTCCAGCTGGGCCATGGCATCGACCCCGTCCTTGGCCGTGAGCACACTCATGCCGTGGCGCTCCAGCAGGCGGCTGGTGACCTTGCGCACCGTTACCGAGTCGTCCACCACCATCACCAGCAAGGCGCGGCGCGGTGCGGGCCCGAGCAGTTGGCGCTGGCTGCCACCACCGGGCAAGCGCGCCAGGCGGCGCTGCTGGCCACGCAGTTGACCGAGCAGATCGAGAATCAGCACCACCCGGCCATCGCCCAGCAGCGTCGCACCCGACAGCCCGGCCACCGCAGCAAACTGCGGCCCCAGGCTCTTCACCACAATTTCGCGGCTAGGCGACAGGGCGTCGGCCTGGATGGCGAACGACTGTTCCTTGGCATGCACCAGCAACACCGGCAGCGGCACGCTCTGGCCCAGCAAGGCTGGGCGCGGCATGCCTTGCAGCAACTCGCCCAGGTAACGCAGCTCGTAGGAATGGCCCGCGTAAACGTAACGCGGCGAATCCAGCTGGTAGCAGGCCGCCAGCTCTGTCGGCGGTACACGGACAATCCCCTCGATGGTGTTGAGCGGGATGGCGTACTGCTCTTCGCCCAGGTGCACCATCAGCGCACGGTTGATCGACACGGTGAACGGCAGACGGATCAGGAAACGCGCGCCTTTGCCCTGGGCCGACTCGATGCTCATCGAACCGCCCAGTTGTTTGACCTCTTCGTGTACTACATCCATGCCCAGGCCGCGCCCGGAAATCTGGGTGATTTTCTCAGCGGTGGAAAAGCCCGGGCGCAGGATGAACTGCAGGATCTCGTGGTCGCTCAAGTGCGCCTGCGGGTCCAGCAGGCCGCGCTTGATGGCCTTGCGCCGCACCGCCTCCAGCGGCACTCCGGCGCCGTCGTCGGTCATTTCGATGACGATATCGGCGCCTTCGTGCAGCAGGTTCAGGTGAATGGTGCCCTGCTCCGGCTTACCCGCGGCCAGGCGCATTTCGCGGCTTTCCAGGCCATGGTCGACGGCGTTGCGCAGCATATGCTCCAGCGGCGCCACCATGCGCTCGAGCACGCTGCGGTCCAGTTCGCCCTCGGCGTTGCCGACCACCAGTTCCACTTGCTTGCCCAGTTCGCTGGCCACCTGCCGCACCACCCGCTGCAAGCGTGGCACCAGGCGTTCGAACGGCACCATCAGGGTGGCCGTCAGGCCTTCCTGCAACTGGCTGTTCACCCGCGCCTGCTGCTGCAGCAGGCTGTAGGCCTCGTGGGCGCGCTGGGCCAGGGTTTCCTTCAGGTCGAGCAGGTCCGAGGCGGACTCGAACAGCGCTCGCGACAGCTGCTGCAACTGCGAGTGGCGGTCCAGTTCCAGCGGGTCGAAGTCGTCATAGGCATCGCCTTCGAACGGCTGCCGGCTGGAGATCCGCCCCTGGGTCTCGATGTCCAGGCGCAGTAACTGGTCGCGCATGCGCTCAAGGGTGGTTTCCATTTCGTTGAGGGTGAACTGCGCATCGTTGACCTGCTGCTCGATGCGCCCACGGATGATCGAGTGTTCCCCGGCCAGGTTGCCCAGGTCGTCGAGCAGCTCGGCATCGACCTTGACCATGTCGCCCGGCGCCCGCTCCGGCGCCGCAGCCGGCACCTCGGCGCTGGTAGCCTCTTGCGGCCCTTGCCCGGCGGCACTGTCGGTCAACGCAGCGCTGCTGAAGTTGCGAATGTAGTCGATCAGTGCCGTGGCGGCATGCAGCGGCTGCCCGAGGCGCACGGCATCGAGCATGTGCGCCAGGCGGTCGTGGCAGTTCTGCAGCAGCGCGAACAGCGGCGCACTCGGAGGCAGACGGCCGGCAGCCAGCAGTTCGTAGAGAAATTCCAGCTCGTGGGCCAGGTCGCCGATTGGGGCAATCTCGACCATGCGCGCCACGCCCTTGAGGGTGTGCAGGTCGCGCATCAGGTTGTCCACCTCGACACTATTGCGCGGGTCGGCTTGCCAGCGGGCCAGGGCTGCGGCGGCGCTCTCGACGATGTCCGAGCTTTCTTCGAGGAACACTTCCAGCAGCTCTTCGCCGGGGTTTTCCGGCGTTTCAAGCGGCGCCTCGACTACCTCCGGCAACAAGGGCGGGCGTGGCAGCCCCAGGCCCAGGGAATCGGCCAGGTCCATGTCCGGGTGCAGCGGCGTCACCGAGTCGATACCCACCAGGCCGGTGGCATCCGGCGCCAGGGCTTGGTCCAGCAGCTGGCGCAGGCCGTCGACCAGCGCCGGGCGCGGCGGGATATCCTGCCCGGCCGCCACTTCGTCGAGCATGTCCAGCAGGGCTTCATGGGCTTGCTGTGCCTGGGCGAAGAAGCGTGCGTCGGCGGGCAGGCTGCCCTCCTCCACGGCGCCGTACAGGTCGAGCAAGGCCTCGCACACGTCATCCATCTGCCACAGGTCGGCCAAGTGCGCGGCATGGCCCAACGTGGTCATTTCATCGAGCAGGGTGTCCAGCGCATCACGCTGACCGGGCTGTTGCTGCCAGCGTGACAGCAGTGATTCGGCATTGAGCAGGATGTCCATGGCCTGGGCCAGGAAACTGGCGACCTGCTGTGGGTCGCGCTTGCCGCGCCGTGCGTGCTGCGGGTCGTGATGCAGGTTGGCCAGGCGTTCGTCCACGGCCTGGCCAACCTGTTCGATCAGCTCCGCGGCGCCGGGGATGGCTGCCAGCGGCGCGCTGTCGAGTTGCGCCAGGCCAAGGTGGAACAACGCGCGTGCGGCCTCCAGCCATTCGACCTCGGCCATTTGCAGGGGCAACTGATGGCCCTTGTACTCACGAACCAGGCGGTCGAAGGCTGTGGCCAGTTCGGCGATCGGCATCACACCGGCCATGGCAGCACTGCCCTTGAGCGTGTGCAGGGCACGTTGCAGGCCATCACTGACCGGCGTGCCATGGCCATCGGCAGCCTGCAGGAAAGCGTCGAGGCTGGCCAGGTGGCCCTGCGCTTCAGCCCGAAAAATATCCAGCAACTGCGGGTCGAGGCCGTCGAGATCGGCAGCCGCCGGTGCATCATTCTCGGCCAGGGCATGCAGGTGCCCGGCCAGCTGTTCGATTTCGCTCAATTGCGGCAGCTGGCCAGCGGCAAAGTCGGCCAGCAGGTCGGGCAGTTGGACAAAGGCCTGCTGCAGGGCCACCACGCCTTCCGGGCTGAGCACGCTGCGGCCTTCGAGTACCCGGTTCAGCAGGTGCTCGGCGCCCCAGACCAGTTCGGCCACGGCCTCGGCGTGCACCATGCGCCCACTGCCTTTTAGCGTATGCAGCGCCCGCCGCACTTCGCCCAGCGCTTCACGTTGCTGGTTGTCGGCACGCCAGCGCAGCCAGTGGCGCTCGATTTCCGGCAGCAGTTCACCGGCCTCTTCGAGGAACACCTCGCGCAGTTCGTCATCAATGCCATCGCCGCTGTCATCCAGGCCGGCGCTGGCTTCGACCTGCGTACAGTGCACCCCCAGCGCTGCCAGGCTGGCCCGGGCCATGTCGATAAAGGGCTGGCCATCGGCCAACGGGTCGGCCACGCGCCATTGCAGGTAGCATTCAGCGGCGCTCAGGGCCTCGGCCAGGTGGGCCAACTCATCGGCGGGCGGCTCCGTTTCGAGGTGCTGCAGCCAGCGCTGCACATAGCCGGCACAGCCGGCAAACAGCTCGGCCACGGCAGGCAGCATCAACATCGTCAGTGCCCCACGAATCTGCTGCAACAAGCCCGGCAAGGGTTGCAGGCGCTGGCGCGGCCAGCCGGACTCCAGGCAATCGCCAATCAAGTCCTTGGCCTGCTGCAGCACGTTCAGCGACTCGCTCAGCACCAGCTGGCGAATCTCGGCCAGGTCCGAGCCGGGCAGGCCGCCCTGGCCGTTTTCTTCCAGCGGGCCGACCATGCCATTGAGTGTGGCCTCGACGTACAGCAGCGCCCCTGCCACATCCATCAGGACGGCGTCGTCCACGGCCCGCTCACCCTCGGCCAAGGCCTGCAATGCCAGCACCTGGTCGATGATCACCCGCCGCGGTTGCTGGAAACCCAGCACGGCCAGGGTGTCGGCCACATGACGCAGTGGCGCCAGCAAGGCGTCGAGTTGCTCGCTGTGCTGACGGTCACCGCGCACGAACTGGTCGAGGCGTTCCTTGATGCGCATCAGGTCGTCGCACAGCGCGCTCACCACCGAGCGCAAGGCATCCCGGCCCGGCCCGGCCTGCAACTGGTCGCGCCAGTTGCCCAGCGACAGGTCGAGATTGGCCAGGTCGTCGGAGCCGGCAAAGCGTTGCGCGGCGCCACTGATCAGGCTGGCCTGGGCCAGCGGCTCGACGCCACGGCAGCCGCGCAACTGGTTGAGCAGCGGCAGCATCACCAGGGGCAGATCGTGGCGCGCGCCGCGCAAGCGCTCGAGGTAGGACGGCAGTTGCTCAAGACCACGGAACAGCGCACCCAGGCAATCGCCCCGCGGGCTGACCTGGCCTTCGGCCAAGGCCTTGGCGAACAGCTCCAGCTCCTCGGCCAGGCGTGTGGCGCCCCGTAGTTCCAGCATGCGCAGGCAACCGTGCACCTGGTGCAGGTTGTCGACCACGAAGGCCAGCATCGACAGGTCGCCCGGCTCGCCGGCAAAGCGCTCCAGGGCCTGGCGCGCCTGGCCCAGGCAGTCGAGGATGGCCGCCTTGGTCCAGGCCAGCGCCACCGTGTCGTGGCGCTCGGGGCTTGGTGCTGTTACGGCCATGGGTACTCCTCAGCGCTGGTCATCAGTCGGGCTCATCGGTACGGCTTATCAACTGGCCGCTTCACTTGGGCTCAGCAGGTGGCGGCAAGGTGAAACCGGACACCGAACGGCGCATCTCGCTGGCCATGCGCGCCAGGTGGCGGATGCTGTCGGCGGTGGCGCCAGAGCCGGCGGAGGTTTGCGCGGTAATCTGCTGGATCACCGCCATGGTGTGGGAGATCTGCCCGGCCGACGAGGTCTGCAACTGGGCGGCATCGGAAATGCTGTGGATAAGGTCGGCAAGGTTCTGCGACACGCCTTCGATCTCGGCCAGCGCCACCCCGGCATCCTGGGCAAGGCGGGCGCCGCGCACCACTTCGGCGGTAGTCTGCTCCATGGAGATCACGGCCTCGTTGGTGTCCGCCTGAATGGTGCGCACCAGCGCCTCGATCTGGCGGGTGGCCGACGACGAGCGTTCGGCCAGGCGTTGCACCTCGTCGGCCACCACGGCGAAACCACGGCCGGCCTCACCGGCCAGCGAGGCCTGGATTGCCGCGTTCAGGGCGAGGATGTTGGTCTGGTCGGCAATGTCGTCGATCAGGCTGACGATGTCGCCAATTTCCTGGGAAGACTCGCCCAGGCGCTTGATCCGTTTGGCGGTGTCCTGGATCTGCTCCCGAATGTTGTCCATGCCGTTGATGGTGTTGTGCACCACCTCGTTGCCCTTGTTGGCGATGGCCACCGAGCGCTCGGCCACCTTGGCCGACTCATAGGCGTGCGCGGAAACCCGGTCGATCGACTCGACCATGTCGCCAACCGCCTCGGAGGCTTCGCTGATCTGCTCGGCCTGGTGCTCGGAGGCCTTGGCCAACTGGCGTGCGGTGTTCTGCGTATCCTGCACGGCAGCGGCAACCTGCACCGCACTGTGGTTGATGGTGGCAACCAGGTCGCGCAACTGGTCTACGGAATAGTTGATCGAGTCGGCAATGGCGCCGGTGAAGTCTTCGGTCACCGAGACAGTCACCGTCAGGTCGCCATCGGCCAGCTCTTCGATTTCGTCGAGCAGGCGCATGATCGCCTGCTGGTTGCGTTCGTTCTTTTCTGCCGTCTCGCGCAACTGGCGGTTGGTGGTGCGCACCATGACCAGGCCAATGAGGATGATCGAGGCCAGCGCCAGCAGGCCCAGGGCATAGCCACCCACGGTATCGAGGGTGCGCCCGCCCGCCAGGTTCTCGAAGCTGTTGGCCAGGTGCGAGGCCTCGTCGAGCAGGGTTTGCGACAGGCTGAAGATATTGCCTGCCGCCTCGCGTACCCGGAACAGCTCGGGCGAGGTTTCGAGGATTTCATCCACCGAGCCGGCTACGAACTGGAACAACTCGGCAATTTCGGCCAGCCGGGCACGGGCGTCGGCATCTGCAACACGGGTCACCTGAATGGTCGCGTTGCCGTTGAGCATGCCCTCCAGCACCTGGCCGAAGCGCCCGGCATCGCGGCCGAAGGCATCCGCTGCCTGGGCTGCCGTATCGTCGCCGGCCAGCACGGTATTGACCGAGCCAAGGATACGCTCGGCCAGCAAAAGCTGGCGCTGGGCCACCGCCACCTGGTTGGCCGGGGCGCCGCTCTGCAGCAGGATCTCGACGACCTTTTCGTACTCCACCTGCAACTGCGGCACGGTCTCGGCCAGGGTCGCCGCCACCTGGTGCAGCGACAGCACGGTTTGCTCGCTGGCCAGGATGGTGTCGGTGTTCTTGCGCAGGTTTTCCCAGTCGCGGCGTACCGCTTCCATCTCGTCACGCACCGAGACCGGTGCCGGCGGCAAGCCGGTGGACTTGTCGCCCTGGCGCAGGTAGCCCCAGCGCCGCTCGAAATCGTTGCGTGAATCCGACAGCAGCTTGAACGCCAGGGCTTTGCCGGTGGCCGCCTCGGTGGCGTTCTTGGCAATGCGCTGCGACAGCACGCGCAGTTCGCCGGCATGGCCGATGTACTGCTTGTCGTAGTTGGACTGGGTATTGAGGTAGGCGAAGTTGGCGAACAGCAGGATGATCGACAGGATCAGGATCAGGAACAGCACAGTGATCTGCGCGATACTGCGGGTACGTGGGGTCACGGTGGTGGCTGTGACGGGGGTGGCAGGCTTGTTCACGTTCGCAGGTCCTATAACGCCACATCGAGAAAGCCCGGCGCCTGGGCCAGGGCGAAGGGGCTGAAGATCGCCCAGTTGCGTTCACGCGGGAAGTGCCCCTGCACAAAGCGTGCAGCAGCGCGGATCAGCGGCTGCGGCGGCGACAGTTGCAGGCTGTCGAGGGCAAAGTGCTGCAGGCCAAGCACCTCGTCCACCAGCAGGCCGACGAACAGGTCTTCATGGTCCAGCACCAGCACCCGGCGCTGCTTGCCCGGGGCGACATGGCCCAGCCCAAAGAAGCTGCTCAGGTCCATCACCGGCAACAGCCGGCCACGCAGGTTGGCCACCCCGCAGACCCACGGCTGCACACCGGGGACGCGGCTGCTGCGCGGTTCGCGCAGCACCTCGGCCACTTCGCCCATGGGCGCGACGAACCACTGCCCGGCAATGCGAAAGCCGATGCCGCTCCACTCCTGCAGGCGATTGTCCTGCGGTGGCTGGTCGGCGACCAGCAAACGGCAGCGCCGGTCGATGTCCAGCAACAGTTCGAAGGCGGTCAGCGACGCGCCCTGCGGGCGGGTGGTCAAGCCCCCAGCACTTCTTTGAGCTTGGCAATCAGCGCGTCTTCTTCAACCGGTTTGGTGAGGAAGTCACGGGCGCCCTGGCGCGTGGCCCAGATGCGGTCGGTTTCCTGGTCCTTGGTGGTCACCACGATCACCGGGATGGCGCTGGTTTCCGGGTCCTTGCTGAGCTGGCGGGTGGCCTGAAAGCCGTTCATGCCGGGCATGACGATGTCCATCAGCACGGCATCGGGCTTGTCCTGTCGGGCCAGGGCCACGCCGTCGGCACCGTTGCTGGCCTTGAGCACCTCATGACCGTGTTTTTCAAGCCATCCAGCCAATTTGTACATCTCTGTCGGCGAGTCGTCGACAATCAGAACTCGGGCCATGCTGGTTCCCCATCAGGAAAGTAGGACCGTGCCATGGCGGGGCGCGGTCAGCGTGCGTGTTGTTGAGATGCGGCAAACCCGGGCACGTGGGCGCGGATCGCGTCGAGCAGTTCTTCCTTGCTGAACGGTTTGGTCAGGAACTGATCGGAACCCACCACCCGGCCGCGGGCTTTGTCGAACAGGCCATCGCGCGACGACAGCAGGATTACCGGGGTGTCCTTGAAGGCACTGTTGTGCTTGATTACCGCACAGGTCTGGTAGCCGTCCAGGCGTGGCATCAACACATCGACGAAGATGATGCTGGGCTGATGGTCGACGATCTTGGCCAGGGCGTCGAAGCCATCGCTGGCGGTGATTACTTCGCAGCCCGCTTCACCGAGCAACATCTGCGCGGTGCGGCGGATCGTGCGCGAATCGTCGATCACCATCACCTTCAGGGGTTGTTCCATAGACGCCTACCAGTGGGAATTTAGCTGCAAGCTGCAAGCGGCAAGTTACAAGAAAAGCCCAGCCGGCACGCGGCTGCTTTTCTCTTGGGGCTTGTAGCTAAAGGCTTGCAGCTGCATTTTTAGCACACTCCGGGTGGCCGTTCCATCTGCGCCGCCCCTTGACCAGCGGCGTTCACAGCGCCACCCTGAGCCACTTTTTCTTTCGATCCATCGCGGCCACGCGCCGCCAAGAGGAACCACCCCATGAGCGTTCGCCTCGGCATTGTCATGGACCCCATCGCGTCCATCTCCTACAAGAAGGACAGCTCGCTGGCCATGCTGCTGGCCGCCCAGGCACGCGGCTGGAGCCTGTTCTACATGGAGCAGCGCGACCTGTACCAGGGCGTAGGCAAGGCCCGTGCGCGCATGCGCCCACTGAAAGTGTTTGCCGACCCGGCCCGCTGGTTCGAGCTGGGCGAGGAGCAGGACAGCACCCTGGCCGAGCTGGATGTGATCCTGATGCGCAAGGACCCGCCGTTCGACATGGAGTTTGTCTACAGCACCTACCTGCTGGAGCAAGCCGAGAACGACGGCGTGCTGGTGGTCAACCGCCCGCAAAGCCTGCGTGACTGCAACGAAAAACTGTTTGCCACGCTGTTCCCGCAGTGCACGCCACCGACGCTGGTCAGCCGTCGCCCGGACATTATCCGCGAATTCGCGGCGCAGCATGGCGATGTGATCCTCAAGCCGTTGGATGGCATGGGCGGCACGTCGATCTTCCGCCACCGGGTGGGCGACCCCAACCTGTCGGTAATCCTCGAAACCCTGACCGCGCTGGGTGCCCAGCAGATCATGGCGCAGGCCTACCTGCCGGCGATCAAGGACGGCGACAAGCGCATTCTGATGATCGACGGCGAACCGGTCGACTACTGCCTGGCGCGCATCCCGGCCAGCGGCGAGACCCGTGGCAACCTCGCCGCCGGTGGCCGTGGCGAAGCCCGCCCGCTGAGCGAGCGTGACCGCTGGATTGCGGCTCAGGTAGGCCCGACCCTGCGCGAGAAGGGCCTGCTGTTCGTTGGCCTGGACGTGATCGGCGACTACCTCACCGAAATCAACGTCACCAGCCCGACCTGCATTCGCGAAATCGACAATGCCTACAACACCGATATCGGTGGCAAGCTGATGGACGCCATTGATCGCCAGCTGAAGGCGCGCTGACCGGCAACGCGCGGCAAACACCCAGAGTGGGGTAATATGCTCAGCCGCAAGCTACAAGCTGCAAGCCACAAGAACAGCCGGCCTGCGCCGAACTGCTCTTACTTGTAGCTTATAGCTTGAAGCTTGAAGCTGCCCCTGGATACCTGATGACGCTGCCCGCTGACATCCCCGCCGACCTGCTGCCGCCCCGTGTTCGCCCGGTGGACCGGCTCGGCTTTACCCTGTTCCTGGCTGCCCTGGTGCACCTGGCGCTGATCCTTGGCGTCGGCTTCACCGTGGTCAAACCGGCCGAAATCCGCCACACCATGGACATCACCCTGGCCACCTTCAAAAGCGAAAAACCGCCGGAGAAGGCTGATTTCCAGGCCCAGGACAACCAGCAAGGCAGCGGCACCCTGGACAAGAAGGCGGTGCCCAAGACCACCGAACTGGCACCGTTCCAGGACAGCAAGATCAACAAGATCACCCCGCCGCCTGCGGCCAAGCCCGAGGTGGTGCCACCGCCAACCCCGCAGAAGTCGGCGGTAGTGACCACTGCACCCAAGGCGCAGAAAGTCGAGCCCAAGCCCAAGGAAAGCAAGCCGCAGCCCAAACCCGCCGCGCCTGCGCCGGACTTCGACAGCTCGCAGCTGTCCAGCCAGATCGCCAGCCTGGAGGCGGAGCTGTCCAACGAGCAGCAGCTGTACGCCAAGCGCCCGCGGATCCACCGCCTGAACGCCGCCTCGACCATGCGCGACAAGGGCGCCTGGTACAAGGAAGAGTGGCGCAAGAAGGTTGAGCGGGTGGGCAACCTGAACTACCCCGACGAAGCGCGCCGGCAGCAGATCTACGGCAATTTGCGCATGATGGTGTCGATCAACCGTGATGGCTCGCTGTACGAGGTGCTGGTACTGGAATCGTCCGGGCGACCGGTGCTGGACCAGGCGGCACAGCGTATCGTCCGGTTGGCGGCGCCGTTTGCGCCGTTTACCGGGGATCTGGCCGAGTTTGACCGGCTGGAGATCATCCGCACCTGGCGCTTTGCCCGTGGGGACCGTTTGTCCAGTAATTGAGGTTTTGCCTTGGGTGTAGGGCTTTGGGTATGCGGTGGCGCGGATATCGAGCGCCGCCCGCGCGGCGCTTCGCGGGGCAAGCCCGCTCCCACATCTGTTTCTGGCCAATTATTCCTGTGCCAGGTGGGTTGCAGCCTTGATGCATGGCTGGAGATAGATGAAAAGCAGTTTTGCTCGATATCGAATGGAACAAACAAGGCGGACAGCGGTGCCCTCACAGGAGTGACTGGCCTGAAACAGATGTGGGAGCGGGCTTGCCCCGCGAAGCGCCGCGCGGGCGGCGCTCGATCTCACAGGCGCCAAAACCCTCAAGACAGGCGCCAACCAGATGACACAAAGCGCACCTTGTCAGCCCCGCCACCTGGCGCCACACTATCCCCCCATGAAAACCCTCACGCCGAGCTACCTCAAGCATCAGTTCCTGATCGCCATGCCGCATATGGCCGATCCGAACTTCGCCCAGACCCTCACGTACATCGTCGAGCACAACGCCCATGGCGCCATGGGCCTGGTGGTCAATCGGCCGCAGGAGCTGAACCTGGCCGACATCCTCGAGCAGCTGCGCCCGGACGAAACGCCGCCGGCCGACACCTTGCAAGTGCCGATCTACCAGGGCGGCCCGGTGCAGACCGACCGCGGCTTCGTGCTGCACAGCAGCGAATGCAGCTTCCAGGCGAGCGTGGCGCTGGAAGGGCTGACGCTGACCACCTCGCAGGACATCCTGCTGGCCATCGCCGCCGGGGTCGGCCCGAAACAGAGCCTGATCACCCTCGGCTATGCCGGCTGGGAGGCCGGCCAGCTGGAAGCGGAGCTGGCCGACAATGCCTGGCTCAACTGCCCGTTCGATCCGCAAATCATCTTCGGCATGGCCAGTGACCTGCGCCTGGAGGCCGCCGCCGCCAGCCTGGGCATCAATCTGCACCTGCTGACCAGCCAGGCGGGCCACGCCTGATGCCAGAGCTACGCTTACTGCTGGGCTTCGACTACGGCAGCAAACAGATCGGCGTGGCCGTCGGCTTGGTGATTACCGGTCAGGCCCGCGAACTGTGCACCCTGAAGGCGCAGAACGGCGTGCCGGACTGGGCCCAGGTAGAAAAGCTGATTGCCGAATGGAAGCCCGACGCTATCGTCGTCGGCCTGCCGCTGAACATGGACGGCACGCCCAGTGAAATGAGCGCCCGCGCCGAAAAATTCGCCCGCCGCCTGAACGGCCGCTTCAACCTGCCCGTGCACACCCACGACGAACGCCTGACCACCTTCGAGGCCAAAGGCGAGCGCATGGCCCGTGGCGGCCAGCGCGGCAGCTACCGCGACAACCCGGTCGATGCAATCGCCGCCGCCCTGCTGCTGCAAGGCTGGCTGGAGGCCAATACCTGATCATCTTTGCCGCCGGCCCCGCCCGGCGCACCCTTCCGAGGAGCCCGCAATGAGCCTACCCAATCCCGCCGAGCTGGTCCGGCAGATGGCTGTCGACCTTCGTGCCCACCTGGCCCGCCGCAACATCAGCGAACCGCGTTACATCGGTATCCGCACAGGCGGTGTCTGGGTTGCCCAGGCCCTGCAGGAGGCCATGGGCGACACCAGCGCCATGGGCACCCTGGACGTTTCGTTCTACCGCGACGACTTCAGCCAGAACGGCCTGCACCCGCAGGTACGCCCGTCCGAGCTGCCGTTCGAGGTCGAAGGCCAGCACCTGGTGCTGGTGGATGACGTACTGATGAGCGGCCGCACCATCCGCGCGGCGCTCAACGAACTGTTCGATTATGGCCGCCCGGCCAGCGTCACCCTGGTCTGCCTGCTGGACCTGGATGCCGGCGAACTGCCGATCCGCCCGAATGTGCTTGGCGCCACCCTGTCGCTGGCGGCCCATGAACGGGTAAAATTGACCGGACCCGCACCGCTCGCCCTCGAGCGCCAGGACCTCGCCTCCGCTTCCGCCCTTTAAGAGTCCCCCGCGATGACGCCAATCGACGCCAAGCGCCCGCTGCAGCTCAATGATCAGGGCCAGCTGCGCCACTTCCTCTCGCTCGACGGTTTGCCCCGCGAACTGCTCACCGAGATCCTCGACACCGCCGACTCGTTCCTGGAAGTCGGCGCCCGGGCTGTGAAAAAAGTCCCGCTGCTGCGCGGCAAGACCGTGTGCAACGTGTTCTTCGAGAATTCGACCCGTACCCGAACCACCTTCGAACTGGCGGCCCAGCGCCTGTCGGCCGACGTGATCAGCCTGAACGTGTCGACCTCCTCGACCAGCAAGGGCGAGACCCTGTTCGACACCCTGCGCAACCTCGAGGCCATGGCCGCCGACATGTTCGTCGTGCGCCACTCCGACTCGGGCGCCGCGCACTTCATCGCCGAACACGTGTGCCCGGACGTTGCCGTGATCAACGGCGGTGATGGCCGCCACGCGCACCCGACCCAAGGCATGCTCGACATGCTCACCATCCGCCGCCACAAGGGCAGCTTCGAGAACCTGTCGGTGGCCATCGTCGGCGACATCCTGCACTCGCGCGTGGCCCGTTCCGACATGCTCGCGCTGAAAGCGCTGGGTTGCCCGGACATTCGCGTGATCGGCCCGAAAACCCTGATTCCGATCGGCATCGAGCAATACGGCGTAAAGGTCTACACCGACCTCGCCGAAGGCCTGAAAGACGTCGACGTGGTGATCATGCTGCGCCTGCAGCGTGAGCGCATGGCCGGCGGCCTGCTGCCCAGCGAAGGCGAGTTCTACCGCCTGTTCGGCCTGACCACTGCGCGCCTGGCCGGGGCCAAGCCGGATGCCATCGTCATGCACCCGGGCCCGATCAACCGTGGCGTGGAAATCGAGTCGGCAGTGGCCGACGGCAAGCACTCGGTGATCCTCAACCAGGTCACCTATGGCATCGCTGTGCGCATGGCGGTGCTGTCCATGGCCATGAGCGGGCAGAACGCGCAACGTCAATTCGACCAGGAGAACGCCCAGTGACCATCAGTATTCTTGGCGCCCGGGTCATCGACCCCATCAGCGGCCTGGACCAGGTCACCGACCTGCACCTGGACGGTGGCCGCATTGCCGCGGTCGGCGCTGCCCCGGCCGGTTTCAGCGCCAGCCGCACGATCCAGGCCGATGGCCTGGTTGCCGCACCTGGCCTGGTCGACCTTGCCGTGTCCCTGCGCGAGCCGGGTTACAGCCGCAAGGGCACTATCGCCAGCGAAACCCGCGCCGCCGTGGCCGGTGGCGTCACCAGCCTGTGCTGCCCGCCACAGACCAAGCCGGTGCTGGACACCTCGGCAGTGGCCGAACTGATCCTCGACCGCGCCCGCGAGGCCGCCAACAGCAAGGTCTACCCGATCGGTGCCCTGACCAAGGGCCTGGAAGGCGAACAGCTGGCTGAACTGGTGGCCCTGCGTGATACCGGTTGCGTGGCCTTCGGCAACGGCCTGAAGGAAATCCCCAACAACCGTACCCTGGCCCGCGCCCTGGAATACGCCGCCACCTTCGACCTGACCGTGGTGTTCCATTCCCAGGACCGCGACCTGGCCCAGGGCGGTTTGGCCCACGAAGGCGCGATGGCCAGCTTCCTCGGCCTGCCGGGTATTCCGGAAAGCGCCGAGACCGTGGCCCTGGCGCGCAACCTGCTGCTGGTGGAGCAGTCCGGCGTACGTGCGCACTTCAGCCAGATCACCAGCGCCCGTGGCGCGCGGCTGATCGCCCAGGCCCAGGCGCTTGGCCTGCCGGTGACCGCTGACGTTGCGCTGTACCAGCTGATCCTCACTGACGAGTCGCTGCGCGAGTTCTCCAGCCTGTACCACGTGCAGCCGCCGCTGCGCACTGCCGCTGACCGTGACGGCCTGCGCGAGGCAGTGAAGTCGGGCGTGATCCAGGCGATTTCCAGCCACCACCAGCCGCACGAGCGCGACGCCAAGCTGGCCCCGTTCGGTGCTACCGAGCCAGGTATCAGCAGCGTTGAGTTGCTCCTGCCGCTGGCCATGACCCTGGTGCAGGACGGCCTGCTCGACCTGCCGACCCTGCTGGCCCGCCTGAGCAGCGGCCCGGCTGCGGCCCTGCGCCTGCCGGCCGGTGAGCTGAAAGTGGGCGGTGCTGCCGACCTGGTGCTGTTCGACCCGCAGGCCTCGACCGTTGCCGGCGAGCAATGGCTGTCGCGTGGCGAGAACTGCCCGTTCATCGGTCACTGCCTGCCGGGTGCGGTGCGTTATACCCTGGTCGATGGGCATGTTTGCCACGAGGCCTGACGGCTAGCTTCAAGCTTGAAGCTGCAAGCCGCAAGAAAGAAGCCAGTCATCCACCGATCTGCTTTTTCTTGTCGCTTGTAGCTTGAAGCTTGAAACTCTTCCCCCCTCCCCCCATATGAGTCTGCATCAGGCACTTTCGCCCCGCTGCGTGGAGACTCTCCCCTTGACCACCATCGTTTCTGTCCGCCGTAACGGCAAAGTCGTCATGGGCGGCGACGGCCAGGTATCCCTCGGCAACACCGTGATGAAAGGCAACGCCAAGAAAGTGCGCCGCCTGTACCACGGCCAGGTCATCGCCGGCTTCGCCGGTGCCACCGCCGACGCCTTCACCCTGTTCGAACGCTTTGAAGGGCAGCTGGAAAAACACCAGGGCCACCTGGTTCGCGCCGCCGTCGAGCTGGCCAAGGAATGGCGTACCGACCGTTCCTTGAGCCGCCTGGAAGCCATGCTGGCCGTGGCCAACAAGGACGCCTCGCTGATCATTACCGGCAACGGTGACGTAGTCGAACCCGAAGACGGCCTGATCGCCATGGGTTCCGGTGGCGCCTACGCCCAGGCCGCAGCCCGCGCCCTGCTGAACAAGACCGACCTCTCTGCCCGTGAAATCGCCGAAACTGCCTTGAACATCGCCGGTGACATCTGCGTGTTCACCAACCACAACCTGACCATCGAGGAGCAGGACCTGGCCGACTGATTCAGCTGTTCTGGCGCCCCTTCCCGGTGACGGGGCTTTTCCACGCTGACTCATCTGCCCAAGGACCATTTTCATCATGTCCATGACCCCCCGCGAGATCGTCCACGAACTCAACCGCCACATCATCGGCCAGGACGACGCCAAGCGCGCCGTCGCCATTGCCCTGCGCAACCGCTGGCGGCGCATGCAGCTCCCAGCCGAGCTGCGTGCCGAAGTAACGCCGAAGAACATCCTGATGATCGGCCCTACCGGTGTCGGCAAGACCGAAATCGCCCGTCGCCTGGCCAAGCTGGCCAACGCGCCGTTCCTCAAGGTCGAAGCCACCAAGTTCACCGAAGTGGGCTACGTGGGCCGCGACGTCGAGTCGATCATCCGTGACCTGGCCGATGCCGCGCTGAAGATGCTGCGCGAGCAGGAAATCGTCCGCGTACGCCACCGCGCCGAAGATGCCGCCGAAGACCGCATCCTCGATGCCCTGCTGCCTCAGGCCCGGGTGACCAGCTTCAGCGAAGAAGCCGCGCAGACCAGCAGCGATTCCAACACCCGTCAGCTGTTCCGCAAGCGCCTGCGCGAAGGCCAGCTGGACGACAAGGAAATCGAGATCGAAGTGGCTGAGACCGCCGGTGTTGAAATTGCCGCACCGCCTGGCATGGAAGAAATGACCAACCAGCTGCAGAACCTGTTTGCCAACATGGGCAAAGGCAAGCGCAAGGCGCGCAAGCTGAAGGTCAAAGAAGCGCTGAAAATGGTTCGCGACGAAGAAGCGAGCCGCCTGGTCAACGAAGAAGAACTCAAGGCCAAGGCCCTGGAAGCGGTCGAGCAGCACGGCATCGTGTTCATCGACGAGATCGACAAGGTTGCCAAGCGTGGCAACGTTGGCGGCGCCGACGTGTCCCGTGAAGGTGTACAGCGCGACCTGCTGCCACTGATCGAAGGCTGCACCGTCAACACCAAGCTGGGCATGGTCAAGACCGACCACATCCTGTTCATTGCCTCGGGTGCCTTCCACCTGAGCAAGCCAAGCGACCTGGTGCCCGAGCTGCAAGGCCGTCTGCCGATTCGCGTCGAGCTGAAGGCACTGACCCCGGAAGACTTCGAGCGCATCCTGCGAGAGCCGCACGCGTCGCTGACCGAGCAATACCAGGCGCTGTTGAAAACCGAAGGCCTGAACATCGAGTTCGTCGCCGACGGCATCAAGCGCCTGGCCGAGATTGCCTACCAGGTCAACGAAAAGACCGAGAACATCGGTGCCCGCCGCCTGCACACCCTGCTTGAGCGTTTGCTGGAAGAAGTGTCGTTCAGTGCCGGTGACCTGGCCAGCGCCCATGATGAAACGCCGATCCAGATCGACGCAGCGTATGTGAACAGCCACCTGGGTGAGCTGGCGCAGAACGAAGACCTGTCGCGTTACATCCTGTAAGACCGCAGGGGGCCGCTGTGCGGCCCCCTTGCACATTCCCCCGAATCTCCCGAAGCTGTGCACTATCAGCTCCCCAGAGATTCCAGCCATGGCCCGCCTGCCCACCGCCATCAACCTGCACAAAGCCTCGAAAACCCTCAGCCTCACCTACGCCCCCGACGAGGTCTACACCCTGCCCGCCGAATTCCTGCGCGTGCACTCCCCCTCAGCCGAGGTCCAGGGCCACGGCAACCCGATCCTGCAGTTCGGCAAGATCAACGTCGGCCTCAGTGGCCTGGAACCCGCCGGCCAATATGCACTGAAACTGACCTTCGACGACGGCCATGACAGCGGCCTGTTCACCTGGGAATACCTCGAACAGCTGTGCCTGCGCCAGCAACAGCTGTGGGCCGAGTACCTCGACGAGTTGCACAAGGCCGGTAAATCCCGCGACCCGGCCGAATCGGTGGTGAAACTCATGCTCTAGCGCAAGGCCTGCAGGGTTTAGAGCGCATTTTCTAAATTCATCTGTTTGAATGACTTACAGACAGCCCAGTGACGGGCTGTCTTGCGCATTACATGAAAGTCGGGTAACCAATGGGTGTGGCAAGGTCCCTGCATCCATTTGCAGGCAGTCTAAACCCCGCAGCACCGCTGTTTCTTATCACTGGTCACCCGAGTAGCAGTACCGGGCTCAGGGCTGTGCGCCGTCACAGCATCCGGTACTCGTCTCAGGACAACGGAGCGTCGTAGATGAGTAACAAGAACAACGATGAGCTGCAGCGGCAGGCCTCGGAAAACACCCTGGGGCTGAACCCGGTCATCGGCATTCGCCGCAAGGACCTGTTGAGCTCGGCACGTACCGTGCTGCGTCAGGCCGTGCGCCAACCGCTGCACAGCGCCAAGCATGTGGCCCATTTTGGCCTGGAGCTGAAGAACGTGCTGCTGGGCAAGTCCAGCCTGGCCCCGGAAAGCGATGACCGGCGCTTCAATGACCCGGCCTGGAGCAACAACCCGCTGTACCGTCGCTACCTGCAAACCTACCTGGCCTGGCGCAATGAGCTGCAGGACTGGATCGGCAGCAGCGACCTGTCGCCCCAGGACATCAGCCGCGGCCAGTTTGTCATCAACCTGATGACCGAGGCCATGGCGCCGACCAACACCCTGTCCAACCCGGCAGCGGTCAAACGCTTCTTCGAAACCGGTGGCAAGAGCCTGCTCGACGGGCTGTCCAACCTGGCCAAGGACATGGTCAACAACGGCGGCATGCCCAGCCAGGTGAACATGGACGCCTTCGAGGTGGGCAAGAACCTGGGCACCAGCGAAGGTGCGGTGGTGTACCGCAACGATGTGCTGGAGCTGATCCAGTACAGCCCCATCACCGAACAGGTGCACGCCCGCCCGCTGCTGGTGGTGCCGCCGCAGATCAACAAGTTCTACGTGTTCGACCTGAGCCCGGAAAAAAGCCTGGCCCGCTTCTGCCTGCGCTCGCAGCAGCAAACCTTCATCATCAGCTGGCGCAACCCGACCAAGGCCCAGCGCGAATGGGGCTTGTCCACCTACATCGACGCGCTCAAGGAAGCGGTCGACGCGGTGCTGGCGATTACCGGCAGCAAGGACCTGAACATGCTCGGGGCCTGCTCCGGCGGCATCACCTGCACCGCCCTGGTGGGCCACTATGCCGCCATTAACGAGAACAAGGTCAATGCCCTGACCCTGCTGGTCAGCGTGCTGGACACCACCATGGACAACCAGGTGGCGCTGTTCGTCGACGAGCAGACCCTGGAAGCGGCCAAGCGCCACTCTTACCAGGCCGGCGTGCTGGAAGGCAGCGAGATGGCCAAGGTGTTCGCCTGGATGCGCCCCAACGACCTGATCTGGAACTACTGGGTCAACAACTACCTGCTTGGCAACGAGCCGCCGGTGTTCGACATCCTGTTCTGGAACAACGACACCACGCGCCTGCCGGCCGCCTTCCACGGCGACCTGATCGAAATGTTCAAGAGCAACCCGCTGACCCGCCCCGAAGCGCTGGAAGTGTGCGGCACCGCGATTGACCTGAAACAGGTCAAGTGCGACATCTACAGCCTGGCCGGTACCAACGACCACATTACCCCCTGGCACTCGTGCTACCGCTCGGCACACCTGTTCGGCGGCAAGATCGAGTTCGTGCTGTCGAACAGCGGGCATATCCAGAGCATCCTCAACCCGCCGGGCAACCCCAAGGCGCGCTTCATGACCGGCGCCGATCGCCCGGGTGACCCGGTGGCCTGGCAGGAAAACGCCACCAAGCATGCCGACTCCTGGTGGCTGCACTGGCAGAGCTGGCTGGGCGAGCGTGCCGGTGAGTTGAAAAAGGCGCCGACCCGGCTGGGCAACCGGGCCTATACCGCCGGCGAAGCTTCCCCGGGCACCTACGTTCACGAGCGTTGAGTTGCAGCGCCGTGGCGGCCGGCAAGGCGCCACGGTGTTCTTTTCACCCAAGAGTCACGCGCATGCCGCAACCCTATATCTTCAGGACCGTCGAGCTGGACGACCAATCCATTCGCACCGCTGTCCGGCCAGGCAAACCGCACTTGACGCCGTTGCTGATCTTCAACGGCATCGGCGCCAACCTGGAGCTGGTGTTTCCGTTCATCGAAGCACTGGACCCGGACCTGGAAGTGATCGCCTTCGATGTGCCCGGGGTCGGCGGCTCGTCCACCCCGCGGCACCCGTATCGCTTTCCCGGGCTGGCCAAGCTCACCGCACGCATGCTCGATTACCTCGACTACGGGCAGGTCAATGTGATTGGCGTGTCCTGGGGGGGCGCCCTGGCCCAGCAGTTCGCCCACGACTACCCCGAACGCTGCAAGAAGCTGGTGCTGGCCGCCACCGCCGCGGGTGCGGTGATGGTGCCGGGCAAGCCCAAGGTGCTGTGGATGATGGCCAGCCCGCGGCGCTACATTCAGCCATCGCATGTCATCCGCATTGCGCCGCTGATCTATGGCGGGGGCTTTCGCCGTGACCCGGACCTGGCCATGCACCACGCGGCCAAGGTGCGCTCCGGCGGCAAGCTGGGCTACTACTGGCAGCTGTTCGCCGGGCTGGGCTGGACCAGCATCCACTGGCTGCACAAGATCCAGCAGCCAACCCTGGTGCTGGCGGGTGACGACGACCCGCTGATCCCGCTGATCAACATGCGCCTGCTGGCCTGGCGAATTCCCAATGCCCAGCTACACATTATCGACGACGGCCACTTGTTCCTGATCACCCGGGCCGAGGCCGTCGCCCCGATCATCATGAAGTTCCTCCAGCAAGAACGACAGCGTGCCGTCATGCACCCCCGCCCGGCGGCGGGCTCGTGAGGGCGATTCGAGTCCCTGTGGGAGCGGGTTCATCGAGGCGTCGAACCGCCGCGAACACCGGCGCAGCCGGTGCCATGCATTGAGTTGGATTCTTCGCGGGTGAACCCGCTCCCACAGGGTTCCTGCTAAACCCGTGAGCGTGTTTCAGTCACAAGGGTCATACAAGGGAGTGTTGCCATGACAGACAAACCGGCCAAAGGATCGACAACGCTCCCCGCCACCCGCATGAACGTGCAGAACGCCATCCTCGGCCTGCGTGGCCGCGACCTGCTTTCCACGCTGCGTAATGTCGGCCGCCACGGCCTGCGCCATCCGCTGCATACCGCGCACCATCTGCTGGCCCTGGGCGGGCAGCTGGGGCGGGTGATGCTGGGCGATTCGCCCTACCAGCCCAACCCGCGGGACGCGCGCTTCAGTGACCCGACGTGGAGCCAGAACCCGTTCTATCGCCGCGGCCTGCAAGCGTACCTGGCCTGGCAAAAGCAGACCCGCCAATGGATCGACGAAAGCCACCTGCACGACGATGACCGCGCACGTGCGCACTTCCTGTTCAACCTGATCAACGATGCGCTGGCCCCCAGCAACTCGCTGCTCAACCCGCTGGCAGTCAAGGAGCTGTTCAATACCGGCGGCCAGAGCCTGGTGCGTGGCATGGCCCACCTGCTCGAAGACTTGCGGCACAACGATGGCCTGCCGCGCCAGGTGGATGAGCGTGCCTTCGAAGTGGGCGGTAACCTGGCCGCGACCCCCGGCGCAGTGGTGTTTCGCAACGAACTGCTGGAGCTGATCCAGTACAAGCCGATGAGCGAAAAACAGCACGCACGCCCGTTGCTGGTGGTGCCGCCGCAGATCAACAAGTTCTACATCTTTGACCTGAGCGCGACCAACAGCTTCGTCCAGTACATGCTCAAGAGCGGCCTGCAGGTGTTCATGGTCAGCTGGCGCAACCCCGACCCGCGCCACCGTGAATGGGGCCTGTCCACCTACGTGCAGGCGCTGGAAGAAGCGCTGAATGCCTGCCGCAGCATCAGCGGCAACCGCGACCCGAACCTGATGGGCGCCTGCGCCGGCGGCCTGACCATGGCGGCGCTGCAAGGCCACCTGCAAGCCAAGCAGCAGTTGCGCCGGGTGCGCAGTGCCACCTACCTGGTGAGCTTGCTGGACAGCAAGTTCGAAAGCCCGGCCAGCCTGTTCGCCGACGAGCAGACCATCGAAGCGGCCAAGCGCCGCTCGTATCAACGCGGTGTGCTGGACGGTGCCGAAGTGGCGCGGATCTTCGCCTGGATGCGGCCCAACGACCTGATCTGGAACTACTGGGTCAACAACTACCTACTCGGCAAGACACCGCCAGCCTTCGATATCCTCTACTGGAACGCCGACAGTACGCGCCTGCCTGCCGCACTGCATGGCGACCTGCTGGAGTTCTTCAAGCTCAACCCGCTGACCCACCCGCAAGGGCTGGAGGTGTGCGGCACGCCGATCGACCTGCAACAGGTCAACCTGGACAGCTTTACCGTGGCCGGCAGCAATGACCACATTACCCCTTGGGACGCCGTATACCGCTCGGCCCTGCTGCTGGGTGGCGAACGGCGCTTCGTGCTGGCCAACAGCGGGCATATCCAGAGCATCATCAACCCGCCCGGCAACCCCAAAGCCTATTACCTGGCCAACCCGAAACTGAGCAGCGACCCGCGTGCCTGGTTCCACGACGCCAAGCGCAGCGAAGGCAGCTGGTGGCCGTTGTGGCTGGAGTGGATCACCCCGCGCTCCGGCCCGCTCAAAGCGCCACGCACCGAACTGGGCAATGCCACCTACCCACCGCTAGGCCCCGCGCCGGGCACTTACGTGCTGACCCGATGAGCATGCTGACTGGATGAAAACCCGCGACCGTATCCTTGAGTGCGCCTTGCAGCTGTTCAACCAGCAGGGCGAGCCGAACGTTTCCACCCTGGAGATAGCCAACGAACTGGGCATCAGCCCGGGCAACCTGTACTACCACTTCCACGGCAAGGAGCCGCTGGTGCTGGGGTTGTTCGAGCGCTTTGAAGAAGCGCTGATGCCATTGCTCGATCCCCCGCTGGAAGTGCGCCTGGACGCCGAGGATTACTGGTTGTTCCTGCACTTGATCGTCGAGCGCATGGCGCAGTACCGGTTTCTGTTCCAGGACCTGTCGAACCTGACCGGGCGCCTGCCCAAGCTGGCCCGCGGCATGCGCAGCCTGATCAACGCCCTCAAGCGTACGCTGGCGGCGTTGTTGGCCAGCCTAAAGGGCCAGGGACTGGTGGAGAGTGACACCCAGGCGCTGGGGCAACTGGTGGAGCAGATCACCCTCACGCTGATGTTCTCGCTGGATTACCAGCGGGTGCTGGGGCGCGAGGGGGATGTGGGGGTTGTGGTGTACCAGGTGATGATGCTGGTGGCGCCGCATTTGCAGGCCCAGGCACGGGCGGCGGCGGAGCAGTTGGCGGTGAAGTACCTGGAGGGGTAGGCCTGGTCGGGATGTGTTGCAGTTGCCGACGTATTCGCGGCGGTTCGGCGCTCCGATGAACCCGCTCCTACAAGGACTGTGAAGTTCCTGTAGGAGCGGGTTCACCCGCGAAGAAGGCGACGCGGTATCAGATCAGGGTACCGGTGCCAGTGGGTGCCGACGGGGTGCTGCTGGCCGGGGCGGCGGTTGGTGCCGGGGCTGCAGTTGCAGCGGGTGCAGCGCTGGCCGCTGGGGCTGCCGGTTTGGCCGCGGCGGGTTTGGCCGGGGCTTTTTTCACCGCTGGCTTCTTCGCCGCAGCTGGCTTGGCCGCTGCCGGTTTGGCTGCTGGTTTGGCTGCTGCTGGTTTGGCTGCCGCAGATTTGGCTGCTGGCTTCGCCGCTGCCGTTTTGGCCGCTGGTTTTGCCGTGGCAGTTTTAGCTACAGGCTTGGCTGCCGCAGGCTTGGCCAGTGGCTTGGCCGCTGCCTTGCTCGCAGCCGGCTTGGCCGCCGCAGTGCGCGAGGAAACCGGCGTGACCGAAGCACCGGTCAGTTTCTCGATCTGCTTGGTCAGGGTGTCGACCTGCTGGTGCAGGGCCTTGATCTCGTTGCGGCTCGGTACGCCCAGACGCGAGATGGCGCTGTTGAGGCGCTTGTCGAAGGCCTCTTCCAACTCGCTCCACTTGCCCAGCGCACGATCTTTCACGCCAGACACGCGCGAAGTCGTCGAGGACTTGGCAGTATCGGCGACATCTTCAGCGGTTTTTTTCGCCTGCTTCTCAGCCTTCTCGCCATCCTTCACCAGCGAGTCGAACAGCTTGGGGCCGTCCTGGTCGATCTTCGAATAGATACCCAGCCCCGCCAGCCAGATCTTGCGGGAGTATTTCTCGATCCCGCCGACCCAGGAGCTGCCTTCTTTGTCGGAATTCTTCTTGCCAGCCATCCTGCTCTCCTTATGGTTTGTGCGCGACGCGCTCAAGCAGCTCGTGCAGCTGTTCAAGCTTGATCGACAGCGCCTCAACGTCATGTTTAGACGGAATGCCGAGGCGATTCAAGGCGCGCCCTACCCGTGCGTCGAAAGCTTTTTCAATCTTGTCGAGTTGAATTTCTACCCGGCCTGGCACACGGCTGACAGCCTGGGTGGCTTCGTCGATCTGTGCGTTGGCTGCATCCAGCTCTTGGTCGATGCGTTTCTTGCCGCGCTTCTCGACGCCTTCGCCGGCCTTGACCAGCTCCTGGAAGTAGTCGGAGCCTTCCTGGCCAACCCGCGCATAGGCGCCGATACCCGCCAGCCAGATCTTGCGCGCGTAGCCGCGCACTTCGCCCAGCGTGCCCGGGGCGTCGTCCTTTTTCTTCACGTTCACTTTGGCCATGCTGTGTACCTCATGCTCATGAGAGGAAATAACGCCCATAAAGGCTGGGCTTGAGCATACGGTAGGCAAGAAAATTAGAATCCTCACCCTAAGGTGCTGCCGGCCTTAAGCATCTACCGCAAGTACAGGGCCACCCCACGCTAGCGTCATGTCACCCACCTGTTCGGAGCTGACGCCATGACTGACACCCCTGACGCAATAAGCGAAACCTTCAAGCAAAAAGTCGCGGACTGTTTCGCTAAACGCCCCACGATACGCGACGTACTGTCCCATGAAGGTTTCAAGGTTCTCGTCGATCATTACCCATGGGTGCGCGACACCCATCCACAGCTCACCTCGCTCGATGATTTCGTCATCCTGCACACCGCGGACGGTGCCGACACGCACCGCTCGCTGGTGGATGAATTGCTTGAGCATTTTCTGACAGGTGAACGTCTGCAGCTTAGCCTTGCCGATCGGCCAAGCATCGCGCCACCTGAGCCGTTTCAGTTACGGGTCGAAGGAGCGAGTAACAGCAAACCAGCCGCAATTGCCTTGGACCTGAGCAGGCTCAACGAGGGCCTGGAGCACGTGCTGGGTGCCCTGCTGGAAATGTTCCAGCTGGCTCAGGTCGGTTTCTGGAATGGCACCGACCCAACCAGCCAGGTCAGCCGTACGCTCTGGCTTGAGCATACGATCAAGGCCGCGCTGCTTTGCAACCTGCACGATCAGGGGTTGGATATCGATGAGAAGGCGGCACTGTACGCTCTGCTCGCCGAGGCCCATGAAGGCCTGGTCATCAGTGCAGTGAGCGTAAACCTGAAAACAGCAGGCGGGACGCTGTCGGTAACCTTGGCAGGCCTGCTGCTGAGCATGGCGCACGGCACGCGGCGCCTGCTTCTGCATTGCAAGCCGGACGGGAGGGTGCGCAGCTTTACCGACCTGACGGCCTTCGCCAGCGCGTTGCAGGGCGAGTTGGCCCGGCGCTATCGCTTCGAGCGGCTGTCCTGGGCGCACACCACCGTGATCGGCAACCCATTCGCCTTCCAGGCCAGGCAACTGCTCAATGCCATGCTTGAAGACATCGAACGTTTCAGCATTGGCTCGTTGACCTCGGTCAGTGATTTGCAGAACCAGTTGCACCGGCTGAGTGACCCAAGTGCGCATTTTCTGAACCAGGCCTGCCGGGCGCACAACATGCCAGACGTCAGCCTACCGGCCTGGCTAGCCGGCGCCGAGGGCAGCGACCGTCACGCCTACCACACGGCGCTGCTCGATCTGGCGGCTCAGCAAGGGACTCTAAAGGTTCCACCTCACTCAGCGATGTCGACGACCTTCCGCGCTACGCCAAGCGCCGCCTGCGCGAGCAACTGCAAAACAACTACCCGCAGGTGGCACAGTACGACCCTGACGAGGTCATGATCGAGGTTTCACAAAGCATCGTCGGCAACACTATAGAAGGCGGGCAATCGCTGCCATTGCGCAGGGTAAGCTTGACTGATCTGGCGATCGCTCGCCTGCGCCTGGGTGCTGGCGAGGTAATGACTGGCGTGACCGTGCCCACTGGCGGCAAGCCCGGTAGCTGGCTGAACATCGAGCAAGTCAACGCGCTGATACACAATGTGGACGCTGGTGGCCGGTACCCTCGTTATCTGGACACTAAAGTGGCCGAACAACCGCGTAGGGGCGAGCGGATCCGGCAATACGCCCGGGAATGGCGTAGCCACCTGCTGTTCAGCACCCTCAAAGCCGGCATCCAGCAACAGCTGAGCGCACCCGCGCGCGATGCGCTGCTAGCTTGTTGCCAAAGTAACGGCGATGACCAGCCATTGCGCATTGGCCCATTGGCGTTTCTATGCGCGCCAGGTGCTGCGACCACGGACATCGCCCACGGCATGTTCCTGATCAAGCTACCCGCCGCGCATGGCTGGGTCCTGTACCGCCCGTTCTATGCGAGCCACGTCCTGCTGGAGTTCGCTGAGCTGGATCAGCTGATGGCCGCAATCCGCACTGAAGGTGAATTGCAACAAAGTATCCTCGACTGGCTGCATGAAGACGTACGCGCGGTGTATGCAAATGACGGCTTCACGCGCCCTCACCTCCATCCCAGGCTGGAACAACTGGCGCATTTGCTGGGTGGTGAAAGCCTTGTGGCGGACGAACTGGTACAGCTGCTGCGACAACCGGTCGATTGCGTTTTCAGCCCTTGGTTGGCCGATCTGGACGCCCACCTCTTCGACGCCAGGATCAGTGCCATACGCCTGGCGGCATCAAGCAGCAGCCTGTCCAACGCGCAGGAAAAATGGCAGCTGGTGCAACAGGCGGCCTGGTCGTTGTTCAACACCTTGGCCGTATTCTGGCGCGGCCCCTTGGCGGTCCTGACCTGGCTGGTACAAGCACTGTCGGCCGCCCGGGATGATGTGTCGGTGCTGGCCAACGGTAGCGATGAAGCGCGCATCGTGGCAGCCATTGACCTGCTGACCAACCTGGCCATGCTTCTGGCCCATCGCGATGCGCCTCTACCCGCAAGCGGCTTGCCGGCTGCGAAGTTGCGGTTTACCGAGCCCGTCGAGCCGGACGGGGCCATGACAGCGGTGGCAGACAAACCGCATGAGCGCCCCTGGGAAACACTGACCGCCGAGCAGAAGGCAGTACCCATGCGGCTCTCCAGCTGGCACGACCACCAGCGCGTGGGCAACCTGACACCGCCCGAGCACCAGGCACTGGTCAAGCTTCAGGCCACCCTGTCGCTAGACGGCCATGCACCGTTGGTCGAGGGCCGCCTGCGCGGTTTGTATCACATCGCCAACCGCCACTATGTAGCACTGCAGGGGGCAGCGTACGAAGTGCAGGAGAAATGGGGCGGCATTCAGATCGTCGGCCCGGAGCAGAGCAGCAGTGAATGGCAATCACGATGGCAGGGCGCCCCCGACGGCTACTACATCGTCGGCCGTGAGCGCAGCAGAGGCCCTTGGCTGACACGCTGGAACGGCGAGTGGGCACTCAACCTGAAACTGGCAGGTGGCATGCCCAGGACCAGCAGGTCCATCAACGCTGATAACCAGCAGCGCTACGCACAATTGCGCGACGCGGCATTGCGCAATGGCGACGCGTTGAACAAGCTGCGCCCTCTCATGGAGCGCAACAGCCAGCGCCTTGCCGATTATGACGAGCTCGCCGCAGCTTACAGCCGCACGTCGCAAGCGTTGGCCGCGCATGAGCGCGCCAATCCACCCGAAGCACTGCAGGCGCAAAAACAACAACTGCTCGCCCAGCGTCGTCTACATGCCACTGAGCTCAAGGCCTCTGCGCTGTTCCTGGAGAAACAGGGCGAGATCCTGGAGGCGAACGTCAACACCTTCAGGGAGCTGATTGAACCGCGCTTTCTCAGGCTGGACGCTACCGGGACCAACGCCAGCAGATTCAGCAACTGGTTCGAGGCGGCCATAGACAGCGACATGCTGTTATGCCGACGTCTGCTGGAACAAGTCGATCATGAACTGCTGGTGGTGCAGGGCAAGCGCATGGTGCGGCTGCCGCAGACCAACGAGCAGATTCAACACTATCTCAGCTACCGCGAAAGCGTTCGCGACTCGCTGCAGGCCAGCCGCCGCCTGCTGGTGGTCAGCCGGCGGCTGGATCGGGCCATAACTGAAGCATTGGAAAACAGCAAAATCGACTTCGCCGACAAGGCCAGCAAGATCGAGACGGCTATCAAGCGGCGCGCCTATTCAACGTTAGTGGTGCACGCGCAGTTAATCGGCGACCTGGCTTACCTGACACTGGACAAGACCAAGCTAACCGCCGAATCAGCCGACAACCTGCTGCCGATGCGGGAGGTGCTTAGCAACAACGATCTGAGCCGCACGATCTGGAGCCATGACGGCCTCGCCACGGCCGACGGCTCTGCCGAAGACAAGGCCGACGTGCTGGACGATGTACTACGCCGGTATCGCGCGATACTCGACAAGGCCCACTACATGAGGTCGCTCAGCGACCCGGCGCTGGACGAGGCCATCCTCGATGAATATATCCAGGAAATGCGAGCGCTTGTAAACACCACCGAAGCCCAGCTAGGCACGGCGCTGGCCAACCTCGACAAAGGCATCGCCACGCCGCCGCCGCGCACAATCCAGCACCCCGTGTCGGTCAGGCGCACGGTGATCCGCGTCGCACGTGGTCGCCCGGCGCTGGTGGAAGCGCAAGGCGACCACGCGGTTCAACGCAACCCCCTGAACCAGCAACCCGCTGGCAACTACGAGCGACGCGGTAATGAATGGCATGAGCAAATCAGCCAGCCGCGCGCCGCAGAGCCCGACCTTGCCCAGCTGCGCAAGCAGGCCAGGCAGCTGCTGGCAAAAATCGACGAAAAACTCGACTTCGCGGCCCGTTACGCAGACCAACCTAACAGCCTGGCTGACTTTCTGGACTGGCCCATCGATGACATGAGCGCGCTGGCGCAACAGCTGGAACGGACTGACGACAACCTGGTCGACCAACTGCACCAGGCGATCACAAGGGTCAGCAAGCGCAAGCAGCAGCTGCTCACCCATGCCTACCTGAACACCCGCCACCCTGACAGCGCCGCCTTGCGCTACCTGATAGGGCAGCAGCGGGTCACAATCAGGCCCAGCGTAGTGCGCAAAGCGCTTCGCCACGCGAATGACTACCTCGACACCTACGCAATCCGCGACGTCCAAGCTCCGCAAACGGTGCTGTGGGAGGCTCACTTTCATTACCGCACTGCGGATGCCAAGGCCCGTGACTTCGTCAAAGGCCACCTTAAATTCCGCGAGCCCCGCGCTATCGGCCGAGACGCCGAGCTGGAGCTGGCCAGCGACCCGAAGGAACGCATAGCCATTTACCGTGGCGACCTGCGCCTGGCACAGATTGCCGATCTGATCCCGTTCCCGCCCGACTTACCGTAGCCAGCCACGCGCGCTGGGCCTCAGGCCAGGGCCTTGTCCAGTGCGCGCTCGATCTCGCCCTTGATGGTACCGCTCATCATCGACAGCATCATGCCAAGCTTTAGCTCTACGCGGATGCTGTCCTCACCGATGTGCACGCTGCCATTGGCACCGCTGCGCGCCACGTCGACGCGGTCGCCGTTCCAGGTGGCCTTGAGGTCGTATTCGCGGCTGAGCTTGTCGACCAGCGCTTCGGCCTTGGCGCGGGCGGCCTCACGGCCGAGGGAGTGTTTGCGTTCGACGCTGATCTGGGTCATGCGGGCGTTCCTGAAGATGTAGACATAATGGGCATTATGCCCGCCCCTGCCCACTGGCACACCCCGCCAAGACAAATCCGCCCGTTCGCCCTAGAATGGCGGTAATTTTTTTCGGTGAAGCGATATGAACGACCAGCGCAAAGGCGAACACGCCGAACCCACCACCCATTTCGGCTACCAGGACGTCCCTGAAAGCCAGAAGGCGAAGAAAGTCGCCGAAGTGTTCCACTCGGTGGCCGCCAAGTACGACCTGATGAACGATGTGCTTTCCGGCGGCATGCACCGCCTGTGGAAGCGCTTTACCATCGAGCTGTCGGGTGTGCGCAGCGGCAACCGCGTGCTGGACATCGCCGGCGGTACCGGCGACCTGGCGGCCAAGTTCTCGCGCCTGGTCGGCCCCACCGGGCAGGTGGTGCTGGCCGATATCAACGAATCGATGCTCAAGGTCGGCCGTGACCGTCTGCTCGACCGCGGCGTGGCCGGCAACATCGAGTTCGTCCAGGCCGACGCCGAGAAGCTGCCGTTCCCGGACAACCACTTCGACTGCGTGACCATTGCCTTCGGCCTGCGCAATGTCACCCACAAGGACGCCGCCATCCGCTCGATGCTGCGTGTGCTCAAGCCCGGTGGCCGCCTGTTGATCCTGGAGTTCTCCAAGCCGACCAACAAGCTGATGTCCAAGGCCTACGACGCCTACTCGTTCGCCTTCATGCCACTGGCCGGCAAGCTGATCACCAATGACTCGGAAAGCTACCGTTACCTCGCCGAGTCGATCCGCATGCACCCAGACCAGGAAACCCTGAAGAGCATGATGGTCGAGGCCGGTTTCGACCGCGTCACCTACCACAACATGACCAGCGGTATCGTTGCCGTGCACCGCGGTATCAAGCCCTGATGTTGCTGGCCGGGCTGCTCGCCAGCGTCGAACATGGCCTGAACCGCGTCCTGCGCATGGACAGCACGGCCCTGCCGCGGCTGGCCGCGCTGGAAGGCAGGGTCATCGAGATCGACTGCCGCCAACCGGCCCTGCAGGTGTTCATCCTGCCCGATGAAGAGGGCCTGATGCTCGCCGCCCACTGGGAGGGCAAGGTCGATTGCAGCCTGCGCGCCCCGGCCGGCAGCCTGGCGCAACTGGCCCTGGCCAGGGACAAGACCGCCGTGCTGCACAGCCCGCAGGTCGAACTGCATGGCGACAGTGCCGTGTTGCTCGACCTGTTCGGCGTGCTGCAAGACCTGGAGCTGGATTGGGAGCACGAGCTGCAAGGCTGGCTCGGGCCAGTCGCCACCGCCATGCTCGCCGGCCACATTCGCCTGCGCGCACGCTGGACCCGCCAGGGCCTGGCGCGCTTCAGCCAGAACCTGTCCGAATACCTGGCCGAAGAGTCCCGCACCCTGGTCGGCAAGCGCGAAGCCGAGGCCGCCTTCAGCGAACTCGATGCCCTCAAGCTCGACATAGAACGCCTCGAGGCGCGCCTCAAGCGCCTTTCCCGATCCCTTGATACCAGCGATAACGCATGAAGCTGCTCGCCGTCCGCCGTCTTTTTCGCATCCAGCGTGTGGTGATACGCTATCGACTCGATGACCTGCTTTTCGAACAGCCCCTGCTGCCGTGGTGGCTGGCCAGCCTGCGCCTGCTGATGCCGTGGCGCTGGCTGCCGCGCAAGCCCAGCGAACTGAGCCGCGGCGCGCGCCTGCGTCTGGCGTTGCAGGAACTGGGGCCGATCTTCATCAAGTTCGGCCAGCTGCTGTCCACCCGCCGCGACCTGCTGCCCAATGACATCGCCGACGAGCTGATGCTGTTGCAGGACCGTGTCCCGCCGTTCGACCCCAAGCAGGCCGTGGCGCTGATCGAGGCACAGTTGGGCGCACCGGTGGCGCAACTGTTCAGCCGCTTCGACGTCGAACCGCTGGCCTCGGCCTCGGTGGCCCAGGTACACGCCGCCCGCCTGAAAACCGGCGAAGAAGTGGTGGTCAAAGTGGTGCGCCCGGGCCTCAAACCCGTCATCGCCCAGGACCTGGCCTGGCTGTTCCTGATTGCCAAGGCCGCCGAGCGCGCCTCGGCCGATGCCCGCCGCCTGCACCCGGTGGAAATCGTCGGCGACTACGAAAAGACCATCTACGACGAGCTGGACCTGCTGCGCGAAGCGGCCAACGCCAGCCAGTTGCGGCGCAACTTCGAAGGCTCCGAGCTGATGTACGTGCCCCAGGTGTACTGGGACCTGTGCCGGCCCAAGGTACTGGTGATGGAGCGCATCTACGGCGTGCCGGTGACCGACATGGCCACCCTGGCCGACCAGCGCACCGACATGAAGCTGCTGGCCGAGCGTGGCGTGGAGGTGTTCTTCACCCAGGTGTTCCGCGACAGCTTCTTCCATGCCGACATGCACCCGGGCAACATCTTCGTCAGCACGGTCAAGCCGTGGAGCCCGCAGTACATCGCCATCGACTGCGGCATTGTCGGCAGCCTCACCGCCGAGGACCAGGACTACCTGGCGCGCAACCTGTTTGCCTTCTTCAAGCGTGACTACCGCCGGGTCGCCCAGTTGCACATCGACTCGGGCTGGGTGCCGGCGAACACCAAGGTGAATGAATTCGAAGCAGCGATCCGTACCGTATGCGAGCCGATCTTCGAAAAACCGTTAAAGGATATTTCCTTTGGCCAAGTGTTGATGCGCCTGTTCCAGACTGCACGACGCTTCAACATGGAAGTGCAGCCACAGTTGGTGCTGCTGCAGAAGACCCTGCTCAACATCGAGGGCTTGGGGCGCCAGTTGTACCCCGACCTGGACCTGTGGAGCACAGCCAAGCCCTACCTTGAACGCTGGATGCGTGACCGCTACAGCCCCAAGGCCATGTTCGGCAACCTGTACAGCCAGGCAGAGCAATTGCCACACCTGGCGGGCATGACCCGCGACCTGCTCGAGCGCCTGTCGCAGCCGCACCTGAACGACCCGCAACTGCCGGAGCGCCGCCGCCAGGGCGACCGCTGGGCGCTGCGCCTGCTGGGTGCCGGCCTGCTCGGGGGTGGCGCGGTACTGGCCGCTGGGGCCGCCGAGGCCGCCAGCCTGGCCGCCCCGGCCGCCTGGCCGGCGTGGTTGATGCTGGCCGCAGGCCTGTACCTGATCGTACGCCAATAGCCAGCCGCGCCTGTGGCTGGCACACTAGCGCAAATGGCCCGGTACAGGAGCGGGCCCGCTTTGGAGTCGACGATGAAAGACTGGCTGGACGAGATCAAGTGGAACAGCGATGGCCTGGTACCGGCGATCGCCCAGGACCACAAGACCGGACGCGTGCTGATGATGGCCTGGATGAACCGCGAATCGCTGGCCCTGACTGCCGCCGAGCAACGCGCCATCTACTGGTCGCGTTCGCGTGGCAAGCTGTGGCGTAAAGGCGAAGAATCCGGGCATGTGCAGAAGTTGCATGAACTGCGCCTGGACTGCGACGCCGACGTGATCATCCTGATGGTCGAGCAACTGGGCCATATCGCCTGCCATACCGGCCGTGAAAGCTGCTTCTACCGCGTCTTCGAAAACGGCCAGTGGAAAATCGTCGACCCGGTCCTGAAAGACCCGGATGCCATCTACAGCGCAGGACACTGACATGAGCGACACCCTCAACCGCCTGGCCGCAGTGCTTGAAGAACGCAAGCAAGCGGCGCCTGACAGCTCCTACGTGGCCAGCCTGTACCACAAGGGCCTGAACAAGATCCTTGAAAAGCTCGGCGAAGAGTCGGTCGAAACGATCATCGCTGCCAAGGACGCCGCGATCAGCAAGGATTACAGCGATGTCATCTACGAAACCGCCGACCTGTGGTTTCATAGCCTGGTGATGCTCAGCGCGCTGGGCCAGCATCCGCAGGCCGTGCTGGATGAGCTGGACCGCCGCTTTGGTTTGTCCGGGCATGATGAGAAGGCCGCACGGCAGCCATCTGCCTGATGTAATTTAGGTGCGTGGTGCCCCTCTCTTTTTTGTGGGAGCGGGTTCACCCGCGAAGAATGCGACGCGGTGTATGGCACCGGCCAAGCCGGTGTTCGCGGGTGAACCCGCTCCCACAGGGACCGCGTTGCCAGAACAATTCGCTTTACCTGTAAATTTCAGGAGTACGAAATGGGTATCTTTGACTGGAAACACTGGATCGTCCTGCTGGTGGTCGTGGTCCTGGTGTTCGGCACCAAGAAGCTGAAAAACTTCGGCAGTGACCTGGGCGAGTCGATCAAGGGCTTTCGCAAGGCCATGAACGACGAAGAGACCAAGCCGGCCGAGCCAACCACGCCGCCTGCCCAGCCCGTGCCGCCGGTGCAGGCACCTCACCAGCAGAGCAGCGCCCAGCCGCAGCAAGGCCACACCATCGAGGGCCAGGCCCAGCCGGTCCACGAGCCACAGCGGAAAGACTGACCATGTTCGGCATCAGCTTCAGTGAGCTATTGCTCGTCGGCCTGGTCGCCCTGCTGGTGCTCGGCCCCGAGCGCCTGCCGGGTGCCGCGCGCACCGCAGGCCTGTGGATCGGCCGCCTCAAGCGCAGCTTCAACAGCATCAAGATGGAAGTAGAGCGCGAAATCGGCGCCGACGACATCCGCCGCCAGCTGCACAACGAGCACATCTTGCAGATGGAAGAGGAAGCCAAGCGCATCCTCAACCCGCTGACGCCACCTGTGCAGCCGCCGGTAACCACGGCCAGCGTGCAGCCACCTGCCGGCCTCGAAGCCAGGCCGGTCGAGCCGCCTGCCGCGCCGGCCGCCCCTTCTGAACCGCCTCAACCGCCGCGAGCCCCATGAGCGAGAACCCGGAACACGACCAGCCGATGCCGCTGGTTTCGCACCTGACCGAACTGCGCACCCGCCTGCTGCGTTGTGTTGCGGTCATTTTCCTGATCTTTGCCGGGCTGTTCAGCTTCGCCCAGCAGATCTACACCATTGTTTCGGCGCCCTTGCGTGATCACTTGCCGGCCAACGCGACGATGATCGCCACCGACGTGGCCTCGCCGTTCCTTACGCCGTTCAAGCTGACCATGATCGTCTCGCTGTTCCTGGCGATCCCGTTCATTCTCCAGCAGATCTGGGGCTTTATCGCTCCTGGGCTGTACCGCCACGAAAAGCGCATTGCCATTCCACTGCTGATATCGAGCATCCTGCTGTTCTATGCCGGCATGGCCTTCGCCTATTTCCTGGTGTTCCCGCTGATGTTCAAGTTCTTCGCCGCTGCCACCCCGGCAGGCGTGGCGATGATGACCGACATCGCCAACTACCTCGACTTCGTGATGACGCTGTTCTTCGCCTTTGGCGTGGCCTTCGAAATCCCGGTTGCGGTGGTGCTGCTGGTGTGGATCGGCGTGGTCGACGTGAAGTACCTGAAAAAGATTCGTCCCTACGTGATCATCGGCTGCTTCGTGGTCGGCATGGTCCTTACGCCGCCGGACATTTTCTCGCAGACCCTGCTGGCCGTGCCCATGTGGCTGCTGTTCGAGATCGGCGTGCTGTGTGGCAGCCTGATCCGCAAGCGCGGTGCCCACGACGAAGCCGCCGACGATCCTAACGACCAGCCACCAGCGACCCAACCGTGAATCTGCTGCTTCTTGAAGAGGCCGACTTTGTTTCGGCCGACCGCGTCGTTCTTGCTGATCGTCGCTTCACCCACATGCAGGAAATCCACCGTGTGGCGGTGGGCGACAACCTGCGGGTGGGCCGCATCAATGGTCTGATGGGCAAGGCCACGGTGCTGCGCGTGGAACAGCACCAGGCCGAGCTGGAGGTGGCCTTCGACCAGCCGCCACCGGCCAAGCTGCCGCTGACCCTGGTGCTGGCGGTGCCCCGCCCGAAAATGCTGCGCCGGCTGTTCCAGACCGTGGCCACCCTCGGCGTGCCGCGGCTGATCCTGGTGAACAGCTACAAGGTCGAGAAGAGCTTCTGGCAAACGCCGTTCCTGCAGCCGCAGAGCATCCGCGACAACCTTATCCTGGGCCTGGAACAGGCGCGTGACACGGTGCTGCCCGAGGTGATCATCGAGAAGCGCTTCAAGCCGTTCGTCGAAGACCGCCTGCCGGCGATTGCCGCTGGCACCCTGGGCCTGGTCGGCCATCCCGGCCCCTACCCTGCCTGCCCGCGTGCCGTGGACCAGGCCGTGACCCTGGCGATCGGCCCCGAGGGTGGCTGGATCCCCTATGAAATCGACCTGCTGGGCAAGGCCGGCCTTGCGCCTGTGCAACTGGGTGATCGCATCTTGCGGGTGGAAACAGCTGTCACGGCACTACTATCGCGAATTTTCTGACAAACACATCGGAATTTTCCTCCCATCAAGTTTCACGCTCCCAGGCCGATGGCCTTGGCAACACAACAATGATTAGTGCTGCCAACGCCGAGGGAGTCGCACATGTATCAATGGATCGCCCATTCACTGGGCAATATCAGCGTCAATCGCAAACTCGGGCTGGGGTTCGGGCTGGTTCTGCTGTTGACCTTGGCCATCACCCTGACCGGGTGGCACGGCCTGGACAGCATCATTGATCGGGGCGACAAGCTCGGTAACATCTCTGTCATCCAGCAGCACACCCAGGAGTTGCGCATCGCCCGCCAGCACTACGAGCGGCGGCGTGACGACGCGTCGGTGGCAGAGCTGGAAAAGACGTTGGGCAAACTCGACCACCAGGTGCAGCTGATGCTGGGGCAGATCGAAGACCCGACGGACCGCCAGCGCCTAGAGCAGCAACGCGACGCCGTGCAGGTTTACCAGCAGGCGTTCAACGAGCTGAAACAGGCCGGCCAGCGGCGCGAGGCCAGCCGTGACGTGCTCGGCGACAGCGCAGACAAGGCAGCCGAACTTATCGACAAGGTACAGCGCGGCTTGCTTGAGGGCGGCGTGGTCAGCCAGTACCAGCACGCCGTCGAAGTCAGTGCCCAGTTGCAGCAGGCGCGCTTCCAGGTGCGCGGCTACACCTACAGCGGCAACGCCAGCTTCCAGCAGACCGCCCTGCAGGCCATTGACCGGGCACTGCAAGAGCTGCGCGCGCTACCCGGCAAAGTCGGCGCCGAACACGCCGCCAGCCTCGACGACGCCAGCGCCGCCCTGGCCAGCTACCGCGATGCGGTCACCCAGTTCGGCAACGCGCAAGCGGCAAGCGAACGAGCCCTGCAACACATGGCTGACCAAGGCACCGTGCTGCTGGAAACCAGCCAGGCCATGACCACCTCGCAAACGGATCGACGCGACGCGGCTGCGGCTCAGGCCAAGACCCTGCTGGCCGTTGCCACCCTGTTGGCCTTGGTCCTCGGCCTGCTGGCTGCCTGGGTCATCACCCGGCAGATCATCATCCCACTGCGCCAGACGCTGCAGGCCGCAGAGCGTGTGGCCAACGGCGACCTCAGCCAGGGGCTGCAGGTGCAACGCCGGGACGAGCTGGGCCAGCTTCAAGCCAGCATGCAACGCATGACCCAAGGCCTGCGCGAATTGATCGGTGGCATCGGCGATGGGGTCACCCAGATCGCCAGTGCGGCCGAGCAGCTGTCGGCCGTGACCGAGCAGACCAGCGCTGGGGTCAACAACCAGAAGGTCGAGACCGACCAGGTCGCGACCGCCATGAACCAGATGACCGCCACCGTGCACGAAGTGGCCCGTAACGCCGAGCAGGCCTCGGAAGCCGCTGTCATGGCCGACCAGCAAGCCCGCGAAGGCGACCGTGTGGTGGGCGAGGCCGTGGCGCAGATCGAGCGCCTGGCCGGCGAAGTGGTCAACTCCAGCGAGGCGATGAACCAGCTCAAGGCCGAAAGCGACAAGATCGGCAGTGTGCTCGACGTGATCAAGTCGGTGGCCCAACAGACCAACCTGCTTGCCCTTAACGCCGCGATCGAGGCCGCCCGCGCCGGTGAAGCCGGGCGTGGCTTTGCCGTGGTCGCCGACGAAGTACGCAGCCTGGCCCAGCGCACCCAGCAGTCGACTGAAGAGATCGAAGAGCTGATTGCCGGCCTGCAGAGCGGCACCCAGCGGGTGGCCAGCGTGATGGACAACAGCCGCCAGCTGACCGACAGCAGCGTCGAACTGACCCGCCGTGCCGGCAGCTCGCTCGAAACCATCACCCGTACCGTGTCGTCGATCCAGGCGATGAACCAGCAGATTGCTACGGCGGCAGAGGAACAGACGGCCGTGGCCGAGGAGATCAACCGCAGCGTGATGAATGTGCGTGATATTTCCGACCAGACCTCGGCGGCCAGTGAAGAGACCGCCAGTTCGAGCGTGGAGCTGGCGCGGCTGGGTACCCATTTGCAGGGGTTGGTGGGGCGGTTCAGGCTCTGACCTAAAGTAATGGGCCGCCTGTTCTGGCCTCTTCGCGGGTGAACCCGCTCCCACAGATATCGCGCAGGACCCAAGGCTTGTGCAGTACCTGTGGGAGCGGGTTCACCCGCGAAGAGGCCAGAACAGGCGAAAAACCTCCTACTCTTTGCGGCGAATTTTCCTACACGATTATCAGGTCAAGTCCTACAGCTCCGCTGCCGATGAGCAGAGGTGTGATGCCAGCAATCCGCCTGCATCCCTCTCTCACTTGCACGGAGACTCCCCATGCTCGGCTACCTCAACCGCAAGCTCGGCAACATCAGCGTCGCCGCCAAGCTCGGCCTCGGCTTTGCCGTGGTCCTGCTGCTTACCCTGGCTACTACCATCAGCGGCTGGCGCGCGCTGGACGAGGCCATCATCCGCTCGCAGCAACTGAGCGAAATCGGCACGATCAATGACCTGACCAAGGACCTACGCGCAGAGCGCATCACCTACCGCGTGCTCAACGACGACGCCAGCAAAGCGCGCATCGGCAATATTCTTGATCAGCTCAACAATAGGCTCACCACCCTGCAGCAACGCAGTAACGTCGATGAGTCGCGAGAAATGCTGACCGAAAAGCTGGCATTGCTGCAGCAGGTCCGCGACGAATTCAGCGAGCTGCAGCGCAGTGTCGCCAACCGCCTCGAGCTGCAAGCAGCGATGCAGGCGCAACAGCAGAAGCTCAATGTAGCGATTGACGACCTGCAGACCCAGGCGCTGCTGAAAATGCCGGCAGACAGCCAGCAAAGCGGCCTACTGGGGTTGATGGACACCCTTAGCCGCCATGTCGAAGGCGCCCAGCAGCAAAGCCTGGTGCCAGCGTATACCTTTAGCCCGGTCGAGGACTTCAGCAAGGTCGGCGACAGCGCCCTGGACGCTGCCGATACCAGCCTTGGGCAGCTGCTCAGAGGGGTTGCGCAACTGGGCTTGCCGCGGAGCCTGATCGAGCAGCCGGGGGTCGAACTGAACAAGTACCGCGCCAGCCTGGATCAGTACCGCCGTGCTGCTGTGCGTGCCGAGCAGTTGCAGAACAGCATGGAAAACAAAGGCAACGAGCTGCGCGCGGTAAGCCTTGAACTGGGTAAACGCAAGATCGAGCAGCGCGACAGCGAAGCATTGGCGGCGCGTTCTCTGCTGACCAGCGTGGCACTGCTGGCATTGGTGGTCGGAGCGGCAGCTGCCTGGTTGATCACCCAGCAAATCACCCAGCCGCTGCGCCAGACCTTGGTCGTAGCCGGGCGCATCGCCAACGGCGACCTGAGCCAGGTAGAACCTGCGCAACGCCGCGACGAGATGGGCCAGCTGCAAGCCAGCATGGGCGAAATGACCCTGAGCTTGCGCCAGCTGATCGGCGGTATCGACCAAGGTGTGGGCCAGCTGTCGCAGGCTGCCTCACAGCTGGCGGCAACCAGCGAGGACACCAAAATGCGGATCAACCAGCAGCGTGAAGAAACCGACCAGGTGGCCACGGCCATGAACCAGATGAGCGCGACCGTGCAAGAGGTGGCGCAAAATGCCGAACAGGCCTCGTTCGCCGCCACCAATGCCGACCAGCAGGCGCAGCTGGGCGACCAGGTGGTGAGCGAAGCGATCGGGCGTATCGAGCAACTGGCCGGGCAGATGGACCACTGCCTGGCGGCCATGCAGCACCTGGCGGGTGAGAGCCAGCGGATCGGCAGCATACTCGATGTGATCAAGTCGGTTTCCGAACAGACCAACCTGCTGGCTCTGAACGCGGCGATCGAAGCGGCCCGCGCCGGTGAAGCCGGCCGCGGTTTTGCCGTGGTCGCCGATGAAGTGCGCGGGCTGGCACAGCGCACCTCGACCGCGACCGAAGAAATCGGCCAACTGATCGACAGCCTGCACCACGGCACCGACGAGGTCACCCGGCTGCTGGACAGCAGTAAGAACCTTACCGAGCAGAGCGTGGAGCTAAGCCGCAAGGCCGGCCTGGCGCTGGGCCAGATCACCGATACGGTGTCGCATATCCAAGGCATGAACCAGCAGATCGCCACCGCCAGCGAAGAGCAGAGCGTGGTGGCCGAGCAGATCAACCGTAGCGTGCTGAATGTGCGCGATGCGTCCGATCAGACCAGTGCGGCCAGTGAGCAGACGGCGGCTTCGAGTGGTGAGCTGGAGCAGTTGGGGCAGCAGTTGCGGGGGATGGTGGGGCGGTTCAACATCTGAGACCGAGTCGCCTGCTTCGCGGGTGAACCTACTCCTACAACTATTTCCGCTGTTCCAAGGACAGCACAATACCTGTGGGAGCGGGTTTAACCGCGAAGAGGCCTGCGCAGGCTAAAGCACCTGACGCAGGAAGGCCTGCGCACGCGGGTCTTTCGGTGCAGCGAAGAATGCGGCGGGGGCCGAGTCTTCCAGCAGCTTGCCATGGTCGAAGAACAGCACGCGGTCGGCCACTTCGCGGGCAAAGCCCATTTCGTGGGTAACGCAGACCATGGTCATGCCTTCCTGGGCCAGGGTCTTCATCACGTCCAGCACCTCGCCGACCATTTCCGGGTCGAGCGCCGAGGTCGGTTCGTCGAACAGCATCACTTTCGGGTCCATGGCCAGGGCGCGGGCAATGGCTACCCGCTGCTGCTGGCCACCCGACAGACGCGACGGGAACTCGTTGGCCTTCTGCGCAATGCCAACCTTCTCCAGCAACGCCCGGGCCTTGGCCTCGCGGTCAGCCTTGTTGCGCTTGCGCACCACCTTCTGCGCCAGGCAGAGGTTTTCCAGCACGGTCATGTGCGGGAACAGGTTGAAGTGCTGGAACACCATGCCGACTTCGCGGCGGTAGGCGTTGATGTCGGTCTTCGGGTCGGCCAGTTGCAGGCCGTCGATGGCCACATGGCCTTGGTCGAAATGCTCCAGGCCGTTGAGGCAGCGCAGGAAGGTCGACTTGCCCGAACCGGAAGGGCCGAGCACCACCACCACTTCACCCTTTGCCACCTGAGTGGTGACGTTATCCACAGCCCGTACCACCTGGCCACGGGTGTCGAAGACTTTCAGCAGGTCACGGACTTCAATCACTTTGCGCAAGCCTCCGCTCAAGCCGGCTGGCGATGTGCGACAGCGGCAGGTTGATCAGCAGGTACAGGCCTGCCACGCAGAACCAGATCTCGAAGGTCGAGAACGAGGTGGTGATGGCCTCGCGGCCGCTCTTGGTCAGTTCGGTGATGGCGATTACCGAGACCAGCGAGGTGTCCTTGACCAGGCTGATGAACTGCCCGGCCAGCGGCGGCAGCACGCGCTTGAACGCCTGCGGCAGGATCACGTGGCGCATCGACTGGCCAGCGTTCAGGCCCAGCGAGCGCGCGGCTTCGTTCTGGCCCTTGGCGATCGACTGCACACCCGCGCGGACGATTTCCGCCACGTAGGCGCCGGTGAACAGCGCCAGCGCCGCCACCCCGGCAAACTCGCGGGACAGGTTGAGCACGGTGCCGATGAAGAAGTAGAAGATAAAGATCTGCACCAGCAGCGGCGTGCCGCGCACCAGTTCGACGTATACGGTCGACAGGTCACGCAGGGTCGGGTTGTTCGACAACCGGCACAAGCCGGCGAACAAACCGATCACCAGGCCGAACGCACCGGACACCACCGAGATCCACAACGTGGTCCACAGCCCCCAGGCCAACGGGCCAGCGGCCCAATGCCGGGTCACACCAATCTGGTCGCCTTCAGCAACATCGTCGCCACGGCTCAGTTGCAGGCTGTCCTTGGCCACATCGAGCACTTGCTCGGCGCCGCTTTCGTCTTTCAACGTGACGCGGGCGTTATCGCCGGAAATGACGATTTCCTGCACGGTGCCGTAACCGGCTGCGCGCTGTGTTTCTTCGGCCTTGTAGGCGAAGTACTGCGGTACGCGGTTCCAGCGCCACTCGTAGGAAATCATCGAGGTGGCCATGTACAGGCTGAACGCCAGGCCCACCAGGACCAGGGCGGTCAGCCCGTGCCAGGGCCACTGGGCTTTCTTGTGTTTGATCACGTGGGGTACTTCCGTAAATGCGAACGCGCAGGGTTTGCCTGCGCGTCGAGGTCATAAAGCCGGGCTTTTGGCCTGGGCCTTATTCCATTTCCTTCAGCCAGTCCTTGTTCTTGAACCACTTGTCGTGGATACGATCGTAGGTCCCGTCATGCTTGATCTGGTGCAGGAAGTTGTTGATGAAGTTGATGCTGTCGTAGTCGCCTTTCTTCAGGCCGAAGGCCAGCGGCTCGTAGGTGAAGGGTTCTTCGAGGAACAGCAACTTGCCGGCACCGGCCTTCTCGACTGCCACCACGTTGTACGGCGCGTCGTAGACGAAGGCGTCAGCCTTGCCGTTGACCACGTCCATCACCGCTTCCTGTTCGTTGTCGTAGCCGTGGTACTTGGCTTTGCCGATCAGCTTCTTGGACACCATTTCGCCGGTTGTGCCCAGCTTGGAAGTCAGGCGGTACTTCTCGTTGTTCAGGTCTTTGTACGACTTGATCTCGCCAGCCAGCTCCTTGCGGATCAGCAGGGTCTGGCCAACCACGATGAAGGGCTCGCTGAAGTTCAGGCGCAGGTTGCGTTCCTGGGTCAGGGTCATGCCGCTGCCGATCATGTCGAACTTGTCGGTCAGCAGGGCCGGGATGATGCCGTCATAGGCTGTGGAAACAGCCTCGAACTTGACGCCCATCGACTTGGCCATGGCTTTGAGGATATCGACTTCGAAGCCAATGATCTCGCCACGTTTGTTGGTCATCTGGAACGGCATGTAGGTCGGGTCCATGCCCACCCGCAGGGTGCCGCGCTTTACCGCTTCATCGATGGCGCCGGCCTGGGCCGCAGTCACGGCGACCAAGGCGGTGACACCGACCAGCAGTCGCGAAAGGTATTTCTTGATCATCACGAAGTCCCCTAGCAAGAAAAGAGCGAATCTTATTGTGTTGGCACGGCCGTACTGGCCGATGCGTCGTATCGGAGAGGGATGCTAACGCATGGCGGGCCGGGGACCTAGAGCTGGGGGGGACTTTGTTGGCCAAAATAGGGGTGGGGCCCTAAAAGCTTCGCGGGTGAACCCGCTCCTACAAGGGATACCCATTCCCATGTAGGAGCGGGTTCACCCGCGAATAGGCCCTGTCAGGCGCCGACGAGTGCCGGTTGGCCTTCATTCTCCGGATGCAGCGGCAACAGTGGCGAATGTGGGTCGTTCTTGATAGAGGCACGCCACACATCGATCCACGCCGCGTTGTGCTCGGCCCACACCTGCTCGTGCAGGCGGGTCAGCGCGACCGGGTCGCTGAGCAGCGCCAGGCGGGTATTGAGGTCCAGCCCTTTCGGCCCGACCTCGATCGCCTTGGCCACGCGCTCGGCACGCAGTGCCTCGATGGGCGCCGCTTGCCCGTGGCGGGCAGTGGCCATGGCGCAGGCCAGGGCGTTCTGCCGCGGGTCGACCACTGCACGCACGAAGCCGTCATGCAGGGCATGCCAGCGGTTTTCGTGGGTGTACTGGTCGGTCGCCAGCAATTCTTGCGGCGTGGCGTATTCCTCGGGGATGAGGAACAGCTTCTCGTCCTTGGCTGCCAGGCCCAGGCGGGTGCGGCTGGAAATGACCGATACCGGGATCGACAGCACCAGCGAACCGACAATAGGCGCCAGCCACCACAGGAAGCTCGGGTTCAGCCAGGCCACCAGGCCGGCCCAGGCAATACCCAGCAGGGTCTGCGGGCCATGCCGACGCACCGCTTCGCTCCACGGGGTGGAGTCGTCATCACGCTGCGGCGAGTTCCAGGTTGCGGCCCAGCCAAGGAACGCGGCCAGTACGAAACGGGTGTGGAAGATCATGCGCACCGGCGCCAGCAGCATGGAGAACAGCATCTCCATCAGCATCGACAGGGTGACCTTGATCCGCCCACCGAACTCGACGGCGCCCTTGGCCCAGATCAGGATAACGCTGAGCAGCTTGGGCAGGAACAACAGCACAATGGTGGTGGAGAACAGTGCCACGGCCTTCTCGGGGTGCCACTGCGGCCACAGCGGGTAAAGCTGGTACGGCTCGATGAAGTACTGCGGTTCCATCAGCGTGTTGGTCGCCAGCAGCGCGGTCGACAGCACCAGGAACAGGAACCACAGCGGCGCCGACAGGTACGACATCACCCCGGTGAGGAACACGGCACGGTGTACCGGGTGCATGCCCTTGACCAGGAACAGGCGGAAGTTCATCAGGTTGCCGTGGCACCAGCGGCGGTCGCGCTTGAGTTCGTCGAGCAGGTTCGGCGGCAGTTCTTCGTAGCTGCCCGGCAGGTCGTAGGCGATCCACACGCCCCAGCCGGCACGGCGCATCAGCGCAGCTTCGACGAAGTCGTGGGACAGGATGGCCCCGGCGAACGCGCCCTTGCCCGGCAACGGCGCCAGGGCGCAGTGCTCGATGAACGGCTTCATGCGGATGATCGCGTTGTGGCCCCAGTAGTGCGACTCGCCCAGCTGCCAGAAGTGCAGGCCGGCGGTGAACAGCGGGCCGTACACGCGGGTGGCGAACTGCTGCATGCGCGCATACAGGGTGTCCATACCCGAGGCTTTCGGCCCGGTCTGGATGATGCCGGCGTCCGGGTTGGCCTCCATCAGGCGTACCAGGCTGCTCAGGCATTCGCCGCTCATGACGCTGTCGGCGTCGAGCACGACCATGTACTTGTACTCGCCGCCCCAGCGACGGCAGAAGTCGTCGAGGTTGCCGCTCTTGCGCTTCACCCGGCGCCGGCGGCGGCGGTAGAAGATACGGCCGAAACCTTTGGTTTCGCGGCACACGTCCAGCCAGGCCTGTTGCTCGGCCACGGCAATGTCGGTGTCGTTGGTGTCGCTGAGCACGAAGAAGTCGAAGCGGTCGAGGTTGCCGCTGGCGGCCACCGACTCGAACGTTGCACGCAAACCGGCGAATACGCGCGGCACGTCTTCGTTGCAGATCGGCATCACCAGGGCGGTACGCGCCTCGGGCGCGATCGGCTCGTCGCCGGCGCTGCTGCCGGAAATCTTGTACTTGTCACGCCCGGTGAGCAGCTCGAGGAAGCCCATCAGTGCGGTCCAGAAGCCCGCCGACACCCAGCAGAACAGGATACCGAAGAGGATCAGGATGGACGTCTGCAAGGCATACGGCCACACCTGCACCACCGTGTCCCACAGCGACTGGCTAAGAATTTCGTCAAGGTCGACGAACGACCAGCCCTGGTACGGCAGGATGCCCTTCATGTACCAGCCGGCGACGATGGTCTGGCCGATCATCAGGGTCAGCAGGATGTAACGGCGGATCGAGCCAACCGTACGCCAGCGTGCCGGCGGCAGTTCGCGCTTGGGCGGCTGCGGCGCGTTGGGGCGGCCGGTCATACGCCGCCACATGCGGATCAGCACGTTGGTGCGCCAAGGCTCTGGCACGACCTTGGTGCGCTTGATCGGCGGGGCAATCTTCAGGCATAGGCGGCCGCTGCCATCGACGCCGAGCATTTCGGCATCTTCCAGCTCGGCGGCGCTGCCTACGGTCAGGCGCGGCCCTACCGAGGCCTGTACGGCCTCTGCAGGGCTGGCGGCCGGGTTGGCTGCCAGGCGTTGGTGCAGCTCACTGAACGAGGTGCAGCTGGCAAGTTCTGCCCGCTGCTCGTCGCTCAGTGGTAGGTGAGCCAGGTACTCGCCAAGCGATACTGGCCTTGCGTTTGAGTCACTCATCGGCAGGCAACTGATAGCTCCAGGTCTCGGTCAACACCTTTTCGGTGGTGGCCGGGGCCCCGTTGGTGGATGCCGCATCGGCGGCAGGTTGTTCGGCCTTGGCGGCTTTGTCGGCCTTGGCATGCTTGGCTCCAGCCTTGTCCTGCTTGGCGTCCTGGGCAGGCTTGGCAGGTTCGACAGGCACATCACGCACCAGCGCGGCGCGCATTTCGGTCGACTTGTTGGCTTCCTTGACCTTCAGGCGCAGGGTCAGGCGCCAGCCCTTGGTCTCAGGGTTATAGCGCAGATTGTTCTCGACCACCTCGGCGTTGTCACCGACGCTGATCTGGCTGCGCACTGCGGTGTCTTCCGGCAAAGCGGCCAGGGCCGGGCTGGCGAAGTCGACCAGGAAGGCGACGCTGCCGTCTGGCTGACGGATCAGGTTGGACTGCTTGACGTCACCGGTAGAGCGCAGGGTCTGCTTGACCCAGCCCAGCTCAGGGGCCTGGAACTGCTGCTCGTTGATGGTCCAGTGCAGGCGGTAGGCGTATTCCACCGGGGTGCCGGGTTCCGGCAGCTTTTCCGGGCTCCAGAAGGCCACGATGTTGTCGTTGGTCTCGTCGGCAGTCGGGATTTCGACCAGGTCGACGGTGCCCTTGCCCCAGTCCCCCTTCGGCTCGATCCAGGCGCTCGGGCGCTTCTGGTAGTTGTCGTCGAGGTCTTCGTAGTCGCTGAAGGCGCGCTGACGCTGCATCAGGCCGAAACCACGCGGGTTCTCGACGCTGAAGTTGCTCACGGCCAAGTGTTTCGGGTTGTTCAGCGGGCGCCAGATCCACTCGCCGTTACCGGCGTGGATCGACAGGCCTTCGGAATCGTGCAGGGCCGGGCGATAGTTGAGGACCTTGGACGGCTGGTTGGGGCCGAACAGGTACATGCTGGTCAGCGGGGCAATGCCCAGGCGGCTGACGTGGTCACGCAGGTACACGCGCGACTGCACATCGACCACGGTGTCGCTGCCCGGGCGCAGGATCAGCTTGTAAGCACCGGTGGAACGCGGCGAATCGAGCAGGGCGTAGATCACCAGGTGCTTGTCGGCCGGTTTGGGCTTTTCTACCCAGAACTCGGTGAAGCGCGGGAATTCCTCGCCCGACGGCAACGCGGTGTCGATGGCCAGGCCACGGGCCGACAGGCCGTATACATGCCCCTTGCCGACCACGCGGAAATAGCTGGCGCCGAGCAGGGTCATGATCTCGTCCTGCTTGTCGGCCTTGTTGATCGGGTACAGCACGCGGAACCCGGCATAACCGAGGTTCTTGGTGGTTTCCGGGTCGTGCGGCACGTCACCGAACTCGAAACGGCTCGGGTCGTACTTGATTTCCTCGACCGTGCTGGCCGTCACCTCGTTGATTTTCACCGGGGTGTCGAAGTGCATGCCCTGGTGATAGAACGACAGCTTGAACGGGGTCTTGTCCTTGGCCCACTCGGCCTTTTCCTGCAGGAAATGGATTTTCTGGTAGTCCGCGAACTTCATGTCACGGAACACCGCCGGCAGGTTGCTTTTGGGCGCTTCGTACTTCTGGCCGGCCAGATCCTTTGCCTTGGCTGCAACATCGTCAAGATTGAATGCCCACAGCTGGCCCGCGCTCATCAGGCCGACCAGTGCCACACTGGCCATCAGGGCCTTGCGCAGCCCGGTGCCGGGGATTCTTGATGCTTTTTGGGGACTAACAATCACGAGCAACCCTCGCCGAAAACAGATCATGAAACCAACGGCCAGCGACAAATGCCGGGTTGGCGAGCACTGTTCGGACCCCGTAAGGGCGTAATGATTCCCCAAACGGTTCCAGACAATGCTCGAGTCAGAGTGAAACGAACCTGCGAACGCAGGTCCATGCAGCGCGCGATTATCCAGCAGGTTGCGTGACAACGCATCAGGCCGGAACAACTATTTATCGTACAAAACCCCTTGTTTTCCTATGAACAAGGGGTTTATTGCCTTCATATTTGTAACATAAATGTCACTGGGCCATCATTGACCAGGTGCACCTGCATGTCCGCGCCGAACCGTCCACTCGCCACCTCGGCGTGCTGGCTCTTTGCTTGCTGCAAAAGATAGTCGAACAATTCGGCACCAAGGGCCGGCGGCGCTGCCGTCGAGAAGCTCGGGCGCATGCCGTTGCGGGTATCCGCCGCCAAGGTGAACTGCGACACCAGCAGCAACCCGCCCCCAACATCCTTGAGCGACAGGTTCATCTTACCCTGCTCATCGCTGAACACACGGTAGTTCAACAGCTTGTGCAACAACTTATCGGCCTGTTCGCGGGAATCTTCAGGCTCGACCGCCACCAGCACCAGCAAACCCTGGTCGATGGCGCCAACCACCTCCCCCGCCACTTCCACCCGCGCACCGCGTACGCGTTGCAGCAGGCCCCTCATGCTTCTTCCAGGGGCAGGTCGAGCAGGCGCCGGGCCATCTGGTCCGCGGCGCGCACCAGGGCATCGGTAATGCCTGGCTCGGAAGCCGCATGGCCGGCGTCACGAATCACTTTTAGCTCGCTGTTCGGCCAGGCCTGGTGCAGCGCCCAGGCGTTGTCCAGCGGGCAGATCACGTCATAGCGGCCATGCACGATCACCGCCGGCAGGTGGGCAATTTTCGGCAGGTCGCGAATCAGCTGGTCGGGCTCGAGGAAGGCGTTGTTCATGAAGTAATGGCATTCGATACGCGCAATCGACAGCGCCCGCTGCGGCTCGGAGAAGCGGTCGACCACCAGCGGGTTCGGGCGCAGGGTTGCCGTGCGGCCTTCCCAGGTAGACCAGGCCTTGGCGGCGTGCATCTGGGCAATCTGGTCGTTGCCGGTCAGGCGCTTGTGGAAGGCCTTGACCAGGTCGCCACGCTCTTCCAGCGGAATCGGTGCAATGTAGTCCTGCCAGTAGTCCGGGAACAGGCGGCTGGCACCCTCCTGGTAGAACCATTGGATTTCCTGGGGACGACACAGGAAGATGCCGCGCAGGATCAGGCCATGCACCCGCTCAGGGTGGGTCTGGGCGTAGGCCAGGGCCAGGGTGGAACCCCACGAGCCACCGAACAGCACCCATTTGTCGATCCCCAGGTGCTCACGGATGCGCTCCAGGTCCTCGACCAGGTGCCAGGTGGTGTTGTTCTCCAGGCTTGCGTGCGGCGTGGAGCGGCCACAGCCGCGCTGGTCGAAAGTGATGATGCGGTACAGCGTAGGGTCGAAATAGCAACGGCTCTGGGCGTCGCAACCGGCGCCCGGGCCACCGTGGATGAACACCACCGGCAGACCTTCTGGCGAACCGCTTTCGTCGACATACAGCACATGCGGCGCTTCCACGGCCAGATCGTGCCGGGCGTAGGGTTTGATCTGCGGGTAGAGGGTCTGCATTGCGCACTCCGTGTGAGGATTTAATCTGCCGTTGGGCATCATAAACCTGAATTGCGCTTAGAGCATGCCCCCCGCTATCAATCGCCGCACGTTGCCGCTGACAAGCGCACGGCCTGGTTACCGCCGTGCACCATACCGGCCCACGCCCCATGCCAGACAAGCCTGCAACAAGTGCTGCAAAACTTGCTGGGTCGGCTGTGCCAAATCCTCGCGGTAGGCGAACGGCTGGGTTTCCTCCATATAGGTACTCTGCGCCAGCTCCAGTTGCACCGCATGGATATGGTGGGCCGGGTCCCCGTAATGCCGGGTGATGTGGCCACCCTTGAAGCGACCGTTGAGCACATGGCTATAGCCCTTCGCTTCGGCGCACACGTCTTGCAGCTGTTCTGCAAGAGCCGGATCGCAACTGGCGCCGTTGAAGGTGCCCAGGTTGAAGTCCGGCAACTTGCCGTCGAACAGGTGCGGGATCAGCGAACGGATCGAATGGGCATCCCACAGCAGGGCGTAGCCGAACTGCTCACGCAAGCGGTCCAGTTCATTGCGGATGGTGTTGTGATAAGGGCGCCAGATTTGTTCCAGGTACTGCTTGCGTTGCTCGCGGGTCGGCTCCAGGCCGGCCTTGAACAGCGGCTCGCCCTCGAACAGGGTGGCCGGGTACAGGCCGGTGGTGGCACCGGCGTACAGCGGTTTGTCGTCATCCGGTCGGTTCAGGTCGATGACGAAGCGTGAGTACTCCGCCGCCACCACGCTGGCGCCCATGTCGCGGGCAAAATCGTACAACTGCGGGATATGCCAGTCGGTGTCGGGCAAGCTGCGCGCCGCCTCGACCAGCCCGTTGTCTACCGCCGGCGTCAGTTTCAGCCCAGCGTGCGGCATGCTGATCAGCAGTGGCAGGCGGCCCTGGTGAAAACTCAGTACCTTGTCCATCGTGCCTCACTCAGTTGGAAATTTCGTGGCCCTTGCGCACCACGCGCTTGGGCAGGTCGCCGCCCAGCCAGTAGGCCAGGTCGGCGGGGCGCTCGATTTGCCAGGCGACAAAGTCGGCGACCTTGCCGACTTCCAGCGAGCCATGGCTGTCGCCCAAGCCCAGTGCCGTGGCGGCATGCACCGTGACGCCGGCCAGGGCCTCTTCCGGGGTCATGCGGAAGCAGGTGCAGCCCATGTTCAGCATCAGCCGCAGCGACAACCCTGGCGAAGTGCCGGGGTTGAGGTCGCTGGCCAGGGCAATCTTCACGCCGTGGCGGCGCAATGCGTCCATCGGCGGCAACTGGGTTTCACGCAGGAAGTAGAACGCGCCGGGCAGCAGCACGGCGACGGTGCCGGCTGCAGCCATGGCGATGGCGTCTTCTTCGGTCATGAATTCCAGGTGGTCGGCCGACAACGCCTGGTAGCGCGCCGCCAGGCTGGAGCCGTGCAGCGACGAAAGCTGTTCGGCGTGCAGCTTGACCGGCAGGCCCAGCTCGCGCGCCTTGATGAACAGGCGCTCGACCTGGGCCGGCGAGAACGCCAGGTGTTCGCAGAAGGCATCCACTGCATCCACCAGGCCCTCGGCGGCCAGCGCCGGGAGCATTTCGTCGCAGATGTGCGCGATGTAGTCGTCGGCACGGCCGGCGTACTCCGGCGGCAAGGCATGCGCGGCCAGGCAGGTGGCACGCACTGCCAGCGGCAGCTCGTCGGCCAGCCGGCGGGCCACACGCAGCATCTTGCGCTCGTTGGCCAGGTCCAGGCCGTAGCCGGACTTGACCTCGAGGGTGGTCACGCCATCGCGCATCAATGCCTCAACCCGCTGGCGCGCACTGACGAACAGCTCGTCCTCGCTGGCCGCGCGGGTGGCCCGTACGGTGCTGGCGATGCCGCCGCCCTGGGCGGCAATTTCGGCATAGCTCACGCCTTGCAGGCGCTGCTCGAACTCGCCGCTGCGGTTACCACCGAACACGGCGTGGGTGTGGCAGTCGATCAGCCCCGGGGTGACCCAGGCGCCGCCCAGGTCCACGCTGCGCTCGGCATCTACCGGCGTCAGCCCGGCGCGTGGGCCGATCCACTCGATCAGCCCGGCGTTGGTGACGATGGCCGCATCCTCGATAACCGAGTAACGGCCTTCGGCCATGGTTGCCACATGGCAGTGCTGCCAGACGGTTCTCATGCACAATCTCCTTTTACTAGCGGTGCAACTCGGCAGGCTCTGCGGCCGGCTGGCCCTGCCCTGCGCGCGGCTTGCACCACAGCAGGTAGGACGCGACCAGGAACACCACCCAGACCACGCCAACCATCAATGCCGCCTGAGTGTCCGGGAAGTAGCCGAGCACGCCAAAGATGAACACCATGAACGCAATGGCCATGGCCGGGCCATAAGGCCAGAACGGTACCGGGAACTTCAGCTGGGCCACTTGTTCACGGCTCATGCTGCGGCGCATGGCCACCTGGGTTACCAGAATCATCAGCCACACCCATACGGTGGCGAAGGTGGCGATGGAGGCAATCAGCAGGAACACGTTTTCCGGGATCAGGTAGTTGAGCAGCACGCCGATCAGCAGCGCGGCCCCCATTACCACCACGGTCATCCACGGCACGCCGTGCTTCGACAACTTGCTGAAGCCGCGCGGCGCGTGGCCCTGCTGGGCCAGGCCGTACATCATGCGGCCAGCGCCGAAGATGTCGCTGTTGATGGCCGAGATGGCCGCAGAGATCACCACGACGTTCAGCACGGCGGCGGCCGAGCCGATGCCCAGGTTGCTGAAGATCTGCACGAACGGGCTGCCTTCGCTGCCGATCTGCGGCCATGGGTACAGGCACATCAGCACGAACAGGGTAAGCACGTAGAACAGCAGGATACGCAGCGGCACCGCGTTGATCGCCTTGGGGATGACGCGCTGCGGGTCTTTGGCTTCACCGGCAGTGACGCCGATGATCTCGATGCCACCGAAGGCGAACATCACCACCGCGAACGAGGCGATCAGGCCACCAATGCCGTTCGGCATGAAGCCGCCATGCTCGAACAGGTTGCTCACGCCCACGGCGTGCCCGGTGCCTACCTGGCTGAAGCCGAAGGCCATGATGCCGAGGCCGGCCAGGATCATCGCCACGATGGCGCCGACCTTGAGCAGCGACAGCCAGAACTCCATTTCGCCAAACACCTTGACGTTGCACAGGTTTAGGCCGCCGATCAGGAAGACGATGCCCAGCACCCAGATCCAGCGGGCTACCTCCGGGAACCAGAAGCCCATGTAGATACCGAAGGCAGTGACGTCGGCGATGGCAACGATGACCATCTCGAAGGCGTAGGTCCAGCCGAGGATAAAGCCGGCCATGGGGCCGAGGTAGGTGGTGGCGTAGTGGCCGAAGGAGCCGGCCACCGGGTTGTGCACGGCCATTTCACCGAGGGCGCGCATGACCATGAACACGGCGGCGCCGCCGATCAGGTAGGCCAGCAGCACGGCCGGGCCGGCCATCTGGATAGCCGAGGCGGAACCGTAGAACAGGCCGGTGCCGATGGCCGAACCAAGGGCCATGAAGCGGATGTGGCGGGCACTTAGCCCGCGCTTGAGACCTTGAGCTTGTTGCATGTCACGTCCTTAAATTGTTTTTGTGGTCGTGAGATCGAAGGGGGCTGCTCTGCAGCCCTTCGCGACACAAGGCCGCTCCTACAAGGGAGCGCGTCGCCTTTTGTAGGAGCGGCCTTGTGTCGCGAAAGGGCCGCATAGCGACCCCAGGGGCATCACAGGCTTGGCAGCACACCCGCCGGCAGCAGGCCGGTCAGGCTACCCTTGGCCAACAGTTCCACGGCCTTTTCGATGTCCGGCGCAAAGAAACGGTCACGGTCGTAATGCGGTACTTCGCTGCGCAGGGCCTTGCGCGCCTGCTCCAGCTTGGCCGAAGTCTTCAAGCCTTTGCGCAGGTCGAGGCCCTGGCAGGCACCCAGCCATTCAATGGCCAGCACGCCACGGGTGTTCTCGGCCATTTCCCACAGGCGCTTGCCGGCAGCCGGGGCCATGGACACGTGGTCTTCCTGGTTGGCCGAGGTCGGCAGGCTGTCGACGCTGTGCGGGTGCGACAGGGCCTTGTTTTCGCTGGCCAGGGCGGCAGCGGTAACCTGGGCGATCATGAAGCCGGAGTTGACCCCGCCGTTTTCCACCAGGAACGGCGGCAGCTGGGACATGTGCTTGTCCATCATCAGCGAGATGCGGCGCTCGCTCAGCGAGCCGATTTCGGCGATGGCCAGGGCGATGTTGTCGGCGGCCATGGCCACCGGTTCGGCGTGGAAGTTACCACCGGAAATCACGTCACCTTCGGCAGCGAACACCAGCGGGTTGTCGGACACGGCGTTGGCTTCGATGCCCAGTACCTCGGCAGCCTGGCGCAGCTGGGTCAGACAAGCGCCCATGACTTGTGGCTGGCAACGCAGCGAGTACGGGTCCTGGACCTTGTCGCAGTTCTTGTGCGACAGCGACACTTCGCTGGAGTCGCCCAGCAGGTCGCGGAAGCAGGCAGCGGTGTCGATCTGGCCGCGCTGGCCACGCACGGCATGCACGCGGGCATCGAACGGCGAACGCGAGCCCAGCGCGGCTTCGACGGTCAGGCCACCACAGGCAATGGCGGCAGCGTAAAGGTCTTCGGCCTGGAACAGGCCACGCAGGGCGTAGGCTGTGGAAGCCTGGGTACCGTTGAGCAGGGCCAGGCCCTCTTTGGCAGCCAGGGTCAGTGGCTCGAGGCCGGCAATCGCCAGCGCTTCGCTGGCCGGCAGCCATTGGCCTTTGTAACGGGCCTTGCTTTCACCCAGCAGTACCAGCGACATGTGCGCCAGTGGCGCGAGGTCGCCCGAGGCGCCAACCGAGCCCTTGAGCGGAATGTGCGGGTAGACCTCAGCGTTGACCAGGGCGGTCAGCGCGTCGATGACTTTACGGCGGATGCCGGAGAAGCCGCGGCTGAGGCTGTTGATCTTCAGCACCATGATCAGGCGCACCAGGTCGTCATCCAGCGGCGCGCCAACACCGGCGGCGTGGGACAGCACCAGCGAGCGCTGCAGGTTTTCCAGGTCGTGGCTGGCGATGCGGGTCGAGGCCAGCAGGCCGAAACCGGTGTTGATGCCGTAGGCGGTGCGGTCTTCGGCCAGGATCTGCTCGACGCAGGCAACGCTGTCGTTGATCGGCTGGTCGGCGCTGGCGTCCAGCTGCAGGCGCACGGGCGCGGCGTGGATCGCGCGCAGCTGGGCCAGGGTCAGGGTGCCGGGCTTGAGGGTGAGTTCGGTCACGTTACTACTCCAATCGCGTGGAGCCGCAGGCCCGTTGTGAGGTGCCTGCGCGCTCTTTCTTGTTGTTCAGTATCACCCCTCGCGGGGTGCGAGCCAAAGCGTGGCGATCAGCCAGTGATCATTGGCAGGTCCAGGCCCTGCTCCTTGGCGCAGTCGATGGCAATGTCGTAACCGGCATCAGCGTGGCGCATTACGCCAGTGCCTGGGTCGTTGGTCAGCACGCGGGCGATACGCTCGGCGGCTTCATCGGTACCGTCGCAGACGATGACCATGCCCGAGTGCTGGGAGAAGCCCATGCCTACACCACCACCATGGTGCAGCGACACCCAAGTGGCGCCGCCTGCGGTGTTCAGCAGGGCGTTGAGCAGCGGCCAGTCGGAGACGGCATCGGAACCATCACGCATGGCTTCGGTTTCGCGGTTGGGGCTGGAGACCGAACCGGAGTCCAGGTGGTCACGACCGATAACGACCGGCGCCGACAGCTCGCCACTGCGGACCATTTCGTTGAAGGCCAGGCCGAGCTTGGCGCGCAGGCCCAGGCCAACCCAGCAGATACGGGCTGGCAGGCCCTGGAAGCTGATGCGCTCGCGGGCCATGTCCAACCAGCGGTGCAGGTGGGCGTCGTCCGGGATCAGTTCCTTGACCTTGGCGTCGGTCTTGTAGATGTCTTCGGCTTCACCCGACAGCGCCGCCCAGCGGAACGGGCCGATGCCGCGGCAGAACAGCGGGCGAATGTAGGCCGGGACGAAGCCTGGGAAGTCGAAGGCGTTGGCCACGCCCTCTTCCTTGGCCATCTGGCGGATGTTGTTGCCGTAGTCGAAGGTCGGGATGCCCTGCTTCTGGAAGTCGAGCATGGCCTGCACGTGTACGGCCATCGACTGCTTGGCGGCCTTGACCACGGCAGCCGGCTCGGTCTGGGCGCGGTCGCGGTACTGTTCCCAGGTCCAGCCGGCGGGCAGGTAGCCGTTCAGGGGGTCGTGGGCGCTGGTCTGGTCGGTGACCATGTCCGGGCGCACGCCACGCTTGACCAGCTCTGGCAGAATTTCGGCGGCGTTGCCGTGCAGGGCGATGGAAATGGCCTTGCCTTCAGCGGTGTACTTGGCGATGCGCGCCAAGGCGTCGTCCAGGTCAGTGGCCTGTTCGTCGACGTAGCGGGTTTCCAGGCGGAATTCGATACGGCTTTGTTGGCATTCGATGTTCAGCGAGCAGGCGCCGGCCAGGGTAGCGGCCAGTGGCTGTGCACCGCCCATGCCGCCCAGGCCAGCGGTGAGTACCCACTTGCCTTTCAGGCTGCCGCCGTAGTGCTGGCGACCGGCTTCGACGAAGGTTTCATAGGTACCCTGGACGATGCCTTGGCTGCCGATGTAGATCCAGCTGCCGGCGGTCATCTGGCCGTACATGGCCAGGCCCTTGGCGTCCAGTTCGTTGAAGTGCTCCCAATTGGCCCAGTGCGGCACCAGGTTGGAGTTGGCGATCAGCACGCGTGGGGCGTTGCTGTGGGTCTTGAACACGCCGACCGGCTTGCCCGACTGCACCAGCAGGGTTTCGTCGTCTTCCAGGCGGGTCAGGGTTTCAACGATCTTGTCGTAGCAGGCCCAGTTGCGCGCTGCGCGGCCGATACCGCCGTACACCACCAGTTCTTTCGGGTTCTCCGCGACCTGCGGGTCGAGGTTGTTCATCAGCATGCGCAGTGGCGCTTCGGTCAGCCAGCTTTTGGCGGTCAGCTTGTTGCCACGTGGGGCACGGATTTCAACGTCACGGTATTTGTTGTTGTCGGTCACGGGAAAAGTCCTCTGCGGTCGTCCGCGGGCGGGGGTATGTCGTGGTCAATATACAAACACACCTTTACTTGTATGTACAAGCATGGACAACCAAAATAGTTGGACCGATCCGCTGAATGGCTTGAGTTTTGTGATGGTGCATAGATCGAGCGCCGCCCGCGCGGCGCTTCGCGGCGCAAGGCCGCTCCCACATTTGTTTCGGGCCAGTTATTCCTGTGCCTTTGGCGCGCGCATCCTGGGTGCATGGCTGGAGATTGCTGAAGAGCAGCGGCGCAGCCGGTATCGAAGGGGACAAACAGGGCGGACAGAGGTGAGCCCACAGGACTGCTTGGCCCGAAACAGATGTGGGAGCGGCCTTGCGCCGCGAAGCGCCGCGCGGGCGGCGCTCGATCTCACAGGCGACAAAAACCTAAAGCCGAACCCTCAGCGCCCAACCAGCTCGATCAGGCAACACCGCCCCTGCACATCCAGCCCCAGCAACGCATCGTTGCCTTCCAGCCGCAGGCAATCATACAAGCCCAGCCGCTGTGCCTCACGCCCGGCCATGCCCACCTCGACCTGATTGCCCGCAGCAAACAACAGCACCGTCGACGCCGAGCTATACACCCGGCTGGTACCATCCAGCCATTGCAACCGCGCCCGATAGCGTTGCGGCGCATAGATCAGATTGAAATCGCGAATCGCCCCGCCCAGCAGCTTGCAACTGACCTGGCTTTCGCCACTGAAGGCAAAGGCATCGAACGGCAGCAACGGCCGGCTGGCCTGGCCGTCGACCTGCAGGCGCATGCCGTCGCCCTGCAGCACGGTGATGATCCGCTGGTAGCCGGCAAAGGTGGAAAAGCCGCCCGACTCCTCGATATCGGCAATCGATAGACGCCAGCCAAAGCCGTCCAGGCCCTCGCCATTGTCGCGGGTAATTTCTTCGGTGAAACCGCCACCGTTCTTCCACGGCATGCGCGGGTAGTCCTGCGCACGCAACAACTGCAACTGGCTCATTTACTGAAACGTCCTTCCAGACGATGACGGGAACCGGGGTGAATCAACCGCGCAGCAGTTACCGGCTGGCGGCCGGACCAGGTACGACGGCGGATCAACAGGCATGGTTCGCCCCGCTCTATCTGCAGCAGGCTGCATTCATCCGGCTCGGCCAGGATCGCTTCGACCACGTGCTCGCCCTCGGTCAGCGGCGCCACCTGGGACAGGTAGGCGTAAGGCGTCTGCCGGGTAAAGTCCTGCTTGAGGTAGTCGGGGGCAATCGCCGCATTGACGTAGCGGTCCTCGATCTGCACCGGCACGCCGTTCTCAAAATGCACGATCAGCGAATGGAACACCCGCTGGCCTTCGCGCATATCCAGGGCCAGGGCGCGTTCGGAGCCGGCCGCTTCCTCGGTAAGGGTGATCACCTGGCAGCTATGCTGGTGGCCGCGCGCGGCAATCTCGTCGGCAATGTTGTTGACTTCGAACAACGCCGAACGGCCCTTGGGCTCGGCGACGAAGGTACCCACACCTTGCATGCGCACCAGCAGGCCTTCGGCGGTGAGTTCGCGCAGGGCGCGGTTGATGGTCATGCGGCTGAAGCCCAACTGGTTGACCAGCTCGCTCTCAGAGGGTACCCGGTGATGCGGCGGCCAGCTGCCGTTGTCGATCTGCTGGATGATCATCTGTTTGACCCGGGCGTACAGCGGCGCCGGGCCCTCGCCCATCTGGGCAACCAGCGCGGAGACAGGAGGTGTCGGCACGGCGGTGAATCCTTGTGCAAATGGAATGAGCGGTAGCTTGCCGCAGTTTACCCGGCAGGCAAACGGCTGTATATGTATATACAAGTTAACAATAACAGGATTTGCACCGATGTCCGCCTACTTTGCCGAACGCGCCCTGCTGCCCACCGGCTGGGCCAGCCATGTCCGCATCGAGGTCGCCAGCGATGGCCATGTGGCCAGTATCGAGCCCGGCGCCTCGGCTGAAGGCGCCGAGCGCCTGGCTGGCCCGCTGCTGCCCGGCATGCCCAACCTGCACTCTCATGCCTTCCAGCGCGCGATGGCGGGCCTGGCGGAAATTGCCGGCAACCCCAACGACAGCTTCTGGACCTGGCGCGACCTGATGTACCGCCTGGTCGGGCAGATCAGCCCGGACCAGCTACAGGTCATCGCCCGCCAGCTTTACATCGAAATGCTCAAGGCCGGCTACACCTCGGTCGCCGAATTCCATTACGTGCACCACGACCAGGCCGGCCAGCGCTACGCCGATCCGGCCGAGCTGTCGCGCCGCATCAGTGCGGCGGCGGTCGACAGCGGCATTGGCCTGACCTTGCTGCCGGTGCTGTACAGCCATGCCGGCTTCGGCGGCCAGGCGCCGAATGATGGGCAGCGGCGCTTCATCAACGCCACCGAACAGTACCTGCAGTTGCAAGCGCAACTCGCCCCGCTGCTGGCCGCGCAACCGGCACAGCAGTTGGGCTTGTGCTTCCACTCGCTGCGGGCGGTGACGCCCGGGCAAATCGCCGAAGTGCTGGCCGCCAGCGACAGACAGTGCCCGGTGCATATCCACATTGCCGAACAGCAGAAGGAAGTCGACGACTGCCTGGCCTGGAGCGGCCTACGCCCGCTGCAGTGGCTATATGAGCACGTGGACGTGGACCGGCGCTGGTGCCTGGTGCACGCCACCCATGCCGAGGCGGATGAAGTGACGGCCATGGCCCGCAGCGGTGCGGTGGCCGGGCTATGCCTGACCACTGAAGCCAACCTGGGCGACGGGATATTCCCGGCAGTGGACTTCCTGGCGCAGGGTGGGCGCATGGGCATTGGCTCGGACAGCCATGTGTCGCTGAGTGTGGTGGAAGAACTGCGCTGGCTGGAGTATGGCCAACGGCTGCGGGACCAGCGGCGCAACCGCCTGTATCGCGGCGACCAGCCGATGGTCGGGCGTACGCTGTATGACGCCGCGCTGGCGGGAGGTGCGCAGGCGCTGGGGCAGGCGGTCGGGGAGCTGGCCGTGGGCAAACGTGCCGACTGGCTGGTGCTTGATGGGCAAGATCCTTATATCGCCATGGCGGATGGCGATGCCATTCTCAACCGCTGGCTGTTTGCCGGGGGTGATCGCCAGGTGCGCGATGTGATGGTGAACGGGCAGTGGGTGGTGCGCCAGGGGCGGCATGCGCAGGAAGAGCAAAGCCGGTTGGCGTTTGCCGAGGTATTGCGCCAGCTGTTGGGGTAGGTGCATTGGGGCTGCTTTGCAGCCCTTTCGCGACACAAGGCCGCTCCTACAGGGGACCGCGATCGCCTGTAGGAGCGGCCTTGTGTCGCGATGGCCTGCGCAGCAGGCCCCAGGACTAGTGCATCTTGACGATCTGCTGGTCCGAAGCCCGCCAGATCAAGCGACTGGTGTCATAGCCCTGCTGCCGCGCCCTGGACAGCAGGTTCTCGCGCTCCCACGCCGGCAGCGTCGGGGTACGCGACAGAATCCACAGGTACTTGCGGTCCGGGCTACCGACGATGGCCGTGCGGTAGCGATCATCCACATACAAAATCCAGTACTCACCCCGGGCCACGCCCGGCACCAGCTTGGTGAACCAGTTATCGAACTCGACCCACAGCTTGTCGGTGTGCCCAGGCTCCTGGATGTTTGCATGCCCTTCTGCGCGCAGCCATTCGTCACCCATGGTTCGGCAGCGGTTGAGCACACCATAGCTGCCATCAGGCTTGAGGTTGTAATGGGCTTCGGACTGTTCGCAGCCCTCCTGGAAGCGCATCGGCAGGCGCGCCAGCTCGTACCATTTGCCCTGGTAGCGCTTGAGGTCGACATTACCGGCGGTTTTCGGCGCCAGTGGGTCGTGCATGGAGCCTGCACAACCGCCCAGCAGCAATGCCAGGCATACCCCCATCAGCAGGAATGCACGCCTCATTTGAGGCCCTGCCCTGAATACATCAGCACCTTGTCAGCTGCGTACTGCACGCTGATGAAGCTCTTCTCGTCCCCCCAGGTGCAGCTGCTCATGCCCAGCGCGCCAGAGCACTCGGTCGGCGTACCGAGCAGCTGCTCGACCTCGGCCTTGTTCATACCGGCCTTGATCTTGGAATAGTTTTCCTGGTTGATCTTGCTGCAGGCAGTCAGGACGACGCACAGCGACAACAGGGCGAGGGAACGCAACGACATGAAGGACACTCCTGGAGAGGTGAAAACAGGCGAGTGGCCTGCAGTGACCTTCGACGCGAAAATCCCTCCCGGGTTCCCTGCCCTCCCCCCTTTGCCGCTACACCGTTGGTCGGATGGCCACTACTGTGCGATTAATCACAAAGTATTAATCACCCTCCAATAAAAAAGCCGCCCCCTGTAGGAGCGGCCTTGCGTCGCGATGGCCTGCACAGCAGGCCCTTTGGCAGTCAGAACCTCGACCCAGGCTCCAGCAAAAAGTCCATCTCATCACTGGTACTCGGCCGCTCCAGCACCAGGTTGCGGTGCGGGAAGCGCCCGAACCGGGCAATCACCCGCTGGTGCTGCTCGGCATAGTCGAGGAAGCCTTCGAACAGCCGGCGGTTGGCCTCGGGCTGTTCTTCCAGCAGAGTCTGGTAGCGCTCGACGCACAGGTTCTGCCAGTCCAGCACCTCGGCATGCTCCAGCACCAGCAGCACGAATACCCGCTGGATCGGCAGCAGCTGGTAGTCCCAGCCCTTCTGCAGGCCCTGCATGGCCACCACCTGGGCACGCCGGTCGCCCTCGAAGGCGCGCGGCGTATCGCGGTGGATCATGCGCGGCAACTGGTCCAGCAGGATCAGCAAACCAAGCCAGCCCTGCGGGCTCTGCTGCCAATCCTCGAGCCCACCCGCCAGGGCGTGCTCCATCAGGTCGCCGAACAGCGCCTGGGCGTCGGCATCGTGATGCTTGCCGAACCACAGCGTGCTCTTCTCGTCAGCCACGGCCTGGGCACTGGTGCCCCAACCGAACCACCACTCCAGCAACGGCTGCCAAGGTGCGAGCATGACTTACTCCTTGTGGTACGCGGTTGCGCGCTCTACCTCTTCCTTCGAACCGAGGAAGACCGCCACACGCTGGTGCAGGCCTTCTGGCTTGATGTCGAGGATGCGATTGTAACCGTCGGTAGAGGCGCCGCCGGCCTGTTCGATGATGAACGACATCGGGTTGGCTTCGTACATCAGGCGCAGCTTGCCCGGTTTGCTAGGTTCACGGGCGTCACGTGGGTACATGAACAGGCCGCCACGGGTCAGGATGCGATGCACGTCGGCCACCATCGAGGCGATCCAGCGCATGTTGTAGTTCTTCTTCAGCGGGCCGGTCTCGCCAGCCAGCAGTTCGCCCACGTAGCGCTGTACCGGGGCTTCCCAGTGGCGCTGGTTGGACATGTTGATGGCGAACTCGGCGGTGGTTTCCGGCACGCGGATGTTTTCGTGGGTCAGCACGAAGCTACCCAGTTCGCGGTCCAGGGTGAAGCCCTTGACGCCATTGCCCAGGGTCAGGATCAGCATGGTCTGCGGGCCGTAGATGGCGTAACCGGCGGCGACCTGCTGGGTGCCTGGCTGCAGGAAGGCGTTTTCGTTCAGGGTTTCGTTCTGGCTCAGGTACTCGTTAGGGCAACGCAGGACCGAGAAGATGGTGCCGACCGACACGTTGACGTCGATGTTCGACGAACCGTCCAGTGGGTCGAAGACCAGCAGGTAGGCGCCTTTCGGGTACTTGCCCGGGATCTGGTAGGCATTGTCCATTTCTTCGGACGCCATGCCGGCCAGGTGGCCGCCCCACTCGTTGGCTTCCAGCAGGATGTCGTTGGAAATCACGTCCAGCTTCTTCTGGACTTCGCCCTGCACGTTTTCAGTGCCCATGCTGCCCAGTACACCACCGAGGGCGCCTTTGGACACGTGATGGCTGATTTCCTTGCACGCACGCGCCACCACTTCGATCAGGAAGCGCAGATCGGCAGGGGTATTGTTGCTGCGGGTCTGCTCAATCAGATAGCGACTCAGGGTAACGCGGGACATGTATGGCTCCGAATGGATGGGGGGAGATAAAAAACCCCCGCAGTTTACAGGGAGAGTTGCAGGCTAGCGAGTGATGAGACTCGCCACGGCTCTCAGACGGCACAATAGGTCGGTAGTTCAGCGCGCGCCAGGCCGGTGGTCGGAGTCGGCCCCATTCGCGGGTGAACCCGCTCCCACAGAGTTCTCCACTGGCCTTGACAGCTGTGCAGTCCTTTGTAGGAGCGGGTTTACCCGCGAATAGGCCAGCACAGGCCTACCTCAATCCAACGCCTTCCAGATTTCGGTCGCATACTCGCGAATGGTCCGGTCCGACGAGAACCAGCCCATCCGCGCCGTATTCAGCACCGCCATGCGCCACCACTCCTGCGGCGTATGCCACAGTTCCTCGACGCGGCGCTGGGCATCCCAATAGGCATCGAAGTCGGCGCACACCAGGAAGCGGTCATACGCCACCAGCCCGTCGATCAGGCCGGTGTAGCGCGACGGGTCGTCCGGCGAGAACACCCCGCTGCGAATCGCCTGCAGCACATCGCCCAGGCGGCTGGAGGCCGCAATGGCCGCATTGGCACCGAAGTCCCCAGCCTTGCGCCGTGCCTCCACCTGCTGCGCCGTGAGGCCAAAGATGAACATGTTGTCGGCCCCCACCTGCTCGCACATCTCCACGTTAGCGCCATCCAGGGTGCCGATGGTCAGCGCGCCGTTAAGGCCGAACTTCATGTTGCTGGTACCGGAGGCTTCATAGCCGGCGGTTGAAATCTGCTCGGACAGGTCGGCCGCCGGGATGATGCTCTCGGCCAGGCTGACGTTGTAGTTGGGCAGGAACACCACCTTGAGCAGGCCACGCACGGTCGGGTCGTTGTTCACCACCCGGGCGATGTCGTTGGCCAGCTTGATGATCAGCTTGGCCTGGTGGTAACTGGCCGCAGCCTTGCCGGCGAAAATCTTCACCCGTGGCACCCAGCGGGTGCTCGGGTCGTTGCGCATGGCCTGGTACAGCGCCACGGTGTGCAACAGGTTGAGTAGCTGGCGTTTGTACTCGTGGATGCGCTTGACCTGCACATCGAACAGCGCTTCAGGGTTGACCGTGACGCCAATGCGGTCCTGGATGATGCTGGCCAGGGCACGCTTGCTGTGCAGGCGCTGGGCGGCGAATTGCTTGCGGAAACCGGCCTTGTCGGCGAACGGCACCAGGCCGGCCAAACGGCCTTCGGGGTCGTCCTTCAGATCTGGCCCCAGCGCTTCGACGAGCATGTCGGTCAACTGCGGGTTGGCCTGGTACAGCCAACGGCGGAAGGTGATGCCGTTGGTCTTGTTGTTGATACGCTGCGGGTACAGCTTGTGCAGCTCGGCAAACACCGTGCTTTTCATCAGTTGGCTGTGCAGCGCCGAGACGCCGTTGACGCTGTGCGAACCGAGAAACGCCAGGTTACCCATGCGCACCCGGCGGCCGTTGTCCTCCTCGATCAGCGACACTGCCCGCAATACGTCGAAGTCGTGCAGGCCTTTGGCCCGCAGGCTGTCGATGTGATAGGCGTTGATCAGGTAGATGATCTGCATGTGCCGCGGCAACATGCGCTCCATCAGTGCCACCGGCCAGGTTTCCAGGGCCTCGGGCAGCAGCGTGTGGTTGGTGTAGGCCAGGGTGCCGACGGTCAGCTCCCAGGCCGTGTCCCAAGGTATTTCATGCTGGTCGACCAGCAGCCGCATCAACTCGGCCACGGCGATCGACGGGTGGGTGTCATTGAGCTGGATGGCCGCCGCGTCCGGCAGGTTGAGCAGGTTGTCGTGCATGTTCAAATGGCGGCGCAGCAAGTCTTGCAGCGATGCCGAAACGAAGAAGTACTCCTGGCGCAGGCGCAATTCCTGGCCGGCCTCGGTGCTGTCAGCGGGGTACAACACCCGCGAGATGCTCTCGGCCCGTGCCACTTCGGCAACTGCCCCCAGGTGGTCGCCGGCATTGAAGCGCTCAAGGTGCAGCTCTTCAAGGGCCCGTGCGCGCCACAAACGCAAGGTATTCACGCTGGAGCCTCGCCAGCCGACAACCGGGGTGTCATAGGCAACCGCGCGAACAGTCTCGCCAGGCGTCCATACCTGGCGTTGTTGCCCGTGGTTGTCGCTGAGCGTTTCGACACTGCCGCCAAAGCTGATCGGGTAGATCACCTCGGCGCGCTCGAACTCCCAGGGGTTGCCGAAGTCCAGCCAGTTCTCGGTCTGCTCCTGCTGCCAGCCATCGACCACCGCCTGGCGGAACAAACCGTGCTCATAGCGAATACCGTAACCGTGGGCGGCAATGCCCAGGGTCGACATGCTTTCCATGAAGCACGCGGCCAAGCGCCCCAGGCCGCCGTTGCCCAACGCGGCATCCGGTTCCAGCAGGCGGATACGCTCCAGGTCGACGTCCAGGCCTTCCAGCGCATCGCGGGCGATGTCCAGCAGGCCCAGGTTGCTCAGGCTGTCGTAGAGCAGGCGGCCGATAAGGAATTCCAGGGAAAGGTAATACACCCGCTTCTGGCTGCGTCGATAGGCCCGGCGGGTGTGGTCCATCCAGTGGTCGACCATGTGATCGCGTGCAGCCAGGGCAATGGCTTCGAACCAGTCGTGGTCGAAGGCGTGCTCCGGGTCCTTGCCGACCGCGTAGGTCAGCTTGTTCAGTACAGCAGCGCGAAAATCCGCGACTTCGGCGTCACGAGCTTTAGGTTCCTGGGACATGCGGCATCCTCGGGCAAGTTGACGAAAGCGGAGGGAGATTGTTCAGCCTAGACGCTTCGACCGGGAGCGAAAGCCTGGGTTCGTGGTTTTCATGATCGTTTGCGCATTCGGTCAAAAGGTTGTTCATTAATTGAGCAATTCCGGTATGATCGCGCGCCCCAAGACCGTGATTCACCCCCCTATAAAGATGAAAACGACCCTGATTGCCGCGGCCGAAGTCGACCGCCTGGAGACCTGGCAGCGCTACACCAGCAACATGTGCCATGGCTGCCATTCGACCTGCTGCACCCTGCCGGTGGAGGTGAAGATCAAGGATCTGATCCGTATCGGCGTGGTCGATGAGTTCGAAAAAGACGAACCGCCGAAGAATGTGGCCAAGCGCCTGCAGAAAGAAGGCATCATCGAGCGCTTCAACCAGAAGTCGGGGATTTTCACCCTGACCCGGATGAGCAACGATGACTGCATGTACCTGGATCGTAAAAGCCGGCTGTGCACCATTTATGACAAGCGCCCGGACACCTGCCGCAACCACCCCAAGGTCGGGCCGCGGCCGGGGTATTGTGCTTACAAGCCCAAGGTGGTTGGGCGCTGATCATGTTTTATGTTTGAGATTTTGGGGCCGCTTTGCGGCCCATCGCGACACAAGGCCGCTCCTACAGGGGATCGCGGTCTCTTGTAGGAGCGGCCTTGTGTCGCGATGGGCTGCAAAGCAGCCCCCAAAATCTCAAAGCAAAAAAAACGCCCCCGGCCTTTCGACCGGGGGCGTTTTCATTCAGCCAGAACTAACTTAGCTGTTCTTGGCTTTCTTGGCAGCGCGGGTACGCTCGCTTTCGTCCAGGATCTTCTTGCGAAGACGGATGGACTTCGGCGTTACTTCGCACAGCTCGTCTTCCTGGATGTATTCCAGAGCCTGTTCCAGGGTGAAGCGAACAGGTGGAACCAGGGCGATGACTTCGTCTTTACCCGAAGCACGCATGTTGTCGAGCTTCTTGCCCTTGGTCGGGTTGACGCCCAGGTCGTTGTCGCGGCTGTTCTGGCCGATGATCTGACCGTTGTAGATCTCCTGGCCGTGTTCAACGAACAGCTTGCCGCGAGCCTGCAGGGTTTCCAGCGAGTAGGTCAGCGCCTTGCCGGTTTCGACCGAAACCAGTACGCCGTTCTGACGGCCGGACATGTGGCCGGACTTCACGGTGTCGTAGCGATCGAAGATCGAGGTCAGGATGCCTGCACCGTTGGTCAGGGTCAGGAACTGGTTACGGAAACCGATCAGACCACGCGCCGGGATGTTGTATTCCAGGCGTACACGGCCCTTGCCATCCGGAACCATGTTGGTCAGGTCGCCTTTACGCAGACCCATCTCTTCCATGACCTTGCCCTGGGATTCTTCAGGGATGTCGATGGTGACGTTTTCGAACGGCTCTTGCTTGACGCCGTCGACTTCACGAATGATCACTTCCGGGCGGCCCAGGGCCAGCTCGAAGCCTTCGCGACGCATGGTTTCGATCAGTACCGACAGGTGCAGCTCGCCACGGCCCGAGACCTTGAACTTGTCTGGGGAGTCGGTTTCTTCAACGCGCAGGGCAACGTTGTACAGCAGCTCTTTGTCCAGACGGTCCTTGATGTTACGGCTGGTGACGAACTTGCCTTCCTTGCCGCAGAACGGCGAGTCGTTGACCTGGAAGGTCATCGAAACGGTCGGCTCGTCAACGGTCAGCGGCTTCATCGCCTCAACGGCAGTCGGGTCGCACAGGGTGTCGGAGATGAACAGCTCGTCGAAACCGCTGATGCAGACGATGTCGCCAGCCTGGGCTTCTTCGACGTCAACGCGGTGCAGGCCGTGGTGACCCATCAGCTTCAGGATACGGCCGTTACGCTTCTTGCCGTCGGCGTCGATGGCAACAACCGGGGTGTTCGGCTTGATGCGGCCACGGGCAATACGGCCAACGCCGATTACACCCAGGAAGCTGTTGTAGTCCAGTGCCGAGATCTGCATCTGGAACGGGCCGTCACGGTCAACAGCTGGCGCTGGAACGTGGTCGATGACAGCCTGGTACAGGGCAGTCATATCTTCGCCCATTTCGGTGTGGTCCAGACCGGCAATGCCGTTCAGGGCCGAGGCGTAGACGACTTTGAAGTCCAGCTGTTCGTCGGTGGCACCGAGGTTGTCGAACAGGTCGAAGATCTGGTCCAGAACCCAGTCAGGACGCGCACCCGGGCGGTCAACCTTGTTGATCACGACGATTGGCTTCAGGCCGGCTTCGAAGGCCTTCTTGGTCACGAAGCGGGTTTGCGGCATAGGGCCGTCCTGGGCGTCGACCAGCAGCAGCACCGAGTCAACCATCGACATTACACGCTCAACCTCGCCACCGAAGTCGGCGTGGCCGGGGGTGTCGACGATGTTGATGTGGTAGCCGTTCCAGTTGATGGCGGTGTTTTTCGCCAGAATGGTAATACCGCGCTCTTTTTCCTGGTCGTTGGAGTCCATGACGCGCTCGTCGTTGAGCTCGTTACGCTCCAGGGTGCCGGACTGACGCAGGAGTTTGTCGACCAGGGTGGTTTTACCATGGTCAACGTGGGCGATGATGGCGATGTTACGCAGATTTTCGATCACAAGTGTATCTCGATCAGAGGATTCGGTTGCCGCCCAGTGTAGGCGGCGAATATGTACTGTTTAAGGCTCAGCGGGCCCGGCGGTCGGGAGGGCGATGGCGGATACTGCCGCCATACAGCCCCGGCGTCTTATGTCGGACGATAAACACGCACATTGGCATGTCCCTCACTGAGCAGGTGGTGTGCGTGCAAACGGCTCATCACACCCTTGTCGCAATACAGCAAGTACTGGCGCGTAGGGTCCAGGTGCTTGAACTTGCTGTTGATGGCATAGAACGGCATGGCCTGGATTTCGATACCTTCCAGCACCAGAGGTTCGTCTTCCTGGGCATCGGGGTGACGGATGTCGATGACGATCTGGCCTGGCAACGCTTCGGCCACTTCTTCGATCTCGATGTCCTTGCCCAGCTCATCGATCACGTGGTCGATGGAAATGAACTTGGCGCGCTCCAGGGCGCGTTCCAGCACGGCCATGTCGAACTGCTTTTCTTCGTGCTCCATGCGGTGACGCTTGGCATGGGTGGTCGGGTTCACCGAGATCACGCCGCAGTATTCGGGCATGTGCTTGGCGAAGTCGGCGGTGCCGATTTCGGTAGCCTGGTCGATGATGTCCTGTTTGTGGCTGGCCAGCAGCGGGCGCAGTACCAGCTTGTCGGTGGCCGAATCGATGATCGACAGGTTCGGCAGGGTCTGGCTGGACACCTGGGAAATCGCCTCGCCGGTCACCAGCGCCTCGATCTGCAGGCGGTCGGCCATATGGGCGGCGCCGCGCAGCATCATGCGCTTGAGGGTCACGCCCATGTAGCTGTTGTCGACCTTGTTGAGGATCTCGCCAACCACTTCTTCGAACGGCACGCTGATGAACAGCACGCGCTGGCTGCTGCCGTACTTTTTCCACAGGTAGTGGGCCACTTCCATCACGCCCAGCTCGTGGGCACGGCCGCCGAGGTTGAAGAAGCAAAAGTGGGTCATCAGGCCGCGACGCATCATCTGGTAGGCGGCCACGGTGGAGTCGAAGCCACCGGACATCAGCACCAGGGTCTGCTCCAGGGCACCCAGCGGGTAGCCGCCGATGCCGTTGTGCTGGTTGTGGATCACGTACAGGCGCTGGTTGCGGATCTCCATGCGCACCACCACTTCAGGCGTCTTCAGGTCGATGCCGGCGGCGCCGCACTGCTGGCGCAGCTGGCTGCCGACGTAGCGGTCGACGTCCATCGAGGTGAAGTCGTGGTGGCCACCGCGCTTGCAGCGTACCGAGAAGCGCTTGCCGGCCAGCAGGTGGCCGAAGTGGTGCTTGCACTTGGCAACGATGTCGTCGAAGTCGCCCAGCGGGTATTCGTCAACCTGCAGGAAATGGGTGATACCCGGGGTGCAGGTGAGGCGCTCGATCATCTCGCGCTGGACTTTCTCGTCTTCGACGCGGGTAACCACTTCGAGATTGTCCCAGACACCGTCGACCGCGAGCTCAGGATCGAGGTCCTTGAGCACGTTGCGGATGTTCTTGCCGAGCTGGCGGATGAAGCGCTTGCGCACCGGCCGGCTCTTGATGGTGATTTCTGGGAAGACTTTGACGATAAGTTTCATTGGTTAACAGCGCGCGCAGGGCCTGCCGAAAATGAGGGGCGCGAATTATAGCGGAAATTGCTCAGGATTTGACCAACTTTTGATCAGAAGCTTTCAGATAAATGTACGAGGCGGGTTTTGTGGCGCCTGGGAGACCGAGCGCCGCCCGCGCGGCGCTTCGCGGGGCAAGCCCGCTCCCACATTTGTTTCGGGCCAGTCTCTCCTGCCACCATTGGCGCGCGTATCCTTGTTTGCCCCATTCGATATCGCGTCGAACACCAAGGGGCCGCGCGCTAATGGAAACAGGAATAATTGGCCCGAAACAAATGTGGGAGCGGGCTTGCCCCGCGAAGCGCCGCGCGGGCGGCGCTCGATCTCGCAAACGCCACAAAACTCAAGACATGCACCACATTGGTGCGACAAATCTAAAATCCGCATCCTAAGAGTGCATTTTTCCGGTGCAACCCACCACAAAATGCCCGCAAACGCCCCCTTTTATCTCGCCCTCGCCATTTTCGGGCACTGGCATGCAATTTGCTCCCTTGTGAGGCAGGTAAGCTTGGCCGACTATCCGCGCCCGGCAACACCCTTTTTCCAGGGCAGCGGCCCACCGCGCTCTAGACCATCCGGAGGACAACATGTCGAAGTCGGTTCAACTCATCAAAGATCATGACGTCAAGTGGATTGATCTGCGTTTCACGGACACCAAAGGCATTCAGCACCACGTGACCATGCCGTCGCGTGATGCGCTGGACGAAGACTTCTTCGAAGTCGGCAAGATGTTCGACGGTTCCTCCATCGCTGGCTGGAAAGGCATCGAAGCCTCCGACATGATCCTGATGCCGGTCGACGACACTGCCGTCCTGGACCCGTTCACCGAAGAACCAACCCTGATCATCACCTGCGACATCGTCGACCCGTCGAGCATGCAGGGCTACGATCGCGACCCACGCGCCATCGCCAAGCGCGCCGAAGAGTACCTGAAGAGCACCGGCATCGGTGACACCGTATTCGCCGGCCCAGAGCCAGAGTTCTTCATCTTCGACGAAGTGAAGTTCAAATCGGACATCTCCGGTTCGATGTTCAAGATCTTCTCCGAGCAAGGCTCGTGGATGACCGACGCAGACGTGGAAGGCGGCAACAAAGGCCACCGTCCAGGCGTGAAAGGCGGCTACTTCCCGGTTCCGCCGTTCGACCACGACCACGAAATCCGTACTGCCATGTGCAACGCACTGGAAGAAATGGGCCAGACCGTTGAAGTTCACCACCACGAAGTGGCGACTGCCGGCCAGAACGAAATCGGCGTCAAGTTCAACACCCTGGTGAAGAAGGCTGACGAAGTACAGGCGCTGAAATACGTCGTGCACAACGTTGCCGACGCCTACGGCCGTACCGCTACCTTCATGCCGAAGCCACTGTACGGCGACAACGGCTCGGGCATGCACGTACACATGTCGATCTGGAAAGAAGGCAAGAACACCTTCTCCGGCGAAGGCTATGCCGGCCTGTCCGACACTGCTCTGTACTTCATCGGCGGTATCATCAAGCACGGTAAGGCTCTGAACGGCTTCACCAACCCGTCGACCAACTCGTACAAGCGTCTGGTCCCAGGCTTCGAAGCCCCGGTAATGCTGGCCTACTCGGCGCGCAACCGTTCTGCCTCGATCCGTATTCCTTACGTCGGCAGCCCGAAAGCCCGCCGTATCGAAGCGCGCTTCCCGGACCCATCGGCCAACCCGTACCTGGCCTTCGCGGCCCTGCTAATGGCTGGCCTGGACGGCATCCAGAACAAGATCCACCCAGGCGACGCGGCCGACAAGAACCTGTACGACCTGCCGCCAGAAGAAGCCAAGAATATCCCGCAAGTGTGCGGCAGCCTGAAAGAAGCGCTGGAAGAACTGGATAAAGGCCGTGCGTTCCTGACCAAGGGCGGCGTGTTCTCCGACGACTTCATCGACGCCTTCATCGAGCTGAAGAGCGAAGAAGAAATCAAGGTGCGCACCTTCGTACACCCGCTGGAATACGAGCTGTACTACAGCTGCTGATCTGATCGGCGCCCTGCGCCGGTGACCTGATCAAACGGCCTCCCTCGGGAGGCCGTTTTCGTTTCTGTCGCCGCACTTTCGGAAGCGTCCTACCCCAATCATCCTTAGCTACCGCCAAACTCGAGCCTTCACTTTATGGAGGTCTGTCATGCGTAAATTCCCTTTGGCCTTGGTCGTACTGGCGCTCGCCGGTTGCACCGCAAACCGAACGCCCGATACCGCACTCACCGCTCTGCTCGACAGCATCGAACGTCGCCTCGCCTTGGCCGAAGCCGTGGCGCTGCACAAGTGGGACAACGGCCAGCCGGTGCAAGCAACCATGCGCGAGCAGCAAGTGCTGGCGAATGTACGTGCAGCTGCGCCTGGCCACGGCCTGGCGCCCCAGCGCGCCGAAGCGTTCTTCGCCGATCAGATGGAAGCGAACAAGCTGGTGCAGTACACATTACTTTCCGACTGGTCTCGCAAGGGCGTTGCCCCGCACACCCAACGCCGTGACCTGCAAGGCCAGATCCGCCCGCAACTGGATGAGCTGCAGGTTGTGCTGCTCCAACAACTGGCAGCGTTTGACCGACTGCCTGCCACTGCATGCAGCGCTGCGCTGGCCCAGGCACTGGACCGCAGGCAGGCGCCGCAGGCGCTGGTTCGCGCCACGGGGCAACTGTGCGATAAATCCTGAACGCTCTATGCTCTATATTGGTGCATTAACCTGTTGGGCGCCCTCCAATGCAGCCCAAAAAAGGTCACATGAAACGTTAAACCAGCACATTCTGGTGCGTAACCGCACAATTTCAGGTGCTTATCGGTCAATTCCGCTTCTTTTCGGAGCCTTGGTTTGTTTCTTGCATTTTCTACAGGGAAACTGGAATCAGCGGATTAACCGTGCCCCGGTTCTGGCTGCCCCCTGCCAGACAAGCGCCAAAAGAGGTCAACGACGCTCATGACCATCAGCGATGCACAGCACCGTCTGCTTCTGGACAACCTGACCACCGCCACGTTGCTGCTCAATGCCGAGCTGCGCCTGGAATACATGAATCCGGCTGCAGAAATGCTGCTGGCGGTCAGTGGCCAGCGCAGCCATGGGCAGTTCATCAGCGAACTGTTCACTGAATCGACCGAGGCGCTCAGCTCGCTGCGCCAGGCCGTCGAGCAGGCGCACCCGTTCACCAAGCGTGAAGCACAGCTCACCTCGCTGACCGGGCAGACCATCACCGTCGACTACGCGGTAACGCCAATCCTGCACCAGGGCCAGACCCTGCTGTTGCTGGAGGTACACCCACGCGACCGGCTGCTGCGCATCACCAAGGAAGAGGCCCAGCTGAGCAAGCAGGAAACCACCAAGATGCTGGTGCGCGGCCTGGCCCACGAAATCAAGAACCCCCTTGGGGGCATCCGTGGCGCCGCCCAGTTGCTGGCCCGCGAGCTGCCCGAAGAAGGCCTGCGCGACTATACCAACGTGATCATCGAAGAGGCCGACCGCCTGCGTAACCTGGTGGACCGCATGCTCGGTTCGAACAAGCTGCCGTCGCTGGCCATGACCAATATTCACGAAGTGCTGGAGCGGGTATGCAGCCTGGTCGAGGCCGAAAGCCAAGGCTGCATCACTTTGGTGCGCGACTACGACCCAAGCCTGCCAGACGTGCTGATCGACCGCGAACAGATGATCCAGGCGGTACTTAACATCGTGCGCAATGCCATGCAGGCGATCAGTTCGCAGAATGAACTGCGCCTGGGCCGCATCACCCTGCGCAGCCGCGCCTTGCGCCAATTCACCATCGGCCATGTGCGTCATCGCCTGGTCGCCCGGGTGGAAATCATCGACAACGGCCCGGGCATCCCGCCGGAACTGCAGGAAACCCTCTTCTATCCCATGGTCAGTGGCCGCCCGGACGGTACCGGGCTGGGCCTGGCCATTACCCAGAACATCATCAGCCAGCACCAGGGCCTGATCGAGTGTGAAAGCCACGCAGGGCACACCGCCTTCTCGATCTACCTGCCCCTGGAACAAGGAGCCACCGCCTCATGAGCCGAAGTGAAACCGTATGGATCGTCGACGATGATCGCTCCATCCGCTGGGTCCTGGAAAAAGCCCTGCAACAGGAAGGCATGACCACCCAGAGCTTCGACAGCGCAGACGGTGTAATGGGCCGCCTGGCTCGCCAGCAGCCCGACGTGATCATTTCCGACATTCGCATGCCGGGCGCCAGCGGCCTAGACCTGCTGGCGCAGATTCGCGAACAGCACCCGCGCCTGCCGGTGATCATCATGACCGCGCATTCCGACCTGGACAGTGCGGTGGCCTCGTACCAGGGCGGTGCCTTCGAGTACCTGCCAAAGCCATTCGACGTCGACGAAGCGGTGTCGCTGGTCAAGCGCGCCAATCAGCATTCCCAGGAGCAACAGGGCCTGGATGTACCGCAGAGCCTGGCGGCCACCCCGGAGATCATCGGCGAAGCCCCTGCCATGCAGGAGGTGTTCCGCGCCATCGGTCGCCTTAGCCACTCGAACATCACCGTGCTGATCAATGGCGAGTCGGGTACCGGTAAAGAACTGGTAGCACACGCTTTGCACCGCCACAGCCCGCGTGCGGCGTCGCCGTTCATTGCCCTGAACATGGCTGCCATCCCTAAGGACCTAATGGAATCCGAGCTGTTCGGCCATGAAAAGGGCGCCTTCACCGGCGCTGCCAACCTGCGCCGTGGCCGTTTCGAACAGGCCGACGGCGGCACGCTGTTCCTCGACGAAATCGGTGACATGCCTGCCGACACCCAGACCCGCCTGCTGCGCGTGCTGGCCGATGGCGAGTTCTACCGGGTGGGCGGCCATGTGCCGGTCAAGGTTGATGTGCGTATCATCGCCGCCACGCACCAGAACCTCGAGTCACTGGTGCAGGCCGGCAAGTTCCGCGAGGACTTGTTCCACCGCCTGAACGTGATCCGCATTCATATCCCGCGCCTGGCCGACCGCCGCGAGGACATCCCGGCACTGGCCCGGCACTTCCTTGCCCGTGCAGCCCAGGAGCTGGCCGTCGAGCCGAAAGTTCTCAAGCCTGAAACCGAAGAGTTCATCCGCAACCTGCCATGGCCGGGTAACGTGCGGCAGATGGAAAACACCTGCCGCTGGATCACCGTGATGGCCTCCAGCCGTGAAGTGCTGATCGGCGACCTGCCGCCTGAACTGCTGAACCTGCCCCAGGACGCCGCGCCGGTAACCAACTGGGAGCAGGCCCTGCGCCAATGGGCCGACCAGGCGCTGGCGCGCGGGCAGACCAACCTGCTGGACAGCGCCGTGCCGAGCTTTGAGCGGATCATGATCGAGACGGCGCTCAAGCACACTGCCGGGCGCCGGCGTGATGCGGCGCTGCTGCTGGGCTGGGGGCGCAATACCCTGACGCGCAAGATCAAGGAGCTGGGGATGAATGTGGCTGGGGGGGATGAAGAGGAAGGTGATGAGCACTAGTTCCTAGTAAGCCTGCAAGATCCTTGGGGCTGCTGTGCAGCCCTTCGCGACGCAAGGCCGCTCCTACAGGAATTCGCGTTCCCCTGTAGGAGCGGCCTTGTGTCGCGATTGGGCCGCAAAGCGGCCCCAAGAATTTCAGCCATATCGCGCACCGTTCCCGTGCTCACTGCACCTCAGCAAGGCACAAACCCCCTCAAAGCCCGGCCAAAACCCCCTCAAACCCCAATAATCCCGGGCTTTGCAAAACTGGCACGCCCCCTGCAATAGCTAATACATACCCAGTTTCGGGGGCCCTGGTACAGGCAGGCCGGGTGAACCCCTCTTTTATTCGCAGCACCGCCGCTTTCGGGGACCTCGGTACAGGCAGGCCGGGCCATCCCCCCTTTACACGCAATACGCCGTAGCCCTTTCGGGGACCCTGGTACAGGCAGGCCGGGATATCCCCTCTTTTATTCGTGCAGTTTCACCTGCACCCGCCAGCGCCCAGCGTCCTCTGCACCGGCCCACTCGCCGCGCAGGGGGCGCGCGGCCACCACCGTCAGCAACAACCCTTCCTTGCTGTGCTGCACACGCCAGCTCACCGGTTTGCCTTGCAGGCTCAGTTGCCCCTGCTGGGGCTTGCCCTGGGCCTGGAACAGCAACGCCACCGTACCTTCCACGTTCTCGCCGTGCAGCTTGGGCTCTTCGTTGAACCACAGCGCCAGGCCGTCCTGCACAACCTGCACCTGCTGCAACTCGCGCTCTTCGGGCGCGGTCAGGCGGCCGATCATCAGCCCCACCATCACCCCGACGATTGCCAGCGACAGGATCATCCGCGGCATCGCCTTCGAACGCACGTCCGGTTCGGGGGTAGAATGCCCGTCATCTTCACGCTTGGAGCCGTGCATGTTTCACGTCATCCTTTTTCAACCAGAAATTCCGCCGAATACCGGCAACATCATTCGCCTGTGCGCCAACAGCGGCTGCCACCTGCACCTGATCGAACCCATCAGCTTCGAACTGGACGACAAGCGCCTGCGCCGTGCGGGGCTGGACTACCACGAGTATGCCACGCTCAAGCGCCACGAGAGCCTGGCCGGATGCCTGGAAAGCCTGGGCAACCCGCGGCTGTTCGCCTTTACCACCAAGGGCTCGCACCCGTTCCATGAGGTGGCCTACCAGCCGGGTGATGCCTTCCTGTTTGGGCCGGAGAGCCGTGGGTTGCCGGCCGAGGTGCTGGACAGCCTGCCGGCCGAACAGCGCTTGCGCCTGCCGATGCGGCCGGGGTGCCGCAGCCTGAACCTGTCCAATACCGTGGCAGTGACGGTGTATGAGGCATGGCGGCAGAATGGGTTTGCCGGGAGCTGATTTTCGCCTGTGCTGGCCTCTTCGCGGGTAAACCCGCTCCTACAAGGAACCGAGCGCCCAGCGTAGGAGCGGGTTTACCCGCGAAAGGGCCGGCACAGGCAATAAAAAAGCGCCCCGAGAGGCGCTTTCCTGATACCGGCAGCGATTACTGAACGGTCGGCACTTCGCCAGCTTCCTGCATACGCTGCATTTCTTGCGCGTACAGGGCGTCGAAGTTGACCGGCGACAGCATCAGCGCCGGGAACGAACCGCGGGTCACCAGGCTGTCCAGGGTCTCACGGGCATACGGGAACAGGATGTTCGGGCAGAACGCACCCAGGGTATGGCTCATCGAGGGCGCATCGAGGTTGGCGATCAGGAAGATACCCGCCTGCTGCACTTCAGCGATGAACGCCACTTCGTCACCGTTCTTGACGGTAACCGACAGCGTCAGTACCACCTCGTGGAAGTCACCTTCCAGGGCCTTTTGCTTGGTGTTCAGGTCCAGGGCAACGCTCGGTTCCCAGGTCTGGCGGAAGATCTGCGGGCTTTTCGGGGCCTCGAACGACAAGTCGCGTACATAAATGCGCTGCAGGGAGAACTGAGGGCTGTTGTCTTCTGCAGCAGCGCCGTTGGTCTGTTGGTCAGTCATGGCAGATCCTTATCCTAATGTTTTTGAATGCAGTGCAAATCAGGCCGCCAGCAGCGCGTCGAGCTTGCCGGCACGTTCCAGGGCATAGAGGTCATCGCATCCACCGACATGGGTGCTGCCGATCCAGATCTGCGGCACCGATGTACGGCCGGCCTTCTGGCTCATTTCGGCGCGAACCTGCGGCTTGCCGTCGACCTTGATTTCCTCGTAGGCCACGCCCTTGCTCTCAAGCAGGTGCTTGGCGCGCATGCAGTACGGGCAGTAGTCGCTGGAATAGACGATGACGGGCTTCATATCATTTCACCAGGGGCAGGTTATCGGCTTTCCAGCTGGAAACGCCCCCGCTCAGTTTGGCGGCGTTGTAACCGGCTTTTAGCAGCTCGCGGCAGTGCGTGCCCGACTGCTGGCCCATCGCATCGACGATGATCAGGGTCTTCTCTTTGTGCTTTTCCAGTTCGCCCATGCGAGTGGCCAGCTTGTCCTGCGGGATGTTGACTGCACCGACGATGTGGCCGGCGGCGTATTCCTTGGCCGGGCGAATGTCGATCACCAGCGCCTTGTCGGCGTTGACCAGGGCGGTCAGCTGGCCATTGCTCAGGCTCTGGCCGCCACGGCGGATTTCATTGATGAGCAGCAGAACCAGCAGAATGAGGAAGATCGCAACCAGGATGTAGTGATCTGTCGCGAATTGAATCAGGTGAGCAACCATCAGCGGTGTTCCAGGCGATTGAAAATGCCGGCCAGTATACACAGCCCCAGGGTGCCACCAAAGCCCGACGGGCCGGCGGCAAAAGCAACCTTCATATGGCTATCACAGGTGCGCCGGTCGGGGGAATGGGACGAATATTCGCCGTGGGTGGCGTATTTGCCCTAAAATGCGTTTCTTTATCATCTTTGAACAACCGTGAGTTTGATTGATGACGAGTACGCCCAAACCCCTGGTCCTGATCATCCTGGATGGCTTCGGCCACAGCGAAACCCCCGAACACAACGCCATCTTTGCCGCCAATACCCCGGTCTATGATCGCCTGCGCGCCACCCTGCCGCACGGCCTCATTTCCGGATCGGGCATGGATGTCGGCCTGCCGGACGGGCAGATGGGCAACTCCGAAGTCGGTCACATGAACCTCGGTGCCGGTCGCGTCGTGTACCAGGATTTCACCCGGGTGACCAAGGCCATCCGCGACGGCGAATTCTTCCAGAACCCGGTACTGACCGGTGCGGTGGACCAGGCAGTGGGTGCCGGCAAGGCCGTGCACATCCTTGGCTTGCTGTCCGACGGCGGCGTACACAGCCATCAGGACCACCTGGTGGCAATGGCTGAACTGGCAGCACAACGTGGTGCCGAGAAAATTTACCTGCACGCCTTCCTCGATGGACGCGACACCCCGCCACGCAGCGCGCAGTCGTCCATCGAGCTGCTCGACAGCACCTTCGCCAAGCTTGGCAAAGGCCGCATCGCCAGCCTGATCGGCCGCTACTACGCCATGGACCGCGACAACCGCTGGGACCGCGTCAGCGCCGCCTACAACCTGATCGTCGATAGCGTCGCCGAATACACCGCCGACACCGCCCAGGCCGGCCTGGAAGCGGCCTACGCCCGCGACGAAAGCGATGAGTTCGTCAAGGCCACGCGCATCGGCGAAGCGGTCAAGGTCGAAGATGGCGATGCCGTGATCTTCATGAACTTCCGTGCCGACCGCGCCCGCGAGCTGTCGCGTGCCTTTGTCGAGCCAGACTTTACCGAGTTCGCCCGTGCGCGCCTGCCGAAGATGGCGGCTTACATCGGCCTGACCCAGTACTCGGCGAAAATTGCCGCACCGGCTGCCTTTGCGCCTTCCAGCCTGAACAACGTGCTGGGCGAATACCTGGCAAAGAACGGCAAGACCCAGCTGCGCATCGCCGAAACCGAGAAATACGCCCACGTCACTTTCTTCTTCTCCGGCGGCCGCGAAGAGCCGTTCGAAGGCGAAGAGCGCATCCTGATCCCTTCGCCAAAGGTCGCCACCTATGACCTGCAGCCGGAAATGAACGCCCCGCAAGTGACCGATCACATCGTCGAAGCCATCGAGCAGCAGCGTTTCGATGTGATTGTGGTCAACTACGCCAACGGCGACATGGTCGGCCACACGGGCGTGTTCGAAGCCGCAGTCAAGGCCGTCGAAGCGCTGGACACCTGTGTCGGGCGCATTGTTGAAGCCCTGGACAAGGTCGGTGGCGAAGCGCTGATTACCGCTGACCACGGCAACGTCGAGCAGATGGAAGACGAGTGCACTGGCCAGGCGCACACTGCGCACACCACTGAGCCGGTGCCGTTCATCTATGTGGGCAAGCGCAACGTGAAAGTGCGGGAAGGTGGCGTGCTGGCTGATGTGGCGCCGACCATGCTGAAGCTGCTGGGGCTGGAGAAGCCGGTGGAAATGACCGGGACTTCGATCCTCGTCGACGCCTGATTCGGTGTTAAGGGGGCCGCTTTGCGCCCCCATCGCGACGCAAGGCCGCTCCTACAGGGGACCGCGTGATGGCTGTAGGAGCGGCCTTGTGTCGCGATCGGGCTGCGCAGCAGCCCCCAATAACACATGAATTCCAGACAAACGCCCCCCTGCACCCGCAGCGAGGCGTTTTTTTTGCCCGCCCGCGCGGGCATACTAGGCCAGTCTCCATCCTTGGTACGCCAAACCTCATGCTTCGCGCCCTGATCCTCCTAGCCCTGTCTTGCCTGCTGAGCCCGGCCTTCGCCGATGAGCGTGCACAGACCCAGCAGCAACTGGACGCCACCCGCCAGGACATCGCCGAGCTCAAGAAGACGCTGGGCAAGCTCCAGGAAGAAAAGGCCGGTGTGCAAAAGGACCTTAAAGCCACCGAAACCGATATCGGCAACCTCGAAAAGCAGGTGGAGGCCCTGCAGCAAGAACTAAAAAAGACTGAGGGCGAGCTGGAGCGCCTTGATACCGAGAAAAAAAAACTCCAGAGCGCCCGCGTTGAACAACAGCGACTGATCGCCATCCAGGCCCGTTCGGCCTACCAGAACGGCCGCGAGGAATACCTCAAGCTGCTGCTCAACCAGCAGAACCCAGAGAAGTTCGCCCGTACCCTCACCTACTACGACTACCTGAGCAAGGCGCGCCTGGAGCAGCTGCGCACCTTCAACGAGACCTTGCGCCAGCTGGCCAACGTCGAACAGGAAATTTCCAGCCAGCAGCAACAGCTGCTGGCCCAGCGCGCCGACCTCGACAGCCGCCGCCAGGCCCTGGAGGCCGAGCGTGGCAAGCGCCAGCAGGTACTGGCCAAGCTCAACAGCGATGTAAAGGACCGCGACCAGAAGCTGCAATCGCGCGAGCAGGACCAGGCCGACCTGGCCAAAGTGCTCAAGACCATCGAAGAAACCCTGGCGCGTCAGGCCCGCGAGGCTGAAGAAGCACGGCAAAGGGCCCTGCTGGCCAAGCAGGAAGCCGAAAAACGCCGCCAGCAGGAAGCGCTGGCCGCCGCCGCTGCCCGCGAGCAAGCGCGTGAGCCCGCCGAGCCTGTAGAGCCGCCGAAAAAGGCCCGCACCACCCTCGGGCCGATGGTCTCCAGCGACGGCGCCAACTATGGCGGCGCTTTTTCTGCAGCACGGGGCAAACTTCCGTGGCCGGTCAATGGTCGATTGCTGGCACGCTTCGGTGATGCCCGTGGCAGCGACGCCCGTGCCAAGTGGGACGGGGTGATGATCAGCGCCAACCCAGGTACCCAAGTGCGTGCGGTACACGGCGGGCGCGTGGTGTTCGCCGACTGGTTGCGCGGCGCCGGGCTTCTGGTCATTCTCGACCATGGCAACGGTTACCTGAGCCTGTACGGCCACAACCAGAGCCTGCTCAAGAGCGCCGGTGATATCGTCAAGGCCGGTGAAGCCATTTCCACCGTTGGCGACAGCGGTGGCCAGGACGCGGCAGGCTTGTACTTCGCCATCCGCCAGCAGGGCCGGCCTACCGACCCTTCGCAGTGGTGCCGAGGCTAAAATATCTACGGCGTAGCCTGAATGCTGCGCCGATGCTCCCCTGGGAGCGCTTACAGGATCAGGAGTTCGTTCGACATGCTGCACTCGCCTCGTCTCACCCAGCTGGCCCTGTCCATCGCCCTGGCGGTCGGCGCGCCCCTGGCCATTGCCGCACAGCCGGCGCACGCGGCTCAGCCTGCAGCCGTACCGGCCACCGAGGTGACCGCAAAAGCGCCGTTGCCGCTGGAAGAACTGCGCACCTTCGCCGAGGTCATGGACCGCATCAAGGCCGCCTATGTCGAGCCGGTGGACGACAAGACCCTACTGGAGAATGCCATCAAGGGCATGCTCAGCAACCTTGACCCACACTCGGCCTACCTGGGCCCCGAGGACTTCCAGGAGCTGCAGGAGAGCACCAGCGGCGAGTTCGGCGGGCTGGGCATCGAAGTGGGCCAGGAAGACGGCTTCATCAAGGTGGTCTCGCCCATCGACGACACCCCGGCCTCGCGTGCCGGCGTGCAGGCCGGCGACCTGATCGTCAAGATCAACGGCGCGCCGACCCGCGGCCAGACCATGACCGAGGCGGTCGACAAGATGCGCGGCAAGGTTGGCGAAAAAATCACCCTGACCCTGGTGCGCGACGGCGGTAACCCGTTTGATGTGACCCTGGCCCGCGCAGTCATCCAGGTCAAGAGCGTGAAGAGCCAGTTGCTGGAGAACGACTACGGCTACATCCGCATCACCCAGTTCCAGGTCAAGACCGGCGACGAGGTGGGCAAGGCCCTGGCCAAGCTGCGCAAGGACAACGGCAAGAAGCTGCGCGGCGTGGTGCTGGACCTGCGCAACAACCCCGGCGGCGTGCTGCAATCGGCCGTGGAAGTGGCCGACCACTTCCTGACCAAGGGTTTGATCGTGTACACCAAGGGCCGCATCGCCAACTCCGAGCTGCGCTTCTCGGCCGACCCGGCCGACGCCAGCGAAGGCGTGCCACTGGTGGTGCTGATCAACGGCGGCAGTGCCTCGGCCTCGGAAATCGTCGCCGGCGCCCTGCAGGACCAGAAGCGCGCCGTGCTGATGGGCACCGACAGCTTCGGCAAAGGCTCGGTGCAGACCGTGCTGCCACTGGCCAATGACCGCGCCTTGAAGCTGACCACCGCGCTGTACTTTACCCCCAACGGCCGCTCGATCCAGGCCCAGGGCATTGTCCCCGACATCGAAGTGCGCCCGGCCAAGCTGACCGCCGAAGTCGATACCGACAACTTCAAGGAAGCCGACCTGCAGGGCCACCTGGGCAACGGCAACGGCGGTGCCGACCGCCCGACCGGCAGCAGCAAGCGCAAGGAACGCCCGCAGGATGACGACTTCCAGCTGAGCCAGGCCCTGAGCCTGCTCAAAGGGCTGAACATCACCTCGGGCAAATGATCTTCACGATGCGTTACCTGCTGTGTCTGTTGTTCTGCCTGTTGGCCGGGGTCGCGCAAGCGGCACCGGCCGGCAAGGCCTACCTGAGCATCATCATCGACGACCTGGGCCAGAGCCCCGAACGTGACAGCCGCACGTTGGCCCTGCCCGGGCCGGTGACCATGGCGATCATGCCCGACACCCCGCACGCCACCGACTTCGCACGCCAGGCGCACAAGGCCGGCAAGACCGTGATCCTGCACATGCCCATGGACCCGGCCACCGGGCCATACGCCTGGCACCCTGGTGTGCCGCTCGAAACGCTGGCCAAGCGCCTGGACATGGCGTTGAGCAAAGTCCCGTGCGCCGTGGGCGTGAATAACCACATGGGCAGCCGCATGACTGCCCAGGACGAGGCGATGGCCTGGCTGATGGCCGAGCTGCAGCGCCGTCACCTGTTTTTTGTAGACAGCCGCACCAGTGCCGCTACCGTAGCGGCGGCACATGCACAGAAAGTGGGCCTGGCGCAGGTCTCACGCGATGTGTTCCTGGACAATGAACGGACGCTCGAGGCGATCGACCAGCAGTTGCAACAGGGTGTCGCCCTTGCCCGTAAACAGGGCTCGGCAGTGCTGATCGGCCACCCGTATCCGCAGACACTGGCAGTATTGGCGCGGGAGTTGCCCCATCTGAAAAGCCAGGGCATCGAACTGATCAGCCTTGAGCAGATGATTGCCGAACGGGGCAACCAGACGATGCCCGCGCATCGCAGCCACCGTGCCGTCGCCCCGGCTGGCCAAGTCAGCGGAACGGAATGATGCCCCTGGCTTGGTCCAGGGTAAGTCTGCCGCGGTGCAGCCGCACCCCTGCAACTGCTGCTTGTTGGCTGCTCATCCGACGTTGGCTCCAGGTTTTGAGATGGCCCACGGTAAAGTCTTCGGGGAAGGCATCAGGCGAAGGCAAATGGAAATGCGCAGCCCAGAGGTTGCGGTTGCTTGGCAGCCGCAGGACACGGTATTCATCAAACACGCCACCATCCTGCATGGTCTGCCTGGCAATGTATTCAACCCGAATCAAGCCTTCATCATGCAGAAAACGCAACGCTGCGGCCGTCGGATAGTTGGTATCGGTGTACAGCATCGTCAGCTGAAGCTTCTTCTCGTGGCGCAGGGTGTCGGCTTCACGCTCCAAGGCTCTTATCAGCGCATCATTGCCCCTTGCATCTCGCACGACGCCAGCAGCCTGATCCAGCTTGGCCAGTTGCTGGTCAAAGGCCTGGATGACCAAAGGGGCTTTGATATCGCCCTGTATATAGCCGCTGACCTTGGCTCGCACGGCGTGGCTCTGCTCTAGCAAAGTCTGGACCCACATGGGTAAGTCACCCGGAGCGTCTTCTTCGGTCACCGATGGGCGCTGGCTGACACGCTGCACCCACTGGCCCTGCACCCTGTCGAAAATCGCCAGCAGCTTCTCGCTGAACGCTTCACGTACCTCGACCACAGGTTGCCCCTCTATCTCGACCTGCGTGCCAATCATCAGCTGGCCTTCGTGGTTACGCACGACCCGCTGTTGCTCACTGGAAACCAAGTAAGGCACACGCCTGCCCGCGCCCCCAGCGTCCGCCCGCTGTAGCGCGGCGACCAGGCGTTGACCTGCATCGAGCTTCAATTGCTCGACGTGTTGGCGGTACCGCTCAAGCATGCCAGGCTCGATCAACTCGCCGCCATCACGAAGGATGCGAGCACTGTCGACCAGTGCAGCAGAGTACTCGTCCCATGCCTCTTGCAGGATCACCACCCGATCTTCTGTCGAGAGATTGGCTAGATCCAGCTCCCCGTGCGCATCGGCAGCATTGCGCAAGGACAGCCCAACCAGCTCGTCCCGATACCCGGAAAGGGCCTGTTGCCCGTAAGCCGCGTCCAGGTGCAGCGCCAGGTCGGCCAAGTTCTGAATCTGGTGGAAGCGCAACTGGACGGTGGTGAATTTGCGCTCTCGGATCAGTTGCCCGACCGTTCTCTGCTGTTCGGGAATCACCGAAGTGATGACCAGCTCATCCGGCGATTTGGCCAGCAAGTCATCCAGCAAGCTGCACATAGCGAGCATACGGTCCTGGTAATCAGCAACGATCGCCAGACGTTCGCGGAGCGCGGCGTATTGTTCGCCGACTTCCGCGATGGGCTGACCATCAAGGTTCTCTTGCAGCACGCCGAGCTGAGGGTAGTCCGCAAGGATCTGGAATTCGTTGAAAATGAATTGGCTGTCACGAATCAGGTCGACTCGGGTGGTGGCCTGATGCTGCTCAAGCACCTGCTCCCAGCGGCCAGCCTTGCGCAGGGTCGCATATTTGCCTTCGCCCATTGCCGATAGTAGCGCCAGGCGCTCCTGCCCCTTGCGCACGGCTGCTTCCAGTGTCGTAGCCGACAGCTCCCGCTTTTGCACGATAAGGGCGTTCAACGAGGCGATTTTCTCGTCATACTTCACTGCCAGCGATTGCAAGCGCGCCAAGTCATCGGTTACCGGTGCCGAGTCGATCTGCGCCCGCAAATTGCGCCGCAGCCGCTGTACGGCTTCAAGTTCGCGGCCAGTAGAGACCACATCAGCGCCTGCCTCGGCCACGCGCAGCCTGACATCGGCGATCTCAAGGTCCAGGCGCGAAACCTGCTCATGCAGGGTGTTGAAGCGTGCGGCAACCCGGGCCTTGCCGGTTGGCGCCCCTCCGGCCAGGCGCAATGCGGTATCGACGCGCCAGGCATCGTCGGCGAACGTGATCCAGGGCCCCGGCGTGCCTTTGCCATCAGTTACTCGCACCCCCCCTGGCAAAACCTGCACACGGTAGACGTCACCTGCCATGGCGACATAGTGATTTCCCTCGATGCGGTACAACCCCGCATGCACCCCTTGAGGTAGCGGCCGCAGACCATTGACCGACACGCTTGAGTGCATGGCCTGCAACTGTTGACGTTGCGCCGGCGGCAACCAGTTGAATCCCTGCTGGCCGCGCCACGAAAAGTCCACCGCCTGCCCCGCAAAGGTGGCGGGTGGCTGCTCGGTGGGCTTGACCGCCACTTCGCTGAACGCCCCTGTCTGCACTCGGGAACCTTCATAACTCAGGGTCAAAGGGTCGGCCTTGGGCGCTGCTGCCCCCCTGGGCTGATGGGCGTGCAGCAGTACCATGGAGAGATTCAGCAACAGGTCCGCCACGGCAGCAGGGCGGTCGAAATCGCCGCCCTGCTCCAGCGCCGTGAGGTCATGCTGCAAAGAGGTGAGCAGCTGCACGAGCCAGGCAGCGGTTGCAACTGGGCCGCGTACCAGCAGCGTCGCCACATTGAATAACAGCCAGGCCCCTTCGCAGAGGAGCGCCCAGCGGCTTTCGGCGGTGGACATGGATTGCAGGTCTGCCAGCTCGATCAGCAAATCAGCATTGTCTTTGTAGAAGTGCTCGTCGAGGTCGCGGCGCCACAACTTGATGTCGAGCATGGCCGGGCCTGGACGTTCGGGCAATGCGTAGGGGTCGATGCCCAGGCTGACGATATGCGGCTCGGTGAAACCGCCGTCTTGATAAGTACTTTGCGCTTCAGGTGCCATCCAGTCGAGGATGCTCTCTTGCAGCAACGGCGAATCGCGCACGTGCTCAAGCAAGGCGTCGAGGCTCGCATATTCGCGAACGGTGTCCTGACGATACAACGGACGGTACAACAACACTCGACGCGGCTCGGCGCAAAACAGCACGTACATGCCACGCACCGCGTCCGCGTGCGAAGTGGTGGCGCTGCGCCGGAATGCCAGGGGGAACATAGACACTCTAGGCGTTTGCGGATCCACATGGCCGGCGCAAAAATCCACCACACACTGCAAGCCGGTTTCAGACACCTTTTTATCCAGCAGCCCAGTCAGGGCACTCGCCAACAATGCGCTTCGCCACTCCTTGGCGAAACGCCTCACGCGTTCGGTGCGCCCGGCTGCATCATTGAGTTGAGCAGCGACGTAAGCAGGGTACCGCCCGCCGATATCCATTTCGCTTACCAACTGTGCAGCGCTGTTTGCGGTCAGCCAGGCTGGCCCAGCTGCGCCGTTTCGCCGATGGGTCCGTTTGATGAAAGCGCCCTTGAGCGAAGCAAGGTTGCCGATGGCGAACTGGGTAAGGGTCTTGCTGCCGACAAACACCAGCGGCTCTCCGCCACCTGCGCCTGTTGCTGCGCCGCCCGGGACCCCACGGGCCAGGTATAGATCCAGCAGCAAATCATCAGGAGAGCTGTCATCGCCATAGGCCCGGGCAATCCGCTCACTCAACTGTTGGCTGGCGTACTCCGTCAATGGCTGGATGCCATCCAGCGCCGACATGCCGTCGGCATCCATGTGATGCAGTGCCAACTGCAGCAAGGCAGCGCGGCATGCAAAGCTGTCCTGCGGGGCGCTGGCAGCAATGCCAGGAGGCGGTGCGACCGCTGCGGTGTCATCTTCGTAGCGTACGAACCAGGCCGCTGGATCGCTCAGCTGCGCGTAGGCCTGCTCAACCTCCACACTACTCGCCTGAGCGTCGTGGCGTAACAGGTCGATGCGTTCAAACATGCCGTCGAGCAGCAGCGACACCTGTTGGGCAAATACATTGCCCTCGACGGCGCAGCGGGTCCAGTTGAGGCTGTCGAAGCTGTAGCGTTGGGCCAATTCGTCGCGCAAGCCTTTGCCGAACGCGGACAGAGAAGCAAAACTGCGGACAAACCCCGACGGCGCGCACCACAACACCCTCGGTCGGGTGTCGGACTCGCCGATGACAAGCAGGTTGCTGAGCCTCTCCCGATAGCGCAGTGACCCATTTCCCATCTCGGCCTGCACAACAAACACCGACGGCTGCCCTTCGCCACCGGCAACCAGGCGGCGCAGGCAAGTCTGCTCCTCTTTGTCCAGGCCTTGCAGCGGCAGACCGCGCAACAGGGCGGTGCGCAGCAACAATTGCAACCAGCTGTCCCGGCTAACGCCAGCGCTACCCTTCGCTCGCCAATAGTCCAGCTGCGCTTCACAAAACCGTTGCGGCAACTGTTCAAGCAGTTCATTGAGCGAGGCCGACAAACCGGCCAGTTGTCGCGTTGCAAATTCACTGTCCGAGCCTGCAAAGCGATAGTCTGCCGTCAAGCCAAGCTTGTAATGGCGCTCGCCGATTGGCTCCAGGTCCAGCTCGCCTGGGCCAAGCAGCGCTTCGAGCACTCTGTCGAGCAACGGCTGCGTGGTCCAGTAAGGTGTTTCGGGGTCTGGGCTATCGAGCATCAACGGGTCGGCATCCGGCAGCGCAGGCGTTACGTAGGCAAGCCACGGCAGCTCAGCCAGCAAGACCTTCAACAGCTGGCGACTCGCCACTTGGCGTAACGTCGGACGGTCGGAAAACTGCCTGGCCGCAGCGTACTGGAAGTCGAAGGCGGGATGGTTCATGTGCAGCACCTTTGGGCAAAACCAGCAAGGTGCCTTGGCGGTGTCAACCGCGTGGGATACATAATGCTTGGGCAAAAAAAAGGCCTTGCACACGGCAAGGCCCTTCTTACTAGCGTGGCTCAGCTGTACACACGCCCCAGCAACTGGCGGTGGCTTTCAAACTGGTCCAGCACATCACGCACGATCTGCTCAGGCGCAAAGCCCATCAGGTCGTACTCTTGGCTGCCATCGTGCAAGTACACCTCGGCACGGTAGAAGCGCTGGCGCACTTCCGGCTCGCCTTCCACCGGTGCTTCGCTCGGTGCGGCCATGTAGCCGTCCAGGCTCACTTCGTAAACGAACGGGTTGCCCTCGTCCATCATCACCCGCAGGCCCATCATGTTGCGCGACTGGCCAACGCGGGTTTCCACCTCGAAGCCCAGGGTCTGCAGCTGCGCAGCGGCCTCTTTCAGCGCCGGGCTGACCTGCTTGTCCATGAAACGCTGCACCACGGCCTGGGTCGGCTGCAGCTCGAGCTGGGACAGACGCTCGCTGAAGCCGCGACGACCACGGGCGGCCAGCTCGGCACGCTCCTGCTCGACCGCCACGTCCTGCTTCATGGCCTTGTACAGGCCGAACATGAACAGCACCAGCACCACCGAGAACGGCAGGCCTGCCAGCACCACCATGGTCTGCATGGCTTCGAAGTTACCGGCAAACAGCAGGCCGATGGTGACCAGGGTAATGACCACCGACCAGAACACCACCATCCAGTGCGGGGCGTCTTCGTCGACCTTGCCGCCTTTGCACGACAGGTTGGCCATCATCACCGCGCCGGAGTCGGCCGGGGTGAGGAACAGCACGAAGCCGACGAACACCGCCACACCGATCACGATCTTCGCCGCCGGGAAATATTCCAGCAGCTGGTAGATCGACATCGACGGCTGTTCCAGCGCAGTCTTGCCCAGCTCTACAGCGCCCTGGTTGATCACCAGGTCCAGCGCGGTGTTGCCGAAGATCGACAGCCAGGCCAGGGTAAAGCCCAGCGGGATCAGCAGCACGCCCATGACCAGCTGGCGCACGGTGCGGCCCTTGGAGATACGGGCAATGAACATGCCGACGAACGGGCCCCAGGAAATCCACCAGGCCCAGTAGAACACGGTCCACAGGCCCAGCCAGCGCTCGGACTTGCCGGCTTCGCCTTCGTACACGTACAGGTCGAAGGTTTTCAGCACGATACCGTTCAGGTAGTCGCCGACGTTCTGCACGAAGCCATTGAGCAGGTGCAGGGTTTCGCCGCCCAGCAACACGAAGATCAGCAGGCCGCTGAACAGCGCAATGTTCAGGTTGGACAGGCGGCGGATGCCGTTTTCCACACCCGAAACCGCTGCCACGGTAGCCACGCCAGCCATGACCAGGATCACCACCAGCAGGTTGGTCTTGCTGTGGTCCATGCCGAACAGGTATTCCAGGCCGGACGACACCTGCATCGAGCCGATACCCAGGTTGGTCACCAGGCCCAGGAGGGTGACGAACATGCCGAAGATGTCCACGGCATTGCCCGCGGCACCTTTGACCCAACGCTCACCGACCAGCGGGTACAGCGCCGAGCGCAGGGCCAGGGGCTGGTTGTGGCGGTAGGCGAAGTAACCCACGGCCAGGCCGACCAGGGCGTAGATCGCCCATCCATGCAGGCCCCAGTGCAGGAAGGTCAGCTGCAGGCCCTGGCGCGCAGCTTCGAGGCTGGCCGGGGTGCCTTCCGGTGGGTTGAAGTAGTGGTCCAGCGGCTCGGAAGCGCCGAAGTACAGCAGCGAGATACCGATACCGGAGGAGAACAGCATGCCGGCCCAGGCGCCGTAGCTGAAGTCCGGCTGGTCGTCCTTGCCGCCCAGCTTGAGGCTGCCGTAGTCGGAGAAGGCCAGGTAGACGACGAACACCAGGTAGCCGCAGATGACCAGCATGTAGTACCAGCCAAAAGTGCGCGTCAGCCACTTCTGGGCCACGCCCAGCACCTGGCCGGCGGTTTCGGGTACAGCGATCAGCAAGGCAGTCAGAACAAGGATCATCAGCGCGGAGGTGAAGAACACCACGCGGTTGACCCGGACCCTCTCGGCGGGGGGCTTGGTAAGTGAGGCAGAACTCATTGCACGAATGCTCCGGGCAGTGCGGCGGTGGAGGCTAATCAGTCTTTCCCGAGCAATTGGTGGAATATCCCCACTGCGTCAGGTGTTATAAAAGCACCCTGGAAACCGTGATCCCGAATCGATACGTTGCAAAAAAACAGACAGGTGGCCTGCTGAAAATGCCACACCTCATGCCGAGGTGCGCGCATTCGTCACAGATCACCCCGCCCGCTCCAAGGGCCTGTCGCAGGGCCTGTGGCCGCACGGCAGAATCTGCATTTCGCATCGCTCATGCCCGTCAACGCCTTGTATTCCGGGGGTTACGCGATTTCCTGGGGTGTCAATCCATGCCTGCTCGACGGCCTGAAAAACTGTCAATGGCACAAATTGTCGCAGAGCTTATTCTTTATTGATTGAACGTTCAATCAAAACAAAATAGACTGGCCTTCGCCGAGTCAGCCGCATGTCGTCTGCTCGAAGAGGCCTGAGGAGATAGCAAGATGCCCAAGGTCGGTATGCAACCCATCCGCCGCCAGCAGTTGATCGAAGCCACGTTGCTGGCGGTCGATCAGGTCGGTCTGGGGGACGCCAGCATTGCGCTGATTGCCCGTTTGGCCGGTGTGTCGAACGGCATCATCAGTCACTACTTTCGGGACAAGAACGGCCTGATTGCAGCGACGATGGGTTACATCATGAGCATGCTCAACGAAGGCGTTCGAGCACGTCGCCAGGCCCTGACGGACGACAGCCCGCGCGCTCACCTGAAAGTGATCATCGAGGGCAACTTCGATGCCAGCCAGGTGAACGGCCCGGCAATGAAAACCTGGTTGGCCTTCTGGGCCTCCAGCATGCACCAGCCCGATTTGCACAGGTTGCAGCGGATCAACGACCACCGCTTGTATTCCAACCTGTGTTGCCAGTTTCGCCGCGCCCTGCCGCTTTACCATGCGCGCAAGGCAGCCCGCGGCCTGGCGGCTTTGATCGACGGCCTGTGGCTGCGTGGTGCCCTGTCGGGTGATGCATTCGACACCGACCAGGCGATACGGATTGCTTACGAATACATGGATCTACAACTGGCTAAGCAGCACACCCTGGCTACCAACGACCAGGTTGCTGACCCAGCGCGCACAGCCCTTGCCAACCCGGCAGGAGCGTGACGCGCAAGCCAAACCACACACTGCACTTGCGAGGACACTATGGCCCGTTTCGGAACGCAAAAACTCTACATTGATGGCGCATACGTCGACGCTGGCAGCGATGCCACTTTCGAAGCCATCAACCCGGCTACCGGCGAAGTCCTCGCCCACGTGCAACGTGCAACAGAGGCTGACGTCGAGAAAGCCGTCGAAAGCGCCGAGCGTGGCCAGAAAGTCTGGGCTGCGATGACTGCCATGCAGCGTTCGCGCATCCTGCGCCGCGCCGTCGACATCCTGCGCGAGCGCAACGATGAGCTGGCCATGCTGGAAACCCTGGACACCGGCAAGTCGTACTCGGAAACCCGCTACGTCGACATCGTCACCGGCGCCGACGTGCTGGAATACTACGCAGGCCTGGTACCGGCCATCGAAGGCGAGCAGATCCCGCTGCGTGAATCGTCCTTCGTCTACACCCGCCGCGAGCCGCTGGGCGTGACCGTGGGTATCGGTGCCTGGAACTACCCGATCCAGATCGCCCTGTGGAAATCTGCCCCGGCCCTGGCCGCTGGCAACGCAATGATCTTCAAGCCGTCGGAAGTCACTTCGCTGACCACCCTGAAACTGGCCGAGATCTACACCGAAGCCGGCCTGCCAAACGGCGTGTTCAACGTGCTGACTGGCAGCGGCCGCGAAGTCGGCACCTGGCTGACCGAGCACCCGCGCATCGAGAAAGTCTCCTTCACCGGCGGCACCACCACCGGCAAGAAGGTCATGGCCAGCGCCTCGAGCTCGTCGCTCAAGGAAGTCACCATGGAACTGGGCGGCAAGTCGCCCCTGATCATCTGCGCCGACGCCGACCTGGACAAGGCCGCCGACATCGCCATGATGGCCAACTTCTACAGCTCGGGCCAGGTGTGCACCAACGGCACCCGCGTGTTCATCCCGGCTGAAATGAAAGCGGCCTTCGAAGCCAAGATCGCCGAGCGCGTTGCCCGCATCCGCGTTGGCAACCCGGAAGACGAAAACACCAACTTCGGCCCGCTGGTCAGCTTCCAGCACATGGAAAGCGTGCTGGGCTACATCGCCAAGGGCAAGGAAGAAGGTGCCCGCGTACTGTGTGGCGGCGAGCGTCTGACCGCCGGTGACTTCGCCAACGGCGCCTTCGTGGCCCCGACCGTATTCACCGACTGCACCGACGACATGACCATCGTCAAGGAAGAGATCTTCGGCCCGGTGATGAGCATCCTCACCTACGAAACCGAAGAAGAAGTCATCCGCCGTGCCAACGACACCGACTACGGCCTGGCCGCCGGTGTCTGCACCAACGACATCACCCGCGCCCACCGCATCATCCACAAGCTTGAAGCCGGCATCTGCTGGATCAACGCCTGGGGTGAATCGCCGGCCGAAATGCCGGTCGGTGGCTACAAGCAGTCGGGCGTCGGCCGTGAGAACGGCGTCAGCTCGCTGGCTCAATACACTCGCATCAAGTCGGTCCAGGTCGAGCTGGGCGGCTACAACTCGGTCTTCTAAGGCCCTGTAAAGCCCCGCCCGTGCCGCTGCGCACGGGCGTTCCCGCTCCCTGATCACCGCCAACACGAGGGTACTTTCATGTCCCAAGAATTCGATTACATCATCGTCGGTGCCGGTTCCGCCGGTAACACCCTGGCAACCCGCCTGACCGAAGACGCCGGCGTCACCGTATTGCTGCTGGAAGCCGGTGGCCCCGACTACCGCTTCGACTTCCGCACCCAGATGCCAGCTGCGCTGGCCTTCCCGCTGCAGGGCCGCCGCTACAACTGGGCCTACGAGACCGATCCGGAGCCGTTCATGGACGGCCGCCGCATGGAGTGCGGTCGCGGTAAGGGCCTGGGTGGCTCGTCGCTGATCAACGGCATGTGCTACATCCGCGGCAACGCCATGGACTTCGACGGCTGGGCGGAACTGCCAGGCCTCGAGGACTGGACTTACCTCGACTGCCTGCCGTACTTCCGTAAAGCCGAAACGCGCGACATCGGCCCCAACGACTACCACGGTGGCGAAGGCCCGGTCAGCGTTGCCACGCCAAAAGCCGGCAACAACCCACTGTTCCACGCCATGGTCGAAGCCGGCGTGCAAGCCGGCTACCCACGCACCGAAGACCTCAACGGCTACCAGCAGGAAGGCTTCGGCCCGATGGACCGTTCGGTCACCAAGAACGGCCGCCGTTCCAGCACCGCCCGCGGCTACCTGGACCAAGCCAAGAAGCGCCCGAACCTGACCATCGTCACCCACGCCCTCAGCGACCGTGTGCTGTTCGACGGCAAGCGCGCCGTTGGCGTGACCTACCTGGTCGGCGACAGCGAAGAGCGTGTAGAAGCCCGTGCGCGCAAGGAAGTGATCGTCAGCTCCGGCGCCATCGCTTCGCCACAGCTGCTGCAGCGTTCCGGCGTTGGCCCGCGCGCCCTGCTGGAAAGCCTCGACATCCCGGTCGTGCACGACCTGCCGGGCGTTGGCGAAAACCTGCAGGACCACCTTGAGCTGTACCTGCAGTACGCCTGCACCCAGCCGGTATCGCTGTACCCATCGCTGCTGTGGTGGAACCAGCCGGCCATCGGTGCCGAGTGGATGTTCAAAGGCACCGGCATCGGCGCCAGCAACCAGTTCGAGGCCGGTGGTTTCATCCGCACCCGCCCTGAGTTCGAGTGGCCGAACATTCAGTACCACTTCCTGCCGGTCGCGATTAACTACAACGGCTCCAATGGCGTGAAGGAACACGGCTTCCAGGCGCACATGGGCTCGATGCGTTCGCCAAGCCGTGGTCGTATCCAGGCCAAGTCGAAGGACCCGCGCCAGCATCCGAGCATCCTGTTCAACTACATGGCCACAGAGCAGGACTGGCAGGAGTTCCGTGACGGCATCCGCCTGACCCGCGAAATCATGGCCCAGCCGGCGCTGGACCCCTACCGCGGCCGCGAGATCAGCCCGGGCGCCCACGTGCAAACCGACGAAGAACTGGACAAGTTCATCCGCGAGCACGCCGAAACCGCCTTCCACCCGTCCTGCTCGTGCAAGATGGGCACCGACGATATGGCCGTGGTCGATGGCGAAGGCCGCGTGCACGGTATGAAAGGCCTGCGTGTGGTCGATGCGTCGATCATGCCGATCATCATCACCGGCAACCTCAACGCCACCACCATCATGATCGCCGAGAAAATCTCGGACAAGATCCGCAACCGCAAGCCGTTGCCGCGCAGCACCGCCAAGTACTACAAGGCCAACGGTGCACCGGTGAAGGGCAAGCCAATGCGTGAGGTGAAGCAGGCGTAAGCCTGCCCCGGCCCTTTCGCGGCTAAAGCCGCTCTTACAGGAATAGGTTACCCCTTGTAGGAGCGGGTTCACCCGCGAATAGGCCCGCATAGGCAACACAACAAAAGGCACCCACCGCGGTGCCTTTTGCACATCTGCAGAAACGCTTTACATGCTGGCAATTCATCAGGTTAGAATCGATTGGCACGCGACTTGCCAAGTCAAGGAGCCAAGCCCCCCTTTCCCGCGATATCCCGGAGTACCTGCCTTTGGATGCAAGCACCATCAACAGCCTGTTCCTGATCGGCGCATTGCTGGTGGGCGCAAGTATCCTGGTCAGTTCGCTGTCGTCGCGCCTGGGCATCCCTATCCTGGTCATCATCCTCGCGGTCGGCATGGTCGCCGGTGTCGATGGCGGCGGCATCATCTTCAACAACTACCCGACTGCCTACCTGGTGGGCAACCTGGCCCTGGCCGTGATCCTGCTCGACGGCGGGCTGCGCACGCGCGTAGCGAGCTTCCGCGTGGCGCTATGGCCGGCGCTGTCGCTGGCCACCGTCGGGGTCATGATCACCACGGCACTCACCGGCCTGGTCGCCGCCTGGCTGTTCAACCTGAGCCTGATCCAGGGCCTGCTGATCGGCGCCATCGTCGGCTCCACCGATGCTGCTGCGGTGTTCTCGCTGCTTGGCGGCAAGGGCCTGAACGAGCGGGTGACTGCCACCCTGGAAATCGAATCGGGCAGCAACGACCCGATGGCGGTGTTCCTTACCGTCACCCTGATCGACATGATCGCCAGCGGCCAGACCGGCCTGCACTGGAGCCTGCTCACGCACCTGTTGCGTGAATTCGGCATCGGCGGGCTATTGGGCCTGGGCGGTGGCTGGCTGATGCTGCAACTGGTCAACCGCATCAACCTGGCCGGCGGCCTGTACCCGATTCTGGTGGTGGCCGGCGGCCTGGTGGTGTTCTCGCTGACCAACGCCCTGCACGGCAGCGGCTTCCTCGCCGTGTACCTGTGCGGCCTGGTACTGGGCAACAAACCGATCCGCAGCCGCCACGGCATCCTGCACATGCTCGACGGCATGGCCTGGCTGGCGCAGATCGGCATGTTCCTGGTACTGGGGCTGTTGGTCACACCACACGACCTGCTGCCCATCGCCTTGCCGGCGCTGGGCCTGGCGCTGTGGATGATCCTGGTGGCACGGCCATTGTCGGTAGTCGCGGCACTGCTGCCGTTCAAGGCCTTCCACGGCCGCGAAAAGGGCTTTATCTCCTGGGTCGGCCTGCGCGGCGCGGTACCGATCATCCTTGCGGTGTTCCCGCTGATGGCCGGCCTGCCGGACGCCCAGCTGTTCTTCAACCTGGCCTTCTTCATCGTGCTGGTGTCGCTGCTGGTGCAAGGCACCAGCCTGCCGTGGATGGCCAAGCTGCTGAAAGTGACGGTACCGCCAGACCCTGCACCGATCTCCCGCTCTGCACTGGAAGTGCACATCACCAGCGAGTGGGAAATGTTCGTCTACCGCCTGGGCAAGGAAAAGTGGTGCATCGGCGCCGCCCTGCGCGAGCTGAAAATGCCAGAAGGCACGCGGATTGCCGCGCTGTTCCGCGGCGAGCAACTGCTGCACCCCTCGGGCAGTACCGTGCTGGAAGTCGACGACATGCTCTGCGTGATCGGCCACGAACATAACCTGCCGGCGCTGGGCAAACTGTTCAGCCAGGCACCGCAGCGTGGCCTGGACTTGCGTTTCTTCGGCGACTTCGTGCTCGAAGGCGATGCCGAACTGGGTGCGGTGGCAGCCTTGTACGGCCTGAAACTGGACGGTTTGGACGCGAAAATGCCGCTGGCGCAGTTCATCCGACAGAAGGTCGGAGGCGCTCCAGTAGTAGGCGACCAGGTCGACTGGCATGGCACGATCTGGACCGTGGCGACCATGGACGGGAACAAGATCCAGAAAGTGGGCGTCAGATTCCCCGAAGGAACGCGACCCGGACCAGGATTGTTCCTCTAAACTTCGTTTCTGCCGGATCCACAAGTAGTCTGCCTATGTCCCTGCGCGTGTACCTTCGCACAGCCCTGCTCGGGCTGTGCCTGTCCCTTTCCTTTGCCGCCACCGCGGCGGAAGCCCCGACCACCGCCAGCATCCAGAACAGCCTCGACAAGATCGCCGAGCGCAAGCTGCCCGAAGCCGACCAGAAGGCCCTGCAGCAGGTGCTGGAACAGACCTTGAGCCTGCTGGCCAGCAAGGAAGACAACGAGAAGAAGCTGGCCGCGCTCAAGCAGCAGCTGACCAGCGCCCCGAAGGAAACCAGCGACAGCCAGAAAGAACTGGCCCGCCTCAAGGAAACCAAGGCGCAGCCGGTGGCCCAGCGCTACGGCAGCCTCAGCGTGCCGCAGCTGGAGCAGATGCTCAGCGAGCGCAACACTCAGCAGGGTGAGCTGCAGAAGGCGCTGTCTGAAGCCAATAGCCTGATCATCAACTCGCAAACCCGCCCCGAGCGCGCCCAGGCCGAGATCAGCAGCAGCCAGAGCCGTACCCAGCAGATCAACAACATCCTCAAGACCGGCAAAGACGGCGGCAAATCGATCAACGCCGACCAGCGCAACCAGCTGAACGCCGAACTGGCCGCGCTCAACGCGCTGACCCTGTTGCGCCGCCAAGAGCTGGCCGGCAACAGTTTGCTGCAAGACCTCGGCAACGCCCGTCACGATTTGCTGATCGAACGCGCCGCGCGCCTGGAGCAGGAAATCCAGGACCTGCAGACGCTGATCAACGACAAGCGCCTGGCCCAGTCCCAGGAAGCCGTTACCCAGCAATCGATCGAAGCCCAGAAGGCCGGCGGCAGCAGCCTGCTGGCCACCGAAAGCGCGGCCAACCTCAAGCTTTCCGACTACCTGCTGAAAAGTACCGACCGCCTCAACGAGCTGACCCAGCAGAACCTGCGCACCAAGCAGCAACTTGACAGCCTGACCCAGGCCGACCAGGCGCTGGATGAACAGATCAACGTGCTCAAGGGCAGCCTGCTGCTGTCGAAGATCCTCTACAAGCAGAAGCAGACCCTGCCGCACCTCAAGCTCGACCGTGACCTCGCCGACCAGATCGCCGACACCCGCCTGTACCAGTTCGAGATCAATCAGCAACGCGAGCAGATGAGCAGCCCGGGTACCTATGTCGACAAGCTGCTGGCCGGCCAGCCGCAGGAAGACGTGACCCCGCAGCTGCGCAAGGCCCTGCTGGAAGTGGCGATCACCCGCAGCGACCTGCTGGAACGGCTGAACCGCGAGCTGTCGGCGCTGCTCAACGAATCAATCACCCTGCAGCTCAACCAGAAGCAGCTGTTGGGCACCGCCCAGAGCCTGCGCACCACCCTCGACGAGCAGATGTTCTGGATCCCCAGCAACAAGCCGCTGGACTGGGACTGGCTGAGCTACGTGCCACAGCGCCTGGCCGACCAGGTCGCCAACCTGCCGTGGGGCTCCGGTCTCAAGGAACTGGCAGACGGCCTCAGCCAGCGCCCGCTGCTGTTCTTACCACTGTTGCTGGTGATCGGCGCCCTGCTGTGGCGGCGCAAGTACCTGTACCAACGGCTGGGCAAGGTGCACCAGGACATCGGTCATTTCCGCCGCGACAGCCAGTGGCACACGCCGCAGGCGATCCTCATCAACATTCTGCTGGCAATGCCGGTCAGCCTCGGCCTTGCCCTGTGCAGCTATGCGCTGCAGATCGATGCCCGCGGGCAGAACGCCAACCTCGGCGCCGCGCTCTGGCAACTGGCCCAGGCCTGGCTGGTGTTCTACACCGCCTATCGCATCCTCGCCCCAGGCGGCGTGGCCGAAGTCCACTTCCGCTGGCACAAGCCGCAGGTCGAGTTCCTGCGCGGCTGGGTACGGCGCCTGGGCACCGTGGTGCTAGCCCTGGTCGGCGTGGTGGCGGTGGCCGAACACCAGCCTTCGGCGCTGGCCGACGACGTGCTGGGCATCGGCGTGGTGCTGACCTGCTACGCACTGATGGCCTGGCTGCTCAGCCGCCTGCTGCTCAGCAGCCCGGCGCACCGCGACACCTCGTTGTTCCGCAGGGCCGTGGGCGTGGCCTTTACTGCCCTGCCCATCGCTCTGTTCGTCGCCGTGTGCTTCGGTTACTACTACACCGCACTGAAGCTCACCGACCGGCTGATCTACACCCTGTACCTGCTGCTGTTCTGGCTGGTGATCGAGGCGGCGTTCGTGCGCGGCCTGTCGGTGGCGGCGCGGCGCCTGGCCTACCAGCGCGCGCTGAGCAAGCGCGCGGCAGCCAAGGAAGGGCTAGACGGCGAAGTCATCACCGAAGAGCCAACGCTGGACATCGAACAGGTCAACCAGCAGTCGCTGCGCCTGATCCGCCTGGCCCTGCTCGGCGGCTTCATCGCCGGCCTGTACTGGGTATGGTCCGACCTGATCTCGGTGTTCGCCTACCTCAACAACTTCGTGCTCTACGAATACACCAGCGGCACCGGTGCCGCCGCCAGCATGGTGCCGATCAGCCTTGGCGACCTGCTGGGCGCGCTGGTAATCGTCGGCATCACCTTCGCCCTGGCCGGCAACTTGCCAGGCCTGCTGGAAGTGCTGGTGCTGTCACGCCTGAACCTGGCCCAGGGCAGTGCCTACGCCACCACCACGCTGCTGTCGTACACCATCGTCGGCGTTGGCATCGTCAGCACCCTGTCGACCCTGGGGGTCAGCTGGGACAAGCTGCAATGGCTGGTGGCCGCGTTGTCGGTGGGCCTGGGCTTCGGCATGCAGGAGATCTTTGCCAACTTCATCTCCGGCATCATGATCCTGTTCGAGCGCCCGGTGCGTATCGGCGACACCATCACCATCGGCAACCTGTCCGGCACGGTGAGCAAGATCCGCATCCGCGCCACCACCATCACCGACTTCGACCGCAAAGACATCATCGTCCCCAACAAGACCTTCATCACCGGCCAGCTGATCAACTGGTCGCTGACCGACACGGTGACCCGGGTAACGCTGAAGCTAGGCATCGACTACGGCTCCGACCTCGACCTGGTGCGCGACCTGCTGCTCAAGGGTGCGCATGAAAACCCGCGGGTGCTCAAGGACCCGGAACCGATCGTGTACTTCCTCAATTTTGGCGAAAGCTCGCTGGACCACGAACTGCGCATGCACGTGCGCGACCTGGGCGACCGCAACCCGACACTGGACGAACTCAACCGCTACATCAGCCGCGAGTTCAAGGCGCATGACATCAAGATCTCTGTTCGACAGGTGGAGGTGTTCCTGATGGACCCGAAAGGTGGCAAGCAGCAGCTGATACCGATGGAACAGCCGAAATCGGATGGCACTGCTTCGGCCTGAGTGGGCTCGAATACTTTATTCTGTGCAGAATTGCTGCGAGGGCTTCGCCCTCGTTCGCGGGTGAACCCGCTCCTACACAGGGACAGCGCCGCTTTCCGGCTCAACTCCATCCCTTGTAGGAGCGGGTTCACCCGCGAAGGGCCGCAAAGCGGCCCCAATGGCACCGACCTCCAGGAGCAGCCCGTGAAAGCCCTCGACCAACTCACCTTCGACAACCGCTTCGCCCGCCTGGGCGACGCGTTCTCCACCCAGGTCCTGCCCGAACCCATCGCAGACCCGCGCCTGGTGGTAGCGAGCGAGTCGGCCATGGCCCTGCTCGACCTGGACCCCGCCCAGGCCGACCTGCCGCTGTTCGCAGAGCTGTTCAGCGGCCACAAGCTATGGGAAGAAGCCGACCCTCGCGCCATGGTCTATTCCGGCCACCAGTTCGGCTCATACAACCCACGCCTGGGTGATGGCCGTGGCCTGTTGCTGGCCGAAGTGCTGAATGACGCAGGCGAGCACTGGGACCTGCACCTCAAGGGCGCCGGCCAGACCCCGTACTCGCGCATGGGCGACGGCCGCGCCGTGCTGCGTTCATCGATTCGTGAGTTCCTCGCCTCCGAAGCCCTGCACGCCCTGAACATCCCCAGCAGCCGGGCGCTGTGCGTAATTGGCTCCAGCACCCCGGTATGGCGTGAAACCCGCGAAAGCGCGGCGATGCTCACGCGCCTGGCACAGAGCCACGTGCGCTTCGGCCATTTCGAATACTTTTACTACACCAAGCAACCCGAGCAGCAGCGCGTGCTGATCGACCATGTGCTTGAGCAGCATTACCCCGAGTGCACTGACGCCGAGCAGCCCTACCTGGCCATGTTCCGCACCCTCGTAGAACGCAACGCCGAACTGATCGCCCGCTGGCAGGCCTATGGCTTCTGCCACGGGGTGATGAACACCGACAACATGTCGATCCTCGGCATCACCTTCGACTTTGGCCCGTTCGCCTTCCTCGACGACTTCGACGCCAACTTCATCTGCAACCATTCCGACGACCGTGGCCGCTACAGCTACGCCAACCAGGTGCCCATCGCCCACTGGAACCTCAGCGCGCTGGCCCAGGCGCTGACCACGGTGATCGAGGTGGAGCCGCTGAAGGAAGCGCTGGGGTTGTTCCTGCCGCTGTACCAAGCCCATTACCTGGACCTGATGCGCCGACGCCTGGGCCTGACCACTGCCGAGGATGACGACATGGCGCTGGTCGAACGCCTGTTGCAGCGTATGCAGAGTGGGGGGGTGGATTACAACCTGTTCTTCCGCAAGCTGGGCGAGCAGCCAGTGGCCGAGGCACTGAGCGTGGTGCGTGACGACTTCATCGACCTGGCTGGTTTCGACGCCTGGGGCGCCGATTACCTGGCTCGCTGCGAGCGGGAGTGCGGGAATGCCGACGGGCGGCAAACGCGCATGCATGCGGTGAACCCGTTGTATGTGCTGCGCAACTACCTGGCGCAGAAAGCCATCGAAGCGGCTGAAGCGGGGGATTACAGTGAAGTGCGGCGGCTGCATCAGGTACTGAGCAAGCCTTTCGAAGAGCAGCCCGGCATGCAGGCCTACGCCGAGCGACCGCCGGAGTGGGGCAAGCACCTGGAAATCAGCTGTTCTTCCTGATTAACGCCGAGCCCTGTGGGAGCGGGTTCACCCGCGAAGCATGCGACGCGGTGGCTGGCACCGGCTTTGCCGGTGTTCGCGGGTAAACCCGCTCCCACAGGTACAGCGCTCAGCCCAAGGCTTGCGCTGTACCCGTGGGAGCGGCCTTGTGTCGCGATGGGCTGCAAAGCAGCCCCAAAAATCTCAAGGAAACAACATGTCCGACCCACTGGTAATCCCCTGCCCCCACTGCAACGGCCTCAACCGCCTGCCGGCCGAACGCCTGAGCGACGCCCCAAAATGCGGCCGCTGCAAACAGGACGTACTGCTGAGCACCCCCTTCGAGCTCACCGAAGCCAGCTACGCCAGCCAGATCAAGGGCGACCTGCCGCTGCTGGTCGACATCTGGGCCGACTGGTGCGGCCCATGCAAGTCCTTCGCCCCCACCTTCGAACAAGCCGCCCGCCAGCTGGCAGGCCGCTGCCGCCTGGCCAAGCTCGACAGCGAAGCCAACCGCAACCTGGCCGGGCAACTGGGCATCCGCTCGATCCCCAGCCTGCTGCTGTTCAAGAACGGCCGCGAAGTCAGCCGCCAGGCGGGGGCGTTTCCACTCCAGTCGTTGCTGGAGTGGGTGCGTGGGCAAGGGGTTTAGGGGGCTTCAGGTGCATGCCTTGAGTTACATAGCGCCTGTAAGATCGAGCGCCGCCCACGCGGCGCTTCGCGGGGCAAGCCCGCTCCCACAGTCTTTTTCGGGCCAGTCCCTTCTGTGAGGCTACCGCTGGTCGCCTTGTTTACCCCCTTCGATATCAGAGGTGGGCACAACTGCTTTTCACTGATCTCCAGTCATGCACCAAGGCGGGCACCGGTAATTGCACAGGAAAGACTGGCCCGAAACAGACTGTGGGAGCGGGCTTGCCCCGCGAAGCGCCGCGCGGGCGGCGCTCGATCTCATAGGCGCTGTAAATGTTTCGGCGAACACCTGGAGGCGCTCGATCTCACAGGCGCTGAAAATCTTCAGCCATTCTCCTCAAGCAACGAATGCAACTCGACAAACTGCTGAGTCAGCTTGTGCTTCGGCTCCAGGTGAATCAGCGGCAGGCTGGCGTGGTGCGACTCACGCATCTTCACCGAGCTGCCGAGATACACCGGCAGCACCGGCAGCCCCTCGGCCAGCAGTTCGTCGAGCATCTGCTGCGGCAGGCTGGCACGCGACTGGAACTGGTTGACCACGATCCCTTCGACCATCAGGTCTTCGTTATGGTCTTCCTTGAGGTCTTCGATCTCGGCCAGCAGGCCGTACAAGGCCTGGCGCGAGAAGCTGTCGCAGTCAAAGGGGATCAGCACACGGTCAGCGGCGATCAGCGCCGAAACCGCATAGAAGTTAAGTGCCGGCGGGGTGTCGATGTAGATCCGCTCATAATCCTCGTCCAGTTCGTCGAGCAACTTACGCAGCTTGTTGATCTTGTGCTTGGCCTCAAGCTTGGGCTGCAAGTCGGCCAGCTCTGCCGTGGCGGTGACCACGTGCAGGTTGTCGAACGGGGTTTCGTAGATGTCGACCTTGTTCTTCTTGCTGAACGGCCCGCTGGACAGGCTCTGTTTAAAGAAGTCGGCAATGCCCATGGGGATGTCCTCGCCGGTCAGGCCGGTGAGGTACTGGGTGGAGTTGGCCTGGGCATCCAGGTCGATCAACAGGGTTCGGTAGCCTTCATTGGCACTGACCGCCGCCAGGTTGCAGGCGATGCTCGACTTGCCCACGCCACCTTTCTGATTGAACACCACGCGCCGCATGATTCACCTCCGTGTTTCTACGAATGCCCGAGTATGTGGCGCCGCCGCAGCAATGGCCAGTGCCATTTGCCGGGTATGAATACCCGACCCTTCAACCATAGGCCTGCCCTGTGACCAACTCGGCAAACGCCTTGGCCATGGCCGAGCCGCCGCGCTCGCGCTGCACCAGCCACACCGCGGACATCGCCCCTTCATCGAGCAAGGTGCGGTACACCACCCCTTCAATGCGCATGCGCTGGAACGACGCTGGCAGCACCGACACCCCCAGCCCCGCCGACACCAGGCCGATGATGGTCATCGCCTCCCCCGCCTCTTGGGCAAAATGCGGGCTGAAGCCCGCCTGCCGGGCCAGGCTCAACAACTGCGCATGCAAGCCACTGCCATAACTGCGGGGGAAGAACACGAACGGCTCCTGGGCCAGCGCCGCCATATGCACGCCCTGCTCGGTGCCCTCGGCCAAAGGGTGCGAAGCATTGATAACCGCTACCAGCGGTTCACGGAACAACTCGGTGGCCAGCAAGCCCTCGGGCAGGGGCATCGGGCGCATCAGCCCCACTTCGATGGATTCGTCGAACACCCCCTCGGCGACATCGCGGCTGCTCATTTCCTTGAGGTTCAGGTGCACCGCCGGAAAGCGCTGACGAAAGGCATGGATGGCCTTGGGAATCTTCGAGGTGAACGGTGCCGAAGAGGTAAAGCCGATTTTCATCTCGCCCAGCTCACCCAATTGCGCGCGCCGGGCCACGTCAGCGGCCTTTTCCACTTGCGCCAGCACCTGTCGGGCCTCTTCAAGAAACAGCCGCCCCGCCTCGCTCAGCTCGACCCGACGATTGGTACGTTCGAACAAGCGCGCGCCCAGCTCCTGTTCCAATGCCTGGATCTGCTGACTCAGCGGTGGCTGGGAAATGCCCAGCTGCTGGGCGGCGCGGCCAAAGTGCAGCTCTTCGGCCACGGCAATGAAGTAACGCAGGTGGCGCAGTTCCATGATCGGCTCCGAACAGGTCGCTAAACGTCTTAAATAGGTCGAACAATATATTGGATGGAATCATTAGCCAGCTATATGCTTTTTTCATTGCACCAGAGGTACCCGCCGTGAAAACCGCTGTAGCCCCCCTTGCTGCCGAGCCAGAAGCTGCCCCCCTGAACGACATGTGGATCGAAAAAGGCACCCCCGCCTTCATGAAGACTGTGCTGGCCCTGTTCAGCGGCGGCTTCGCTACCTTCGCCCTGCTGTACTGCGTGCAGCCGATGATGCCGCTGCTGTCCAAGGAATTTGCCATCAACGCGGCGCAGAGCAGCCTGGTGCTGTCTGTGTCGACTGCGATGCTGGCATTCGGCCTGTTGATCACGGGTCCCATTTCAGACCGAATCGGCCGCAAGCCGGTGATGGTCTTCGCCCTGGTCTGTGCCGCCCTGTCGACCCTGGCCAGCGCGGTAATGCCGAGCTGGGAGCTGGTCCTGGCCACCCGCGCCCTGGTCGGCCTGTCGCTGAGCGGCCTGGCGGCGGTGGCGATGACGTACCTGAGCGAAGAAATCCACCCGCAACACATCGGCCTGGCCATGGGCCTGTACATTGGCGGCAATGCCATCGGCGGCATGAGCGGGCGTCTGATTACCGGCGTATTGATCGATTTCGTCAGCTGGCATACAGCAATGCTGACCATCGGCGGCCTGGCTTTGGTGGCGGCAGTGGTGTTCTGGAAAGTGCTGCCGGAGTCGCGAAACTTCCGCCCGCAGCAGATGAACCCGCGCAGCCTGGTGGATGGCTTTGTCATGCACTTCAAGGATGCCGGGCTGCCGTGGCTGTTCCTTGAAGCCTTCCTGCTGATGGGCGCCTTCGTCACCCTGTTCAACTACATCGGCTACCGCCTGCTGGCCGAGCCCTACCACATGAACCAGGCGCTGGTTGGGTTGTTGTCAGTGGTGTACCTGTCAGGCATCTACAGCTCGGCGCAAGTCGGCGCCCTGGCCGACAAGCTGGGCCGGCGCAAGGTGTTCTGGGCCAGTATCGTGGTGATGGCAGGCGGCTTGCTGATGACCCTGGCCAGCCCACTGGCCATGGTGATCGTCGGCATGCTGGTGTTCACCTTCGGCTTCTTTGGCGCGCACTCGGTGGCGAGCAGCTGGATCGGCCGGCGGGCACTGAAGGCCAAGGGGCAGGCTTCATCGCTTTACCTGTTCAGCTATTACGCAGGGTCGAGCGTAGCCGGTACGGCGGGCGGGGTGTTCTGGCACCAGTGGGGCTGGAATGGCATCGGGCTGTTCATTGGCAGCTTGCTGGCGGTGGCGTTGCTGGTGGCTTTGCACTTGAGCAAGTTGCCGCTGAAATCGAGCTAAATCTTGGGGCCGCTTTGCGGCCCATCGCGACACAAGGCCGCTCCTACAGGGATCGCGTAACCCCTGTAGGAGCGGCCTTGTGTCGCGATGGGCTGCAAAGCAGCCCCAGAATCTCGGATCAGTTGATGATCTCGACCATATCCACATCCACCTCCCGGCTCATCAGGTGCTTCTCCACCTCACCGCTCAGCTTGACCTTGGTCTTGTCGTTGAACGGCGTTGGCGGCAGGTCTTCATCATCGATTTCCACGGTGATGGTCCCGGTGTTGTCCTTGAACTCGTACTTGTCGTCGTTGTTGACCTTCTTGGTCACGAAGCCCTGCAGCACCACCGGGGTATCATCAGCGGCATCGTTGGCGGCAGCGACGGTGGTGACCGACTGGACACCAGGGCCGGTGTAGCTAGCCGCCAGGGCGGCAGTGCTGAACAGCGGGGCAAGAATCAAGGCAAAGTAACGTGCTTTCATGAGGATCGGGTCCTGTTTCGGTTTCGATGGGACCAGATTAGCGACGATCACTGAATTAAAACTTAATACGACAAAAAGCCCGGCACAATGGCCGGGCTTTTGTTTCAGCGGATCAGCTTACTGATGGTACTGCGCCGACAACTCATGCACCGCGTTGATGAACACGCCAGCATGCTCCGGGTCGACTTCCGGAGTGATGCCGTGCCCCAGGTTGAACACATGGCCAGTGCCGTGACCATAGCTGGTCAAGATGCGCGCCACTTCCTGGCGAATGGCCTCCGGCTTGGCGTACAGCACGGTCGGGTCCATGTTGCCTTGCAGGGCCACCTTGTCACCCACGCGGCGGCGGGCATCGCCGATTTCGCAGGTCCAGTCCAGGCCCAGTGCGTCGGCACCGGCTTCGGCGATGCTTTCCAGCCACAGGCCGCCGTTCTTGGTGAACAGGATCACCGGCACCTTGCGCCCTTCGTGCTCGCGAATCAGGCCGCTGACGATCTTGCGCATGTAGGCCAGGGAGAACTCCTGGTAGGCCGCCGCCGACAGGTTACCGCCCCAGGTGTCGAAAATCTGTACGGCCTGGGCGCCAGCCAGGATCTGGCCGTTAAGGTAGCTGGTGACCGACTGGGCCAGCTTGTCCAGCAGCAGGTGCAGGGCTTGCGGGTTGTCGTAGGCCATGGCCTTGGTCTTGCGGAAGTCCTTCGACGAGCCGCCTTCGACCATATAGGTGGCCAGGGTCCATGGGCTGCCGGAGAAGCCGATCAGCGGCACGCGGCCGTTCAGTTCACGGCGGATGGTGCTGACCGCGTCCATCACGTAGCCCAGGTCTTTCTGCGGGTCTGGGATCTGCAGTGCTTCGATATCGGCCGGGGTGCTGATGACCTTCTTGAAGCGCGGGCCTTCGCCGGTTTCGAAGTACAGGCCCAGGCCCATGGCATCGGGAATGGTGAGGATGTCCGAGAACAGGATCGCTGCGTCCAGCGGGTAGCGGTCGAGCGGCTGCAGGGTAACCTCGCAAGCGAACTGCGGGTTCATGCACAGGCTCATGAAGTCACCGGCCTTGGCGCGGCTGGCGCGGTACTCCGGCAGGTAGCGGCCGGCCTGGCGCATCATCCACACCGGGGTGACATCTACGGGTTGCTTGAGCAGTGCACGCAGGAAACGATCGTTCTTCAGGGCAGTCATGTCGGCATCCGGAAAAATAGTGCCGGCATTTTCTCAGACGCCAGCGCAAAAGGCACGGCCATGGCCATGCGTTTTGTCTATTGGATGCCACAGATCAAGCGTTTTTGTATACAAAAAATGCCTTTGGGGCTGCTTTGCAGCCCTATCGCGACACAAGGCCGCTCCCACATGTGGAATGCAATCCCCTGTAGGAGCGGCCTTGTGTCGCGATGGGCCGCAAAGCGGCCCCAACAATCGATCAGACTTCCAGATAGTCCAGGATACCTTCGGCAGCAGTCCGCCCCTCGAAGATAGCCGTTACCACCAGGTCCGAACCGCGCACCATGTCGCCACCGGCAAACACTTTCGGGTTGCTGGTCTGGTGCTTGAACTTGCCCTTCTCGGGTGCCACCACACGGCCCTGGCTGTCCAGCTGGATGCCATGCTGCTCGAACCACGGTGCCGGGCTCGGGCGGAAGCCGAAGGCGATCACCACGGCATCGGCTGGCAGGATCTCTTCAGAGCCCGGGATCGGCTCGGGGCTGCGGCGGCCACGGGCATCCGGCTCACCCAGGCGGGTCTCGACCACCTTCACGCCTTCCACCTTGTCCTCGCCGACAATGGCGATAGGCTGGCGGTTGTACAGGAACTTCACGCCTTCTTCCTTGGCGTTCTTCACCTCTTTGCGCGAACCCGGCATGTTGGCTTCGTCACGGCGATAGGCACAGGTCACGGCTTTGGCGCCCTGGCGGATCGAAGTGCGGTTGCAGTCCATCGCGGTGTCACCACCGCCCAGTACCACGACCTTCTTGCCCTGCATGTCGACGAAGTCTTCCGGCGATTTCTCGAAGCCCAGGTTGCGGTTGACGTTGGCGATCAGGAAGTCCAGCGCGTCATGCACGCCTGGCAGGTCCTCGCCCGGGAAGCCGCCCTTCATGTAGGTGTAGGTGCCCATGCCCATGAATACTGCGTCGTACTCGGCGAGCAGCTGCTCCATGGTCACGTCCTTGCCCACCTCGGTGTTCAGGCGGAACTCGATGCCCATGCCGGTGAACACTTCGCGGCGGTTGCTGAGCACGGTCTTTTCCAGCTTGAACTCAGGAATGCCGAAGGTCAGCAGACCGCCGATTTCCGGGTTCTTGTCGAACACCACCGGGGTCACCCCGGCACGCACCAGCACGTCGGCGCAGCCCAGGCCGGCCGGGCCGGCGCCGATGATAGCAACGCGCTTGCCGGTCGGCTTGACCTTGGACATGTCCGGGCGCCAGCCCATGGCGAAAGCGGTGTCGGTGATGTACTTCTCGACCGAGCCGATGGTCACCGCGCCGAAGCCGTCGTTCAGGGTGCAGGCACCCTCGCACAGACGGTCTTGCGGGCATACGCGGCCACACACTTCCGGCAGGGTGTTGGTCTGGTGCGACAGCTCCGCCGCGGCCAGGATGTTGCCTTCGGAAACCAGCTTCAACCAGTTGGGGATGAAGTTGTGCACCGGGCACTTCCATTCGCAATACGGGTTACCGCAGCCCAGGCAACGGTGTGCCTGCTCCACGGACTGCTGCGGCTTGAACGGTTCGTAGATTTCCACGAACTCCTTCTTGCGCTGGCGCAGCAGCTTTTTCTTCGGGTCCTTGCGGCCCACTTCGATGAACTGGAAGTCGTTGTTCAGACGTTCAGCCATTTTTCAAAACCTCTTTACAGCAGCTGCAAGCTACACGCTGCAAGCCGCAAGACGATCACTTAAGCCGGGCAAACCTCGTACTGCTTTTACTTGCAGCTTGAGGTTTGCCACTTGCAGCTGTTTTTACTGCGGGTTGGCACGGGTGCTGGACAACAGTTGCTTCAGGTTGGCTGCCTTCGGCTTGACCAGCCAGAAGCGCCGCACGTAGTCGTCCAGGTTCTCCGAGAGCTCACGCCCCCACTCGCTGCCGGTCTCTTCCACGTACTCGCCCAGGACCCGCGCCAGGTGGCTGCGGTAGGCTTCCATCGCTTCACCACTGATACGCTGGATTTCCACCAGCTCGTGGTTGAGCTTGTCGACGAAGCTGTTGTCCATGTCGAGCACGTAGGCGAAGCCGCCAGTCATGCCAGAACCGAAGTTGTAACCGGTCTTGCCCAACACGCAGACAAAGCCGCCGGTCATGTATTCACAGCAGTGATCGCCAGTGCCCTCGACAACAGCGTGGGCGCCGGAGTTACGTACAGCGAAGCGCTCGCCCGCCGTACCTGCGGCAAACAGCTTGCCGCCAGTGGCACCGTACAGGCAGGTGTTGCCGACGATGGCGCTGTGCTGGGTGGCGAACGGGCTGCCGGCAGGCGGCACGATGGTGACCTTGCCACCGGTCATGCCCTTGCCGACGTAGTCGTTGGCGTCGCCTTCCAGGTGCAGGTTCAGGCCACCGGCGTTCCACACGCCGAAGCTCTGGCCCGCAGTACCTTTGAAGCGGAAGGTGATCGGGTTGGCGGCCATGCCCTGGTTGCCGTACAGCTTGGCAATTTCACCAGAGACACGGGCGCCGATGGAGCGGTCGCAGTTGCAGATGTCGAGGTTGAACTCGCCACCGGCCTGGTCACGGATGGCCGACATGGCCATGTCCACCATCTTCTCGGCCAGCAGGCCTTCGTCGAACGGCGGGTTCCTGTCGACTTCGCAGAACTGCGGCTTGTCAGCCGGAATGTGCGAGCTACCCAGCAGCGGAGTCAGGTCCAGGTACTGCTGGCGTTCGGTGTCGCCTGGCAGTACGTCGAGCAGGTCGGTACGGCCGATCAGCTCGCCGAGGCTGCGTACGCCCAGCTTGGCCAGCCACTCACGGGTCTCTTCGGCGACGAAGGTGAAGAAGTTGATCACCATGTCGACCGTGCCGATGTAGTGGTCCTTGCGCAGCTTGTCGTTCTGCGTGGCCACGCCAGTGGCGCAGTTGTTCAGGTGGCAGATGCGCAGGTACTTGCAGCCCAGGGCGATCATTGGCGCGGTGCCGAAGCCGAAGCTCTCGGCGCCGAGGATGGCTGCCTTGATCACGTCCAGGCCGGTTTTCAGGCCGCCGTCGGTCTGTACCCGTACCTTGCCGCGCAGGTCGTTGCCGCGCAGGGTCTGGTGGGTTTCCGCCAGGCCCAGTTCCCACGGCGCACCGGCGTATTTGATCGAGGTCAGCGGCGACGCACCGGTACCACCGTCGTAGCCGGAGATGGTGATCAGGTCGGCATAGGCCTTGGCCACGCCAGCGGCGATGGTGCCAACGCCGGCTTCTGCCACCAGCTTGACCGATACCAGCGCCTGCGGGTTGACCTGCTTGAGGTCGTAGATCAGCTGGGCCAGGTCTTCGATCGAGTAGATGTCGTGGTGCGGCGGTGGCGAGATCAGGGTCACGCCCGGTACCGCATAGCGCAGCTTGGCAATCAGGCCGTTGACCTTGCCGCCTGGCAGTTGGCCGCCTTCACCGGGCTTGGCGCCCTGGGCAACCTTGATCTGCAGCACTTCGGCGTTGACCAGGTATTCCGGGGTAACGCCAAAGCGGCCGGTGGCCACCTGCTTGATTTTCGAGCTGCGGATGGTGCCGTAGCGCGACGGGTCTTCACCGCCCTCACCGGAGTTGGAGCGCGCGCCCAGTCGGTTCATGGCCTCGGCCAGTGCTTCGTGGGCTTCTGGCGACAGTGCACCCAGCGAGATACCGGCAGAGTCGAAGCGCTTGAGGATGGCTTCCAGCGGCTCGATCTGCTCCAGGGCCAGCGGCTGCTCGGCCACTTTCACCTTCAGCAGGTCGCGGATCATCGACACCGGGCGCTGGTCGACCAGCGTGGTGTATTCCTTGAACTTGGCGTAGTCACCCTGCTGCACGGCGGCTTGCAGGGTGTTGACCACGTCCGGGTTGTAAGCGTGGTATTCGCCACCGTGGACGAACTTCAGCAGGCCACCTTGCTGGATCGGCTTGCGCGCGCTCCAGGCTTCGGCCGCCAGCAGCTTCTGGTCGCTTTCCAGGTCTTCGAAGCGCGCACCCTTGATGCGGCTGGACACGCCCTTGAAGCTCAGGCCGACTACTTCCTCGGCAAGGCCGATGGCTTCGAACAGCTGTGCACCCCGGTACGAGGCGATGGTGGAAATACCCATCTTCGACAGGATCTTCAGCAGGCCCTTGGAGATGCCTTTGCGGTAGTACTTGAACACTTCGTCCAGGTCGCCCAGCACTTCACCGGTGCGGATCAGGTCGGCCAGTACTTCGTAAGCCAGGTACGGGTAGACGGCCGAGGCACCGAAGCCCAGCAGCACGGCGAAGTGGTGCGGGTCGCGGGCGGTGGCGGTTTCCACCAGGATGTTGCTGTCGCAACGCAGGCCCTGTTCGGTCAGGCGGTGGTGCACGGCACCCACGGCCAGCGACGCGTGCACCGGCAGTTTGCCCGGGGCAATATAACGGTCGCTCAGCACCAGTTGGGTCTTGCCCGCACGCACGGCTTCTTCAGCCTGGTCGGCGATGTTGCGGATGGCCGCTTCCAAACCGACGCTTTGCTCATAGTTGAGGTCGATCAGCTGGCGGTCGAAGCCTTCGCGCTCCAGGTTCATCAGCGAACGCCACTTGGCGGGCGAGATGACCGGCGAGCTGAGGATGACCCGCGAAGCGTGCTCCGGGGACTCCTGGAAGATGTTGCGTTCGGCACCCAGGCAGATTTCCAGCGACATCACGATCGCTTCGCGCAGCGGGTCGATCGGCGGGTTGGTCACCTGGGCGAACTGCTGGCGGAAGAAGTCGTATGGCGAACGCACACGCTGCGACAGCACGGCCATCGGGGTGTCGTCACCCATCGAGCCAACCGCTTCCTGGCCCTGCTCACCCAGGGGGCGCAGCACCTGGTCACGCTCTTCGAAGGTGACCTGGAACATCTTCATGTATTGCTTGAGCTGGTCAGCGTCGTAGCTGGCCACGCCCTGGTCGTCGGTCAACGTCGCCTGGATGCGGGTGGCGTGCTGACGCAGCCAGCGCTTGTACGGGTGGCGCGACTTCAGGCGGTCGTCGATGGCGTCGGTGTCGAGGATCTGGCCGGTTTCGGTGTCTACGGCCAGGATCTGCCCTGGGCCCACACGGCCCTTGGCCAGCACTTCCTCAGGCTGATAGCCCCATACGCCGATTTCCGAGGCGATGGTGATATAGCCGTTGGTGGTGGTCACCCAGCGCGCCGGGCGCAGGCCGTTACGGTCCAGCAGGCACACTGCGTGGCGGCCTTCGGTCATGACGATACCGGCCGGGCCATCCCACGGTTCCATGTGCATGGAGTTGTATTCGTAGAAGGCACGCAGGTCGGCGTCCATGGTCTCGACGTTCTGCCAGGCTGGCGGTACCAGCATGCGCACGCCACGGAACAGGTCGATACCACCGGTGACCATCAGCTCCAGCATGTTGTCCATGCTCGACGAGTCGGAACCCACGCGGTTGACCAGCGGGCCGAGTTCTTCGAGGTCGGGAATCTGGTCGTTGGCGAACTTGGTGCGACGGGCCATTGCCCAGTTGCGGTTGCCGGTGATGGTGTTGATCTCGCCGTTGTGGGCGAGGAAGCGGAACGGCTGCGCCAGCGGCCATTTCGGCAGGGTGTTGGTGGAGAAGCGCTGGTGGAACACGCAGATTGCGGTTTGCAGGCGCTCGTCACCCAGGTCTGGATAAAACGCCGCGAGATCGCGCGGCATCATCAGGCCTTTGTAGATGATGGTCTTGTGCGAGAAGCTGCAGATGTAGTGGTCGGCGTCGTGGGCGTTGGCCACGGACGAGCGGCGACGGGCACTGAACAGCTTGATGGCGAATTCCTCGTCGCTCAGGCCTTCACCGCCGATGAACACCTGCTCGATCTGCGGCAGGCGCTCCAGTGCCAGGCGACCCAGCACGCTGGTGTCGATCGGCACTTTGCGCCAGCCCACCAGCTTCAGGCCGGCAGCGAGGATTTCGCGGTCCATGTTGGCGCGGGCAGCTTCGGCTTTGACCGGGTCCTGGTTGAAGAACACCATGCCGACGGCGTACTGCTTGGGCAGTTCGACAGCGAAGTGCTCCTGGGCCACGGCACGCAGGAATTGATCGGGCTTCTGCATGAGCAGACCGCAACCGTCACCGGTCTTGCCGTCGGCGTTGATGCCGCCGCGGTGGGTCATGCACGTCAGCGCCTGCATGGCGGTTTGCAGAAGGTGGTGGCTCGGTTCGCCCGTCATATGGGCGATCAGGCCAAAACCACAGTTGTCCTTGAATTCTTCGGGATGGTACAGACCTGTTTTCATAGACACATTCTCACCAGGTTCACCTCTCTAACGGAGGTAAATCTCTTTTTTAACAACCACTTACCATCCACGCCGATCAAACGCCAGCTTTTTTGCGGTGGTCATGGAAAACCATTGTTGCACAGCGACAGCGATGCCCACAAATTTTCATGTCTCACCATTGAAAATTTATGTCGCAATTTTGAATGTTTTTGCGCCATGCGCCGTGATAGCGGCTTGGCTAGAGTCTGAAGCGTTTCAGCCATGACTGCAACTAGGGGCTTGTGGCCGGCAGTCTGGGACAGAAAAGCCTGCCGCGCTCAGGCGCAGCAGGCTATTCGTAGTTCAGTAATCGCTCAGCAACTGGGCGGCGGGGTGATGCCGCCCGGCAGGTATCAGCGGGCCGTGGCCAGCTCTTGTTGGACGCTGCCGACGGTACGTGGCCAAGGTTTACCAGCCTGGACCTTCGCTGGCAAGTTCTTGATTGCCGCAACCGCTGCGTCACGGCTGGCGAAGCTGCCGTAAGTGACGACGTACAGCGGCTTGCCCTGCAGGTCTTTCTTGAAGTAGCGATAGTCGCCACCCTGGGCTTTTACGTACGCCTGCGCCGAAGACTCGGAGCTGGTGCCAAGGATCTGCACCACGTAATTGCCCGGTTTCTGGCCGGCGTACCAGCCACTGTTGCCCGCGCCGCCAGCGGCTGGTTTTTCAGCCGGCTTGGCTGCCGGCTTGGCCACGGCAACCTGGGTCGGTGCTGGCGCAGGCTTGGCCGGTGCAACCGGTTTTGCCGGCTGGGTTGCGACAGGCTTTGGCGCAGGCGCAACCGGCTGCACAGGCGCGCTGGCTACTGGCCGTGCAGGCGCAGGCGCCGGGCCAGCCGGCACCCCTTGTGGCGGCGCAATGGTGGTCACGGTCGGCGGCGGGTTGCCAGGCTGCAGGGCCGTATCGCCTGCCGGGCTGCCTTCTTCACCCTCACCCATGCCGGCGGCCTGGGCCAACGGTTCGCGCATCACCGGCTGCGACTGGCCAACCAGCGGCAACGGCATTGGCTGCGACGAGCCGGAGAACTCGATGTTGGCGCCCGGCTTGCCGTCGCCCAGCGGCAACTGGGCCTGGGCGGCCGGCGCATCGGCGGGGGCCTTGTCGCCTTTCTTGGGCATCAACACCGCGGCCGCAACGGCGACCACGACCACAGCGGACAGCGCGAGCACATGTTTTTTAGGCATCTTGAACCCCATGGATGGTCGCTTGGCCGTCGAACGGCTGGCGATCATGGCTTCGATCAAAGTGTCACGGGCGACCTGGTTGATGTTGCCAGGCCAACCGTCGGAGTTTTCATGGATATCGACGATCTGTTCACGGCTGAACACCTCGATGCCCCGGCCAGCCCCTTCCAGGCGCTGCTCCAGGTACTCGCGGGTTTCTTCTTCACTGTAGGGGGCCAGCTCGATGATGTGGAAGCGTTCTTCCTCGACATTGAGCTCGTCCAACCCGGCAATCAGCGAAGGCTCACCGAACAGGAACACGTGCGGGCGCCCTTCCGGTACCCCCGCCGCCAATTCCAGCAACGCTTGGAGTGCCGACTCGTCGAGTTGTTCCGCATCGTCCACCAGCAAATACACTTCCTGCCCGGTCAGTGCCAGTTGCACCACCTTGGACAGAATCGCCTGCATCTCGGGCTGCGCCACTTCCAGGTTTTGTGCAACCTGGCCAAGTACACTGGCGGCATCGCTGGCGCCACGGGCGGACACCACCACGCTCAGCACGGCCTGCTTGTTGGTGCTGGCCACCAGCGCCTGGCGCAGCAGGGTCTTGCCGCTGCCCAGCGGGCCGCTGACTACCAGCATCAGCTGGCTGTAACGCGCCAGGTGGTGCAACTGGCCGAGCACAGGCTTGCGCTGGGCCGGGAAAAACTTGAAGCCGGGCACGCGGGGCGCGAACGGATCGTGGCTCAACTGGTAATGGTCGAGAAAGGCCTCATCGGCATGCAAACTGGTCATTGCGCTGTCACAACCTCAAAGCTGGGCCACGATCGCGCGGTAATCCGCCGACAGCGTGGCCTGTAGAATCTCTTTCGGATAGTCGTCGGTCACCACGGCCTCGCCCATCTGGCGCAGCAGCACCAGACGCAGACGACCGTCGAGCACCTTCTTGTCGACCGCCATGTGCTCCATGAAATGCGCCGGGGTCATTTCCTGTGGTGGCACCACCGGCAAACCTGCGTCCTGCAACAGGCGGATTCCGCGATCGCGCTCGGCCTTATCAATCCAGCCAAGGCGCATGGACATTTCCAGCGCCATCACCGTGCCCGCTGCCACGGCTTCGCCGTGCAGCCACACGCCATAACCCATGTGGGTTTCGATGGCATGCCCGAAGGTATGCCCCAGGTTCAGCGTGGCCCGCACACCAGACTCGCGCTCATCGGCACCCACCACTGCGGCCTTGGCCGCGCAGGAGCGACGGATAGCCTCGGTCAGGGCTACCGGGTCGAGGGCGCGCAGGGCCTGCATATTGTCTTCAAGCCAGGTGAGGAACGATTTGTCACAGATCAGGCCATACTTGATCACTTCGGCCAGGCCTGCCGACAGCTCACGCGGCGGCAAGGTCTTGAGGCTGGTGGTATCGATCAGCACCGCGTTGGGCTGATAGAAGGCACCGACCATGTTCTTGCCCAGCGGGTGGTTGATACCGGTCTTGCCGCCCACCGAGGAGTCGACCTGGGACAACAGGGTGGTCGGCACCTGGATGAAGTCGACGCCGCGCTGGTAACAGGCAGCGGCAAAGCCGGCCATGTCCCCGATCACGCCGCCGCCCAAGGCAACCACGGTGGTACGGCGGTCATGCCGTGCTGTCAGCAGACCATCGAAGATGAGTTGCAGGGTTTCCCAGTTCTTGTGGGCTTCACCATCGGGCAAGACCACTGGCAGCACCGAGTAGGCACCCAGGGTCTTGGCCAGGCGTTCGAGATACAAGGGTGCGACGGTCTCATTGGAAACGATGGCGACCTGCCGCCCGGCAATGTGCGGCGCCAGCAGCTCAGGCTGGTCCAGCAGGCCTTCGCCAATGTAGATCGGGTAGCTACGCTCGCCCAGGTCGACCTTTAGTGTCTGCATGTATCCCCACAATGTACTTGGGCGCGGTGCCATTCGGGCGACCGGCGCGGTAACGTTGAACCTCGCCTCGGCGCTGGTGGCCGAGAATAGTCCCGGGTTAACGGGGCGGCAACTGCTGCAAGCGCTCGAGAATATCGATTACCACCATGCGTGGCGGCCGTTCGTCGGTTTCAATCACCAGGTCGGCGATCTCGCGGTAGAGCGGGTCGCGGGTTTCCAGCAAGGTACGCAAGGTCGCTTCGGGGTTGGCGGTGCGCAGCAGCGGGCGATTGCGGTCGCGCGCGGTACGGCCGACCTGCTGCTCCACCGAGGCATGCAGGTAGATTACCCGGCCGCCTTGATGCAGCGCCTGGCGGTTGGCTTCGCGCATCACCGCGCCACCACCGGTCGCCAGCACCACGCCGTCAAGTGCGCACAACTCGGCAATCATCGCCTGCTCGCGATCACGGAAACCCGGCTCGCCTTCCTTGTCGAAGATCCACGGGATGTTGGCGCCGCATCGCAGTTCGATTTCCTTGTCGGAATCCTTGAACAGCAGGCGCAGCTCTTTGGCCAATAGGCGCCCAATGGTGCTTTTACCAGCGCCCATGGGCCCCACAAGTATCAAATTTCGCACAGAATCAACGACTCACAGCAATCGCCTGGTCACTCATGATACGCGGAGTCAGGAAGACCAGCAGCTCGGATTTTTTCTCTTGTAATGCATCGCGTCGAAACAGCCGCCCAACATACGGCAGATCACCGAAAAATGGCACCTTGTCGACCACATTGTTTTGCGAAGTCGAATAGACGCCACCGATCACGATCGTTTCGCCGTCAGCCACACGAACCTTGGCATTGACCTCGTTCTTGCGGATCGGCGGTACGTTGTTCAAGGCATTGACGTAATCCGGCTCGTCCTTGGTCACCCTCACGGTCATGATTACCTTGTTGTCCGGGGTGATCTGCGGGGTTACCTCCAGCGACAACGAGGCTTCGCGAAACGAGACAGAGGTGGCGCCGCTCTGGCTGGTTTCCTGATAGGGCACCTCGGTACCCTTGAGGATTCTCGCGGTTTCCTTGTCGGCGGTGACCACCTTGGGCTGTGAAATGATCTCACCGTTGCCGCTCTTTTCCATCGCGCTGAGTTCCAGGTCGAGCAGCACGCCCCCACTCAGCAGCCCAAGGCCGATGCTGCTGCCGGCGCGCTCCACCCCGAGGTCGACGAACAGTTCTTTGCCGGGGCGCAGCTTTTCACCGTACAGCGGCCCGCCCCAGCGCACCCCCAGGCTCTTCTCGTAATCGACGTTGGCCTCGACGATACGTGCCTCGATCGCCACTTGACGCACCGGCACGTCCAACTGCGCCACCAGTTGCCGCAACTCGGCCAGGCGTTCAGCCGGCAGGTACGCCACCAGCGTATTGGTGCGCTCATCAACGCTAAGGCTACCGCCCAGGCTGCCATCGACCGCCAGGCTCGCCAGCAGCAATTGCGCCATCTCGTCAGCCTTGGCGTGGTGAATGGGCAGCAGCTCCCGCCGCAATGGCGCCAACTGCGCGTCCACTGCCTGCACCACCCGCGCGTCGCCTGACTGCGCGGCAAATTCGGCTGCTGGTGCCACCAGTAGCACGTTGCCCTCCTGGCGCCGGGCCAGGCCCTTGCTGCGCAATACCAGATCCAACGCCTGGTCCCACGGCACATCCTGCAAGCGCAAGGTGACACTGCCCTGCACCGCATCGCTGGCCACCAGGTTTACCCCGGCGTAGTCCGCCAGCACCTGCAACACCGCACGCACCTCGATGTCCTGAAAATTCAATGACAGGGGCTCACCCTGGTAAGGCGTCGCCGACGCCAGCTGAATCGGCAGCAGGGCTGCCAGCAGGTATTTCATCCACGTTTTCATTCTGCTCCGGGGCCTCCTTGCCCAGGTAGTTGGCAAGGGTGATGAACGCCGTGCGCTCATGCCATTCCCCCGCCATGAACAGTCGCTCACGCACTTCGACCTGGCGTTGATCAATGTGCTTCACCAGGCCTTGGTCGCGCCCTACCCGGTCGCCCGGACGCACGCGATAGAGCCTTCCGGATGCCATCAGCAGGGCTTCACGGGCAGCACCGTGCGCCAGGCTGCCGACCATTTCCAGCTTTGCCAGCGGCACGCCGACCAGCCCGCCACCCTCCAACCGAGTGGCCGGGGGCGCAAACGGGTCTACTGCTGGCCTGGCCAAGGCAGCCCTTGCCGGTATATGTGCCATTACTGCTGTCGAGGGCATGGGTGCAGGCGCGTGGTAGGCATCGACCCGCAATTGCAGGCGCAATAGCCCAGGCTGGCGATCAGCTGGTGCCAGGCGCATGTCGCCGCTGTGCAACACCCGCGCCTGGCCCAGCCATTCGTCCAGCCATAGCCGCAAGGCCGGGTATGGCCCCACTACCTGCAGCTCAAGCGGCACTTTATGGAAGCCGTCCTGTTGCTCGCCCTCCTGGACCACGAGACGCTCGACAAGCAAACCCTGTGCATGCCCCGAAACCGTCAATCGCTCAAGCAGGTCGCTCATGCCCTCCCCGGCAGCCAGCTGCCAGCGCGCCGCCTGCAACCGCTGCTCGGCACCTGCCACAGAAGCCCGCAGGCTCTGCAGCTCGGCCAACTGCAAAGCACGGCTCGCTTGCAACTGGTGCAACTCGGCATGCCTGGCGTCCTCCCCGGCCTGTTGCTGCCAGAATGCCGGCAGGCGCACCGCGCAACCCGCGCTGAACAGCACAACCGCGACCAACACGGGCGCCAACCGCCGAAAGCGGTCGGAGCGCTCGACTGCGACCAACCAGGCGAAAAGCTGTGCCGCATTCACGACCAGATCGCCGAAACGCGCGCAGCCAGCAGGAACTCCTCACCGCCCGGCAGGCTCTTGATGTGCTTGAGTTCCAGGTCGAGCAATACGTTCGAGCGGCCCAGTTCTCGCATGAACTGCGCCACCACTGCCCCGGACGCAGCCAGCCCGGTCATCTGCAAACGACCGTTTTCAAGGCTCAGGTCAACCAGTTGCACCCCCTCAGGCAACGCACCTTCAAGGTCAGCGAACACACCGGCCAACACATCCTGATCGGCGCGCAAGGCCTCCAGAACGTCGGCACCGGCGAGCAGCGCTTCGTGCTGTTCTCGTACATCAGCCAGTGGCTGCAGCCGCTCGCCCAGCAGCTCAAGGGCTGCCTGATGCTGCGCATTGGCCAGTGCCTGTTGCTGTGCACGTTGACGGGCCAACTGGTCCACCAGCGTAACGGCGCACAAGGCCAGTAATGCGCCGGCAACCAGCTGGCTACGAAAACGCCGCAGCGCCGCCTGACGCTGGCGTTCGCGCCAAGGCAGAAGGTTCAGCCGCATCATCGGCACAATCCTCCCTGGGCCAAGGCGCAAGCCAGGAGCAGGGTGCCATCGACATGCTCGAGGCCCGCCAGACCAGGCAGGTGCCGGCACGAAACATTCAGCCGGCCGCCAAGCCCCTGCAACCAGTCAGGGTCAATCGCTGAGCAGCCGGCAACCCACAGCTGCCCAGGCAACTGCTCTGCAGCAAGGAGTGCCTGCAGCCGCTCAGGCAATGCCGCGGCCATTTCCGTGCCTGCCGTTTGCAGTTCACGCCGCTGGAACACCCCACCCGGCTGCCAGTCGTGAAGTGTCACGCTGTGCGCCTCGATACGCAGCAACGCCGCCCTCTCCAGGCCGCTTACCGGCAACATGCGACACAACGCAATGTTGTCGATCTCGACGGCTTCCAGCTGCAGTCCCGCCTCCTCGACCACCGCTTCAAGTGCCGCCAAAGCGCTTTGCCGACAAGCTGCAACCATCACCTCGCTGCAACCGGGCTGTACGCGTGAAGGCCCAACGACCTGAAAATCCAGGGCCAGGTCCTCCAGCGGGAACGGAAACAGCCGTTCGGCATCGGCCAGCAGCTGCGCCTCCAACTGTTCCACGCCACGCTCCACCGGCATATGGCACAGCTTGCAGATGACCTGGCTGGCTGGCAGCGCCAACGCTACCCGGCGCTGCCTGAGGCCACTCTGCCGATGGGCGCGCCGCAACGCCGCCGCTACCAGGCCAGGCTCTGCCGCCCAGTCATTCCCCACCTCCTGGGGCAGCGGTTCGTGCGCCGAGCCCATCACCCGCCAGCGTCGCCTGCGCTGTTGCAGTTGCACCAAGCGAATGGCATCAGGGGCGATTTCCACCCCTACGAGTGAACCGGCATCCATGCCAAAGCGTCCAAGCATCGCGACTTCCTTGCTGTGTGTTGCAACCCCGCGGCGACACTGGGCCGGGGCCGCCCGCCAAGGCGACGGGTAGCCTGGCCGGTAACCCGGAGAGGCGAAAAAATGCGTATAATGCCCAGCGTTTTTTGGTCCGCCGGACCTGCGTGCAATCCACTCTCAACCTGGACACCGAAAAGCCTTGATACGTCTGCTGAAGTTCTTCTGGTGGTCTTCCGTCGCAGTCATCTGCGCGCTCGTACTCGGTGTGAGCGGTGCGTTTCTGTATCTTAGCCCCAGCCTGCCCTCGGTCGATTCGCTCAGAAGCATCCAGTTGCAGATCCCCCTGAGGGTGTACAGCAGCGATGGCAAGCTGATTGCCGAGTTCGGCGAAATGCGCCGCTCACCGATCCGCTTCGCGGAAATTCCCCCACAGTTCATTCAGGCACTGCTGTCGGCCGAGGACGACAATTTCCTCAACCACTACGGTGTCGATCCCAGCAGCCTGATGCGCGCAGCAACCCAGCTGGTGAAAACCGGGCATATCCAGACCGGCGGCAGCACCATCACCATGCAGGTGGCGAAAAACTTCTTCCTCACCAGCGAACGCAGCTTCTCGCGCAAGACCAACGAAATCCTGCTGGCCCTGCAGATCGAGCGTGAGCTGACCAAGGACGAGATCCTTGAGCTGTACGTGAACAAGATCTACCTCGGTAACCGCGCCTACGGCATCGACGCCGCTGCCCAGGTGTACTACGGCAAGTCGATCCGTGACGTCAGCCTGGCGCAGATGGCGATGATCGCCGGCCTGCCCAAGGCACCGTCACGCTTCAACCCGCTGGCCAACCCGGTGCGCGCCAAGGAGCGCCGCGACTGGATCCTGGGCCGCATGTACAAGCTGGGCAAGATCGACCAGGCCAGCTATGAAGCTGCCCTGGCCGAGCCGCTCAATGCCAGCTACCACGTGCCGACACCTGAGGTGAATGCGCCGTACATCGCCGAGATGGCTCGTGCGGAAATGGTCGGCCGTTACGGCAGCGACGCCTACACCGAAGGCTTCCGCGTCACCACCACAGTGCCCAGCGACATGCAGGAAATGGCCAACAAGGCCATCCTCAACGGCCTCTCCGATTATGATGAACGCCACGGCTACCGCGGCCCTGAAGCACGCTTCCCGGGCCGCACCCAGGCAGCCTGGCTGCAGGAACTGGGCAAGCAGCGCACCCTTGGCGGCCTGGAGCCGGCCATCGTCACCCAGGTCGAAAAAACCGGCCTGAAGGTGCTGACCCGAGACGGTCAGCAATCCGAGGTTGCCTGGGACACGATGAAATGGGCGCGCCCGTTCATCAACAGCAACGCGATGGGCCGCGCGCCGCAATCGCCGGCCGACGTGGCCCAGGTCGGCGACCTGGTGCGCCTGCAGCGCCTGGAAGATGGCAAGTTCAAGTTCAGCCAGGTACCCGGTGCGCAAAGTGCGCTGGTCACCCTGGACCCTTACAACGGCGCCATCCGCGCCCTGGTCGGCGGTTTCTCGTTCGAGCAGAGCAACTACAACCGCGCCATGCAGGCCAAGCGCCAACCAGGTTCGAGCTTCAAGCCGTTCATCTACAGCGCCGCGCTGGACAGCGGCTACACCGCTGCCAGCCTGGTCAACGATGCGCCGATCGTGTTCGTTGACGAGTCGGTAGATAAAGTGTGGCGACCAAAGAACGACACCAACACCTTCCTCGGCCCGATCCGCATGCGTGAAGCGCTGTACAAGTCGCGCAACCTGGTATCGATCCGCCTGCTGCAGGCCATGGGTGTGGACCGCACCATCGACTACATCGCCAAGTTCGGCTTCAACAAGCAGGACCTGCCGCGCAACCTGTCGCTGGCTTTGGGTACTGCCACCCTGACCCCGATGGAAATTGCCACCGGCTGGAGCACCTTTGCCAACGGTGGCTACAAGATCACCCCGTACCTGATCGACCGCATCGAAAGCCGCAGCGGCGAGACGTTGTTCACCGCCAACCCTGCCCACGTGCCGCAAGGCGCCGAGGACCAGGCCGGCCTGGCTGCACCCGAGCAGCCGATCAGCACCGCAGCCATGCCAGGCGAAGCACCTTCGGCTTTTGGCCAGGTGACTGCTGCGCCGCAAACACCGGCCGTGGCCGAGCGGATCATCGACGGGCGCACCACTTACATCCTCACCAGCATGCTGCAGGACGTGATCAAGCGCGGTACCGGCCGCCGGGCGCTGGCCCTGGGCCGCACCGACCTGGCAGGCAAGACCGGTACCACCAACGAATCCAAGGACGCCTGGTTCTCCGGCTACAACGCCGATTACGTGACCACCGTGTGGGTCGGTTTCGACCAGCCGGAAACCCTAGGCCGCCGCGAGTACGGCGGCACCGCGGCGCTGCCGATCTGGATGAGTTTCATGGGCGCGGCGCTCAAGGACAAGCCTGCACATGCCCCGGCAGAGCCGGACGGTATCCTCAGCCTGCGCGTCGACCCGGTCAGCGGTCGCGCGGCCTCGCCAAGCACACCGAATGCCTACTTCGAGCTGTTCAAGGCCGAAGACTCGCCGCCGTCGGTGGATGAGCTGGGTAATGGCTCGGCACCGGGCAGCCCGCTACCGGCGGATGAAGCGACGCCGATGGATTTGTTCTAAACCTGACAGGCCAACACCGTCCGTGTAGGAGCGGCCTTGTGTCGCGAAAGGGGCGCGAAGCGCCCCCAGCAATATCTGCTTGGTGCATAAATCCTGGGGGCGCTTCGCACCCCTTTCGCGACACAAGGCCGCTCCTACAAGGGACCGCGTCAGCCGGGACATCGGCAAACAAAAAACCCCGGCTCTTGCGAGCCGGGGTTTTTTCATGACAGCTGCAACAGCAATCAGCCGTTGAACACGTCATCCACGCTGGTCAGCGGGTAGTGCTTCGGATACGGCAGGGTAGCCACGCCGGATTCGATCGCAGCCTTGGCCACCGCGTCCGAAACAACGGTGATCAGACGAGCATCCAGTGGCTTCGGAATGATGTACTCACGGCCGAATTCCAGCGCCTGTACGCCGTAGGCTTCGCATACTTCCTTCGGCACTGGCAGCTTGGCCAGGTCTTTCAGGGCGATAGCGGCGGCGATCTTCATTTCTTCGTTGATGCGCTTGGCGCGAACGTCCAGGGCACCACGGAAGATGAACGGGAAGCCCAGTACGTTGTTGACCTGGTTCGGGTAGTCGGAACGACCGGTCGCCATGATCACGTCGCTGCGCGTGGCGTGGGCCAGCTCTGGGGCGATTTCCGGGTCCGGGTTCGAGCAGGCGAACACGATCGGGTTGGCAGCCATCGACTTCAGGCCTTCCGGGCTCAGCAGGTTCGGGCCGGACAGGCCAACGAACACGTCGGCACCGTCGAGTGCGTCAGCCAGGGTGCGCTTGTCGGTCGCGTGGGCGAACTGCGCCTTGTACTGGTTCAGGTCGTCACGGCCAGCGTGGATCACGCCGCTGCGGTCGATCATGTAGATGTTCTCGACCTTGGCGCCCATGCTCACCAGCAACTTCATGCAGGAGATGGCGGCAGCACCGGCACCCAGGCAGACGATCTTGGCGTCTTCCAGCTTTTTGCCGGCGATTTCCAGGGCGTTGATCATGCCGGCCGCGGTCACAATGGCGGTACCGTGCTGATCATCATGGAATACCGGGATGTCGCACTGTTCGATCAGGGTGCGCTCGATTTCAAAGCACTCTGGCGCCTTGATGTCTTCGAGGTTGATGCCACCGAAGGTGATCGAGATGCGGCGAACGGTGTCGATGAACGCTTGCGGGCTTTCCGACTCGACTTCGATGTCGAACACGTCGATACCGGCGAAACGCTTGAACAGAACACCCTTGCCTTCCATGACCGGCTTGGAAGCCAGTGGGCCGAGGTCACCCAGACCGAGGATGGCGGTGCCATCGGAAATCACCGCAACCAGGTTGCCTTTGCCGGTGTATTTGTATGCCAGCTCTGGATCACGGCCAATTTCACGTACCGGCTCGGCAACACCTGGGCTGTAGGCCAGGGCGAGGTCACGGGCGGTAGCAGTGGGCTTGGAGAGTTCGACGCTCAGTTTCCCCGGACGAGGTTGAGCGTGGTATTCGAGAGCGGCGGTTTTCAGGTCTGACATGGTGGGCATTCCGCTATTTACTGTTCTGACGGACCGCCGAGGATACGCAAAGAGCCGGGGAGTCACAAGACTGGTCGGTCACTTGTGTCAAGGCCTTTAGCCTACGACTTTACGCTAAAACCCACGGGGGCATACGGCTAACAGTGTGTACAATCTAATAGCGAACTGTCTACATCTTTTAGCCTGAAATGCGCTGCAACACGCTCGGATCGGTCAATGGCAGCACCCAGCGTCGCTGCCCAGGCTTAAGCCCGCCCTTGCGGGAACGGTCCAGCACCCAGCCACGCGCTTCAACCTCGCGCCCCTTGAGATTATCGAAGAAGCTAGCAGGGAAGTTGCGCTGCAGACGAGCGGGAACCTGCAGCACCATGGCACCGCCCAGGTTCAGCCAGACCCCGCCACGATTGCGCTCGACCCCTTCGATGCGACCACTGACAACCGCGAAACCCGACTGCCTGACATCGCCCGCAGGTATCACGGGCGAGCGCCGCCACACACCGACGCCGGCTTGGCGCGCAGCCTGCTCGGCCAACTGCTGGCAGCCACTGAGGCGCACATTGGGGGCAACCGCCACGCGGTAGCCCAGGCCTTCGCTGAGCAGTTGCGCTTCAAGATTGTCGCCATTAAGGCCATAAACATGTGCCAGCGTACGGCCGTACTTGTCTTTGGCCTCGGCCCCTGGCACTAGCCCGACACGCCCGTCATTGCTCCTGACCAGGGCCTGCAAACGCCGCCTCGCCGCGTCGGCGTAAGGCTCGCTGGTGCGCCCCTTACGGCCAATTTCCGGCGCGTTGATGCCGATCAGCCGCACGCTGCGGCCATCGACCAGGCGCAAGGTGTCTCCATCAACCACCTGTCGCACCGCTACCTGCTGAGGTTTGTCCGGCAAAGGGCAGAACGCCTGTGCCGGGTGATGCCAGATTGCGCCCACAAAAAAGGCGCCCACAAGGGGCGCCTTCTTCAGCAACAACGCGAAACCCGAAGGGTTCGCCATGCGCATGATTACTTCTTGGTACCGAACATACCGAAGCGGTCGGCGAACTTCTGTACGCGACCACCGGTGTCCAGGACTTTCTGCTTACCGGTGTAGAACGGGTGGCACAGGTTGCAAACGTCGATCGACAGGACGTTGCCCAGGGTCGAACGGGTTTCGAACTTGTTGCCGCAGCTGCAGGTGACTGCAACTACTTCGTAGTTCGGGTGGATACCTTCTTTCATGGTCACTTCCTCGAGCTGCGTGCCGCCACCCAACACCAATTGTTGAATACCGCACGTAATTAGGCGGCGAATAATACCAGAGCACACCGTCAGCGCAAGATGTCGCTTGCACCGACCGTCGTCTGCTAGGCTCGCCAGTTCTTGTAATGCCCTCCGAGACTTTCCGCGTGTCCGACGTCATCCTGCGCCTTGCCCTGCCCTCTCCGTTGCGCCGCCTGTTCGACTACAAGGCGCCAGCGAGCATGGCGCGCCAGGCTTTGACCCCGGGTATGCGCATTCGCGTGCCCTTCGGCCGCCGCGAAATGATCGGTGTGCTGGTAGAGGTGTGTACGCAAAGCGAAGTGCCTGCAGACAAACTGAAGCCGGCCAGTGCGCTGCTCGACCCGGTGTCACCCATTCCGGCCTCGCTGTTCAAGCTGTGCCTGTGGACCGCCCAGTACTACCAGCACAGCCTGGGTGACACCTTGAGCTGGGCCTTGCCGACCCTGCTGCGCCAGGGCGAACCGGCAGAAATGCGCCAGGAGCGTTTCTGGCACATTGCCCCCGGCGCCCGACTGGAAGACCCGCGCATTGCCCGCGCACCGCGCCAGCGCGACGCCCTCAAGACCCTGGCCCAGCACCCGCACGGCGTGGCCCACAGCCTGCTGGCCAAGCTCAACCTGAACAAGGACAGCCTCGACCTGCTGCTGGCCAAGGAGCTGGTACAGATCGAGGTACGCCGCCACCTGCCGGCGCTGCGCCATGAACACTGGCTAGCACAACCGGAGCTGCCGCTCAACGAAGAGCAACGCGACGCCTTCGACGCCGTGCGCGAGGGCTTTGACGGTTTTGGCGCGTTTCTGCTGGCCGGTGTCACCGGTAGCGGCAAGACCGAGGTCTACCTGCAGCTGATCCGCGAAACCCTGGAGGCCGGCAAGCAGGCGCTGGTGCTGATCCCGGAAATCAACCTCGGCCCACAAACCCTGGCGCGCTTCGAGCAACGCTTCAACGCACGCATTGCCCTGCTGCATTCGGCGGTGAACGACCGCGAACGCCTGGACGCCTGGCTGGCGGCGCGGGATGGCGAGGCCGACATCATCATCGGCACCCGTTCGGCACTGTTCACGCCCATGAAAAACCCCGGCCTGATCATTATCGACGAAGAGCACGACGGCTCTTATAAACAGCAGGAAGGCCTGCGCTACCACGCCCGCGACCTGGCGCTGGTGCGCGCCCACCAGGAGAACATCCCGATCCTGCTCGGCTCTGCCACGCCGTCGCTGGAAACCCTGCACAACGCCCTTACCGGCCGCTACCGCCTGCTGCGCATGAACCAGCGCGCCGGCGGCGCACGCCCGCCGCGCATGTTGCGCCTGGATGTAAAAAGCCTGCCGCTGGACAGCGGCATCAGCGGCCCGCTGCAGCAGGCCATCCGTCAAACCCTGGAAGCCGGCCAACAGGTGCTGGTGTTCCTCAACCGCCGCGGCTTCGCCCCGACCTTGCTGTGCCACGATTGCGGCTGGTTGTCGGAATGCCCGCGCTGCGATGCGCGCATGACCGTGCACCAGCGCTCCGGCGTGCTGCGCTGCCACCACTGCGGCTATGACGAACGCCTGCCGCACCAGTGCCCGCAATGCAACCACGTCGACCTGCGCCCGGTCGGCGCCGGCACCGAGCGCGCCGAAGAACGCCTGAAGGTGCTGTTCCCCGACTACCCGATCCTGCGCGTGGACCGCGACAGCACGGCGCGCAAGGACGCCATGCACAACCTGTTCAGCACGATCCAGAAGGGCCAGCCAAGCATCCTCGTGGGCACGCAGATGCTCGCCAAGGGCCACCACTTCCCGCGGGTCACCCTGGTGGCCATCCTTGATGCCGATGGCGGGCTGTTCTCTGGCGACTTCCGCGCCAGCGAGCGCATGGCGCAACTGATCGTGCAAGTGGCCGGGCGCGCCGGGCGGGCCGAAGAGCCCGGCAAGGTGATCATCCAGACCCACCTGGCCGACCACCCGCTGCTGGTGCAGCTTACCGAGCAGGGCTATTTCGCCTTTGCCGAACAGGCCCTGAACGAACGCCGCGCTGCCGGGCTGCCACCTTACTCACACCTGGCCCTGCTGCGCGCCGAAGCGCACAAGCCGGGGCAGGCCGAAGGCTTCCTTGACCAAGCCTGCGCCGCCGCCGAGCGCCTGGTGGCCGAGCAACGGTTGCCGGGGATCGAACTGCTTGGCCCGGTACCGGCGCCCATGGAACGCCGCGCCGGGCGCTTCCGCGCACAACTGTTGATACAGGCCAATACCCGGGCGCCTTTGCATCGACTGATCAGCGCCTGGTTGCTAGTGTTGGAACAAATGCCGAGCGGGCGCCAGGTACGCTGGTCGCTGGATGTCGACCCGGTAGACCTGTATTGAGCTGCAAGCTGCAAGCTGCAAGCTGCAAGCTGCAAGCTGCAAGCGAGAGCAGACAGGGACAGGCAGCGCGATCAAGCTTTTCCTTGTGGCTTGCAGCTTACAGCTTGAAGCTCAAAGGTTGGCAACCCGCTCCCAGCCACGGATAATGCCCAGTTTTTCCACCTGCGCATCCAAGCGCTCCACCGCGCTTGCGGTCGAAAAGAGATCCCCATGAAAGACACCATTCGCCAGCTGATCCAGCAAGCCCTCACCCAACTCGTCACCGACGGTGTGCTGCCTGAAGGGCTGTCGCCGGCGATCCAGGTGGAAAACGCCCGGGACAAGACCCACGGCGACTTCGCCAGCAACATCGCCATGATGCTGGCCAAGCCGGCCGGCATGAAGCCGCGCGACCTGGCCGAAAAACTGATCAACGCCCTGCCGGCCAGCGCCGACATCAGCAAGGTCGAGATCGCCGGCCCGGGCTTCCTCAACTTCTTCCAGAACACCGACGCCCTGGCCAACCGCCTGGATGCCGCCCTGGCTGACGCCCACCTGGGCGCACGCAAGGCCGGCCCGGCGCAAAAGGTGGTGATCGACATGTCGGCACCCAACCTGGCCAAAGAGATGCACGTCGGCCACCTGCGTTCGACCATCATCGGTGACAGTGTGGCGCGGGTGCTGGAGTTCCTTGGCGACAACGTGATCCGCCAGAACCACGTGGGCGACTGGGGCACCCAGTTCGGCATGTTGATGGCCTACCTGCAGGAAAACCCGATCACCAGCGACGAACTGTCGGACCTGGAAAACTTCTACCGCGCCGCCAAGAAGCGTTTCGACGAGTCCGAAGAATTCGCCACCCGCGCCCGCGGCCTGGTGGTCAAGCTGCAGGCCGGTGATCCGGACTGCCTGGCCCTGTGGACACGCTTCAAGGACATCTCGCTGTCGCACTGCCAGAAGACCTACGAGCTGCTCAACGTCAAGCTGACCATGGCTGACGTGATGGGCGAAAGCGCCTACAACGACGACCTGGCCAACGTGGTCGCCGACCTGAAGGCCAAGGGCCTGCTGGTCGAAGACCAAGGTGCCCAGTGCGTGTTCCTCGAAGAATTCAAGAACAGCGACGGCGACCCATTGCCGGTGATCGTGCAGAAGGCCGACGGCGGCTACCTGTACGCCACCACCGACCTGGCGGCCGTGCGTTACCGCAGCAACGTGCTCAAGGCTGACCGCGCCCTGTACTTCGTCGACCAGCGCCAAGCCCTGCACTTCAACCAGGTGTTTGAAGTGGCACGCCGCGCCGGCTTCGTCGGCCACCCGATGCAGATGGAGCACATGGGCTTCGGCACCATGAACGGCGCTGACGGCCGCCCGTTCAAGACCCGTGATGGCGGCACCGTAAAACTGATCGACCTGCTCACCGAAGCCAAGGATCGTGCCTACGCCCTGGTCAAGGAAAAGAACCCGACCCTGGCCGACGCAGACCTGCGCCACATCGGCGAAGTGGTAGGCATCGGCGCTGTGAAATATGCCGACCTGTCCAAGCACCGCACCAGTGACTACAGCTTCAACTTCGAACTGATGCTCAACTTCGAAGGCAACACGGCCCCTTACCTGCTGTACGCCTACACCCGCGTGGCCGGTGTGTTCCGCAAGCTGGGCAAGGGCTTTGACGAAGTCGACGGCAAGATCGTGCTGCAGGCCGCCCACGAGCAGGACCTGGCCGCACGCCTGGCGCAGTTTGGCGAAATCCTCAACAACGTCGCCGAAAAAGGGACGCCGCACGTGCTGTGCAGCTACCTGTACGACCTGGCCGGGCTGTTCTCCAGCTTCTACGAGAACTGCCCTATCCTTGCCGCTGAAACCCCGGAACAGCAGCAGAGCCGTCTGCGCCTGGCCGCCCTGACCGGCCGCACCCTCAAACAAGGTCTGGAACTGCTCGGCCTGGAAACCCTGGAGCGCATGTAAGTTGGCTGCCAAGAAAAAACCCGCACCAAAACGCGGCGCCAGCCGCCAGACGGCGCCGGCCAAACAGCCGATTCCCGGCTGGGTATGGCTGGCGGTCGGCCTGACCGTTGGCGCGTTCATCGTATTCCTGATGAAGCTCGAGCCCGGTGGCGATGACATCAAGCGCGCCAAGCCCGAGCAGCAGAAATCGGAAAAAGTGGCCGAAGCCGGCAAGCCCGCGCAGACCACGCAAGCCACCCCGCAACAGCCGGTGAAGCCGAAGTACGACTTCTACACCCTGTTGCCGGAATCCGAGGTGATCGTGCCACCAGAGGCGGTACCCGAGAAAACGCCACCCGTGCCGGCCCAGCCGGTCACCCCGGTGACTCCGGCCGAAGCGGCGAAGATTGACACCGCGCGCGCCCAGGCGGCACTGCTGGGGCAGACCCCGCCACCGGCGCCACCGGTGATCAAGCCAGCAGCGACCACCCAGTACTTCCTGCAGGCCGGCTCGTTCCGCAAGCAGGCTGATGCCGACAAGGTACGTGCGCAGATCATCCTGCTGGGGCAGTCGGTGAAGGTGGAATCGGGCACGGTCAAGGAAGAAACCTGGTACCGCGTGCTGGTCGGCCCGTTCAGCAACCGTGAACAGCTGACCGGGGCGCAGAAGCAGCTGGCAGGGGCCGGTTTCGGCAACCTGCTGTTGCAACAGCGACAGACTCGCCAGTAACACTTGGATGGGGGCGCTTTGTGCCCCTATCCGACCGGTCCGGCGCCCCGGCAAGGCCGCTCCTACAGGGACCGCGTAAACCTGACTGCAGGGACGCGGTCGATGTAGGAGCGGCCTTTAGCCGCGAATGGGCTGCAAAGCAGCCCCAGCAATCTCAACCCCGCCCCGCATTGCGCTCGGACACCTGGCTGTTCAGCGTCCAGAAGTCATACAGCACCCCCACCAGGAACAGCCCGCCGGTAAAGAAGTAGATGATCGCGGTCACCCACTTGCCTTGATACAGGCGATGCAGCCCAAACACCCCGAGGAAGGTCAGCAGGATCCAGGCGATGTTGTAGTCGATGCGCCCGGCCTGAAACCTCAGGTCGGCTTCACGGTCCATGGACGGGATCAGGAACAGGTCGATCAACCAACCGATGCCCAACAGGCCGAAGGTGAAGAACCAGATTGTCCCGGTCACCGGCTTGCCGTAATAGAAGCGGTGCGACCCGGTGAAGCCGAAAATCCACAGCAGGTAGCCAATGGTCTTGCTGTGCGTGTCGTGGTAGGGCGCCCCCTGCTGATAACTGTTCATGCGTGACCCTCGTCGGTTATTCGGAAAATTTTCTAAGAAAAAATGTGACTTTCTGGTCGCAGGCCGACGTATGGCAGGCCACCAATCGACCAACGGATCAGAAATTGATCAAAAAGCTGTTATAAAGTTGCGCGCCTAACACATAACTATTCATAAGAGCTTCAACTATGCCGCCTTTATTCAAGACATGGCTGACCCTCTGTCTATTATTGCCCTTGGCCGCCCACGCCACCAATCGTGAGCAACGTCTTCCCAATGGTTTCACCGGCTACACCAGCAATGCCTCGGTGAAACATGCGCCGGTCAAGCAGACCACCCTGCGCGCTCGCCCCGGCAACGCTGCCAATGCGCGCGCCGTGCAGGTAGCCGCCATGTCGCCGAAGCAGAGCAGCGACGTGCTCAGCCGCGCCGTAAATGTGCTCGGCACCCCGTACGTATGGGGCGGCAGCAGCCCGAAGAAGGGCTTTGATTGCAGCGGCCTGGTCAAGTATGCCTTCAACGACGTCGCCGACGTCGACCTGCCGCGCACCTCCAACGCCATGGCCCAGGGTCACGGCGTGAAGGTGGCCAAAGGTGACCTGAAGCCGGGCGACCTGATCTTCTTCAACATCAAGAGCCGCCGGGTGAACCACGTTGCCATCTACCTGGGCAACGACCGCTTCATCCACGCCCCCCGGCGCGGCAAGCGGGTGAGCATCGACAACCTGAGCAAGCCTTACTGGCAGAAGCATTACGTCGTGGCCAAGCGGGTGCTGCCGAAAGAGCAGCAGCTGAGCCTGGCCAAGCGCTGAGCTGAACGGCGTACTCCTGCTCTGGCCTCTTCGCGGGTAAACCCGCTCCTACAAAGCCCTGCGCTGGCCGTTGTAGGAGCGGGTTTACCCGCGAAGAGGCCAGAACAGGCACTAAAAATCGCTGATCAACCCCTTCTCCCTCAGCCCCCGCAAAGCTCCCTCCATCGTCCGCATCCCTTCCGCTCCACCCGCCTGCATCACCGAACACAACTGCGCCATCCGCCCCTCCCGCACCAGGTTGCGCACAGCCGGCGTCGCCACCAGCACCTCCCGCGCCGCCACTCGACCACCGCCCACACGCCTGACCAACACCTGCGCCACCACCAACCGCAACGACTCGGCCAGCATCGCCCGCACCAGCGATTTTTCCTCGGCAGCAAACCCCTCCACCAACCTGTCTATGCTGCCCGCCGCCGAACGTGTATGCACAGTCGCCAGCACCAGGTGCCCGGTCTCCGCCGCGCGCAACGCCAGGCGAATGGCCTCAAGGTCGCGCAACTCACCAATCATGATCACATCCGGGTCCTGCCGCAGCGCGCTGCGCAGCCCCTGGGCAAAACCGGCACTATCGCGGCCAACCTCACGCTGGTTGACCAGGCTGCGCTGGCTGCTGTGGATAACTTCTACAGGGTCTTCCAGGGTAATGATGTGCAGCGCCCGCTCGCGGTTGAGCTGGTCGAGCAGTGTCGCCAGCGTGCTGGACTTGCCGCTGCCGGTCGGCCCGCCCACCAGGATCAGGCCTTCACGACACTGCGCAACAGCTTGAAACACATCCACCAGATCGAGCTCATCCAGTGTGGCGATGCGCCCCGGGATCAGGCGAAACGTGACGGCAGGGCCTTTCAGCTGGCGGAACAGGTTCAAGCGAAAGCGCCCAAGCGCTGGCAACTCCAGGGCCAGGTCCAGCTCATCACCCTGTGCCCACTGCCTGCGCTGCTGGTCATCCAGCACGCCAACCATGGCCTCGCTCAAGGTATCGGCCCCAAAGGCCGGCAAATTCATGCGCTGCAACGCGCCATCCAGGCGCAACATCGGTATCTGGCCCGCCGCCAGGTGCAGGTCCGAAGCGCCCGCCTCCACGGCCCGGGCCAACAGGTCGGTCACATCCATGAGACTCCCCAAAGGCCTTCAAGTAGGTAGAATGCCGCAAACCCTACAGCTGCCGGCATCCGTCCATGTCCACCCTAGCAGACAACCTTTCCGCGATTTCCGCCCGTATCGCCAGTGCTGCCCAGGCAGCCGGGCGCGAGCCGGCCAGCGTCCAGCTGCTGGCCGTGAGCAAGACCAAGCCCGCCGCTGCCATCCGCGAGGTCCACGCCGCGGGTGTGCGCGACTTCGGGGAAAACTACCTACAGGAAGCGCTGACAAAGCAGCAGGAACTCGGCGACTTGCCCTTGATCTGGCACTTCATCGGCCCCATTCAGTCGAACAAGACCAAAGCCATCGCCGAGCATTTTGACTGGGTACATTCCGTGGACCGCCTGAAAATCGCCCAACGCCTGTCTGAGCAGCGCCCTGCCGGGTTGGCACCGCTGAATATCTGCCTGCAGGTGAACGTCAGTGGCGAAGACAGCAAGTCTGGCTGTGCGCCCGCCGACCTGCCGGCCCTGGCCCAGGCGGTAACCGCCCTGCCCAACCTGCGCCTGCGCGGGCTGATGGCCATCCCCGAACCCACCGATGACCGCGCCGCCCAAGAGGCCGCTTTTGCCAGCTTGCGTACCTTGCAGGAAGGCCTGGGCCTTGGCCTGGACACGCTGTCCATGGGCATGAGCCACGACCTGGAAGCGGCGATTGCACAGGGTGCGACGTGGGTGCGTATCGGCACCGCCCTGTTCGGCGCTCGCGGCTCACACAACGGCGGCCATAACTGATCGCATGCTTTACTCACTCTTTTCCACAAGGACCTGACATGAGCAACACTCGTATTGCCTTCATCGGCGCCGGCAACATGGCCGCCAGCCTGATCGGCGGCCTGCGTGCCCAGGGCCTGGACGCATCGCAGATCCGCGCCAGCGACCCGGGCGCCGAGAGCCGCAGCCGCATCCAGACCGAGCACGGCATCGAAACCTTCGAGGACAACGCCCAGGCCATCGACGGTGCCGATGTGATCGTGCTGGCGGTCAAGCCGCAGGTCATGAAAGCGGTGTGCCAGGCCCTACAACCCAACCTGCGCGATGGCCAGCTGATCGTTTCGATCGCCGCCGGTATCACCTGCGCCAGCCTGCAAAGCTGGGTAGGCGTCCGCCCGGTGGTGCGCTGCATGCCCAACACCCCGGCGCTGCTGCGCCAAGGCGTAAGCGGCCTGTACGCCACCGCCGAGGTAACCGGCGAACAGCGCCAGCAAGCCGAACAACTGCTGTCGGCCGTGGGCACCGCCCTGTGGCTGGAGCAGGAGCAGCAACTGGACGCGGTGACTGCCGTGTCCGGCAGCGGCCCGGCGTACTTCTTCCTGCTGATCGAGGCAATGACCGCAGCCGGCGAAAAACTCGGCCTGCCACGCGAAACCGCCTCGCAGCTGACCTTGCAGACCGCCCTGGGCGCTGCACGCATGGCCGTTGCCAGCGATGTCGATGCCGCCGAACTGCGCCGCCGGGTCACCTCGCCCGCCGGCACCACCGAGGCAGCAATCAAGTCGTTCCAGGCCAGCGGCTTCGAAGCCATTGTCGAGCAGGCGCTGCAGGCTGCAGCCACACGTTCCGCCGAGCTGGCCGAACAACTGGGCAAATAAGGAGCTCTAGATGAATGCATTGTCCGGCGCCGCGATCTTCGTGGTGCAAACCTTGGTCAGCCTGTACCTGGTGATCGTCCTGTTGCGCTTCGTGCTGCAACTGGTCAAGGCCAACTTCTACAACCCTCTGTGCCAGTTCGCGGTGCGCGCCACCCAGCCGCTGCTCAAGCCGATCCGCCGTATCATCCCCAGCATTGGCGGCCTGGACACCTCGTCGCTGCTGCTGGCGGTACTGATCCAGGCGCTGCTGATGGGCTTCGTGCTGATGGTCACCTATGGCACCTTCGGCGACGTCCTGCACCTGCTGATGTGGGCGATCATTGGCATCACCTCGCTGTTCCTGAAGATCTTCTGGGTGGCGATGATCGTCATGGTGATCGTCTCCTGGGTTGCGCCCAACAGCCACAACCCTGCCGCCGAGCTGGCCTATCAGATCAGCGAGCCGGTGCTGGCACCGTTCCGCCGCATCGTGCCCAACCTGGGCGGCATGGACATTTCACCGATCTTCGCCTTCCTGGCGATCCAGGTGATCCAGTCGTTCGTCATGCCGCCCCTGGCCGTCTATGCCGGCATGCCACAAGAGCTGTGGCGGATGATCTGAGCCTCGCCAGCCCCTGCTTGCTCCCCAGCCGCAAGCCTTTGCTTGCCGCTGGGGGTAGCGCTCTTTAGACTTACGCCTCCGTCAAGCGTGAGCAGGGTCGATGTCCACTGTCTTTCCCGAAGATTCCGTCGGTCTGGTAGTACCGCAAACCGCCCGGTTCGATGAACCGCTGGCCTTGGCCTGTGGCCGTTCGCTGGCCAGCTACGAGCTGGTCTACGAAACCTATGGCACCCTGAATGCCAGCGCGAGCAACGCCGTGCTGATCTGCCATGCCCTGTCCGGCCACCACCATGCCGCTGGCTACCATGCCGCCACCGACCGCAAGCCGGGCTGGTGGGACAGCTGCATCGGCCCCGGCAAGCCGATCGATACCAATCGTTTCTTCGTGGTCAGCCTGAACAACCTCGGCGGCTGCAACGGCAGCACCGGCCCCAGCAGCCTCAACCCCGCCACCGGCAAACCCTATGGCGCCGAGTTCCCGGTATTGACCGTGGAAGACTGGGTGCACAGCCAGGCACGCCTGGCCGACCGCCTGGGCATCCAGCAGTGGGCGGCCATCGTCGGCGGCAGCCTGGGTGGCATGCAGGCGCTGCAGTGGACCATGACCTACCCCGATCGCGTGCGCCACTGCGTCGACATCGCCTCGGCACCCAAGCTGTCGGCGCAGAACATCGCCTTCAACGAAGTGGCGCGCCAGGCCATCCTCACCGACCCGGAATTCCACGGTGGCTCGTTCCAGGACCAGGGCGTGATCCCCAAGCGCGGCCTGATGCTGGCGCGCATGGTCGGCCACATCACCTACCTGTCCGACGACTCGATGGGTGAAAAATTCGGCCGTGAGCTGAAGAGCGACAAGCTCAACTACGACTTCCACAGCGTCGAGTTCCAGGTTGAAAGCTACCTGCGCTACCAGGGCGAGGAGTTTTCCGGCCGTTTCGACGCCAATACCTACCTGCTGATGACCAAGGCGCTGGACTACTTCGACCCGGCTGCGGCCCACGGCGGCGACCTGGCGGCCACCCTGGCCCACGTCAAGGCGGATTACTGCATCATGTCGTTCACCACCGACTGGCGCTTCTCCCCGGCCCGTTCGCGCGAGATCGTCGATGCCCTGATGGCTGCACGCAAGAACGTCTGCTACCTGGAGATCGACTCGCCTTACGGCCACGATGCCTTCCTGATCCCTACGCCTCGCTACATGCAGGGTTTCTCGAACTACATGAACCGCATTGCCATCTGAGGACAGCATGAGAGCCGATCTGGAAATCATCCACGACTGGATCCCCGCCGGCAGCCGGGTACTCGACCTGGGCTGCGGCAGCGGCGAACTGCTGGCCTCGCTGCGTGACCGCAAGCAGGTCACCGGCTATGGCCTGGAGATCGACGCCGACAACATCGCCGCCTGCGTGGCCAAGGGTGTCAACGTCATCGAACAGGACCTGGACAAAGGCCTGGGCAACTTCGCCAGCAACAGTTTCGATGTAGTGATCATGACCCAGGCCCTGCAGGCCGTGGAGTACCCCGACCGCATCCTCGACGAGATGCTGCGCGTGGGCCGCCAGTGCATTATCACCTTCCCCAACTTCGGCCACTGGCGCTGCCGCTGGTACCTGGCGACCAAAGGCCGCATGCCGGTATCGGACTTCATGCCGTATACCTGGTACAACACGCCGAACATCCACTTCTGCACCTTCGCCGACTTCGAAGAACTGGTGCACGAGCGCCGGGCCAAGGTGCTCGACCGCCTGGCCGTCGACAACATGCACCGCAACGGGTGGGGCGGCCGGCTTTGGCCTAATCTTCTAGGTGAGATCGGCATCTATCGCGTCAGCAGCCCGGGCCTGCAAGAGCACCAGCTCGCGGTCTGACGCCCAGCGGAGGAATCGCCCCATGCGTCGCCTAGCCCTGTTCCTGATCAGCCTGTGCCTGGCCCTGCCGGTATTGGCTGCCGATGCCGCCCGCCCCGAGCGCAAGGAAGTGTTTGGCGACGTGACGGTGCACTACAGCGCCTTCACTTCGAGCATGCTGACCCCCGAGGTGGCTGCGGCCACTGGCCTGGTGCGCAGCAAGAACCAGGGCGTGCTGAACATTGCCGTGTTCAAGGCCAACAAACCCACCACGGCGCTGGTCAGCGGCACGGTCAAGGACCTGACCGGGCGCAGCAGCCCGCTGTCGTTCAAGCAGATTACCGAACAGGGCGCGGTGTACTACATCGCCCAGTTCAAGATCGACCAGGCAGAAACCGTCACCTTCGACCTGAATATCGAAACCGGCGGTGTCAGCAACTCCCTCAGCTTCAACCAGGAAGTGTTCCCAGGCGACTTATGAATTTCCAGCAACTCGTATTGGCCAGCCATAACGCCGGCAAACTCAAGGAACTCCAGGCCATGCTCGGCCAGTCGGTGCAACTGCGCTCGATCGGCGAATTCAGCCAAGTCGAGCCGGAAGAAACCGGCCTGTCGTTCGTCGAGAACGCCATCCTCAAGGCACGCAACGCCGCCCGTATTTCCGGCCTGCCGGCCCTGGCCGACGATTCCGGCCTGGCGGTGGACTTCCTCGGCGGCGCGCCGGGCATCTATTCGGCGCGCTATGCCGACGGCAAAGGTGACGCGGCAAACAACGCCAAGCTGCTCGCAGCTCTGAAAGACGTGCCGGAAGCCGAACGTGGCGCGCAGTTCGTGTGCGTGCTGGCACTGGTGCGCCATGCCGACGACCCGCTGCCAATCCTCTGCGAAGGCCTGTGGCACGGGCGCATCATGTTCGAGGCCAGCGGTGAGCACGGCTTTGGCTACGACCCGCTGTTCTGGGTACCGGAGCGTAACTGCTCCAGCGCCGACCTGGCGCCGGTGGACAAGAACCAGCTCAGCCACCGCGCCCGCGCCATGGCCCTGCTGCGCCAACGTCTGGGTCTGGCATGATCGCAACGCTGTCTACCCCCGGCGCGGCGGGCTTTACCAGCCTGCCGCCGCTGGCGCTGTACATCCACATCCCGTGGTGCGTGCGCAAATGCCCTTACTGCGACTTCAACTCCCACGCCGCAGGCCCTGAGCTGCCGGAAGACGCCTACGTCGCCGCGCTGCTGACCGACCTCGACCAGGAAATGGCCGCCGTGCAAGGCCGGCCGATCAGCTCGATCTTCTTCGGTGGTGGCACGCCAAGCCTGTTCAGCGCCGACGCCCTGGGCCGCTTGCTGCGCGGTGTGGAGCAGCGCATCCCGTTCGCGCCAGACATCGAAATTACCCTGGAAGCCAACCCGGGCACCTTCGAGCAGGACAAGTTCAAGGCCTACCGGCAGACCGGCATCAACCGCCTGTCCATTGGCGTGCAGAGCTTCCAGCCGGCCAAGCTGCAGGCGCTGGGGCGCATCCACAATGGCGATGAAGCGGTGCGTGCCGCCGGTATGGCGCGTGCGGCCGGCTTCGACAACTTCAACATGGACCTGATGCACGGCCTGCCCGACCAGTCGCTGGACGATGCACTCGGCGATCTGCGCCAGGCCATCGACCTGGGGCCAACGCACCTGTCCTGGTACCAGCTGACCGTGGAACCGAACACGGTGTTCTGGAACCAGCCGCCAGAGCTGCCCGAGGACGACATCCTCTGGGACATCCAGGAAGCCGGCCAGGCACTGATGGCCGAGCACGGCTTTCGCCAATACGAGGTCTCGGCTTACGCCCAGGCGGGCCGCGCCGCGCAGCACAACCTCAACTACTGGCGCTTTGGCGACTTCATCGGCATTGGTGCCGGTGCCCACGGCAAGCTGACCTTCGCCGACGGGCGCATCCTGCGCACCTGGAAGACCCGCCTGCCCAAGGACTACCTGAACCTGGCCAAGCCGTACAAGGCTGGCGAAAAGCTGCTGCCGGTGGACGAACTGCCGTTCGAGTTTCTGATGAACGCCCTGCGCCTGACTGATGGCGTGGAAGCCGAGCTGTTCACCCAGCGCACCGGCCTGCCCCTGACGCAGCTACGCGAAGCACGCCGCGCCGCCGAACAAAAGGGCCTTTTGCAGGTCGAACCGGATCGACTGGTGGCCACGCCAAGGGGCCAGTTGTTCCTCAATGACCTGCTGCAGTATTTCTTGACCTAAGGATGACCCATGGATCTGGTACTTGATCTGCTCGCGACGGTTTCCCGCTGGAGCCGCAGCAACCTGTCGGAGATTTCACTGGCCTTGGTAGGCTGCCTGCTGGTGCTGTTCGGCACCGATGTCAAAGGCTGGGCCGAACAGCGCCTGGGCAGCCTGGCGGGCGCCCTGCGCGTGCCGTTCATGGCCGTGATGGTGATGGTCGGCAGCGGTGCAGCGTTGATCTATGCCACCCCGTGGGTGGTGAAGGGGTTGAGCCAGTTCAACAATTACGCACTGGCGCCGGTGTTGTTGGTGGTAGTGGTGTTGATTGGCGTGGTGGCGGACCGCCGCGGTTGAGGCACAGTCTTGCTGTATCTTTGTAGAGGATGGGTTCTAAAAGCTGCCCTGGGAACCAGGGCAGCCCTACCACCTGACTAGCCCTTAGCGGGCATCATCGAAATGGTCGCGCATGAAGTCCCGGACGGTCTTGAGCATTATCAAGATCCGGATAAGCTTCCAGACGCGGCTCAGCGCATCAAGCAAACGCTTCATATGCCTTGGCCTCCGTGTTGGCGGGCCAGTCCTCCAGCATCTAACCGGTACTTCGATGCCTTCGAAAACCCGGTGGCGATTTTCAGTGAAGTGGCCAGGTTAATGGCCCTTCGAAAAACATTGACCGGCACGGTTCTCAGGCCGTGTCGAAGGGGCCGGAAAGCAACATTCTTCTCTTACCCGGCCCATCACTGAATCTTTCCACAAGGGAGCCATGCGATGATACGTGGAGTAGCCACCCAAAGCTGTTAACCGCTCCGACACACGTGATGCCGGATGTTTCAATGCATTGACGCGCTTTCGTAGGCTACCTATGATCCTTCTACCAGGTGGCGATTTTCAGTGAAGTCCCGGAGCGAAGGATACTCAGTCCTGTCGCTCCCATAAAAAACCGCTCTTCTCAGAGCGGTTTTTTTTCGCCTGCATTTCTACAGGTCTAAGCGTACCGAAAGGCCGAATCAGCCGATCAATCCACCTTCTCGAACTTCAAATCCCACACCCCATGCCCCAGCCGCTCGCCGCGGCGTTCGAACTTGGTGATCGGGCGCTCTTCCGGGCGTGGCACGTAGGTACCGTCTTCGGCACGGTTGCGATAGCCCGGGGCTGCGCTCATCACTTCCAGCATGTACTCGGCATACGGCTCCCAGTCGGTAGCCATGTGGAACACACCACCGGGCTTGAGCTTGCGCCGTACCAGCTCGGCGAACTCCAGTTGGACGATGCGGCGTTTGTGGTGGCGCGCCTTGTGCCAAGGGTCGGGGAAGAACAGCATCAGGCGGTCGAGGCTGTTGTCCGCCACGCAGCGGTTCAGCACTTCGATGGCATCACAGTCATACACCCGCAGGTTCTTCAGCCCCTGGGTCAGCACGCCGTTGAGCAGCGCGCCTACACCCGGACGGTGCACTTCCACACCGATAAAGTCCTGTTCAGGCGCGGCAGCCGCCATTTCCAGCAAGGAATGCCCCATGCCGAAGCCGATCTCCAGGGTGCGCGGCGCCGAACGGCCGAACACCTGGTCATAGTCCACCGCGCTGTCAGCCAGCGGCAGGATGTACAGCGGGCCGCCCTGGTCCAGGCCGCGTTGCTGGCCTTCGGTCATGCGCCCGGCGCGCATCACGAAGCTCTTGATGCGGCGGTGTGGGCGGGCGTCGCCTTCGGCGGCGATCGGCGTATCTTGCGAGTCAGTCATCTGGGGCTCTTACTTGATCAGACCATCCAGCGGCGAAGAAGCGCTGGCATAGAGTTTTTTCGGCATGCGGCCGGCCAGGTAGGCCAGGCGACCGGCGACGATGGCGTGCTTCATGGCCTCGGCCATCAGCACCGGCTGCTGCGCGTGGGCAATGGCCGAGTTCATCAGTACCGCCTCGCAGCCCATTTCCATGGCAATGGTGGCGTCGGAAGCGGTACCCACGCCGGCATCGACCAGCACGGGCACCTTCGATTCTTCGAGGATGATCTGCAGGTTGTAGGGGTTGCAGATACCCAGGCCGGTACCGATCAGGCCAGCCAGCGGCATGACCGCGATGCAGCCGGCTTCGGCCAGCTGGCGGGCGATGATCGGGTCGTCGCTGGTGTACACCATCACGTCGAAACCTTCCTTGACCAGCACTTCGGCAGCCTTGAGGGTCTCGATCACGTTCGGGAACAGGGTTTTCTGGTCGGCCAGCACTTCCAGCTTTACCAAGGTCCGCGACTCATGGGACTTGTAGCCCTCGAGCAGCTCACGGGCCAGGCGGCAGGTGCGCACAGCCTCGACGGCGTCGAAGCAACCGGCGGTATTGGGCAGGATGGTGTACTTGTCGGGGGACAGCACATCGAGCAGGTTCGGCTCGCCCGCATTCTGGCCCAGGTTGGTCCGGCGCACGGCCACGGTGACGATCTCGGCACCCGAGGCCTCTGTCGCCAGGCGGGTTTCTTCCATGTCACGGTACTTGCCAGTGCCGACCAGCAGGCGCGACTGGAACGTGCGCCCGGCCAGAATGAAGGGCTTGTCGCTACGAACGTTGCTCATCGTTGTTCCTCGGGATAGGTTGCAGGGCTTGCTTGTGAACCGCCAGGCTGCTGTCAGCCGCCACCGATGGCGTGGACCACTTCAACCTGGTCGCCGTCGTTCAGCAGCGTGCTGTCGTGCTGGCTACGCGGCACGATGTCCAGGTTCAGTTCCACGGCAATGCGGCGCCCGGTCAGCTTCAGGCGCGTCAGCAGGGCTGCAACGCTCTCGCCAGCAGGCAGTTCGTAAGGTTCACCGTTCAGTTGAATGCGCATGCGCACGGCCACCATTGTTCTTTGGGGCCCGCATTCTAGCGCCGAACCGCCCTGCAACCCAAGGGCGGTGCGCGCCATTAGTCGCGATTGTGGACCAGCTGGTCAGCCCAGCCGCCAGGCTGCCAGGCCCAGGCACAACCAGCCGGCCAGGAAGCACAGGCCGCCAATCGGGGTGATGATGCCGAGCTTGCCAATGCCGCTGAGGGTCAGCAGGTACAGGCTGCCGGAGAACAGCACGATACCCAGCGCAAACAGCCCGCCTGCCCAGCCGACCAGGCGCCCGGGCAGGTGCGCCGAGAGCACGGCAACGCCGAAGATCGCCAGCGCATGCACCAGCTGGTAGGTCACGCCGGTATGAAAGATCGCCAGGTAGTCGGCCGTCAGCCGGTTTTTCAGGCCATGGGCGGCAAACGCGCCCAGGGCGACCCCGGTAAAGCCGAAAAAGGCGGCAAGCATCAGGAAGCTGCGAAGCATGGGACGACTCCTTGTATCGGGTCTGTATAATGGCCCCTTCCACCCGAACGGCCAAGCCATCACCATGCTGCCAACCCTCCTCCGCCGCCTCTCCCGCGCCCTGCTCTGGTTCGCTGCCGGCAGCATCGTGCTGGTGCTGGTGTTCCGCTGGGTGCCACCGCCCGGCACGGCGCTGATGGTCGAGCGCAAGGTGCAGTCCTGGGTCAATGGCGAGCCGATCGACCTGCAGCGCGACTGGGAGCCGTGGGAGAACATCTCCGATGAACTCAAGGTCGCGGTCATTGCCGGCGAGGACCAGAAGTTCGCCAGCCACTGGGGCTTCGACATCCCGGCCATTCAGGCGGCGCTGGCCTACAACGAACGCGGCGGCAGCATTCGCGGTGCCAGCACCCTTACCCAGCAGGTGGCGAAGAACCTGTTCCTGTGGTCCGGGCGCAGCTGGTTCCGCAAAGGGCTGGAAGCCTGGTTTACCGCGTTGATCGAACTGTTCTGGTCGAAGGAACGCATTCTCGAGGTCTATCTGAACAGCGCTGAATGGGGCAAGGGCGTGTTTGGTGCGCAGGCGGCAGCGCGTTACCACTTTGGCGTCGATGCCAACCGGCTCAGCCGCCAGCAGGCCGCGCAACTGGCCGCGGTGCTGCCCAGCCCGATCAAGTGGAGTGCCAGCCGCCCGAGTGCCTACGTGGCCAGCCGGGCCGGGTGGATTCGCCGGCAGATGAGCCAGCTAGGTGGGCCTGGCTACCTGATGCAGCTCGACACTTCGCGCAAGCTTTAAGATTTCTGGGGCCGCTGTGCGGCCCATCGCGACACAAGGCCGCTCCTACTGGGAATCGCGGTCGCCTGTAGGAGCGGCCTTGTGTCGCGATGGGCTGCACAGCAGCCCCAAAATCTCACAGGCATAAAAAAACCGCTGCCCCTCGCAGGTCAGCGGTTTTCTGTGTAACCAAGGCCTGATCAGGCAGCGATCAGCGCCTTGACCTTGTTCATCGCATTCTTCTCCAGCTGGCGAATCCGCTCAGCCGAAACGCTGTACTTGTCTGCCAGCTCATGCAACGTGGCCTTCTCTTCTGCCAACCAGCGCTGGTAGAGAATGTCGCGGCTACGTTCGTCCAGCCCTTGTAGCGCTTCGTGCAGGTTGCTGGTGGAGTTATCGCTCCAGTCGGCATCCTCCAGCTGCACTGCCGGGTCGTAACGGTGGTCTTCGAGGTAGTGCGCAGGCGACTGGAAGGCGCTGTCGTCGTCAGCTTCTGCTGCCGGGTCGAAGGCCATGTCCTGGCCGCTGAGGCGGCTTTCCATCTCGCGCACTTCACGCGGCTCGACACCGAGGCTTTCCGCCACGCGATGCACTTCGTCGTTGTTCAGCCAAGCCAGGCGCTTCTTCTGGCTGCGCAGGTTGAAGAACAGCTTGCGCTGGGCCTTGGTGGTGGCCACCTTGACGATGCGCCAGTTGCGCAAGATGAATTCGTGGATTTCTGCCTTGATCCAGTGCACGGCAAACGACACCAGGCGCACGCCCATTTCCGGGTTGAAGCGCTTGACGGCCTTCATCAGGCCGACGTTGCCTTCCTGGATCAGGTCGGCCTGGGCCAAGCCATAGCCGGCATAGCTACGGGCGATATGTACGACAAAACGCAGGTGGGCCATCACCATTTGACGAGCGGCCTCGACATCCTGCTCATAATAGAGACGCTCGCCCAGATCACGCTCCTGCTCGACCGTCAGCAGCGGGATGCTGTTGACCGTGTGCACGTAGGCTTCCAGGTTTGCACCGGGTACCAGGGCATAGGCAGGTTGCAACGATGTGGTCATTCAAGAACCTCCGACTTACAAAACTCGCGCCTTGTGGGCGCTGCCAACATTGACCTGGAACGACGGTACAAGTTCCGTAGTGAAGAAAATGTCAATGCTGGCACGTAAAAACTATCGCGGCGCCAGCTCGTTCAAGTGGCGGGCGACGGCAATCCATGCACCGATATACCCCAACAGCACCGCTCCGATCAAGAGCGACAGACCATCGGACGCAGGCACCCCGCCCAAGGCGAAGTCACTGCCATACAGCCCGGAAAGCCCAACCACGGCCTCGTTCAGCCAGTTCAGGCCAAATGCCAGGATACCCCATGCCAACAGGCCTGCACCCAGGCCATACAGGGCGCCCATATACAGGAAAGGCCGGCGTACGTAGGCGTCGGTGCCCCCTACCAGCTTGATCACTTCGATCTCGATGCGGCGGTTTTCAATGTGTAGACGAATTGTGTTACCGATTACTAACAGCAGGGCAGAAATCAGCATCACGGCCAAACCGAAGACAAAGCGGTCACCCAGCTTGAGGATGGCCGCCAGGCGCTCGACCCAGACCAGGTCCAGTTGCGCCACTTCTACCCGAGGCAGCTCTGACAAGCGCTGACGCAGGGCATCCAGGGCCGGCTTGTCGACCTCGGTCGGGGTTACCACCACCACACCCGGCAGCGGGTTGTCAGGCAGCTCGCGCAAGGCTTCGCCCAGCCCGGACTGCTGCTGGAACTCCTCCAGCGCCTGCTCGCGGCTGACATATTGCGCGTCCGACACCCCGGGCATGCCCTTGATCTCGTCGCGCAGCGCCTCGCCATCACGGCTGCCGGCATCCAGCTTGAGGTACAGCGAAATCTGCGCCGCGCGCTGCCACGAGCCGCCCAGCTGCTCGACGTTCTTCAGCAGCAACGACAGGCCCATCGGCATGCTCAGCGCCACGGCCATCACCAGGCAGGTGAAGAAGCTGCCGATCGGCTGCTTGCCCAGGCGGCGCAGGCTGTCGGCCATGCTGGCGCGGTGGCTTTCCAGCCAAGCGTGCATCAGGGTGCGGAAATCCGGGCCGTCATCGTCTTCGCCGCGCTTTTTCTTCGCCGGCTGCGGGTCGGCCGGTTTCGGCGCAACCCGTTCGGAAACCTTCGGCGTACGTGTAGTGCTCATTGCCCGGCCTCCCCATCGCCGATCAAGCGGCCGCGCTGCAAGGTCAGCATGCGGTGGCGCATGCGCGCAATCAGTGCCAGGTCGTGGCTGGCGATCAGTACCGTGGTGCCCAGTCGGTTGATATCTTCGAACACGCCCATGATTTCTGCCGCCAGGCGCGGGTCGAGGTTACCGGTGGGTTCGTCGGCCAGCAGAAGTGCCGGCTGGTGGACGATAGCGCGGGCAATACCGACGCGCTGCTGCTGGCCAGTAGACAGGTCGGCCGGGAACAGCTCGCCCTTGTCGGACAACGACACACGCTCCAGCGCCGAGTCCACGCGCTTGGCGATCTCGGCCTTGGACAGGCCGAGAATCTGCAGCGGCAAGGCGATGTTGTTGAACACCGTGCGGTCGAACAGCAACTGGTGGTTTTGGAACACCACACCGATCTGCCGACGCAGGAACGGGATCTGTGCGTTGCTGATCTGGCCCAGGTCCTGCCCGGCCAGCATCAGTTTGCCGCTGGTGGGGCGTTCCATGGCCAGCAGCAGGCGCAGCAAGGTGCTCTTGCCGGCCCCCGAGTGGCCGGTGACGAACAGGAACTCGCCCCGGCGCGCCCGGAAACTCAGCTCATGCAAACCGACATGACCATTGGGGTAGCGCTTGGCAACCTGTTCGAATCGGATCATGGTCAGTCTCGCTCGGCGAACAGAGCCTTGACGAACGGCTCGGCTTCGAAGGTGCGCAGGTCGTCGATGGTTTCGCCCACGCCGATATAGCGGATCGGCAGCTTGAACTGCTTGGCCAGGGCAAAGATCACCCCACCCTTGGCGGTGCCGTCCAGCTTGGTCAGGGCCAGGCCGGTCAGTTCGACGCTCTGGTTGAAGTACTTGGCCTGGCTGATGGCGTTCTGCCCGGTGCCTGCATCGAGCACCAGCAGCACCTCGTGCGGCGCCTCGGCATCGAGCTTGCCGATGACCCGGCGAACCTTCTTCAGCTCTTCCATCAGGTTGTCTTTGGTGTGCAGGCGGCCGGCGGTGTCGGCGATCAGCACATCCACGCCGCGGGCCTTGGCGGCCTGCACGGCGTCGAAAATGACCGAGGCGGAGTCGGCGCCGGTGTGCTGGGCAATCACCGGGATATGGTTACGCTCGCCCCACACCTGCAATTGCTCCACGGCGGCGGCGCGGAAGGTGTCGCCGGCGGCCAGCATGACTTTCTTGCCTTCAAGCTGCAGCTTCTTGGCCATTTTGCCGATAGTGGTGGTCTTGCCGGCACCGTTCACACCCACAACCAGGATCACGTAAGGCTTGTTCTGCGACTCGATCTTCAGCGGCTGCTCGACCGGGCGCAGCAGCGCGGCCAGTTCTTCCTGCAGCGACTTGTACAGCGCGTCGGCATCGGCCAGTTGTTTGCGGGCAACCTTCTGGGTCAGGTTCTGGACGATGGCCGAAGTGGCTTCGACGCCGACGTCGGCGGTCAGCAGGCGGGTTTCGATTTCGTCGAGCAGGTCATCATCGATGACCTTCTTGCCCATGAACAGGCTGGCCATGCCCTCGCCAATGCTGGCGCTGGTCTTGGACAAGCCCTGCTTGAGGCGGGCGAAGAAGCCGGGTTTGGCCTGCTCGGCAGGCGCAGGGGTGGGTTCTGGCGCCACTTCGACAGGTGCAGCAACCACTGCCACCGGGGCCACGACTTCTGGTGCCGGGCGCTCCGGAATGGCTGGCGGCGCTTTCGGCTGCAGGTCCGGCACCAGGGCAACCGGTTCTTCGGCAACCGGCAGCACCAGGTTGCTCACCGGTGCGGTTGGCGCCACAACCGGGGCTGGCTCAACGCGGGCCACCTCGACCGGTGCAGCCTGTACTGGCACGGAGGCGACCGGCTGCGGCGCGGGGGCCACCAGCGGCTGGGAAGCAACCGGCTCGGGCTCAGGGGCGTGCATCGGCTGGGAGGCAACCGGCTCTGCAACCGGTGCTTCAACCACCGGCGCTAGCGGCGGCTGGACTGGCTCGGCGGCCTGCTGTGGCTCGCTCAGCGGTGAGACCGCAGGCACCGGAACCGGCTCTGGGGCCTGCAGTGTTTCAGCAACAGGGGCCTCGACCGGAGCGGCTACAGGCTGCTCGACAGCGGGGGCTTCTTTCGCGGGCTCGACAGCTTCCACGGGTTGCTGCGGCTTCTTGCGAAACCAGCTGAACAGGCCTTTCTTTTCACCAGCCTCGGCCGGCGCTTTCTTGTCGTCGTTGGAACCAAACATGGAAGACGGCTATCTCAGGGTAGCGATGGGCCAGCTTTGGCGCATCGGGAATTCTCTCTACGCAGAACAGACTATCTTGAAGCCGGCTGGTTCATGCGCAACGTTTTGTCTTAGTGTCCTGCAGGCCAGAACGGCGACAGGCATGGTCGCCAGGCAACCGGATCAGTATCCTAGCACCTCCTGGCCCGTCGACGCTAAACCCAGCGGGCCGCCGAACAGGTTAAACACCGTATGAATGCTCTAGCCCGCCGCGCCGCTGGCCTGTTGCTTGGCACGCTCTGCCTGCCGCTCGCGGCATTCGCCGCCGATGTGCAACCCACCCACGAATTCATCCTCGACAACGGCCTGAAAGTGGTCGTACGCGAGGACCACCGCGCCCCCGTGGTGGTCTCGCAGATCTGGTACAAGGTCGGCTCCAGCTACGAAACCCCGGGCCAGACCGGTTTGTCGCACGCGCTCGAACACATGATGTTCAAGGGCAGCGCCAAGCTCGGCCCCGGCGAGGCCTCGCGCGTGCTGCGTGACCTGGGCGCCGAAGAGAACGCCTTCACCAGCGACGACTACACCGCCTATTACCAAGTGCTGGCCCGCGACCGCCTGCCGGTGGCCCTGGAGCTGGAAGCCGACCGCCTGGCCAGCCTGCGCCTGCCGGCCGACGAATTCAGCAAGGAAATCGAGGTCATCAAGGAGGAGCGCCGCCTGCGCACCGACGACCAGCCCAACTCCAAGGCCTTCGAGCTGTTCCGCGCCATGGCCTACCCGGCCAGCGGCTACCACACTCCGACCATCGGCTGGATGGCCGACCTGGAGCGCATGAAGGTCGAGGAACTGCGCCACTGGTACGAATCCTGGTATGCGCCCAACAACGCTACCCTGGTGGTGGTTGGTGACGTTACCGCAGACGAGGTCAAGGGCCTGGCGCAGAAGTACTTCGGCAGCATCCCCAAGCGCGCCGTGCCGCCGGCCAAGCTGCCGCTGGAGCTGGCCGAACCTGGCCTGCGCCAGCTGACCTTGCATGTGCGTACCCAGCTGCCAAGCCTGATCTACGGTTTCAACGTGCCTGGCCTGCCAACAGCCAAAGACCCGCGCACCGTGCATGCCCTGCGCCTGATCTCGGCACTGCTCGACGGTGGCTACAGTGCCCGCATGCCCGCCCGCCTGGAACGTGGCCAGGAGCTGGTGGCCGGCGCCTCGTCCAGCTACAACGCTTTCACCCGTGGCGACAGCCTGTTCCTGATCTCGGCCACGCCGAACGTGCAGAAACAGAAAACCCTTGCCGACGTCGAAAAAGGCGTGTGGCAGTTGCTGGACGAACTCAAGACCACCCCGCCCAGCGCCGAAGAGCTGGAACGCGTACGCGCCCAGGTCATCGCCGGCCTGGTCTACGACCGCGACTCCATCAGCAGCCAGGCAACCACCATCGGCCAGCTGGAAACCGTCGGCCTGTCCTGGAAGCTGATCGACAGCGAACTGGACGAGCTCAAGCGCGTTACCCCGCAGGACATTCAGAACGCCGCGCGCACCTACTTCACCCGCGAACGCCTGAGCGTTGCCCATGTACTGCCCGAGGAGTCCGCTCATGAGTGATCGCCGCGCACCACGCCCAACCCTGCTGGCCACCGGTATCCGCGCCCTGGCGCTGGCGGCTGTGCTGGCTGCCCCGGCCATGGCCGACGACGCTGCCAAGGCCGACAGTAGTGCAGCCCGCCCGGCCAACACCCTGCAGTCGCTGGCCGAACTGGATGGCAAGGCGCCCAGCCGGCGCCAGCTGAACATCCAGCACTGGAACACCGCCGAAGGTGCCCGGGTGCTGTTCGTCGAAGCCCGCGAACTGCCGATGTTCGACCTGCGCGTCACCTTCGCCGCCGGCAGCAGCCAGGACGGCGGCACGCCCGGCCTGGCGGCGCTGACCAACGCCATGCTCAATGAGGGCGTGGCCGGCAAAGACGTGACTGCCATCGCCGAAGGCTTCGAAGGCCTGGGCGCAGACTTTGGCAACGGTTCCTACCGCGACATGGCCGTGGCCTCGCTGCGCAGCCTCAGTGCCAAAGACAAGCGCGAGCCGGCGCTCAAGCTGTTCACCGAGGTGGCCGGCAAGCCGAGCTTCCCCGAAGACGCCCTCAAGCGCATCAAGAATCAGATGCTGGCCGGCTTCGAATACGAGAAGCAGAACCCCGGCAAGATCGCCGGCAAGGCGCTGTTCGCCAACCTCTATGGCGCGCACCCCTACGCCCACCCGAGCGACGGCACCGCCGAAAGCATCAACGGCATCGGCCTGGCGCAGCTACGAGCCTTCCACGCCAAGGCCTACACTGGCGGCAACGCGGTGATCGCCCTGGTCGGCGACCTCAGCCGCGCCGAAGCCGAAGCCATTGCTGCCCAGGTGTCAGCCGGCCTGCCCAAAGGCCCGGCACTGCCCGCACCGGCCCAGCCCGCCGACGCCAAGGCCGGCCTCACCCACATCGACTTCCCGTCCAAGCAGACCCACCTGATGCTGGCCGAACTGGGCATCGACCGCCAGGACCCGGACTGGCCGGCCCTCTCGCTGGGTAACCAGATCCTCGGCGGTGGCGCCTTCGGTACCCGGCTTATGAGCGAGGTGCGTGAAAAACGCGGCCTGACCTACGGCGTGTATTCGGTGTTCAGCCCGATGCAGGTACGTGGCCCGTTCATGATCAACCTGCAAACCCGTGCCGAGCTCAGCGAAGGCACGCTCAAGCTGGTGCAGGGCATTCTTGCCGACTACCTCAAGACCGGCCCCACCCAGCAAGAGCTGGACGACGCCAAGCGCGAATTGGCCGGCAGCTTCCCGCTGTCCAATGCCAGCAACGCCAGCATCGTCGGCCAGTTGGGCGCCATCGGCTTTTACAACCTGCCGCTGACCTGGCTGGAGGACTTCATGCAGCAGTCCCAAGCGCTTACCGTCGAGCAGGTCAAGGCAGCCATGAACAAACACCTGTCAGCCGATAAACTGGTGATCGTCACCGTTGGCCCTAAAGTGCCACAGAAACCGCTGCCAGCACCCACTGACAAGCCCTCCGAGCAGCCGCTCGGGGTACCGGAGCACTAATGCCAAGATCCACCCCTCCCGCCCGCCCGCAAGCGGGCCAAAGCAAGGGCCAGGGCCACCTGCGCATCATCGCCGGCGAGTGGCGCAGCCGCCGCCTGGCGGTACCCGAAGGCGAAGGCCTGCGGCCAACGCCTGACCGCGTGCGCGAAACCGTCTTCAACTGGCTGGCGCCCTACATCGAAGGTGCCCGCGTGCTGGACGCCTTCACCGGCAGCGGTGCCCTGGTGCTCGAAGCTCTGTCCCGCGGGGCCAAAGACGCCGTGGCGCTGGACAGCAACCCGGCAGCAATCGCCAACCTGAAGAACAACCTCGAAATCCTGCGCAGCCCGCGCGGGCAAATTCTGCAAACCGACGCCCTGCGCTACTTGCAAGGCCCGGCCAAGCAGCAGTTCGACGTGGTGTTCCTCGACCCGCCGTTCCACCAGGACCTGCTGGCCAACACCTGCAACCTGCTTGAGCAGAACCAGTGGCTGAGCGAGCAGGCGTGGGTCTACACCGAAAGCGAAGCCGCCCCATCCACCCTGCAGTTGCCGGGCAACTGGCGCCTGCATAGAGAGAAAAAAACCGGCCAGGTGCATTACGCGCTTTGGCAACGGGGCTAACAATGTAGCGCTCAGCGCTTGGCCATTTCGCTGAAGCTGCTCTGGTTCACAGCAACCGGAGTACTTCAGCAATGACAATGGCATCAACTCTTGACGGCGAAGATATCAGCGCTGGGCTAGCGTCCATCGCGTCCGCCGCCCCCCTGCAGTTGCAACACTTCACGTTGGACAACGGCTTGTCGGTCTACCTGCGAGAAGACCACAGCACCCCTTTGGTTGCCGTTCAACTCTGGTACCACGTAGGTTCCAGCTATGAACCTGCGGGCCACACCAATCTCTCGCATGTTCTGGAGCATCTGGTCTTTGAAGGCAGCAGCAAGCTTGCGGCCGGTCAATACAACCGGGTAATAACCCGTCTTGGTGGTTACACCAATGCCACCAGCAGCGTTGATGGAACGGCATTCGAAATGCTGCTACCGGGTTCTCGCTTGCCTGTAGGCCTGGAAATCCTGGCCGACGCAATGCGCACCGCAACGTTTGGCCAAACTGAAATGGAACAGGGTGTGAAGGCGGTCGAGGACGAGCGTCGACTCAACTTCGCCAGCAATGTCGAAGAGCAGGCTTACAGCCAACATGACAGGCTGGCCCATGGCGGCAGCCCCTACGCTCAAGACGGGTACGCTTTCCCCGCAGACCTGCGCAACATCACACTGGAAGCGCTACGGGGCTGGTATGACACCTGGTATCACCCGAACAACGCCACGCTGGTAGTGGTGGGCCCAATCGACCTGCCGACCCTTCGGCAGCAGGTATCTCGGTACTTCGCTGGCTTAGCCAAGGCCCCACTGGCGAAACAACCCGTACCTCACCACGATGTACGCCTTGCACAGCGCGAACAAACCGTGGCCCTGCCAGGCTTACGGCACGGCGTGCGCATGTCCTTCAACGTACCCGGCTGCGCCACAGCACCCGATGTAACAACGGCGCCTACCCTGGCGCTTATCTGCGAATTACTCGGCAAAGGCTCCAGTTCCTTGCTGTATGGCAAGCTGGATCGCACGCAACGCCTGATTTCACGTGTGAGGGTGAGTTACGACCCATTGGTACGTGGCGACACCCTACTGACGATCACCGCCTGGGTGAATACTGACAACAGTACCCCTGAGCAAGCCGCCGAAGCGGTTTACCAGGTGATCGATGAGCTTCGACTCGCCCCCCTGCCGGACGAGGTGCTGGATCGCGCAAAGCTGCGAATGCTCGCGCGACAGTTGTTCAGCTTCGACGACCTTGACCTGCAGGCCGAACGCATTGGCGCAGTAGCTGCTGCTGGGGTGTCCCCCACCTTGCTCGATAGGCAAAGCCGAATCGTTCGCAACCTGGACAGCGCCACGCTGCAGAAAATGGCGGCTGACTATCTGGGGCGCGAACGGCTGACCATTACCTACCTTCGGCCAGGAGCAGCAGTATGAACGACGAGCAAAGCCTTACACAGGTGCCACTAATGTGCGTTGGCCCGGCCACCGACACCGCTGTTGAAGCCATGGCAAACCTGCAATCCACCCGTGACATCGAGCTCGGCAAGGTACCGCCACTGCAAGCTGAAGCGCAGCAATGGCAGACTCAAGAAGGTAGCAAGGTCAGTTTTATTGCATCCCCAGACCGCCCGATGTTCGATCTAGCGCTGCGCTTTCGTGCCGGCAGCGCTCTGGATGGCCCTGACTCAGGGCTCGCTGCCCTCGTGCTTTATAGCCTCGATCAAGGTACAGAGCAGCTCGATGCGGACAAGTTTGCACAGATGATGGAGGGCCGGGGCGCGGTACTGAGTACGGCTATCAGCAACGAGAGTGCTGTCGTCACATTGCGCTGCCTCAGTCTGCCTGCTTTGCGCTCAAGCGTGATGCGACTGCTTACACAGATGATTGCACGCCCGGCGTTCAGGGCGACTGATGTAGAAAAGATCCGTGAACGGCTGAACTTCGCAGGCTCTGCAAAATCGCGTCACCCTGTCACTCAGCTGGTTGAGAGGACAAAGGCACATGTCTTCGCAGGTCACCCCTACGCGTCGACATCCACCCCGGGCAATATTGCCGCCATCAGCGAGGAAAAATTGAGGGTTTTCCATCAGCGCGCCTACTCCGCGAACAATTTGCACATAGGCCTGGTAGGAGACCTCACGCGTGAAGAGGCCGAGCAGCTAATCGACAACCTGGTTCGCGCTCTGCCCCAACAATGGGCCGCGCAATCACCGCCGCCTTTCCCCCCGTGCTCTCGACTCCTGCACCACGCGCAACGCTCTGCTCCTACAACTCATGCGGTGCTTGCCGTTCCATCGAACGTGACTGCAAGCGACACAGTCCTGCCCGCGCTAACGCTGCTTAATGCCATTCTAGGAGGGGGCTATGAATCCCGCCTGACACAAGAGCTGCGTGTCAAACGCGGCCTGACCTATGCAACAAGGTCGGTGATGGCCACTGGCGATGCCGGCAGCCTGTTGTACATCTTGTGGGATACCGAGCCGCCATACCGTGACGCAGTAGCAGCACTGGTGACAGCTATGCTGACGTGCCTTGGCGAACATGGCCCTAGCCAAGCTGAGTGCGACACAGCTTTCAACCAGCACGCAGCCGAAATGCATCGGTGGCTCTCTAATAAAGCGAGACTGGCCAAGGCACTGGCGGACAGCAGCCATCAACGGTTACCGGCAGATCATTTTGCTACTTATCTCGACAAGCTTGGCACGCTGACACCCGCACACTTGCGAGAAGCCGCGCAAGTGTGGCTGAAAAATGCGCCAGAGGTGTTTGTCACCCTAGGCCCCGACGCTGAGCAGCTACCTTTGCCGCAGCCCTTGGTGGTCGACCAATAGACCAAGGAATTCGACGCGTTTCCATGGCACTCTAGGCAGGCATATCAAGAGTCTCTCAGCATGCCTGCTTCCAGCGCCATCTTCCGCCCGGCCATGGGCCTGTCCAATCCCCATCTACAAACCCTGTGGGGGCCGTTGTGGCGCAAGCTGCCGTCACTGCAGCGCAACCGTGAACGACTATGGCTGGCCGATGGCGATTTCATCGACCTGGACTGGCACGGCCCTCACCAGCCGCACGCACCGTTGGTGCTGGTGCTGCATGGCCTGACCGGCTCATCCCACTCACCTTACGTCAAAGGCTTGCAGCAAGCGCTGCAAGCCCGTGGCTGGGCCAGTGTGGCAGCGAACTGGCGCGGCTGTTCGGGCGAACCCAACCTGTTGCCCCGCAGCTACCATTCCGGCGCCAGCGAAGACCTGGCCGAAATCATCAGCCACCTGCGCGCCCAGCGCCCGCTGGCACCGTTGTATGCGGTGGGTTATTCACTCGGTGGCAATGTGCTGCTGAAATACCTGGGCGAAAGCGGCGTCGCCAGCCAGCTGGAGGCGGCGGTCGCGGTCTCGGTGCCTTTTCGCCTGGACCACTGTGCCGACCGCATCGGTCAGGGCTTCTCCAAGGTGTACCAGGCGCATTTCATGCGCGAAATGCTGGCATATGTGCAGCTCAAGCAGCGGCACTTCCACGCCCAAGGCCAGCATGAACGGCTGGCTGAACTCGAACGCCTGGGGCAGCTGACAAACCTGCGCACATTCTGGGAGTTCGACGGCAAGGTGACCGCGCCGCTGAATGGCTTTCGCGACGTGCACGACTACTACCGCCGCTCATCGAGCCATTTCTTCCTCGGCCAGAACCGCACGCCGACGCTGATCATCCACTCCAGCGATGACCCGTTCGTGTCCGGCCATAGCCTGCCCACGGCCCGCGAACTGGCGTCGCAGACCCGCTTTGAACTGCACAGCCGCGGCGGCCATGTGGGTTTTGTCGATGGCAGCCTGCGCAACCCGGGGTATTACCTGGAGCGGCGTATTCCGCAGTGGTTGGTGGAGGGCGCATAACTGATTGATCTAGCGGGGGCTCTGTGGGAGCGGGCGCGTCGAGGCGTCGAACCGCCGCGAACACCGGCGCAGCCGGTGCCAGGCATCGCGTTGGATTCCTCGCGGGCACGCCCGCTCCCACAGGTTTTCAGCCAAACCACTATTGTTTCTATTCGCCAGTAGCCACGCCATGCTGCGGGTCGTTGATCCACTCACTCCACGACCCGGCATACAGCTTGCCCAGCGGGTACCCCCCCAGCGCCAGCGCAAACAGGTTATGGCAAGCCGTCACCCCAGACCCGCAATACGACACCAGTTGCTCCGGCGCCCGCCCGGCCAGCTTTTCAGCAAAGTGCTGTTTGAGTTGCTCAGCCGGCAAAAAGCGCCCGTCAGCCCCCAGGTTGTCGGTAAACGCCGCGCACTGGGCCCCGGGAATATGCCCGGCCACCGGGTCGATCGGCTCCACTTCACCGCGAAAACGCGGCAAAGCTCGCGCATCGATCAGGGTCAGGTCAGCACTCCCCAGGCGCTTGCCCAGGTGCTCGGCATCGATCAGCAGCCTGGCGTCCGGCTCACCGTCGAAGGTGCCCTCGCGCTTGGCCGGCGGGTCCAGGCTCAAAGGCAGGTGAGCCGCGTGCCAGGCCTTCAGGCCACCGTCAAGAATCGCCACGCCGCTGCGCTTGCCCAACCACACCAGCAGCCACCAGGCTCGAGCGGCAAAGGCGCCGGGGCCGTCGTCGTACAGCACCACCTCGCTGTCGTTGTCCAGGCCCCATTCACGCAGGCGCTCGACCAGCCGCTGCGCATCGGGCAATGGATGGCGCCCGGTACGGCCCTTGCTCACCGGCCCGCTGAGGTCGCGGTCCAGGTCGGCAAAATGCGCGCCGGCTATATGCCCCTGGGCATAGCTGCGCTGGCCATAGTCCACATCCTCGAGGGCAAAGCGGCAGTCGAGGATCACCAACTTGGGCGAGCCCAGACGCTCGGCCAACTGCTGCGGGGTGATCAATTGCGCAAGGGGCATGACAATCTCCTGATCGATGGCACTCGAACCCTGGGCTACTGCTCCAGGGCCTGGTTGAACGGTACATGGAATTCCTGGCACAGGGCGTCCACGGCATGGCGGGCGTTGTCGGTGACAAAACCGAGCTCCAGCACCAGCACCTGATAGACGCCACGCTTGAAGGCTTCTTCACCCAGGTGCGCGGAATGCTCACGCGTGGTGCTGAGAAAACGCACCCACGAGGTCAGCACGATCCAGGCATTGATGGTCAGCGATTCGATCTGCGCCGGTGCCATGGCCAGGATGCCAGCCTCGACAAAACCGCGGTAGATCGCCTGGCCCTGGCGCAAGCAACGCTCGGAAAAACGCCGGTAACGGGCGGCAAGCTCTGCATCACTGTCCAGCAGGTGCTCCAGGTCGCGGTGCAAGAAGCGGTAGTTCCACATCGCCGCCAGCAACGCCTTGAGGTAGAAGCGCTTGTCTTCCACGGTCGCGGCGCGGCCTTGCGGCGGGCGCAGGAAGCTGTCCACCAGTGCTTCGTACTGGCTGAACAACAACGCGATGATCGCCTGCTTGTTGGGGAAGTGGTAATACAGGTTGCCGGGCGAGATTTCCATGTGCGCGGCAATGTGGTTGGTACTGACGCTGCGTTCGCCCTGCTGGTTGAACAGCTCCAGGCTGTTCTGCACGATGCGCTCTCGGGTCTTCATCCGCGGGGCCATGCTCAGCTCCCAGTCTGCGGGCTTTCGATAAAGGTTCATCTTACGGTGATTCACGCCACCGATGCACCGTTGCCTTGCATGAAAATAGTCGCACGATGGTACCGATTAGAGTATAGGCTCTAGAGACTTCAAGCCCCGCCGGGAGACCGCCGTGACCTCGCCCTTCACCTTGCCTCCTATGCATTCCGACACCGACCTTGAAGCCCCGTTCGCCGTCCAGCGCCAAGCCTTCGCCGGCAACCCCATGCCGCCCGCTGCCCAGCGCCGGCAGTGGTTGAAAAGCCTGCGCGAGGCACTTCTGGCAAACCAGCAGCAACTCATAGAAGCCATCGATACCGACTTCGGCGGGCGCAGTGCCGATGAGACCTTGCTGGCCGAGCTATTGCCATCAGTGCAAGGTATCCGCCATGCCGAGCGCCACCTGCAGCGCTGGATGCGCCCGGCCAGGCGGGCCGTGGGCATGGCGTTCCAGCCAGCCAGCGCGCGGGTGTTGTACCAGCCATTGGGGGTAGTCGGCATCATCGTGCCGTGGAACTATCCGCTGTTCCTCGCCATCGGCCCGCTGACCTGCGCCCTGGCCGCCGGCAACCGGGTCATGCTCAAGCTCAGCGAGGCGACACCAGCCAGTGGCCTGGCCCTGAAAGGGCTGCTGCAACAGGTCTTCCCCGAAGACCTGGTCAGCGTGGTGTTGGGTGAGGTCGAGGTTGGCCAGGCCTTCGCTCGCTTGCCTTTCGATCACTTGCTATTCACCGGCGCCACCAGCATCGGCCGCCAGGTCATGCTGACGGCCGCGCAAAACCTGACCCCGGTGACCCTCGAGCTGGGTGGCAAGTCCCCGGCCATCGTCTCGGCCAAGGTGCCGCTGGACGCCGCCGCCGAGCGCATTGCCTTCGGCAAGATGCTCAACGCCGGTCAGACCTGCGTCGCCCCCGACTACGTGCTGGTGCCGCGAGAGCGCCTGAACGACTTCGCCGATACCTACCGCAACGTCGTGCGGCGCCTGTACCCACGCATCGCCGACAACCCCGACTACAGTGCCATCATCAACCCTCGGCAACTCAAGCGCCTGGAGCAGTTGCTGGAGGACGCCCGCAGCAAGGGCGCGCAAGTGATCGATCTGTACCCCGCCGAAGCCCGCCAGGGCCGGCGCCTGCCACCGCACCTGCTAACCAAGGTGAACGACAGCATGCAGGTGATGCAGGACGAAATCTTTGGCCCGCTGCTGCCGCTGGTGCCTTACGACAGCCTCGATGACGCGCTGGCCTACATCAACCAGCGCCCACGGCCGTTGGCGCTGTATTACTTCGGCTACGACCGCAGCGAACAGCAACATGTGCTGCAATTCAGCCATTCCGGCGGCGTGTGCCTGAACGACACCTTGCTGCATGTGGCTCAGGACGACCTGCCATTCGGCGGCATCGGGCCTTCGGGCATGGGGCACTACCATGGCCATGAAGGCTTCCTGACCTTCAGCAAGGCCAAGGCGGTACTGGCCAAGCAACGCTTCAACGCCGCCCGGCTTATCTACCCGCCTTATGGCAAAGCCTTGCAGCGCCTGGTCTACAAACTGTTCATCCGCTGAGGGCCGGGCCATGCACCGCCGCGATCTGTTGCGCTTCAGCGTGGGCGCCAGCGCCTTTCTGGCGGGCGCCAGCCTGGTTGGCTGCAGCGCGCAAACCGCGGCGCCTGGCTTCCAGACACTGCGTGCCGACGACTTGCCACTGCTGCGTGCGCTGTACCCGGTGGTACTGGCCGGCACCCAGGCCACCGAAACGCTGGTGCTGCACAGCCTTGATCGAAAGCTGGCGGCGCTGTCGCCAGAAATGCTCAAACTCACCCGCCAGCTGTTCGACGTACTCAGCCTGCCGCTGACCCGCGGCCCGTTGACCGGTGTCTGGGGTGCCTGGGCGCAAGCCGGGCCCGCGCAGGTCACGGCCTTCCTGCAGCGTTGGCAGGACAGTTCGCTGAACCTGCTGCGCATGGGCCACGCCTCGCTGCTGCAACTGCTGCAAATGGCCTGGTATGAACGCCCCGAGTCCTGGGCGGCCTGCGGCTACCCCGGGCCACCGAAAATCTGAAAACAACAAGAGCATTGCCAATGCCTGTGCCTGACCCGTTTCGCCAAGGCCTTGAACGCGGCTGGATCACCCACGACGCTTCGCGCCTGGAGCACGACCTGCTGCTGGAGGCCGACATTGCCGTGATTGGCAGCGGTGCCGGTGGCGCCACCAGCGCGCAGATGCTCAGCGCTGCCGGTTTCAAGGTGCTGCTGATCGAAGAAGGCCCGCTGAAGACCAGCAGCGACTTCCACCTGCTGGAAAACGAAGCCTACGCCAGCCTGTACCAGGAAGGCCTGGGGCGCATGAGCAAGGATGGCGCCATTACCATCCTGCAAGGCCGCGCCGTGGGCGGTACCACGCTGGTCAACTGGACCTCGAGCTTTCGTACCCCGCCGCAGACACTCTCGCACTGGTCCACGGTCCATAGCGTGGCCGGCTTGAGCGAAGTTGAACTGCGCCCCTGGTTTGAACGCATGGAGCAGGAACTGGGCATTGCGCCTTGGGCCATGCCACCGAATGCCAACAACGACGTATTGCGCCGTGGCTGCGAACAGCTGGGTTATCGCTGGGCGGTGATCCCGCGCAACGTGCGAGGCTGCTGGAACCTGGGCTACTGCGGCATGGGCTGCCCGGTGAATGCCAAGCAATCGATGCTGGTAACGCGCATTCCGGCCACCCTCGAACAAGGCGGCGAACTGCTGTACCTGGCCCGCGCCGAGCGTTTCACGCACGATGGCGAGCGCATCCAGGGCCTGACCTGCCAAGCCCTGGACGCCCAGGGCATCTACCCGACCAGCCGACAGGTCAGCGTGCGCGCCCGCCACTACGTCCTGGCCGGCGGCGGCATCAACAGCCCGGCGCTGCTGTTGCGCTCCAAGGCCCCCGACCCCCATGGCCGCCTGGGCAAACGCACCTTCCTGCACCTGGTCAACTTCAGCGCTGCCCGCTTCAAAGACCGCATCGACCCCTACTACGGCGCCCCGCAGTCGATCTACAGCGACCACTTCCAATGGCAAGACGGCGCTGGCGGCCAGCTGGGCTACAAGCTTGAGGTACCGCCGCTGCACCCGGCCCTGGCCAGCACCTTGCTGGGCGGATACGGCCAGGCGAATGCCCAGCGCATGGCCGAACTGCCGTATACCCATGTGATGCTGGCGCTGCTGCGCGACGGTTTTCACCCCGAGAGCCAGGGCGGCGCCGTGGAACTGCGCGGTGATGGCTCGCCGGTGCTCGATTACCAGGTCACCGACTACCTGCGTGACGGCCTGCGGCGTGCCTACCGCAGCATGGCGCAGATTCAGTTCGCCGCCGGTGCCACCCAGGTAACCCCCGTGCACAGCGATGCCAGCGCTGCTTCCAGCCTGGCGCAAGCCCTGAGCATGATCGACCGCCTGCCCCTGGAGCCGTTTCGCACGCGCCTGGGTAGCGCCCACGTGATGGGCGGCTGTGCAATGGGCGAAGACCCGCGCCAGGCGGTGTGCGACAGCCTGGGCCGCCATCACCAGCTTGCAAACCTGTCGGTTCACGACGGTTCGCTATTCCCCACCAGCATCGGCGCCAACCCGCAATTGTCGGTGTATGCCATCAGCGCCAGGCTCAGCGAAGCACTGGTCGCTCGCCTGGCACACAGCGCATGACAACGAATACGCGCCCTGTCTATAGTGCCATCAGCCGGCCGCATGACTTGGCCGGGGCGCCGTCGCTGCGCTACCATCCGACTCCCCAACGCACTCCAGCCAGGATGACGCGATGAACCGAGTGTTGTACCCGGGTACTTTCGACCCCATTACCAAAGGCCATGGCGACTTGGTCGAGCGCGCTTCGCGCCTGTTCGACCACGTGATCATCGCAGTGGCGGCCAGCCCGAAGAAAAACCCACTGTTCCCGCTGGAACAACGGGTAGCGCTGGCCCGTGAGGTCACCAAGCACCTGCCCAATGTCGAAGTCATCGGCTTCTCTTCGCTGTTGGCGCACTTTGCCAAGGAACAGGGCGCCAATGTGTTCCTGCGCGGCCTGCGTGCGGTGTCCGACTTCGAATACGAGTTCCAGCTGGCGAACATGAACCGGCAACTGGCCCCTGATGTCGAGAGCCTGTTCCTCACGCCATCGGAGCGTTATTCGTTCATTTCCTCGACGTTGGTCCGGGAAATTGCCGCATTGGGCGGTGATATCAGCAAGTTCGTCCACCCGGTGGTGGCCGAGGCGCTGACCGAACGCTTCAAGAAGTAACCTGTAGCGCCTGATCATCGCGCCCGCGTGCACTGCGGGCGCGAATGCGGCACAATTGTGCCCATTGCGTTGAACATGCCCGGGCGAAGCGCCCCGGCCGGAGTCCCCATGTCCCTGATCATCACCGACGATTGCATCAACTGCGACGTCTGCGAACCCGAGTGCCCGAACGAGGCCATCTCCCAAGGCGAAGAGATCTACGTGATCGACCCTAACCTGTGCACCCAGTGCGTGGGACACTACGACGAGCCGCAGTGCCAGCAGGTCTGCCCGGTCGACTGCATCCCGCTGGATGAAGCGCACCCGGAAACCGAAGAACAGCTGATGGCCAAGTATCACCGGATTACCGGCAAGGCCTGAGCCCAAAGGCCTGCGCGGTCCCTGTAGGAGCGGCCTTGTGTCGCGATGGGGTGCGAAGCCCCCCCAGAATTTCAGCTTCGCCGCAGAAATCGCCAGGGCCGCTGCGCGGCCCATCGCGACACAAGGCCGCTCCTACAGGGGACAGCAATCGCCTGTAGGCTTCAGCGCTGGCAACGCGGGCAGAACACGCTCGCCCGCTGCCCCAGCTTGACCTCGCGCAATTCCGTGCCACACACCTTGCACGGCTGCCCGCCCCGCCCGTAGACAAACAATTCCTGCTGGAAGTACCCCGGCTGCCCGTCGCCACCGATAAAGTCGCGCAGGGTAGTACCGCCCTGCTCGATCGCCGCCGCCAGCACCCGCTTGATCTCGATCGCCAGCTTCAGGTAACGCGCCCGGGAAATCCCGCCCGCCGCGCGGCGTGGGTCGATTCCCGCGGCAAACAGCGCCTCGGTGGCGTAGATGTTGCCTACCCCCACCACCACCGCGTTGTCCATGATGAACGGCTTGACCGCCATCGACCGCCCACGCGACAACTGGAACAGCCGCTCACCGTCGAACAGGTCGGTCAGTGGCTCCGGCCCCAGGCGCAGCAGCAGTTCATGGTTCAACGGGTCCAGGCTCCACAGCATGGCGCCAAAGCGGCGTGGGTCGGTGTAGCGCAGCATCAATCCCGACTCCAGCTCGATGTCGACATGCTCATGCTTGGCCGCCGGCAAACCCAGCTCGACCAGGCGCAGGTTGCCCGACATGCCCAAGTGGCTGATCAGGGTGCCGACTTCGGCATTGATCAACAGGTATTTGGCGCGCCGCTCGACCGTGATGATGCGTTGCCCCGACAGGCGCACATCAAGGTCGTCAGGGATCGGCCAGCGCAGGCGCCGGTCACGCACCACCACGCGGCTGACCCGCTGGCCCTCCAGATGAGGCGCGATACCGCGCCGGGTGGTTTCTACTTCGGGTAGTTCCGGCATGTGTCAGTGCCCGCCCAGCTCGCGAATGTTCTGCTTGAGGTTTTCGAAATCGTATTCCGACAAACCAATGTAATCGAGCACCAGCGGGCCGACCACGCTCCATTCGTGGTCGACTGTCTGGTTACCCAGCACCCGGTAGGACGCACAGATGTGCTCGGCCATTTTCAGCACTGCCAGCAGGTTTTTCAGCTGGCTCTGGGTATTGCGGCAGCTCTCGTCGCGGAACACCGCCAGGGCATTGTGGTGGTTGGCGATGGCCGCAGTGAGGTGCTCCGGCAGGCGCCAGGACTTGGCGGTGAAGTAGCCGACCACCGAATGGTTGGTGTTGAAGGCGCGGTTTTCGGTATCGACCACCCGCGTTTCCCCATCGGCCTTGGCATAGGCTTCTTCCAGCACATCCATGTAATTGGGGAAGCGCTTGAGCATCAGCGGCACGCCACAGTCGTGGAACAGGCCGAGGGTATAGGCCTCGTCTGCCGGCTGGATGCCGGTACGCTTGGCCAGGGTCAGGCAGGTCATCGCCACATCCTGGGCGGTGTCCCAGAAGCGGTTGAGGGTAACGATGGTCTCGTCGCTCATCTCGCCCTTGATCGACTGGGCGTTGATCAGGTTGATGATCGAACGGCTGCCCAGCAGGTTCACTGCGCGCTGGATCGAGCCGATCTTGTTGGACAGGCCGAACTGCGCCGAGTTGACCAGCTTGAGCAAGGCACCGGAGAGGCCCGGGTCCTGGGAAATCAGCTTGGCGATGGTTTCCAGGTCAGGGTCGGGCATGTACTGCTCGAACTGCAGGTCGACCATGATCTGCGGTTGCGGCGGGATGGTGATGCCTTGCAAGGCTTGCTGGATCTGTTCGGCGCTGAGTTCTTGGGACATACGTGCACACTCGTTTAGGACCGGCGATTTTAACCCTCTATGTGCTCGCCGTGACAGGTTTTGCGCCTGGGAGATCGAGCGCCGCCCGCGCGGCGCATCGCGGATAAATCCGCTCCTACATTTGTTGCAACGTGGCCATGCCTGTGAGGCCATGGTTGTCAGCCTTGCTGGCTTGACGGGAGTTTGAGGTGGGCATTGATGCCGTCTCACATGAATTGAGACATGCGCCAAGGCGGGCAACCATGGCTTCACAGGTTCGGCACGTTGCAACAAATGTAGGAGCGGATTTATCCGCGATGCGCCGCGCGGGCGGCGCTCGATCTCACAGGCGCTGAAAATATATCGGCGAACACCTGCGGCGCTCGATCTCCCAGCCACCACACCTCTAAAGGCGAAAACAAGGCAGACACGCTATAATCCCGCTCTTTTTCCCGGAGCGACGTCATGTCCCTGCCCAGCCTTCGCCTCAAAGCCAATGCCGACCGCCGCCTGCGCGCCGGCCACCTGTGGGTCTACAGCAACGAAGTCGATGTCAGCGCGACCCCACTGCAAGGCTTCCAGGCCGGCCAGCAGGCCATTCTCGAGGCTGCCAACGGCAAGCCGCTGGGTATCGTCGCACTGAGCCCGAACAACCTGATCTGCGCCCGCCTGCTATCGCGCGACATCAAGCTGCCACTGGACAAGTCGCTGCTGGTACACCGCCTGAACGTGGCCCTGTCGCTGCGCGAGCGCCTGTTCGATCAGCCATGCTACCGCCTGGTCTACGGCGATTCCGACCTGCTGCCAGGCCTGGTGGTCGACCGTTTCTTCGACATCCTCGTGGTACAACTGGTCTCGGCCACCATGGAAGCGCACAAGGACGACGTGATCGCCGCCCTGATCCAGGTGCTCAAGCCCAGCGGCATCCTGTTCAAGAACGACTCCGCCGCCCGCGATGCCGAAGGCCTGCAGCGCTATGTCGAGACCGTCTACGGCGAAGTACCGGACTGGGTGCCGCTGGAAGAGAACGGCGTAAAGTTCGAAGCGCCGGTCCGTGAAGGCCAGAAAACCGGCTGGTTCTACGACCACCGCATGAACCGCGCGCGCCTGGCCCCCTACGTGAAGGGCAAGCGTGTCCTCGACCTGTTCAGCTATATCGGTGGCTGGGGCGTACAGGCCGGCGCGTTCGGCGCCAGCGAAGTGTTCTGCGTCGATGCCTCGGGCTTTGCCCTGGACGGTGTGGAGCGTAACGCCGCGCTGAACGGCATCAGCGAGAAGCTGACCTGCATCGAAGGCGACGTGTTCGAAGCCCTGCGCGAGCTCAAGGCCGCCGAAGAGCGCTTCGACGTGATCATTGCCGACCCTCCCGCGTTCATCAAGCGCAAGAAGGACCTGAAAAACGGCGAAGCGGCCTACCGCCGCCTGAACGAACAGGCCATGCGCATGCTGAACAAGGACGGCATCCTGGTCAGCGCCTCGTGCTCCATGCACCTGCCCGAGGACGACCTGCACAACATCCTGCTGACCAGCGCTCGCCACCTGGACCGCAACATGCAATTGCTGGAGCGCGGCGGCCAAGGCCCAGACCACCCTGTGCACCCGGCCATTGCCGAAACCCGCTACATCAAGAGCATCACCTGCCGCTTGCTGCCAAACAGCTGATCTGTGCCAAAAAGGGCCGCCTTGCGGCCCTTTCCTGCTGCAAACACCCCGCCAACTATCCACATCTGCATTCCCTCACCGCGCCAGCGGTGTAGAATCGGCCTATTCATCGCCAGTCATCCCCGGCGGGTTTATGAGCTCTGGCCAAGCACGCGGCGATCCCGCGCGGTCTTCGGCCCCATCCGTGCCTGTGGCAACCGGCCTGCGGTACAAAGGACAAGAGAAGCTCACTCCCCTTTCTGTGACCTGATTAAGCCGCCAGGAGTGTTTCATGCCTGATTATCGTTCCAAGACTTCCACCCAGGGCCGCAACATGGCCGGCGCCCGGGCCCTGTGGCGCGCCACCGGTATGAAGGACGAAGACTTCAAGAAACCGATCATCGCCATCGCCAACTCGTTCACCCAGTTCGTCCCGGGCCACGTGCACCTGAAGGACCTGGGCCAGCTGGTCGCCCGCGAAATCGAACGCGCCGGTGGCGTGGCCAAGGAATTCAACACCATCGCGGTTGATGACGGCATCGCCATGGGCCACGACGGCATGCTGTACTCGCTGCCAAGCCGCGAGATCATTGCCGACGCCGTGGAATACATGGTCAACGCGCACTGCGCCGACGCCATCGTATGCATCTCCAACTGCGACAAGATCACCCCCGGCATGCTGATGGCCGCCCTGCGCCTGAACATCCCGGTGATCTTCGTGTCCGGCGGCCCGATGGAAGCCGGCAAGACCAAGCTGGCCAGCCACGGCCTGGACCTGGTCGACGCCATGGTCATCGCCGCCGATTCCACCGCGTCCGACGAGAAAGTCGCCGAATACGAGCGCAGCGCCTGCCCGACCTGTGGTTCGTGCTCCGGTATGTTCACCGCCAACTCGATGAACTGCCTGACCGAGGCCCTGGGCCTGGCCCTGCCGGGCAACGGTTCGACCCTGGCCACCCACTCTGATCGCGAGCAGCTGTTCCTGACTGCCGGCCGCACCATTGTCGAGCTGTGCAAACGCTACTACGGCGAGAACGACGAGTCGGTACTGCCACGCAGCATCGCCAACTTCAAGGCGTTCGAAAACGCCATGATGCTCGACATCGCCATGGGCGGTTCGACCAACACCATCCTGCACCTGCTGGCCGCTGCACAGGAAGGCGAGGTGGCGTTTGACCTGCGTGACATCGACCGCCTGTCGCGCAAGGTGCCACAGCTGTGCAAGGTTGCGCCGAATATCCAGAAGTACCACATGGAAGACGTACACCGCGCCGGCGGCATCTTCAGCATCCTCGGTTCGCTGGCCCGTGGCGGCCTGCTGCACACCGACCTGCCGACCGTGCACAGCCGCAGCATGGAAGAAGCCATCGCCAAATGGGACATCACCCAGACTGATGACGAAGCCGTGCACACCTTCTTCAAGGCCGGCCCTGCCGGTATCCCGACCCAGACCGCGTTCAGCCAGTCGACCCGTTGGGAAACCCTGGATGACGACCGCGAAAACGGCTGCATCCGCAGCTTCGAACACGCCTACTCGCAAGAAGGCGGCCTGGCCGTGCTCTACGGCAACATTGCAGTGGACGGTTGTGTGGTGAAAACCGCCGGTGTCGACGAATCGATCCACGTATTCGAAGGCAACGCGAAGATCTTCGAGAGCCAGGACAGCGCCGTGCGCGGCATCCTCGCCGACGAAGTGAAGGCCGGCGACATCGTGATCATCCGCTACGAAGGCCCGAAAGGCGGCCCGGGCATGCAAGAAATGCTGTACCCGACCTCGTACCTGAAGTCCAAAGGCCTGGGCAAGGCCTGCGCCCTGCTCACCGACGGCCGCTTCTCGGGCGGCACCTCGGGCCTGTCGATCGGCCACGCCTCGCCGGAAGCCGCTGCAGGCGGTGCTATCGGCCTGGTGCGCGACGGCGACAAGGTGCTGATCGACATCCCTAACCGTTCGATCAACCTGCTGGTCAGCGACGAAGCGCTGGCCGAGCGCCGCGTCGAGCAGGACAAGAAGGGCTGGAAACCGGCTGAAGTCCGCCCGCGCAAAGTGACCACTGCACTGAAGGCCTATGCCCTGCTGGCGACCAGTGCCGACAAGGGCGCTGTGCGTAACAAGGCGATGTTGGAAGGACTATGATGCTCTGACCGCATAAGAAACCGGCGCCTTGTGCGCCGGTTTTTTTGATTGCTCATTGAAGGTCAATAAAGCGAGGTGGCTGGGTCCGATCGAAACATTGACAGCTTTTGAAGAGCGATTCCAAGTGACTCGTCATCGAACAATTTGCTTTTTCGAGCTGCGGCACCTGCCCCTCCAGACCAACTTTTCAGATGTTCGCGAACTGCCGGGACCGTTGGTTCAACACCATCCTCATGCAACAACCAATCAACGGTGGCCAGTAGCTCCATACCAAATGGAGACTCGAAACCATCGATCAATTCGGCAGTAAACTCCAACGCCGGCAAATAGGCCTTGGCTTCACTATTCAAATACGCCTGTACAAATGACTTTCGCCCCTCATCAAACCAGATCACGTCCAGAGGGCCTGCATCGCTGATCCGCTTTCCGCAGTGCAAATAGCTGCCATCCAGGTTGTCTAGCAGGTGCTCAAGCCGGTTGGCGTAAGGACCATACTTATGGGCGACAAACTTCAACTCCAATGGATTGATGCCTGGCGTGAATCGCTCGATTGATCGCTCCAGAAACCAAGCAAGCTTCTGGACTTCAAGCAAGCTGCACTCCATCCCTAACACCCAATAGCGGCGCACCAGCTCTGCGATCAATGCTCGAGCCGGGGTCAAGTTCTCAACACCACTGCGTTTGGAAACGTTTTGATAATTTGCCGTAGGCTCGAAAACGAGAATATCCGTATCCAGATCACTTAGAACGCTCTGAATCTGTTCTCGTACCGCAGCCCAAGGCAACCCTCCATTACCAGCGCCAAGTGGAGGGATAGCAATCGATGCCACTTGGTTCTCGATAATGAAGGTGCGCAAATCATGGAGACCATCGACGATCCAGCCAATTTGCGAAGGGGAGCGCCAATGCCGTTTGGTTGGAAAATTCACAATCCAGCGCGGACCGTCCAGCTCACGTACCTCGGTGACAAACATCTTCCCGGTAACTACTTCTTTCGCTTTGCAGGCAGCAGCATACTGACGATAGTTTTCGGCAAAACGCTCCTTGAACATCAGCGCGATGCCTTTCCCCATCACCCCTACGGTGTTGACTGTATTAACCAGCGCTTCGGCCTTGGCCTCCAGCAGGTTACCTTGCATAAAGCGGATCATCAGAAGTACCACCCAGGGCGAGCATATACGGGGAGGTTCAGCTGACGTTGCTGAACCTCCTTGTCGACACGACTCTTCAAAGCTTCGTTGTAGCAGACAATTCCCAGAAGGCCAGCGACCGGGACATGTCCATGGATAAGGGCCTCAGCCTGATAACGTTCCATTTTTCGAGGGTCATCAGGGTCACGTTTGAAGTCCCTGCGCTGCAAAATCTCCCAATCGATTTTGTCCAGCTGCGTGAGATCGCTGTAATAGCCGGCCCAATGCGGGTAGGCATGGGCGTCCGTGAAGACAATCCGCAGACCCAGCGACTGCGCATGGTACAGGCTGGAGACAAGAATCACGATCTCTTCGTTCCGCCGCTGAGGAACGCCCCACCCCGAATGGATGTTCTTCATCATCACGGAGAACGGGGTGAAGTAGAAAGGCACATAATCTGCCAGCGTCCCATTGGGCTCTATCGGCACGTGGCGTTGCGCTCGCTTGCTGATCAGCTCTGGATTACCGATTCCAACGTAAGCGCTGGAAAGCTTCCCGGAGGAGACAGCGTGCAGCCCATGATCCAGAAGCCACGGCAGGTTATCGCGGTGAACAATTCGCCAGATCAGCGCCTTGGATGGGTTGAGACTGGAATAGATCATCTAGGTGGGAACATGTTTGGATTCGAGTCGATCCACAGATTGCCCATCCCCGCTCCTCTAGCCTCCCGCGCCACGAATTGCTGGATTTCAGGTGATGGCGTATAGATTTTTGCAAACTGGGCCACCAATACTGGGCCCGGAGCTAAGCACTCAGCCATGCAAATGTGCTTGCACAAAGGATCACGATACTCTCGTCGCTCCATCATGTCCCAGTCAATCGCTCCAACCCCTGCTTCATAATCTAGTAATTCAAGAGTGCCACCGGCTAATGGATGCCTTGGTATCACCCGCCAATTTGACTCACGAGCGTGATTCCTGGCCACGGCAATCAACACAAAACGCTCGTCCGGTCGGTCCTGATGCACTCTGCCATCGAAGGGGTTTTTCGCAAACCAGTGAAATGGCACAAACTGTTCCAGAGCCTCGCCACGCCGACCTTCGATAATTTCAGGATCAGCGATATCGGTGAACCCCGCCTCCAGATGGGCTCTGGGAAGCAAGCCCCTTCGCATGATGGAAGGGACATTTTCGATGCTTGTCAGATGGTAGATGAACTGCTGATCTCGAATAGCCACTGGCAACCTCTGGCAGAAATGATATCTATGTGCCATCAACCATAGTCATTGGATCTACATCTGCCAGGGCGCAGCCGGTTTAAATAGAACCTAACCCTTACTGAATCTGCTCCGGCGTCACGATCACCCAGTTCTTGTCCGCCGTCACCGGCAACCCTTCTTTGGCCTGCGCCGCCGCATGCCTGGCAATCATCCCGTTCAGCTGGTCCATGTACTTGGCCTTGCGGTTTATCCACAGGTGGATGCCGCCCTTGCCCACGTCCACCCCATGAAACTGCATGTAGCCATCACTGCTCGCCGTATCGCCACCCACCAGCACCGGCTTCTTCCATTCATCGATGTAGGTCAGGATCGCCGCCTGCTTGCCCGCCATCCAGGTGGCCGGGGTCCACAGGTACGGGGTCAGCTCCAAGCCTTCGTTGGCCTTGGCGTCGTAGTGCCCGGCGCTGATCTGCTTACGCGCGGTGGTCAGTTGGCCGCTGGCGCGGTCCTTGAGCAGCAGGCTTACACCAATCACATTCTGCGGCTTCACGTTGTAGCCGTACTTCGGGTCCGAGGCGACCATGCGCACCAGCTCTTCGGAGGCGGCCGAGATCACATAGACCTCGATACCGTTCTCCATCAGCTTGTTGTACAGCTCGGCTTGGCCCTGAAACACCTTGGGCGGCTGCACTTCGATGGCCTTGACCTGGTCGCCTTCGTAATACGTGGCGGGGATCGGCTTGTTCGATGCCATCAGCTCATCCACCTGCACCTTCAACTCCTTGAGGGTAAAGCCGGAGAACACCTGGGCCACCCACGGGTAGCAAACCATGTCGTCGACTTCACACAAACGGTAGTAGTAGCTGAACAGGCTTTCCTTCTGCTCGGCGGTGTCCTTGAACGGCATCAGCTTCAGCGACGGGTCGAGCTTGTCGCGGCTCAGCAGCCCCTTGTTTTCCATAAACGGCAGCAAGGCTTCCTCAAGGTCGTAGCGGTAACTGGTGTTGTCCATGTCGAACACCGCATAGTTACCTTTATTGGCATTGGCGGCGATCATGCTGTCGAGCTGCCTGGCGGCCTCGGCAGGCCAATGTTTGAGCTCGGTGGCGAAGGTTTCGATACTGAACAGCAGGGACAGGCCGATGGCGGCGGCTTTCACAGCGACTCTCATGCACGAATCTCCTGAAATGACCCAGAAACGCTAGTGCAACTGTCCCGGTCGGCAGCCACCGATAACGACCTCCAGGCAGCAGCAAACGCCGTGTTCATTGCAATCTGCGACACGCCGTTATTCCATAAACGACTATGCACATTCCATTTGGGTATAAATTCGTTTGTTTTCAGGCTGTTAGCATTTCCGTTCGCAATCGCTCACAGAGGCGATGCCTCTTCTGCTTTTTTCTGCTGGAGCTTCAATGAACCTGCCGCTGTCACTTAACCTGCTGGCGTTCCTGGCCCTGTTGCTGGGCCTGGCACAAACCCGCCGCACTGACTGGAGCCTGGCCAAGAAGGTACTGCTAGGCCTGGTGCTGGGCGTAGTCTTCGGCCTGGCCCTGCACACGGTCTATGGCGCTGGCCACCCCGTGCTCAAGGCCACCATCAGCTGGCTCGACCTGGTCGGCAACGGCTATGTCGGCCTGTTGCAGATGATCGTCATGCCACTGATCTTCGCCTCGATCCTCAGTGCCGTGGCGCGCCTGCACAATGCTTCGTCGCTGGGCCGCATCAGCGTGCTGAGTATTGGCACCCTGCTGCTGACCACGGCCATTGCTGCGCTGATCGGCATTGTCCTGACCAACCTGTTCGGCCTCAGCGCCGAAGGCCTGGTAGCCGGCGTGCAGGAAAGCGCGCGCATGCAGGTTATCCACAGCGACTACGCGGGCAAGGTCGCCGACCTCAACATTCCGCAGTTGCTGCTGTCGTTTATCCCCAGCAACCCGGTGGGTGACCTGGCGCGGGCCAAGCCGACCTCGATCATCAGCGTGGTGATCTTCGCCGTGTTCGTAGGCCTGGCTGCGTTGCAGCTGATCAAGGACGATGCCGAAAAAGGCGAGCGTGCTTTGTCGGCCATCGACACCCTGCAGGCCTGGGTGATGCGCCTGGTGCGGGTCGTGATGAAGCTGACCCCCTATGGCGTACTCGCGCTGATGACCAAGGTGGTCGCCAGCTCGAACATGGAAGACATCCTCAAACTGGGCAGCTTCGTGGTGGTGTCGTACCTGGGCCTGGCGCTGATGTTCGTGGTGCATGCCGTCATCCTGGCCGCCACCGGCGTGAGCCCGCTGCGCTTCTTCCGCAAGGTGTGGCCGGTACTGACCTTTGCCTTCACCAGCCGCTCCAGCGCCGCCAGCATCCCGCTGAACATCGAAGCGCAAACCCGCCGCCTGGGCGTGCCGCAGTCGATTGCCAGCTTCAGCGCCTCGTTCGGCACCACCATTGGCCAGAACGGCTGCGCCGGGCTCTATCCCGCCATGTTGGCGGTGATGGTCGCGCCGGCAGTGGGCATCGATACCTTCGACCCGCTGTGGATCGCCACCCTGGTGGCCATCGTCACGCTGAGTTCGGCAGGGGTTGCCGGGGTTGGCGGCGGTGCCACCTTCGCCGCGCTGATCGTGTTGCCAGCCATGGGCTTGCCGGTAGAGCTGGTGGCGCTGCTGATTTCGGTAGAGCCGCTGATCGACATGGGCCGCACGGCATTGAACGTGAATGGTTCGATGACTGCTGGCGTGGTGACGAGCCAGTTGTTGAAAGAGACCGACAAGGATGTGCTGGCAGGCGATGAGCATGCCGAGTTGAGCCACTCCTGACAGGGCTCTATCGCCGGCAAGCCAGCCCCCACAGGTTCTCCACCGGCCTTAAGCCTTGTGCAATCTGTGGAAGCCGGCTTGCCGGCGATGGGCTGCAAAGCAGCCCAATATCCAGTAACGCAATGGCATAGGAAGCGAGCAACAGCTGGCTACTGGCGTCGCTATACTGCTAGCCGGGCTTAGCGACTATTCCGAGGGAAAGGAACCACCATGCAGCCGTACGACATGACCCAGGTCGAAGCCGAAAAGATTCGGGTCGAGGTCGCCAAGATCCGCGTCGAGGTGGACAAGTTGATGGCCGAAACGCGCAAGCTGAATGCCGAGGCCGTCAAGATGACCCGTGAAACCTTCTGGTACCCGGTAGCCATCGCCGTGGGTTTTGTCACCACGGTGGCCACCGTCACCGCCGTGATCATCAAGCTACTCACCTGACTGTGGGAGCGGGCGTGCCCGCGAACACCGGCGCAGCCGGTGCCATGCACCGCGTTGGATTCTACGCGGGCGCGCCCGCCCCCACAGGTACCGCGCAGGCCTTGGACTCACGCGGTAAATGTAGGAGCGGGTTTATCGAGGCGTCGAACCGCCGCGAAGGGCTGCAAAGCAGCCCCAACAATCTCAAACCCTGTCCCAAACCTCAAAGTGGTACGCAGGCTTGCCTTCCTCAACCTGCGCTTCACTCGAAACCCGCTGCCACTGCCCCGCATCAAACTCAGGAAACCACGCATCCCCTTCCGGCGCCAACTCCACGCGCGTCAGGTACATGCGGCTGACCAGCCCCTTCTCCAGCGCCTGCCCATACAGCTGCGCCCCGCCAATCAGCATCAGCTCATCAACGCCTTTCTCGCGCGCCCACTGCTCGGCCCGCACCAGCGCCTCTTCCAGCGAGCCGAATACCTCAGCCCCCACCAGTTCCAGCCCGGCCTGGCGGCTGACCACAATGTTCAAGCGCCCAGGCAGCGGCCTGCCCAAGGAATCCCAGGTCTTGCGCCCCATGATGATGGGCTTGCCCAAGGTGGTGGCCTTGAAGTACTTGAAGTCCCCCGGCAGGTGCCAGGGCATGGAGTTGTCGATGCCGATCACGCGGTTCTCGGCGTGAGCCGCGATCAGGCTGAGGGGGAGTGATGTATTCATGCCAGCGAGGATAGCACCGGGCGTGTGGGTTATGCTTCTGCCCTGACCTGTGCAATGGAAGACCTTGTGACTGCACCGACCTCACTGGACAAGCGCTGGCTCACCGAAGCGGTACGCCTGCGCGAGGAACACGCCGGCCTGCTGGAAGACCAGGAAGCCAACCGCCATGCCCGCCAGCTTGGCGGCGACCTCGCGACGCGCATCGAAAACCGGGCGCTGTTCCTGGCTGAACGCGATGGTATCAGCAGCGCATTGCGCCACTGGAAGCAGGGCGCGCGCCTGGCCTTGTTGGCCCTGCTGCTGCTGGCCGTGCTCAGCGGCGCCGGCCTGGCCCTGGCTGCCCTCGGCGACGGCCAGCGCCCGGTCAACGTATTCTGGGCGCTGGGCAGCCTGCTCGGGCTGAACCTGCTGACGCTGCTGGGCTGGGCCATCGGCTTTGCCTTGAGTGGCGAGCATGGCGCGGGGCTGGGCCGCCTGTGGCTGTGGCTGAGCGAGCGCTTTGCCCGCGATGCCAAGGCCGCGCACCTGGCGCCGGCCCTGTTGGTACTGCTGCAACGCCAGCGCCTCAACCGCTGGCTGCTCGGCCTGCTGGTGCACGGCCTGTGGCTGCTGGCGATGCTTACCGCGCTGGGCATGCTACTGGCGTTGCTGGCCACCCGGCGCTATGGCTTTGTCTGGGAAACCACCCTGCTGGCCGCCGACCCGTTCATCCACCTGACCCAGGCGCTGGGCGCCCTGCCCTCGCTGCTGGGTTTTGCCATGCCTGACGAGGCCATGATCCGCGCCAGCGGCGACAGCCTGCCGGCCCTCGACCTGGCGCGCCAGGCCTGGGCCAGTTGGCTGCTCGGGGTGGTGCTGGTGTACGGTCTGCTGCCGCGCCTGCTGCTGGCCGGGCTGTGCCTGTGGCGCTGGCGCCAAGGCCGCGAACGCCTGGCGCTGGACCTGAGCCTGCCCGGCTATGCGCAACTGCGCGAAGCGTTGATGCCGCGCAGCGAGCGCATTGGCGTGCAGGACGCCGCGCCCGAGGCATTGCCAACGTTTGCCGCCGGCCAGCTGGAAAGTGGCAGCAGCGGTGCCCTGCTGGTCGGCCTGGAGCTGGACGACCAGCGCCCTTGGCCACCCGCCCTGCCGAAAAGCGTGATCGATGCCGGCGTGCTCGACAGCCGCGAATCGCGCAACCGCCTGCTGGAACAGCTCAGCCGCTTCCCGCCGGCACGCCTGGCCATCGCTTGCGACCCGCGCCGCTCACCCGACCGCGGCAGCCTGGCGCTGCTTGCCGAGCTGGCGCGCAATGCCGGGGCAACCCGTATCTGGCTGCTGCAGGCCGCCCCGGGCCAGGCCCTTGATGCCCAGCGCCTCGGCGACTGGCACGAAGCCCTTGACCGGCTTGGCCTGCAGCATGCCGACACCTCACCGCTGACCTGGCTGGAGCATGGCCATGACTGAGCCGCTGAAACTGGCCGTGGTCGGCCACACCAACGTTGGCAAGACTTCACTGCTGCGCACCCTCACCCGCGACGTAGACTTCGGCGAGGTGTCGCATCGGCCCAGTACCACCCGCCATGTCGAAGGTGCGCGGCTGTCGGTGGATGGCGAACCCTTGCTGGAGCTGTACGACACCCCCGGCCTGGAAGACGCCATTGCCTTGCTCGACTACCTCGAACGCCTGGAGCGCCCGGGCGAGCGCCTGGATGGCCCGGCCCGCCTCGAGCGGTTCCTGCAGGGCAGCGAAGCGCGCCAGCGTTTCGAGCAGGAGGCCAAAGTGCTGCGCCAGTTGCTGGCCAGCAATGCCGGCCTGTACGTGATCGATGCCCGCGAGCCAGTGCTGGCCAAGTACCGTGACGAACTGGAGGTGCTGGCCAGCTGCGGCAAGCCGTTGCTGCCGGTGCTCAACTTTGTCGCCAGCCACCAGCACCGCGAGCCGCAATGGCGTGAAGCCCTTGCCCGGCTTGGCCTTCACGCGTTGGTGCGGTTCGACAGCGTGGCCCCACCGGAGGATGGCGAGCGCCGTTTGTACGAGAGCCTGGCCCTGCTGCTGGAGGACGCCCGCCCGGCCCTGCAACGCTTGATCGACGACCAGCAGGCGCAGCGCCTGGCCCGCCAACACAGCGGCAAGCGGCTGATTGCCGAGCTGCTGCTGGACTGCGCTGCCTGTCGGCGTAGCGTCGAGGCCGAGCCAGCGGCCGAGGCCCGCGCTATCGAGGCGCTGCGCCAGGATATCCGCCAACGGGAGCAGCGTTGCGTCGAGGCGTTGCTCAAGCTGTATGCCTTCCGCCGCGAGGATGCCCATGCCAGCGACCTGCCGTTGCTGGATGGGCGGTGGGGCGACGACCTGTTCAACTCCGAGACGTTGAAGCTGCTGGGCGTGCGCCTGGGCAGCGGCGTGGCGGCCGGGGCTGCGGCAGGTGCCGGGGTCGATCTGCTGGTTGGCGGTCTTACCCTGGGTGCTGCGGCGCTGGCCGGGGCGATTGCCGGTGGTGCGTTGCAGACCGCGCGCAACTATGGGGCGCGGTTGATGGGCAAGCTCAAGGGCAAGCGTGAACTGACCGTGGACGACACGGTGCTGCGTTTGCTGGCCTTGCGTCAGCAGCAGTTGATGGTGGCGCTGGATAACCGCGGGCATGCAGCGCAAGACAGCATCAGGTTGGGTGAGCTGGATGAAAAGGCCTGGCGCGAGGGCAAGTTGCCGGAGGCGCTGGTGAAGGCGCGGGCGCATCCGCAGTGGTCGACGCTCAATCCTGGGGCGAAGCTGAACCAGACTGAGCGGCAGGAGCAGTTGGAGGCGTTGGTTTTACAGTTTTGAATGGGCAGCCAAGTGCATGCCTTCAGGGGTGTATCGCCTCTGAGATCGAGCGCCGCCCGCGCGGCGCTTCGCGGCGCAAGGCCGCTCCCACATCTGTTTCGGGCCAATTATTCCTGTGGCATAGGCACGCGCGCCCTTGGTGCATGGCTGGAGATGGATGAAGGGCAAAGGCGTCCCCTCTAATATTGAATGGAACAAACAAGGCGGACAGCGGCAGCCTCACAGGATGGATTGGCCCGAAACAGATGTGGGAGCGGCCTTGTGCCGCGAAGCGCCGCGCGGGCGGCGCTCGATCTCACAGGCGCCAAAAACCTCAAGGCATGCACCTGCCAGCCCTCACCCAATCACTGCTGGGCCACCTTCTCCGACTTGCCGTCATAGCGCTTGCGCCATTCGGCCAAAATCTCGTCACGGTGCTTCGAAGCCCAGGCAAAGTCGTTCTTGATCAAGCGCTGTTCATAATCCGCCGGCAACTCGGTCTGCGGCTTGGCAATCCCCGGCGCAGCCAGCACGGCGAAGTTCTCTTTGTACAACTCCATGGCCGCCGGGCTGGCGGAAAAATCAGCCAGGCGCTTGGCCGAATCCGCCTTGGGCGAGCCTTTGATCACGGCCGTCGCCTCGATCTCCCAGCCCAACCCTTCCTTCGGCAACACGATATCCAGCGGCGCACCCTGGCGCTTCAACTGCACGGCGGGGTACTCGAACGAGATACCGATCGGGAACTCGCCCGCCGCCGCCAGCTTGCATGGCTTAGAACCGGAATGAACGTACTGGCCGATGTTCTGGTGCAGCGCATCCATGTAGGCCCAGCCCTGCGGCTCGCCAAAGGTCTGCAGCCAGGCACTCACATCCAGGAAGCCGGTGCCCGACGAGGCCGGGTTAGGCATGACGATCTTGCCCTTGTACTCGGGCTTGGTCAGGTCCTGCCAGCTCACCGGCTTGCTCAGGCCCTGCTTCTCGGCCTCGATGGTATTGAAGCAGAGGGTCGCGGCCCACACATCCATGCCCACCCAAGCCGGCGGGTTGGCAGCGTCGCGGTAGTTAGGGGAAATCTTGCCCAGATCCTTCGGCGCATAGGCTTCAAGCATGCCGTTCTGGTCGAGAATGGCCAGGCTGGAGGCCGCCAGGCCCCATACCGCGTCCGCTTGCGGTCGGTCTTTCTCGGCCAGCAGCTTGGCGGTGATGATGCCGGTGGAATCGCGTACCCACTTGATCTCGATGTCCGGGTTGGCCTTTTCGAAGGCCTGCTTGTAGCTTTTGAGCTGTTCGGCCTCCAGCGCGGTGTAGACCGTCAGCTGGGTACCAGCGGCCGAAGCCTGCAGGCTGAACACGGCAGAAACGGCAGCGGCAAGTGCAAGGTGCTTGTACATGGGTAGGTTCCTTACAGGTCAGACGGTCGCGGCGCGTTGGCGCCAGGCTTGGGAGCGGCGCAGCAGGCCGCGTGAGGCTGCAGCCAGCAGCAGTGAAGCGCCGGCGCTGGTCAGCAAAATCAGGGTGGACATGGCAGCAGCGCCGCCGACGTTGCCGGCGTCGTCCATGTTCAGTACGGCGACGGCCGCCAGGATGGTGTCGGGGCTGTACAGGAAGATCGCCGCCGACACGGTGGTCATCGCCGAGACGAACAGGTAGCGGATGATATCCAGCAGCGCCGGCAGGCAGATCGGCACGGTCACCCGCAGGAAATGCTTGTACAGCGGCGCCTTCAACGACAGCGCGGCGGCTTCGAACTCGCCGTCGAGGTGGCGCAGCGCCGTGGTCGCGGTCATCTGCGCGGTGGTCAGGTAATGGGCGATGGTGCATACCACCAGCAGCCCCATGCCGCCATACAGCACATGCAGCGGGTTGCCGTTGAGGTTGAAGAAGAAGACATAACCCAGGCCCAGCACCAGCCCCGGCACAGCCATGGGGATGAAGCTGAGCAGGCGCAGCATCTGGTTGAGCAGGCGCTGGCCCTGGGTTTTCTCCATCAGGTAGGCGCCGGTGAAGATCACGAGGCTGCCGATCAGCGCAGTGCCAATGGCCATGGTCACGCTGTTGCGGTAGGCCAGCCAGCCACCGCCGGCGGTGCCTTCGAACATATAGTGACGCAGCGACAGCGACAGGTTGTAAGGCCAGAAGGTGACCAGCGACGAGTACACCGCCATGCCGATCACCAGCAGCAGCGCCGCGCATACCAGCAGCACAATGGCCAGGAAGCAGGCATCGCGGCCCCGCGACGGCTTGGGCTCGAACACCTGGGCGCGGCCGCTCATGGCCTCGCCCTGACCCCGGCGCAGCCAGGCGTCGACACTGAAGCTGAACAGCGCCGGCAGTAGTAGCACCATGCCGATCAGCGCGCCACGGCCGAACTGTTGCTGGCCGACCACCGCCTTATAGGCTTCCAGCGCCAGCACCTGATAGTCGCCACCGACCACCACCGGCACGCCGAAGTCGGTGATGGTCAGGGTGAAGACCAGGCAGAACGCCGCGAACACCGCCTGGCGCGTGGCTGGCCAGGTGATGCTGGTGAACGCCCGGCCTGGGCCGGCGCCCATGCTGGAAGCCGCATCGAACAGCCGGGCATCGGCCAGCGACAGCGCCGAAAGCAGGATCATCAGCGCATGCGGGAAGGTGTAGATCGCCTCTCCCAGCACGATGCCCCAGAAGCCGTAGATGTTGTCGTTGAGCAGCCCGCGCAGCAGCCCCTGGTTGCCGAACAGGTAGACCAGAGCGATGGCCGGCAGCATCGACGGTGCCAGCAGCGGCAACAGCGAAATCCCCCGCCACAGGCCCTTGGCCGGGATCAATGTACGCTGCAGGGCATAGGCAAACAGATAGGCCAGCGGCACCACGATGGCCGCCACGGTGACGGCCACCGACAGGCTATTGCCGAGCAGCCAGTGGAAGTTGTCGCTGGCAAACAGTTCACGGGCCGCCAGCAGGCCTCCGCCCTGGCCGGCTTCACCACTGAAACCCCGCCAGAAGATCGCCAGCAGCGGCATCAGCACCGCCAGCACCAACAGGAGCAGCAGCAGGCTCTTGCCGCCGACGACGAACAACCGGTCACCCAGCGCGACACCTGCACGCGGTGCGGTTTTGACCTGGCTCAGCGGCAGGGACATTGGCGCGGCCATCTCAGGCAAACACCTGCAGGCTCTGCGGTGGCAGCGCCACCCAGATGTCCTGCGAGCCCAGGTGCGGCATGGCTTCGGGAGCCAGCTCGGCCAGCAGAGCATGGCCCGGCAGGGCCTTCAGTTCGAAGCTCATGCGGCAGCGGTTACCGAGGAAAGTAATCTCGCGGACCTTGGCCGGGAACAGATTTTCTTCGTGCACCACCGGGTTGACCGTGATCGCCTCCGGGCGGCAGAACAGCCGGCCGCTGTCGGCCTGGGCCGAGCCCGGGGACAGACGCATGTTTATGCCACCGACCTGGGCATGGCTGTCACCGCTGCGCTGGAACGGCAGCCAGTTGCCCTGGCCGACGAATTCGGCGACGAACGGTGTGGCTGGCTGGCCGTAGATTTCCTGCGGGGTGGCGTACTGCTCGACCTGGCCGTTGTTCATCACCGCAATACGGTCGGCCATCAGCATGGCCTCGTCCTGGTTGTGGGTGACCATCAGCGTGGTGATGCCCAGTTGGCGTTGCAGCTGGCGCAGCTCGGTGCACAGGTGCTCGCGCACCCGGGCATCGAGCGCCGACATCGGCTCGTCGAGCAGCAGCAGCGACGGCGACGGCGCCAGCGCGCGGGCCAGGGCCACGCGTTGCTGCTGGCCACCGGAGAGCTGGCCGGGGTACTTCTTCTCACTGCCGGCAAGGCCTACCAGTTCGAGCATTTCGGCCACCCGCTGGCGGGCCTGCTCACGGCCGCTGGCGGTCAGGCCGTAGGCGATATTGGCTTCGACGGTCAGGTTGGGGAACAGCGCATAGGTTTGGAACAGGATGCCGTAGTCACGGGCCTGCGGCGGCAGCTCGGAAATGTCGCGCTCGCCGATGTACAGCGTGCCGCGGTCCTGGCGCTCCAAGCCGGCGATACAGCGCAGCAGCGTGGTCTTGCCACAGCCGGACGGGCCGAGCAGGCACACCAGCTCGCCCGCGGCGATGTCCAGCGAGACATCGTTGAGCGCGGTGAAGGCACCGAAGCGCTTGTGGATGTTGCGCACTTTCATCTGTGCGCCGGGGGTGGTGTGGTTCATGGCAAGGCCTCATCGAAGAGATGGGGGCCATGCTAGGAAGCCTGTGCGAAGGTTCTGTGGCGTTGAGGCAAAAGCTGGTGATAGTGGTATAGGCAGATTTTGCATTGGCCTGTGCGGGCCTCTTCGCGGCGGTTCGACGCCTCGATGAACCCGCTCCTACAACGAGTTGCGTATACGCGGAAAATGTAGGAGCGGGTTTACCCGCGAAGAAGCAGACACAGGCCTAAAACTGCGACCCAGCCACTTCCTGCGCCACCCCCAAAAACGCCGCCGGCAACCGGGCCTGACGCCGCTCTTTCAGGCAATACAGGTACTCATGCATCACCGGCGCATTCTCCAGGGCCAGCACCCGCAGCTCGGGGTTGTGCGGCACCTCGTGGCGGGCAATCACGCTGATGCCGATATTGCGCAGCACCGCCTCGCGGATCGACTCGCGGCTGCCGATTTCCAGCAGCGCCCCGGCCTTCACGCCGGCTTCCTGCAGCATCTGCTCGGTCAGCTTGCGTGTGGTCGAGCCCTTTTCGCGCATCAGCAGGCAATGCCCGGCCACCACCTTGATCGATACCGCCTGACGTTGGGCCAACGGGTGGTTGCGGTGCACCGCTACAACCAGCGGGTCAGTCCCCAGCACCCGCCGCACCAGTCGCGCGTCCTCCAACAGTTGTGACGAAGCGGCGATATCCACCCGGTAGTCCTCAAGCATTTCCAGTACCTGCTGCGAGTTGCCGATCTCCACCGCCACTTCCACCTGCGGCAGGCGTTCGCGGTAGATCTTGACCAGGTCAAGAATGTAGTAAGGCGCCGTAGCTGCAATACGCAAGCTACCCTGAGCCTGGCCGCTGTTGCGCAGCTCGAACTCGATGTCGGCCTCCTGCTGCAGCAGCGCCTTGACCATCGGCAACAGGCGCACGCCCTCTTCGCTCAACACCAGACGCCGCCCGCCACGGAAGAACAGCTCTACCGCATACTGGCTTTCCAGGTTGCGGATCTGCGTGGTCACCGTGGGCTGGCTGAGCCCGAGCTTCTTCGCCGCCAGGGTGATGCTGCCCAGGCGGGCCACCATGTAGAAGGCTTTCAGCTCAGCACTCAGCATGCACGTCCTCTATTTGCGCAGCAGGCGCAAGCCGTTGAACACCACCAGCAGGCTCACGCCCATGTCGGCGAACACTGCCATCCACAGGGTGGCCATGCCGGCAAAGGTGATCGCCAGGAATATCGCCTTGATACCCAACGCCAGAACGATGTTCTGCATCAGGATCGCCGCACTTTGGCGCGACAGCCTGACGAAGGCCGGGATTTTCCGCAAGTCGTCGTCCATCAGCGCCACGTCGGCCGTCTCGATGGCGGTGTCGGTACCGGCCGCCGCCATGGCAAAGCCGATCTCGGCGCGGGCCAGCGCTGGCGCATCGTTGATGCCGTCACCGACCATGCCCACCCGATGGCCCTGAGCGTACAGGGCTTCAATGGTTTTCAGCTTGTCGGCCGGCAGCAGGTTGCCTTCGGCGCGGTCGATACCCACCACCGCCGCAATGGCCTGGGCGGTGTGCGGATTGTCACCGGTCAGCATGACAGTCTTGATACCCAGCTCATGCAGCTCGGCGATGGCCTGGCGGCTGCTGTCCTTGACCGTGTCGGCCACGGCAAACAGCGCCAGCGGGCCGGTGCGGTCGAGCAGCAGGACGACGGTTTTGCCCTGACGCTCCAGCGTATCCAGTTGGGCCTCAAGCTCCGGCGAGCACAGCCCCAGCTCCTCGATCAAGCGGTGGTTGCCCAGGTGGTAGACCTCACCGCCGATGCTGCCGCGCACGCCACGCCCGGCCAGGGCCGCAAAGTCTTCAACCTCGCTCAAGGCCAGGCCCTGCTCCTTGCCGAACTGCGCAATGGCACGGGATACCGGGTGGTCCGAACGCTCGCCCAAGCTGGCGGCCAAGGCCTGCGCACGGCCCTCGAACAACGGCTCCAGCACCTCGGCATCGGTCTGCACCGGCTTGCCATGGGTGATGGTGCCGGTCTTGTCCAAGGCCAGGAAGTCCAGATGCCGGCCGCCTTCCAGGTACACGCCACCCTTGATCAGGATTCCTTTGCGCGCCGCGGCAGCCAAGCCACTGACGATGGTCACCGGCGTCGAGATCACCAGGGCGCACGGGCAAGCCACCACCAGTAGCACCAGCGCGCGATAGACCCAGTCGAACCAGGCGCCGGCCATGAACAGTGGCGGAATGACCGCCACGACCAGGGCAATGGCGAACACCGCCGGCGTGTAGATGCGCGAGAAACGGTCGACGAAGCGCTGGGTCGGTGCCCGCGCACCTTGCGCTTCTTCAACAGCCTTGATGATCCGCGCCAAGGTCGATTGCCCGGCAGCGGCGGTGACGCGGAACTCCAGCGCGCCCGCCTGGTTGATGGTGCCAGCAAACAGCTTGTCACCCACAGCCTTTTCCACAGGCAGGCTTTCGCCGGTGATCGGCGCCTGATCGACGCTTGATTGCCCACCGGTCACCTCACCGTCCAAGCCAATGCGTTCGCCGGGGCGCACCCGCACCCGCGCGCCGACAGCCACTTCCCGCACCTCCACGTCGCGCCACTGGCCATCGGCCTGCTGCACCGTGGCCATGTCCGGGGTCAACTGCATCAGCCCGCTGATGGCGTTGCGTGCACGGTCCAGCGAATGGGCTTCAATCAACTCGGCGACGGTGAACAGCACCATCACCATGGCCGCTTCCGGCCACTGGCCGATCAGTACCGCGCCGGTAACGGCAATGCTCATCAGCGCGTTGATGTTGAGATTGCGGTTTTTCAGGGCTATCCAGCCCTTCTTGTAGGTGCCCAACCCGCAGCCGAGGATGGCCGCCAGCGCCAGGGCTGCCACCACCCACTCAGGTGCGAGCGCGGAGAAGTGCACGATTTCGGCGGCGATCGCGGCAACACCTGAAAACGCCAGCGGCCACCAGCGGGTCTTGGCCGGTGGCTGAGCACTGGCGCTATTGTCGTCCTCGGCACCCATGGGCTCGGCCTTCATGCCCAGGCTATCGATGGCCCGCTCGATGTCGGCGGTACCGTTCAAGGTATGGCGCACGCCAAGCACGCGGTTGATCAGGTTGAATTCCAACTGCTCGATACCCGCCAGCTTGCCCAGCTTGTCCTGGATCAGCGTCTGCTCGGTGGGGCAGTCCATGGCATCGATGCGAAAGCGGCTGAACTGGGCGTGGCTGCTGGTGTTCTCGCTCAGTTGCACCTTGGCGGGTGCAGCGGCAGCGCCACAGCAGCTATGAGCGTGGTGATCGTGCTTGTGTTCGTGGCTGACAGGCTGGTTCATGGGGTCATCCTTAAATTGAGCCTGTTGCCAAGTGAACACCCTGTAGCCACTATAGGGTCAAGCCATTAGCGGGAGATTTCGTGATGAAGATCGGAGAATTGGCCAAGGCCACCGACTGCGCGGTGGAAACCATCCGTTATTACGAGCGGGAAAACCTGCTGCCGGAACCGGCGCGCAGCGAGGGTAACTACCGGCTGTACACCCAGGCCCATGTGGAACGGCTGACCTTCATCCGCAACTGCCGCACGCTGGACATGACCCTGGACGAAATCCGCAGCCTGCTACGCCTGCGCGACAGCCCGGATAATTCGTGTGGCAGCGTCAATGCGCTCATCGACGAGCATATCGAGCATGTGCAGGCACGGATCGATGGGCTGGTGGCGTTGCAGGAACAGTTGGTAGAACTGCGGCGGCGCTGCAATGCGCAGGGTTCGGAGTGCGCGATCTTGCAGCAACTGGAGACGAATGGGGCGGTATCTGTGCCGGATACCGAGCATTCGCATGTTGGGCGAAGCCACGGGCATTGAAATTTTGGGGCTGCTTTGCAGCCCATCCGACCGGTCCGGCGCCCCGGCAAGGCCGCTCCTACAGGGGTACGCAGTCTCCTGTAGGAGCGGCCTTGTGTCGCGAAAGGGGCGCAAAGCGCCCCCGGCAATCTGCAGGCTTACACCGCCATCGGCGCCGTCATCGGCGCATGGTGCTCATACCCTTCCAACCAGAAATCGCTCGGCTCGATCTTTTCCAGCCACTCCGGCTCGTACTTCCCGGTCTCGGCAAACGCCGGCACACGATCGCTGATCACCAGCTTCGGCGCGTCCAGCGGCTCGCGCTTGAGCTGCTCGTTCAGCATGTCCAGGTGGTTTTCATACACATGGGCATCGCCGATGAAGTAGGTGAACCAGCGCGGGGTGTAACCGGTCAGGCGGCCGAACAGCGACAGCAGCGCCGCGCCTTCGGTGAGGTTGAACGGCGTGCCCAGGCCCAGGTCGTTGGAGCGGATGTAGAGGGTCAGGGAAATTTCCCTGGTCTCAATATTCGGGTGGAACTGGTACAGCAGGTGGCACGGCGGCAGGGCCATTTCGTCCAGCTGCGCGCAGTTCCAGCCGTGGAACAGGATACGGCGGCTGCCCGGGTCGTTGGCGATGGTGTCCAGGCACTGGCGCACCTGGTCGATGGCCTTGTACAGGATGACGAACGCAACGCCGTCCTCTTCGTCCTGGGCAATCTTGCGGAAGCCCGCCTGCTCAGCCATTTCGATGGCCGCCGGGTTGCTTAGCGGGATGCGCTTGTAGCCCGGCCACTGGCGCCATTGCACGCCATAGATTTCGCCAAGGTCGTCATGGCCCTTGCGGAACGGGTTGGCCAGCCACTGGGCGTTTTCGTTGGCGTTCTGGTCCCACACCTTGCAGCCCAGCTCGCGGAATTCACCGGCGTTGTTCACGCCACGCAGGAAGCCGACCATTTCGCCGATTGCCGACTTGAACGCCAGCTTGCGCGTGGTAATGGCCGGAAAGCCCTTCTGCAGGTCGAAACGCAGCATTGCGCCCGGCAGGCTGATGGTGCGGATGCCGGTGCGGTTGCCCTGCAGCGTGCCGTTTTCGATAACGTCGCGGACCAGTTCCAGATACTGTTTCATGGCTTACCTGTAGCAAAAACGGCAGGGGAATCGCCCCTGCCGTGGGATTAATCAGGCGGGTTTCGCCGTAGGCTTGCGATTATAAGCCCACCAGATCAGGCCAAGGCCAGCCAGGATCATCGGTACGCAGAGAATCTGACCCATGGTCAGCCAGCCCCAGGCGATATAACCCAGCTGCGCGTCCGGCACCCGGACGAATTCGACGATGAAGCGGAAGATGCCGTAGAACAGCGCAAACATGCCGGAAACCGCCATGGTTGGCCGCGGCTTGCGCGAGAACAGCCAAAGGATGACGAACAGCGCAACGCCTTCCAACGCGAACTGGTAAAGCTGCGACGGGTGGCGCGGCAGCTGCGCCGGGTCGCTGAACGGCGGGAAGATCATCGCCCATGGCACGTCAGTGGGCTTGCCCCACAGCTCGGCGTTGATGAAGTTGCCGATACGCCCGGCACCCAGGCCGATCGGCACCAGCGGGGCGACGAAGTCCATCAGTTCGAAGAACGACTTGTTGTTGCGCTTGCCAAACCACAAGGCCGCCAGCATCACGCCGATGAAACCGCCGTGGAACGACATGCCGCCCTTCCACACCTCGAAGATCAGTGTCGGGTTGGCCAGGTAAGCGTGCAGGTCGTAGAACAGCACATAGCCCAAACGGCCACCGACAATCACCCCCATCGACAGCCAGAACACCAGGTCGGACAGTTTTTCGCGGTTCCAGGTAGGGTCAAAGCGGTTCAGCCGGCGCGAGGCCAGCAGCCAGGCGCCACCGATGCCGATCAGGTACATCAGGCCGTACCAATGGATTTTCAGCGGCCCGATGGCCAAGGCCACGGGGTCTATCTGCGGGTAAGGCAGCATGGAACTTCCTCTCGATTCAAATCAAAAAGCTGAGGCCGACACAGAACAGCAGGGCTGCGAACAGGCGTTTCAACAGACGCGGCGACAGCTTGTGCGCCAGGCGCGCGCCGAAGCGGGCGAAAAACATGCTGGTCACGGCTATGCCGACCAGCGCCGGCAGGTACACATAACCCAGGCTGTGGGCCGGCAGGTGTTCTTCGTGCCAACCGAGCACCATGAAGCTCAAGGCACTGGCCATGGCAATCGGCAGGCCACAGGCCGACGATGTGGCCACCGCCTGCTGCATGGGCAGGCTGCGCGAGGTCAGGAACGGCACAGTCAGCGAACCGCCACCGATGCCGAAAATGGCCGAGGCCCAGCCGATCACCCCGCCTGCACCGATCAGCGCAAGTTTGCCGGGGATGCCACGGCTGGCCTTGGGTTTGAGGTCCAGGGCCATCTGCGCCGCAATGACCAGGGCGAACACGCCGATGATCTTCTGCAGCAGTGGCCCCTGGATCAGTGAGGCGGTCTTGGCGCCGACACCGGCCCCCAGCAGGATCCCGAGCGTCATCCAGGCAAAGATCGGCCATTGCACCGCGCCTTTGCGGTGGTGCTCGAGCACGGCGTTGATCGAGGTAAAGACGATGGTTGCCAGCGACGTGCCGACCGCCAGGTGGGTCAACACCGAGGCGTCGAAGCCCTGCAGGGTGAAGCTGAACACCAGCACCGGCACGATGATGATGCCGCCGCCCACGCCGAACAGCCCGGCCAATACACCGGCACAGGCGCCCAACAGCAGATAGAGCACGAATTCCATTCGGCTTCCCCGAGAAATCAATCCGGCATGGTAACGGAAGCGGGGTTCGCGGCTCTAGTGAAGTCTGTGTCAGGATGGATCCGCCACGCGGCTGTGGGTACAGTGACAGAAAACACAGAGGCCCAACCGATGTGCCTGATCGTATTCGCCTGGCGGCCGGGGCATGCCCTGCCGCTGATCGTGGCGGCCAACCGCGACGAGTTCTATGCCCGCCCTACCCAAGCCCTGGCAGCCTGGCAGGATGCGCCCGGGGTGCATGCAGGGCGTGACCTGGAGGCAGGCGGCACCTGGCTGGGCGTCGGCCCGCAGGGGCGCTTTGCGGCGCTGACCAATATCCGTGACCCGGGGCAGGCGCTGGGGCCGCGCTCGCGGGGCGAGCTGGTGGCGGCGTTCCTGCAGGGTGAGCTGGGGGTCGAGGCCTACCTGGACCAGGTGGCCAGCCGCAGCGGGCAGTATTCGGGTTTCAACCTACTGGTGGGTGATGGCCGGCAGCTGGGTTACCTGCATGCCCGGGACGCGGCGCCACGCTTACTGGAGGCCGGGGTATACGGGCTTTCCAATGCCGGGCTGGATACGCCATGGCCGAAGCTGGTGAAGGCGCGTAGCGGGCTGGAGGGGTTGCTGGAGACGCCCGAGCCACAGGGGTTGCTGGCGTTGCTGGCCGATGGCGCGCCTGCAGCTGATGGGGAGCTACCGGAGACAGGCGTGGGGGTAGCGACCGAGAAGTTGCTGTCGAGTGTGTTTATTGCCAGCCAGAATTATGGGACACGGGCGAGTACGGTGCTGATTGTGGATGATCAGGGCAGAAGGCGGCTGATTGAGCGCAGTTTCGGGCCGTTTGGTGGGCATTTGGGGGAAGTTGAGCTGTCGGTCTGAACATTAGATGATGCCTGTGCGGGCCTCTTCGCGGGTAAACCCGCTCCTACGAGGGATCGCGCCACATCTGGCTTACGCAATCTATTGTAGGAGCGGGTTCACCCGCGAAGAGGCCAGAACAGGCAACCTCACATTCACAAGGTTTTATTGGCCCCAGGCCCAATCATCCGCGCCAGCCCAAGGTTCTTCAAGGCCAGCTGCAACGAGCTGTGGATAACCTGCGGGTTGTCATGGCTCAAGGCTTCAACCAGCAATTCCTTGGCCTTGCTCATGTTCACCTGGCGCAGCATCCACTTCACTTTCGGCAGGTTGGTGGCGTTCATCGACAAGCTGTCGAAGCCCATTGCCATCAGCAGGATCGCCGCCGCCGGGTCACCGGCCATTTCACCGCAGATGCTCACCGGCTTGCCTTCGCCATGGGCATCGCGCACCACGGTGTTCAAGGCCTGCAGCACCGCCGGGTGCAGGTAGTCGTACAGGTCGGCGACACGCGGGTTGTTGCGGTCCACCGCCAGCAGGTACTGGGTCAGGTCGTTGGAACCAACCGAGAGGAAGTCCACCTGCCGCGCCAGCTCCTTGGTCTGGTACACCGCCGCCGGGATTTCCACCATCACACCCACCGGCGGCATCGGCACGTCGGTACCTTCGTCACGCACTTCGCCCCAGGCGCGATGGATCAGGTGCAACGCTTCTTCCAGCTCGTGGATGCCAGAGATCATCGGCAGCAGGATACGCAGATTGTTCAGGCCCTCGCTGGCCTTGAGCATGGCGCGGGTCTGCACCAGGAAGATTTCCGGGTGGTCGAGGGTGACGCGAATGCCGCGCCAGCCGAGGAACGGGTTTTCTTCCTTGATCGGGAAATACGACAGCGCCTTGTCGCCACCGATGTCGAGGGTGCGCATGGTTACCGGCAGCGGGTGGAATGAAGCCAGTTGCTCGCGATAGATCGCCAGCTGCTCCTTCTCGCTGGGGAAGCGCTGCTGGATCATGAATGGCACTTCGGTGCGGTACAGGCCTACACCCTCGGCACCGCGCTGCTGGGCGCGGGCCACATCGGCGAGCAGGCCGGTATTGACCCACAGCGGCATGCGATGGCCGTCCGGGGTAACACACGGCAGTTCGCGCAGGGCATCCAGGCCTTGAGCCAGCTGGCGTTCTTCCTCGACCACTTCGCTGTACTGCTTGCGCAGCACTTCGCTGGGGTTGGTGAACACCTCGCCCTTGTAACCGTCGACGATCAACTCGATGCCGTCGACCTTGGAATACGGCAGGTCGACCAGGCCCATCACCGTGGGGATGCCCATGGCGCGGGCGAGGATGGCAACGTGGGAGTTGCCCGAACCCAGCACCGAGACCAGGCCGACCAGCTTGCCTTCCGGCACTTCGCCGAGCATGGCCGGGGTCAGCTCTTCACTGACCAGGATAGTGTTGTCGGCATACACCAGCGACTGCGAGCGGGCTTCCTGCAGGTAGGCCAGCAAACGCCGGCCCAGGTCCTTCACGTCGGAGGCACGCTCACGCAGGTAGTCATCGTCCATCAGCTCGAAGCGGTTGACGTGCTCGCCCACCACCTGGCGCAGGGCGCCCTGGGCCCACTGGCCGGTCTTGATGACCTCGGTCACCTCGCCACCCAGCGCCGCATCTTCAAGCATCATCAGGTACACATCGAACAGCGCGCGCTCTTCCGGGCGCAGCTGGGTAGCCAGCTTGGCCGACAGCTTGCGCATGTCGGCACGCACGCCTTCAAGGGCGTTCTCGAACAGCTTCAGTTCGGCGTCGATGTCTTCGACGGTCTTGTCCGGGACCACTTCGAGGTCGGCCGGTGGCAGCATCACCACTGCGCGGCCCACGGCGGCGCCAGGCGAGCCCGGCACACCGACGAAACGCGCCTCCTGGATACCCTTGCCCTGGCGGCCCAGGCCACGGATCGAGCCGGTGGCCTCGGCGTGGGCGATAACCCCCGCGAGCTGGGCGCTCATGGTGACCAGGAAGGCTTCTTCGCCCTCATCGAACTGGCGGCGCTCTTTCTGCTGGATGACCAACACCCCGACCACACGGCGGTGGTGGATGATCGGCGCACCGAGGAAAGAGGCAAATTTCTCTTCGCCGGTTTCGGCAAAGTAGCGGTAACGCGGGTGATCGGCGGCGTTTTCCAGGTTCAGCGGCTCTTCCCGGGTACCGACCAGGCCGACCAGGCCTTCGTTGGGGGCCATGCTGACCTTGCCGATGGAACGCTTGTTCAGGCCTTCGGTGGCCATCAGCACGAAGCGGTTGGTTTCCGGGTCGAGCAGGTAGACCGAGCAGACCTGGCTGCCCATGGCCTCCTTGACGCGCAAGACAATGATCCCCAACGCCGACTTGAGATCTTTGGCGGAGTTTACTTCCTGGACGATCTTGCGCAGCGTATTGAGCATGGCTCGGGGTCGAACTCCGTCGTCAGTCGCGCGTCAGCAGACGCGGTGCTAGCTCTTTCAGGGCGCGCCGGTACACCTCGCGCTTGAATGTCACAACCTGGCCCAGCGGGTACCAATAGCTCACCCAGCGCCAGCCGTCGAATTCCGGCTTGCCGGTCAGGTCCATCCGCACCCGTTGTTCGTTGCTGACCAGGCGCAGCAAAAACCACTTCTGCTTCTGGCCGATGCACAGCGGCTGGCTGTGGGTACGGACCAGGCGCTGGGGTAAACGATAACGCAACCAGCCACGGGTGCAGGCAAGAATTTCCACATCATCGCGTTCAAGGCCAACTTCTTCGTTCAGCTCGCGGTACAGGGCGTCTTCCGGCGTCTCGTCAGGGTTGATACCACCCTGGGGGAACTGCCAGGCATCCTGGTTGATCCGTCGAGCCCATAGCACCTGCCCGGCATCATTCGTGAGAATGATCCCGACATTGGGGCGAAAACCATCCGGGTCGATCACGGCAGCAACCTCGCAAACGCATGTCACCGCATTGTTCCACAAAGCTTGCGAGCGCAGCAACGCGCCCGCCAAGCTTATGTGCAGCTGCGTGAAAACTCCGTATTCTGCGGGCCTACCCTATGGCTGATGCGAGTGACCGCGATGCGCCTGGCTTTATTCGACCTGGACAATACCCTCCTCGGTGGTGACAGCGACCATGCCTGGGGTGATTACCTTTGCGAGCGTGGCATTCTTGACCCGATTGCCTACAAGCAACGCAATGATGGCTTTTACCAGGACTACCTCAACGGCACCCTGGACCTGCCGGCCTACCTGGCCTTTTCCATGGAAATCCTGGCGGCGACGCCCATGGCGCAGCTCGACGAATGGCACCGCGACTTCATGCGTGCCTGCATCGAGCCGATCATCCTGCCCAAGGCCCTGGCGTTGCTGCAGCAGCACCGCGAGGCGGGTGACCAGCTGGTGATCATTACCGCCACCAACCGCTTCGTCACTGCGCCGATCGCCAAGCGTTTGGGCGTGCGCGTGTTGCTGGCGACCGAATGCGAGATGCGCGACGGGCGTTATACCGGGCGCAGTACCGATATAGCCTGTTTCCGTGAAGGCAAGGTGACGCGGCTGGAGCGCTGGATGCTGGAGAACGGCTTTGATCTTGAGGACAGCTACTTCTATAGCGACTCGATGAATGATTTGCCGTTGCTGGAGCGGGTGACGCATGCGGTGGCGGTGGACCCCGACCCAAATCTGCGGGCGGAGGCCGAGAGGCGTGGGTGGCCGGTGGTTTCGCTGAGGGATTGAGGTTTTCCTGTGCTGGCCTCTTCGCGGCGGTTCGACGCGAAGAGGCCAGCACAGACAACCCATGACCATCAGACTGGCTTGGCCCCCATCAGCCCGGCAATCGACAGGAAACAAACCCCGCTGAACACCGCCAATGCCAAGGTAAACCGCAAGCCCACCACCTCAGCCTTGCGCAGCCGGTTAAGCCGCACCAGCAGCCACCACACGGCAAGCGCGCCAAGCGTATAGATGACGCTGGAAGCCAGCACCCAGGTCTGCCCCAGCGGCCAACCGACCAGGTGCACCAGCCACCAGCCGGTGAACGGCATACTCACCAGGCACAGGCCCATCACCAGCCAGACGAACACCAGTGGTCGGCGCAGCAGCTTGGCGTAGGCCTGGGCGTCGCCCTGGCGGCGGGCGCGTACGGTCCAGATCGCCAGGCCCAGGGCGCCCAGCAGCAAAAGTGCAGTGGCGATGATGTGCAGGGTTTTCAGGGTGGTCAGGTGTTCCATGTCTCTTTTGTCCTTGAGCAGGCCATTCGGCATGGGCCTATTCGCGGGTAAACCCGCTCCTACAACGACCACACCAACCGTTGTGGGAGCGAGTTCACCCGCGAATAGGCCCTGAAACCCAGCTTAGCCTCTCAGCCAAGGAACAGCTTGTAAGCCGGGTTCTCGGTCTCATCCCAGTACGGGTAACCAATCTTGGCCAGTGCCGCCGGCACCAGGTGGCGCTCGTCCTCTGGCACCTGCAGCCCCGCCACCACGCGCCCGTCAGCGGCGCCATGGTTACGGTAATGGAACATCGAGATGTTCCAGCGCCCACCCAGCTTGTTGAGGAAGTTGAACAAGGCCCCCGGCCGCTCGGGGAATTCGAAGCGCAGCACCATTTCATCGCTGGCACCGGCCGAATGGCCGCCGACCATGTGGCGGATGTGCAGCTTGGCCAGCTCGTTGTCGGTCAGGTCGGTAACCGGGAAGCCCTGCTCGCTCAGGTTCTGCACCAGCGCCGCGCGCGGGTCGTTTTCCGGGTGGGTCTGCACGCCGACGAAGATGTGCGCCTCGTCCGAGGTGTGCTTGCGGTAGTTAAACTCGGTGATCTGGCGCTTGCCGATGGCCTCGCAGAACGCCTTGAAGCTGCCCGGGCGCTCGGGGATGGTCACGGCAATGATCGCCTCGCGCTTTTCACCCAACTCGGCACGCTCGGCCACATGGCGCAGGCGGTCGAAGTTGACGTTGGCACCGGAATCGATGGCCACCAGGGTCTGGCCGGTAACGCCATACAACTCGACGTACTTCTTGATGCCCGCCACGCCCAAGGCGCCGGCAGGCTCGGTGATCGAGCGGGTATCGTCGTAGATATCCTTGATCGCCGCACAGATCTCGTCGGTGCTGACGGTGACCACTTCATCCACATGGTGGCGGCAGATGTCGAAGGTGTGCTGGCCAATCTGCGCCACCGCCACGCCGTCGGCGAACAGCCCGACCTGCGGCAACACCACGCGCTCCCCGGCGGCCATGGCCGCCTGCAGGCAGTTGGAATCATCCGGCTCGACGCCGATGATCTTGATTTCCGGGCGCAGGTACTTCACGTAGGCGGCAATACCGGCGATCAGGCCGCCACCGCCTACAGGCACGAAGATCGCGTCCAGCTGGCCAGGGTGCTGACGGAGGATTTCCATGGCCACGGTGCCCTGCCCGGCGATGGTGTGCGGGTCGTCATAAGGGTGGACGTAGACAAAGCCCTTTTCGTCGACCAGCTTCAGCGAATAGGCCAGTGCCTCGGGGAACGAGTCGCCATGCAGCACCACCTTGCCACCGCGCGAGCGCACGCCTTCGACCTTGATCTCCGGGGTGGTCTTGGGCATCACGATGGTGGCCTTGATGCCCATTTCGCGCGCCGCCAGGGCCAGGCCCTGGGCGTGGTTGCCGGCCGAGGCGGTGACCACGCCACGGGCCAGTTCTTCCGGGCCAAGCTGGGCCAGCTTGTTGTACGCCCCGCGGATCTTGAACGAGAACACCGGCTGCAGGTCTTCGCGCTTGAGCAGGATCTGGTTGCCCAGGCGCTTGCTCAGCTGCCCCGCGCTCTGCAACGGGGTTTCGACGGCAACGTCATAGACGCGCGAGGTGAGGATCTTCTTGACGTACTGTTCGAGCATCGGGAAAGCATCACTGGGCCGCGGGACAAGGGCTGGGAGTCTACCCCAGCGCTACGTCGGGCGACCACAGCAAAGCCGTGCGAGCCGTTATACTAGGCAACTTTGAAACCGCCCTGCCCCTTCCGGAGCCCGCATGACCCAGGACCAACTCAAACAGGCCGTCGCCCAGGCCGCTGTCGACTTCATTCTGCCCAAGCTGGATGAAAAGAGCGTTGTCGGCGTCGGTACCGGTTCGACCGCCAACTTCTTCATCGACGCCCTGGCTCAGCACAAGACTGCCTTCGACGGCGCCGTCGCCAGCTCCGAAGCCACGGCCCAGCGCCTGAAGGGGCATGGCATCCCGGTCTACGAGCTGAACGGCGTCAGCGAGCTGGAGTTCTACGTGGACGGCGCCGATGAGAGCGACGCGCACCTGAACCTGATCAAGGGCGGCGGCGCAGCCCTGACCCGCGAGAAGATTGTCGCGGCCGTGGCCAAGACCTTCATCTGCATCGCCGACGGCAGCAAGCTGGTGCCGGTGCTGGGCGCCTTCCCGCTGCCGGTCGAGGTGATCCCGATGGCTCGCAGCCATGTAGCGCGCCAGTTGGTCAAGCTGGGCGGCGACCCGGTGTACCGCGAAGGTGTGGTTACCGACAACGGCAACGTGATCCTCGATGTGTACAACCTGCAGATCACCAACCCGGTGGAGCTGGAAGCGCAGATCAACGCCATTGTTGGCGTGGTGACCAACGGCCTGTTCGCGGCGCGGCCGGCGGACCTGCTGCTGCTGGGTACTGCTGAAGGTGTGAAAAGCCTTAAGGCCGAGTAACCCTCGGCGAGGGCTTTGCGCTCGTTTCGCGATACAAGGCCGCTCCTACAGGGGTACGCAACCTCCTGTAGGAGCGGCCTTGCCGGGGCGCCGGACCGGTCGGATGGGCTGCAAAACAGCCCCAATTGATCAATCGGCTGCCTGTTTGAACACATAAAACAGGTTCGGCTCACTGACCAGGTAAATGGTCCCCTCCTCATCCATTGCGATCCCTTCCGCCTGCGGCACAGTCTGTTTGAGCCCCTGATACCCCTTGCGCAGCGACAGCGTGCTCAACGGCCGCCCCTCCACATCCAGCTCCAGCACCAGCCGCGACTCATCCGAAAGCGCCAACAAATGCCCACTGCGCTCATCGAACTGCAAACTCGACAAGTCCCGCACAAACAGCCGTGAATCACGCTTGCGGTCCTGCACCACATGCACGGCGTAAGGCTTTTCCGGGTTGTCATGCGGGAAACCATGCACCTCATAGATCAGCATCGGGTCACGTTCCTTGGCCACGAACAGGCGCTTGCCCGCCGAATCGTAGGCCAGCCCCTCGAAACCCTTGTTGCCGTTAAGGCCAATACCCAGGCTGAGCTGCTCGGCGTCACCGGCATCGAGGAACAACGTGTCGTCGTCCAGGCGCACGCGGATCAGCCGCTGCTGGCGCTCGTCGGTAATCACGTAACTGTTTGGCCCCACATATTCCACCGCTTCGGGGTCACCAAAGCCGGTCAGCGGCACGCGGCGCAGGATGCGCCCGTCCAGCGACAGCTCGATCAGCTCCGAGCGGGCATTGGTGACGCTGAACAGGGTCTTGCGGTCGGGGTCGTAGGTCAGCGCCGACAGGTCGTCATCCAGCCCCTCGAGCGGCTGCGCCTCCAGCACCACCCGGTAGCGATCCAAGCCAATGCCTTGCTCGACCGGCTGCCACCAGGTCTTGAGGTTGAACCAGCCACGCTCGAACAGCCGAAACTCCTGCCCGGCCCAGCCAAGCAGGAACAGGCCGACAACGGCCACAACGAGGGAAAAGCGAACAAAACGGCGCATGGAAGCAGACTCGACACAGGGTTGGCGAATCTAACCACGACCAACTGAAGTAAAGCTTAATGCCAGCATCCGAAAACCCGGACAACGGCGTCAGTTTTTTCTGAAGCGATAGAACAGCGCCGGTTCGCTGACCATGTACAGGTTGCCCTTATCGTCCATGGCCACCCCTTCGGCACGCGGGATGGTGTGCTCAAGGCCGTTGAACCCACCCAACAAGGTCATGAAACTGACCTGCTGACCCTGCTCGTCCAGTTCCAGCAGCATGTTGGAGTCGGCCGACAACACCAGCAGGTGGCCGGTACGCGGGTCTACACCCAGCGCCGAAAGGTTGCGCAGGTCGAGTTCATCGCTGGGCAGCGGCTGCTTGTTACCCTTGAGCGGGCTGCGGCCGTCGGTGCTCCAGGTATACAGCTTGGGCGGGCGCTCCTCGCCGATGATCAGGCGCTGGCGCAGCGGGTCCCAGGCCACGCCTTCGAAGCCCTTGTTGCTCTTGACCGACGGGCCCAGGTCGTAGCTTTTGAAGTCAGCGTGGCTGAGTGCGGTCGTGTGTGCATCCACCTTGACCAACGTCAGGTCGTGCAGGCGCTCGTCGGTGATTGCCAGGTAATCGTCTTCCAGCACGGCGATGCCTTCCGGGTTGTTCCAGCCGTTGAGCGGGATCTTGCGTAGCACCTCGCCGTCCAGGTTCAGCTCGACCAGGAACGGGTTTTTTCCCATCACCGCAAACAGGGTACGGGTGCGCGGGTTGAAGGCCACATCGGAGGCTTCGTCATCGTCCATGCCCGGCAACGGCTTGGCATTGACGTCGACCTGGTAGTCCGGCAGCCACACGCTTTCACTGCGCTGGGCGGTGCTTTCCAGGCTTTCCTTTATCCACAGCTCGCCACGGTCATCCCAGTGCATGGCCACTGACACGCCATAGGCAATCACCGCCGCCACGGCCAGGCCGAAAGGCCAGCGCAGATAGAAACGACGCTTGGGGGTTGCCGGGGCGCTGGAGGGTGATGGCATGCGGGGGTCCTGGGGAAATGGGCGTAGGTGCGCGCATTATCCGGATTGGGTGTGAAAAAAACCTAAACGACGCCGGTGTGCGCCGTCTGTAGGAGCGGCCTTGTGTCGCGATCGGGCCGCAGAGCGGCCCCAGCAATTTCAGCTTGAAGCACAAATCGAGGGGGCGCTTCGCACCCCTTTCGCGACACAAGGCCGCTCCTACAAAGGAGAGCGGCGCTGGGTTTGAGTTAAAGCACCCGGCTTTCGAAGCGGCTCACACCCGGCAGCTCCAGCACCAGCTCATCACCGACATTGAACGGCCCCACGCCCGCCGGGGTACCAGTAAGGATCACATCCCCCGCCTGCAGCGAGAAATGCGCGGCCATGTACTGGATCATCGGCACAATCGGATTGAGCATCATCGCGCTGTTGCCATCCTGGCGCACTTCGCCGTTGACGGTCAGGCGCACCGGGATGTCGGTGACGTCCTCGAAGCTGCCGGCCGAGACGAACGGCGGCAGGACGCAGGCGCCGTCAAAGCTCTTGGCCAGCTCCCACGGCAGGCCCTTCTCTTTCAGCTTGGCCTGCACGTCGCGCAAGGTCAGGTCCAGCGCCGGGGCGTAGCCGGAAATGGCGTCCAGCACCTCTTCTTCGGTCGGATGGGTCGACAGCGGCTTGCCCAGCAGCACCGCAATTTCCGCCTCATAGTGCACCGAGCCGCGCTCGGCCGGGATCTTGAAGCCGCCTTCGGCCGGCACCACGCAACTGCCCGGTTTGATGAACAGCAGCGGCTCGGTGGGGATCGGGTTGTCCAGTTCCTTGGCATGCTCGGCATAGTTACGACCGATACACACCACCTTGCCCAGCGGGAAGTGAATGCGCGTGCCGTCTACGTACTGGTGCTGGTAACTCATGGCCGACTCCTCTGGTTACTGCTTTTTATTCAGAAGGAAAGATCTTACCCGGATTCATGATGCCGTTAGGGTCGAACACGGCCTTTATTGCCTTCATGCAGGCGATTTCTGCCGGCGAGCGGCTGTAGCCCAGGTAGTCGCGCTTGGTCATGCCCACGCCATGCTCGGCAGAGATCGAGCCGTTGTAGCGCTCGACGATCTCGAACACCCATTTGTTGACCTTGGCACATGAGGCAAAGAAGTCGTCCTTGCTCATGTGTTCGGGCTTGAGGATGTTCAGGTGCAGGTTGCCGTCGCCGATATGGCCGTACCACACCACCTCGTAAGCCGGGTAATGTTCGGCGACGATGGCGTCGATATCTCGCAGGAACGCCGGCACTTTCGAGACCGTGACGGAAATATCGTTCTTGTACGGGGTCCAGTGCGAGATGGTTTCTGACAGGTACTCGCGCAACTTCCACAGGTTTTTCAGCTGGGTTTCGCTCTGGCTCATCACCCCGTCCAGCACCCAGCCCTGCTCGACGCAGTGCTCGAAGGTAGCCAAGGCTTCGTTGGCCACCTCTTCAGTGCTGGCCTCGAACTCCAGCAGCGCATAGAACGGGCAGTCAGTCGCGAACGGCGCCGGTACATCGCCACGTGCCAGGATCTTGGCCAGGCCCTTGTCGGAGAAGAACTCGAAGGCGGTCAGGTCCAGCTTGCCCTGGAAAGCGTGCAGCACCGGCATGATCGAGTCGAAGTCCGGCGTGCCCAGCACCATGGCGGTAAGGTTGCGCGGGGCGCGATCCAGGCGCATGGTGGCCTCGACCACGAAACCCAGGGTGCCTTCAGCGCCAATGAATAGCTGACGCAGGTCGTAACCGGTGGCGTTCTTGATCAGGTCTTTGTTCAGTTCAAGCAACTCGCCCTTGCCAGTGACCACTTTGAGCCCGGCCACCCAGTTGCGGGTCATGCCGTAACGAATCACCTTGATCCCACCGGCATTGGTGCCGATGTTGCCGCCTATCTGGCTGGAGCCGCTGGACGCGAAGTCGACCGGGTAGTACAGGCCCTGCTCTTCGGCATAGCTCTGCAGCTGGCGGGTGATCACCCCCGGCTGGCAGACCACAGTGCGGTCGAAGGCATTGAAGTCGAGAATCTGGTTCATGTAGTCGAAGGCGACCACCACCTCGCCATTGGCCGCCACCGCGCCGGCGGACAGCCCGGTGCGCCCGCCAGACGGCACCAGCGCCACCTGGTGCGCATTGGCCCAGCGCACGATGGCCTGCACCTGTTCCACCGTCTTGGGCAGCACGATGGCGCTGGGCGCCGGCGGGTAATGCTTGGTCCAGTCCTTGCCATAGGCTTCGAGTGAAGCGGCGTCAGTCAGGACCTTGCCAGGGTCGACAAGGGTCATCAGTTCTTCAATAACAGCGGGGTGGGTCATCGCTGGAACTCTCGACTTATTCATAGTCACCCTGAGCACTCTTCACCTGTCGGGATAAGCTCAGATTGTGTCGCGTATGCTAGCATAGCCCTCCCGCTGTTCATGCTAAGGCTGCCCTCGCGCCTGGCATCACCCTCGCCATTTTTTCTCCGGGATACAGGTTTACGCAGATGAGCAAGACTTCTCTCGACAAGAGCAAGATCCGGTTCCTTCTTCTTGAAGGTGTGCACCAGAACGCGGTCGATACCCTCAAGGCCGCCGGCTACACCAACATCGAATACCTCACTGGTTCGTTGCCGGAAGCCGAGCTGAAGGAAAAGATCGCCGATGCCCACTTCATCGGCATCCGTTCGCGCACCCAGCTCACCGAAGAGATCTTCGACTGCGCCAAGAAGCTGGTCGCTGTTGGCTGCTTCTGCATCGGCACCAACCAGGTTGACCTGGAAGCAGCCCGCGAGCGCGGTATCGCCGTGTTCAACGCGCCTTACTCCAACACCCGTTCGGTCGCCGAGCTGGTACTGGCCGAAGCCATCCTGCTGCTGCGCGGCATCCCTGAGAAAAACGCTTCCTGCCACCGTGGCGGCTGGATCAAGAGCGCGGCCAACTCGTTCGAGATCCGTGGCAAGAAGCTGGGCATCGTCGGCTACGGCTCGATCGGTACCCAGCTGTCGGTCCTGGCCGAAAACCTGGGCATGCAGGTGTACTTCTACGACCCGCTGACCAAGCTGCCACTGGGCAACGCCGTGCAGGTCACCAGCCTCAACGAGCTGCTGGGCCTGGCCGACATCGTTTCGCTGCACGTGCCTGAGCTGCCGTCCACCCAGTGGATGATCGGCGAGAAGGAAATCCGTGCCATGAAGAAGGGCGCGATCCTGATCAACGCAGCCCGTGGCACCGTGGTCGAGCTGGACCACCTGGCCGCCGCGATCAAGGACAAGCACCTGATCGGCGCCGCCATCGACGTGTTCCCGGTCGAGCCGCGCTCCAACGACGAAGAGTTTGAAAGCCCGCTGCGCGGCCTGGACAACGTGATCCTGACCCCGCACATCGGTGGTTCCACCGCCGAAGCCCAGGCCAACATCGGCCTGGAAGTGGCCGAGAAGCTGGTCAAGTACAGCGACAACGGTACCTCGGTGTCTTCGGTCAACTTCCCGGAAGTGGCCCTGCCGGCGCACCCAGGCAAGCACCGCCTGCTGCACATCCACGAAAACATCCCAGGCGTGCTCAGCGAGATCAACAAGGTGTTCGCCGAGAACGGTATCAACATCTCCGGTCAGTTCCTGCAGACCAACGAGAAAGTTGGCTACGTGGTAATCGACGTTGACGCCGAGTACTCGGACCTGGCGCAAGAGAAGCTGCAACAGGTCAAGGGTACTATCCGTTCCCGCGTACTGTTCTAAGTTTGCTTGCCGCATGAAAAAGGGAGGCCCTGGTGACCTCCCTTTTTTGTTTTCCTGCCAGATCATTGGGCCTGCTTTGCAGGCCATCGCGACACAAGGCCGCTCCTACACAGGCAACGCGGTCCCTTGTAGGAGGGGCCTTGCGTCGCGAAAGGGGCGCAAAGCGCCCCCGCTTTTTCATTTCACGTCGACAGTAATCTTCTGCGACTCGACGCTAGGCTTGAACGGCACATGATACTGGTCACCCAGCACCAGCTGCAGGGTGTGCTTGCCCGGGGTCAGGGTAATGCTGGTCTCGGTCTGTGCCTTGCCAAAGTGCAGCACCTGCGGCCCGGCTGGCAGTGCGGTGCCGGCCTCAGGCATCAGGCTGGTCGGCAGCGGCATGTCGGCGACGGGCTCTTTGTCCACATCCACCAGCAAGTGGTGGTGCCCGGTATGCGGGGTCTGGTCACCGGCAGGCTTGAGGCCCATGCCCTCGATGCCGAACTTGACGGTGAACGTCTTGTCGACCGTTGCACCATCGGCGGGGGAAACGATGAAGACCTTGGCCTCCTTGGGCGGCTCCTGGCTCTTCAGGGCATCTGCGGCACTGGCGAACACCGACGCTCCCATCAGCAGACCGGCAACGGCAGCACGCGAAAATAGGCTGTTCATTCACTTCTCCTGTGATTCACTTATTGACCGCCGCCATCACTCCAGCGGCGGCGGTAGTTCACCTTAGTTGAAATATGCGCCAAGGTGTTCACATTGCCTGACAGAAATATTTCAGTCAGGGTTAAACAATGCCGAGGCTTCAAGGTCATAGGCTGCGCTCGATCACGGCGAGGAAGAAAGCCGTGACGAAAGTTATTCATCTGCTAAAAGAAAAGGGGCATTCATGCGTTCGACCATAGGGGTACTGCTGGCAGTACTGATCAGTCCATTGGCCCAGGCGGAGCTGATCGACGAAATCGCCGACCGGGGCGAACTGCGCATTGCCGTACAGGCCGACAACCAGCCGTACGCCTTCAAGCAAGACGACCACCTGACCGGTTTCGACATCGAGTTTGGCCAGGACCTGGCCAAGGAGCTGGACTTGCGCGCCGAGTTCGTCGAAGCCCAGTCAGCTGAAGTGCTGCCCGGTGTCGAGAGCGGCAAATACGACATCGCACTGACTCCCTCGAGCGATGCCCTCAAGGGGGACGGCCCGCTGGATGTGAGCCTGCCGTTTGGCGAGAAGAAGCTGGTGATCCCGTTCCAGAAGGACAACCCGGCGTTTGAAAGCGCGGTGAACAATGCGCTGCAGCGGCTGAAAGACAGCGGGCGCACTGCCGAGCTTGAGCAGAAGTGGTTCAAGGGTGTGCAGGAGACTGCGGCTGGGCAATAGGTTTGTGTTGCCTGTACCGGCCTATTCGCGGGTAAACCCGCTCCTACAATGAACGGCGCAAGCCGCGAATACGCGCCCCGTTGTAGGAGCGGGTTCACCCGCGAAGAGGCCGGCACAGGATTACCCTAAAGCCCGCTGCGCCTCATCCAGCTCCAGCTCACTGAACACCTGTACCCCTGCCCGCCGCAACAACGCCGTGGTCACGCCTTCCCCCGCCACCTTCACGCCACTGAACGTGCCATCATAGGTCAGCCGGTTACCACACGAAGGGCTGCCCGACTTCAGCACTGCCACGCCAATACCATGCCGGCGCACCAGCGCCAGCGCCAATTGCGCCCCTGCCAGGAACTCGGCACTGACGTCCTCGCCGGTCACGGTCATCACCTGCGCGCCGCCATCAAGCACTTCGCCGCCCTGCCCGCCCGGTATCTCCGCAGGCGGGCGTGGGGTCGGCAAACCACCGGCCACTTCCGGGCACAACGGCACCACGCGCCCTTCGGCCTGCCATTGCTGCAACAGGTCCGGATGGCCGCTGGCCCGGCCGTCATAACGCACCGGCTGCCCCAGCAAGCAGGCGCTGACCAGTACCTTGGGCAAATCAGAACGGGTCATTGCCACGCCGCCTGAACCAGCCGGTCAACGACAGCCGCTCGCGCCCGGCCGGCAATACTTCGTGGAGCACCTCGCCCGACAGGAACACCACCAGGCAACCCGCCACCGGCTCGACATCGTGCTCGACACCGCCCGCAAGGAACATGCGCAACTGCCCACCGTCCTGCGGCTGCCAACCTTCGTTCAGGTAAAGCACCGCTGAGACCATGCGCCGGTCATCGTCGCGGAAGCGGTCCAGATGCCGGCGGTAGAACGCCCCCGCCGGGTACAGGGCAAAATGGCACTCGAAGTCTTCCAGGCCCAGGTACAGGCCTTGGTTGATGGCTTGACGCAACTGGTCCATGGCCGCCAGGTACTGGTCGCAGGCCTCGGCCTGGCCGGGGTCGATCCACTGGATCTGATCACCGCGAATGGCCTCGCGGACTTCCTGGGCATCACCGCGCCCAACCCCCGCAGGGTTGAGTTCGCCTTCGGCATCACGGCGCCGGCATTCGGCCGCCAGCGCGCGCACCAGCCCGGCAGGCAGAAACAGCGCCTGCTGGGACCAGCCATGGGTGGCCAGATCGTCGACGACGGCCGCAAGCATCGGGTGTTCAGGGGAAGTGTGCATGGCGCGCATCATATCCATTCGCTTTGTCGGCGCACAGCGCCACTTGGCCGAGAAACACGCGGATATCTCGACAAACCGGCGCCGGGCCAAGGACAATAGCCACCTGCCGACAGGAGTCCTGAATGCGCCGTCTGTTTTCCCTGATTCTGCTGATGATCTGCACCACGCCTGTCTGGGCAGACAACCTGGATCAACTGTACAAGGCCGCCGGCTGGCCCGACCAGCGCGCCCATTTCAACGATGCCCTGACCGCTGCTCAGGAGCGCTACCGCAACAGTTTGCCGCCCGCCGTGTACCAGGCGCTGGTCAACAACAGCAACCAGCGCTTCCAGGCCCAGGCGGTGGACCGTCGCGCCCAGGCAAAACTGCGCGCCAGCCTGGCCAACCCGGCACCGGCCCTGGCGTTCTTCCAGTCGCCGCTGGGGCGCAAGGTGGTGGCAGCCGAGCTCAAGGCCACGCGCAAGGACGAGCTGGCAAAAAATGCCAAAGGCCTGCCGAAGATCCAGGCCAGCGACGACCGCCTGCTGGTCATCGGCCACCTGGCCCAGGCCTTGCCGGCGCGTGAAGCCGGTGCCGAAGTCAGCCTGGCCATTGCCGGTGTTGCCGCCGATAGCCTCAGTTCGATGATCCCCGGCCTGTTCGGCGGCGGCCAGGCCCAAGGCTTGCTTGACGGCCAGCGCCAGCGCCTGATGGGGCAGATCGGCGAAGACCTCAATAACACCCTGCTGTACGTCTACCGCGACCTGTCCGACGCCGAGCTGGAAGAGTTCGCCACCTTTGCCGAATCGCCCGACGGCAAAGCCTACTACCAGGCCGCCCTGGCCGCTGTGCGCGCCGGCCTGGAGGTTGGCCAGAGCAGTAACGAGCTGAAGTGATCAGCCCAGGCGCTGGTCGATGAAGTCGAAGTAGCGCTGACGAATGCCCGGCAGCTCGTTGGCCAGATGGTGGCGAGCTTCGGGCAGCATCAGGATTTGCGGTTCGGCGAACTTGGCCTTGAGCACTTCGAGGTTATAGGGCCAGTCCACCGTACCGTCGGCCTCCCCCTGCACGATCAACGGTTGCCGCGTGCTGCGCGGCGCGGCCTCGATGCGTTTGACCCAGGCGATCAATGCGCCCACCCAGGCGGTAGGCAGCCTGCGCGGTTGCAGCGGGTCGGCTTCAAGAAACGGCAGGAACGCCGGGTCATTAGTGTTCTCACTGAAGCGCCGCTCAATGCCGTTGACGAAGTGCCGCAGCACGCGATAACTGAACTTCGACCAACGCCAGGAACATGGCCGCACCAGTGGCGCCAGCAGGATGACCTGGCCATCGACAGGGCTGCGCGTGCCTTGGTGCAGCAGGTGGTCGACGGCAATCGCACCTCCGGTACTCTGCCCACACAGGTGCCAGGGGCGCGGCAGTTGCAGCGTGCCCGCCTGTTCGAACAAGGCCTCCAGCACCTGCTGGTACAGCGCGAAATCACTGATGCTGGCGCGCTCGCCGCTGGACAGGCCGTGGCCGGGCAGGTCGCAGCTGACCACCGCGAAACCCTGCTTCAGTGCCCACTCGATCACGTGCCGGTACAGGCCCATGTGGTCGTAATAGCCGTGCAGCAGGAACAGCGTCGCCGTTGGCCGCTCGGGTAGCCAGGCCTGCCCGACCAGCTCGAACCCCGCTGCCTGAAAGCCGCCCAGCCAGCTGTGGGCTGGCAGGTTCAGGCCATAGAAGCGCTGGTAGTCCTGCGCTTGCGCCAACAGCGGCTGGCGAGCGGTGAACGGCGCCAGGCTGGCGCGCAGGCGGTCGGGGTGAAAGGCAGCGGGCATCGGGTACATCCACATTGACGCAAGTATTGATCTGGAATCTTCAGCTCTGGCCCGCGCCATGGCAAGCTTGCTCAACATCGAACATCAACCACCGAACCCTGTAGGAGCGGCCTTGTGTCGCGATAGGGCCGCACAGCGGCCCCGGCAATCTCAGGGTGGGGCACAAATCCTGGGGGCGCTTCGCACCCCATCGCGACGCAAGGCCGCTCCTACAGGGGGCCGCGGAACCTTCATGAAGACTCGGATCATCAAACCACTGTGCATGGCTCTCGTCCTCATGGTCGGCGCCATCATCCTCTGGCAGGCCTACACCACCTTCCAGGCCCGCTACCTGCGCCCGTTCGACAACCAGACCACCCTGTTCGACGGCAGCCAGTTACAACTACCCGCCGAACTGGCCGGCCCCGGCCCGATCCGCGTGGTGCACTTCTGGGACCCGGCTTGCCCGTGCAACGTTGGCAACCAGCAGCACCTGGGTGACCTGGTCAGCCAGTTCGCCGACCAGAGCGTGAGCTTCCACGTGCTGCAAAAGCCCGGCAGCCACGGCCAACTACCGGCCAACCTCACAGCCCTCAAGCCACTCGCCAGCCTGCCCGGCAGCGAACACCTGCCCGCCTCCCCGGCTGTGGCCATCTGGGACCGGCAAGGCCACCTGGCCTACTTCGGCCCCTACAGCGAAGGCGCTGTGTGCAACGCCAGCAACAGTTTTGTGGAGCCCATCATCAAGGCCTTGCTCGACGGCCGCCAGGTCAACGCCTCCAATACCCTGGCAGTGGGTTGCTATTGCCCTTGGGCAGGCTGACGCACCCTTGCCGGGTTGCCCACTACCGTCGCGCCCACGGGCACATCTCGGGTCACCACGCTACCGGCACCGACCACAGCATTGTCACCAATAGTCACCCCCGGCAGGATAATCGCCGCACCGCCGATCCACACGTTGTTGCCGATCGTCACCGGCCGACCGCTCTCCAGTCCGGTGCGGCGCACCTCAGGGTCGAGTGGATGGTCGGCGGTATAGATCTGCACGTTGGGCCCGATCTGGCAATTGTCGCCAATGCGTACCGGCAACACATCGAGAATCACGCAGTTGAAGTTGATGAAGGTGTTGGCGCCGATGCTGATGTTGTAGCCGTAATCGCAGTAGAACGGCGGGCGTATCACCGTATCTGCGCCAACCTCGCCAAAATGCCCGGCCAGCAGCGCATGCCGGGCATCATTGAGCAGTTCGACACTGTTGTTGTAACGGTGCATCCAGTGCTTGTTGGCGATCTGCTCGGCCTGCAGCTCGGGGCAGCCAGCGTGGTAGAGCTGGCCAGTAAGCATTTTCTGTTTTTCGCTGAGGGACATGGAAACTCCTTCCTGGGGCTATGCTCTGTTCGCGAATCCACTCATGATCGGACCACACTTTCCGCTTGAACGCACAAGGAGCCTGCATGAAGCGCAGCCTGACCCTGTTGGCCATGGTGGTTACCGTGGCCGCCGGCGCCGGTTACTGGTACGTGCAAGGCAAGCTGCCGCAACGTGAGGGCGAGGTACCCATGGCCGGCCTGCAGGCGCCGGTCAGCGTGCGCTACGACGCCCGCGGCGTGCCGCACTTGCAAGCGCAGAGCGAGCCAGACCTGTACCGAGCCCTGGGCTACGTGCACGCCCAAGACCGGCTGTTCCAGATGGAAATCATACGCCGTCTGGCCCGCGGCGAACTGGCCGAGGTGCTGGGCGACAAGCTGCTGCCCACCGACACCCTGTTCCGTAGCCTGCGCATTCGTGAGCAGGCTGCACGGATGGCCAAGCGTCAGGACCGCCAGTCACCGGCCTGGCAGGCCCTGCAAGCCTACCTTGACGGGGTGAACAGCTGGCAAGCCAGCCACCCCAAACCCATGGAGTTCGACCTGCTCGGCATCACCCCGCGCCCATTCACTGCCGAAGACACCCTGAGCATCGCCGGCTACCTGGCCTACAGCTTCGCGGCCGCGTTCCGCACCGAACCGGCGCTGACCTACATCCGCGATCAGCTCGGCCCGCAATACCTGAAGATCTTCGACCTCGACTGGCAGCCGCAGGGCGCCCTGGGCACGCCACTGGCGGCGGCGGACTGGCAAAGCATGGAAGCCATGGCCCGTGCCAGCCACCAGGCGCTGGTCGAAGCCGGCATCCCGCAGTTCGAAGGCAGCAACGCATGGGCCATCTCAGGCAGCCGTACCCGCAGTGGCAGGCCGCTGCTGGCCGGCGACCCGCACATCAGCTTCGCGGTGCCGGCCGTGTGGTACGAAGCCGAACTGTCGGCGCCCGGTTTCAACCTGTATGGCTACTTCCAGGCGCTCAACCCGTTCGCCCTGCTCGGCCACAACCGCGACTTCGGCTGGAGCCTGACCATGTTCCAGAACGACGATGTCGACCTGATCGCCGAGCGCACCAACCCGGCCGACACCAACCAAGTCATGGTCGATGGCCAGTGGCAGGCGCTGGAAAAAACCGAGCAGCAGATCGCGGTCAAAGGCCAGGCGCCGGTCACCCTTAGCCTGCGCCGCTCGCCACACGGGCCGATCGTCAACGACGTGCTGGGCGCCACCGCCGGGGCCACACCTATCGCCATGTGGTGGGCATTCCTGGAGACCGAAAACCCGATCCTCGACGGCTTCTACCAGATCAACCGCGCCGACAGCCTGGGCAAGATGCGCGAGGCTGCGGCCAAGGTCCACGCGCCGGGGCTGAATTTTGTCTGGGCCAATGCCCGTGGTGACATCGGCTGGTGGGCAGCGGCGAAACTGCCAATCCGCCCTGACGGCGTCGACCCGGCGTTCATCCTCGACGGCGCCAGCGCGCAGGCCGACAAGCGCGGTTTCTACCCGTTCAATGTCAACCCCCAGCAGGAGAACCCTGCACGCGGCTATATCGTCTCGGCCAACTACCAGCCGCCAGCGGTGGTGCCGGTTCCGGGTTACTACAACCTGCCTGACCGTGGTCGCCAGCTTGACCGCCACCTGGCCAACCCCGAAGTGAAATGGGACACCCAGAACAGCCAGGCGCTACAGCTGGATACCGCCAGCGACTATGGCCCGCGCACGCTGGCGCCGCTGCTGGCGACGCTGCGTGCAGTGGCCGAAGGTGACGAAGAGAAGGAACTGGTCGAGCAACTGGCGGCCTGGGCTGGCGATTATCCGCTGGACTCGACCAGCGCCACCCTGTTCAACCAGTTCCTCTACGACCTGGCGTTCTCGGCATTACATGACGAACTGGGCGATACCTGGTTCCCGGTGCTGATCAGCACCCGCGCCATCGACGCCGCCCTACCGCGTCTGGCGGCGGATGCCAATTCGCCCTGGTGGAACACCCGCGGTGGCAACCAGCGTACCGACCGCACTGCGGTGGTACGCACGGCCTGGCAGCGCAGCCTGAAGCACCTGCACGAAACCCTGGGCAGCGACCCGGCCAGCTGGCAGTGGGGCAAGGCCCATACCCTCACCCATAACCATCCGCTGGGGGTGAAGAAGCCGCTGAACCTGCTGCTCAACGTCGGGCCTTTCGCCGCACCCGGTACTCACGAAGTGCCGAACAACCTGTCGGCGAAGATCGGCCCGGCGCCATGGCCAGTAACCTATGGACCGTCGACGCGGCGGCTGATCGACTTTGCCGATGCCGGGCAGGCGCTGACCAGCAACCCCGTCGGGCAGAGTGGCGTGCCGTTTGACCGGCATTACTCGGACCAGGCCGAGGGGTATGTGCAGGGGTTGTACCAGAAGGCGCAGATGGGGGTAATTCCGGCGCAGAGTACCCTGAGGCTGGTACCTGGTGGGTGACCGAGGGGGCTGCCGCGCAGCAGCCCCTTGTGGGAGCGGGTTCACCCGCGAAGAATGCAACACGGTGTATGGCACCGGCTTTGCCGGTGTTCGCGGGTAAACCCGCTCCCACAGAGGCCCTGCACTATCAAAGAGCAATGTGGTGTAGCACGGTCAGCCCTGCCACTTGCCCCCTTCCACTATCACGCTTTCCGGCTTGGTGTCATCGCTCAGTTCCTTGCGCACATACTGGTCATACAGCTTGAGCAAGAACTTCTCTTCACCCAGCTTGGCCAGTTCGGCATTCACCCAGTCACGCAGTTCGGTGTTTCCCTTCTTCACCGCCGGCGCAATCGGCGCCTCTTCCCCCAGCAGCTCCGGCAGCACGCGGTAGCCCGGGTTCTGCTTGGCCCAGCTGAACAAAATCAGGTTGTCCTGCGCGTAGGCATCGCCACGGCCGGTGGCCAAGGCTTGCAGCGACTCGCTGTTCTTCTCGAACTTGAGCAGCTTCCATTCAGGGTGGTTCTTGGTCAGCCAGATATCGGCCGTGGTGCCGGTGGTGACGATGATGGTCTTGTCGGCCAGGTCATCCAGCTTCTGCACCGGGCTGCCATCGGCGACGATGGCCTGCACGGCAACACGCAGGTTGGGGTTGGTGAAGTCCACCGCTTCTTTGCGTTCTGGGGTCACGGTCATGTTGGCGAGGATCAGGTCGACCTTGTCACTCTGCAGGAACGGAATGCGGCTGGCCGGCTCCACGGCAACGAACTCGACCTTGTTTTCATCGCCCAGCAGGTCTTTGGCCAGGCGCCGGCCGATGTCGGTGTCAAAGCCCACGTAGCGGCCTTTTTCATCGACGAAACCGAACGGCGGCTTGTCGGTGAACACGCCGACAATCAGCTTGTCGCGGGCCTTGATGGTTTCGAGGTAGCTGCTGGCCGGTGATGCGGCCGCAGGCTTGGGTGGCTCCTCGGCCTTGTTGCAGCCGGCCAGCAGCGCCAGGCCGAGCAACGGCGCCAGCAGTTTGGTGAGGTTGGCAGTTTTCATGACAGTTCCTTGTGCAGTGTCGTTGGCAGGCTTTCTACGAAAGAGAATTTCTCCAGGAACTGCTGCGCACGTGCGGTTCGCGGTCGCGTGAAGAAGCTCTCGGGGTCGCCCTGTTCAAGGATCCTGCCGGCCTCCATGAACACGATGCGGTCGGCCACCGCGCGAGCGAAGGCCATTTCATGGGTAACGATGAGCAAGGTCATGCCGTCGCGGGCCAGGCCCTGGATCACCTGCAGCACCTCCTTGACCATTTCCGGGTCGAGGGCCGCAGTCACCTCGTCGAACAGCATCACCTCGGGGTTCATGCACAGCGAGCGAACGATGGCGATGCGCTGTTGCTGGCCCCCGGACAGCTGCCGGGGAAAGGCGTCACGCTTGTCCAGCAGGCCGACACGGGCCAGCAGCGCCTCGGCCTGCGCCTGCGCTTCGGCCCGCTCGCGCTTCTGCACCTTCAAAGGGCCCAGCAGCAGGTTGTCGATCACACTCATGTGGCCGAACAGGTGGTAGCTCTGGAACACCATACCCACCCGCTGACGGACAGCACGCCAGTCGGTACGCGAGTCGAGCAGTTCCTGCCCGGCCAGGCGCAGGTGGCCGCTATGGGCCTGCTCCAGGCCATTGAGGCAGCGCAGCAGCGTGCTTTTGCCACAGCCGCTGGGGCCGAGGATCACCACCACCTCGCCGGCCGCGACCTCCAGGTCGACGTCCCTGAGCACCTGCTGCTGGCCGAAAAACTTGTTGAAACCGTGAAATTCGATCAATGCGCTCATGAGTGGACCCAACGGCGTTCCAGCACGCGTGAAGCGGCGGACAGCGGATAACAGACAATGAAAAAGAACAGGAACAAGGCGCCATAGATCAGCACCGATTCGTAGGTGCGTTCAATGATCTGCTGGCCGGCCTTGATCACCTCGACCACACCGATCAGCACCGCCAGCGAGCTGGTCTTGATAATCCGGGTGTAGATGTTGATGGTTGGCGGGGTCATGCGCTTGAGCGCCTGCGGCAGCAGCACATAGCCATACAACTGCCAGCCCGCCAGGCCGATCGACAGCCCCGCCTCGCGCTGGCCACGCGGCAGCGAAGCCAGTGCACCACGCACCACCTCGCCGACCTCGCTGGCGCCCCAAAGGCCCAGCACCAGCACCGCGCACCAAAAGCTGGGAATGCTCAGGCCGAAGAAAATCGGCAGGCCGAAGAACACCAGATACAGCCACACCAGCACCGGTATGGCGCGGAACAGCTCCAGGTACACCTGCAGGGCGATGTTCAGCGCGCGGTTGCCCAAGGTTGCCAGCACGCCATAGAGCACGCCGCCCAGCGTTGCGAAGAAGATGCCCAGCGCCGAGATGGCCAAGGTCTGCGCGGCGCCACCGGCAAGCTGCGGCAGCGCCTGCAGCAGCAACTCAAATCCCGAACTGGCCATGTTGCAGCCTCCTTTCCACATAGCGCAGCAGCAACGACAGCGGCAGGAATAGCAGCACGCAGAGCAAGGTCAGCACGGTGAGCATTTCGTAAGTCTTGTAGTACAGCGCGATGTAGTTCTTGGTGGTGTAGAGAATTTCCGGCACCGCCACCGCCGAGACAACGGTGGTTTCCTTGAGCAGGAAGATGAAGTTGGCGAACAGCGCCGGCAGGCTGAGGATGCCGGCCTGAGGCAGCACTACATGGCGCAGCAGTTGGCCCTCGGACAGGCCGATGGAGCGCCCGGACTCCAGCTGCGCACGCGGCACGGCGTCTACGCCGGCGCGTAGCACTTCGGTGAGGTAGGCGCCGCCCATGAAGGTCATGGTGATGATGGCTGCGGTAAAACCGGAAATCTTCAGACCCAGGCTAGGCAAGGCGAAATAGACGAAGAACAGTTGGATCAGCAGCGGCGTATTACGCGCCAGTTCCACATAGGCTTTAACCAGGCGCCACAGGTAAGGGGTGCGCAGCACCAGCAGCGTGGCGTTGACCAGGGCGACCAACAGCGAAGTGGCGATGGCGATCAGGCCAACCTGCAAGGTCACGGCTACGGCCTTGAGGAAGGCAGGCAGCGCGCTGAGGATGAATGCGGTGTCGAGGGTCATGGGTAAAGCAGGTCTGGTGGGTGCGCGGCGGCACGACAGATAGACTTTAATGATCTAAAAACAATTTAATAAATACCTTATTCGAATATGCATATCACTAAGCGCTCCGCGCTGCAGAGATATGTCGATGCCGAACGCAGAACCTTGTGGGAGCGGGTTTACCCGCGAAGCAGGCAACGCGTTGGATGGCACGGGCTTCGCCCGTGTTCGCGGGTAAACCCCTCCCACAGGTAACTATGCCCCTAAATAAAAACGCCGACACAAAAGTGTCGGCGTTGGGTCATGCCAGGTAATACAAGCGCATCAGAACGCCGGCAGCACCGCACCTTGGTACTTCTTGGCAATGAATGCCTTCACTTCCGGGCTGGTCAGCGCTTTGGCCAGTTTCTGGATGGCTTCGCTGTCCTTGTTGTCCGGGCGGGCAACCAGGAAGTTCACGTACGGCGAGTCGGCACCTTCGATTACCAGTGCATCCTTGGCCGGGTTCAGGCCGGCTTCCAGGGCATAGTTGGTGTTGATCATGTCCAGGTCGACCTGGTCCAGCACGCGCGGCAACATGGCCGACTCAAGCTCGCGGAACTTCAGCTTCTTCGGGTTCTCGGCGATGTCCTTGGGGGTGGCCAGGGCGTTCTTCGGGTCCTTCAGGGTGATCAGGCCAGCCTTCTGCAGCAGGATCAGCGCACGGCCGCTGTTGCTACCCTCGTTCGGAATGGCCACAGTGGCCCCCTCCTTCAGCTCGCTCAGGCTCTTGACCTTCTTCGAGTAGCCACCGAACGGCTCGACGTGCACGCCGATCACGGTTTCCAGGTGAGTGCCCTTGCCTTCGTTGAAGCTCTTCAGGTACGGCAGGGTCTGGAAGTAGTTGGCGTCGAGGCGCTTCTGGTCTACCTGCACGTTCGGCTGCACGTAGTCGGTGAAGACCTTGATCTCCAGGTCCACGCCTTCCTTGGCCAAGGTCGGCTTGATCAGCTCGAGGATCTCGGCGTGCGGTACCGGGGTAGCAGCAACCACCAGTTTCTCGGCAGCAGCGGCCAGGCCGGAGAACGACAGGGCGGCGGCCAGGGCAGTGGTCAGCAGGGTCTTCTTCATGGTGGTCCTTGTTCTGGATCTGGGCCATCGACGATGGCGAATCAGTTGCCCAACCGGTTCATCAGCAGGCGTGAAGCGGACAATACCTAGATTTTTTATTCCGTAACAATATCTTTTGCTTAGCTGCTTATTCCAAAAACAAACTGCCATCAGTCACTTTACTTATGAGCGATGTCTAGCGCGCGGGGTTGAGCAGGTCGAGGTCTTCCGGCTGGATCTCTGCGCCGTCATTCACCAGCAAGGCAAAGTGAATGACGTTCTCCAGTTCACGGGTGTTGCCAGGCCAGGCGTGAGCTTCCAGCACCTGCTGTGCTGCCTCGCTCACCAGTGGCACAGGGCGCTGCAGGCGCACGCTGTAAATGCCTACGAAGTACTCGGCCAGCGGCAGGATATCGCCTGGCCGCTCACGCAATGGCGGCAGCTCCAGCGCCCCCTCGCGCAGGTATTGGTAGAGGCGTTCGTTGAAGCGCCCGGCACGCACTACCCGCGCCAGGTCAATGCTGGTGGCGGCGACCAGGCGCACATCCACCGGCTGCGGCTGTTGCGCGCCCACGCGGGTGACCTCGCGGTTTTCCAGGGCCGCCAGCAGCTTGCCCTGGATGGCCAGCGGCAAATCGGCAATCTCGTCCAGGTACAGCGTGCCGCCGTTGGCCGAGCCAAACCAGCCGGCGCGGCTGCTGGCCGTGCCGCCCTGGCTGCCGGCGCTGTAGCCGAACAGTTCGGCATCGGCGTAGGTCGGGCTGATGGCCGCGCAGTTGACCGAGACGAACAGCCCGGCACGGTCGCTGGCGCGGTGAATCTGCCGCGCCAGCAGCTCCTTGCCGGTGCCGGTCTCGCCACGGATCAGCACCGGCAAGGGTTGCGGCGCCAGGCGTTCAAGTGCTTCGCGCAGTTGCTGCGAGCGCGGGTCGATGAACACCAGCGCCTTGGCGCGGATGCTCAGCGGGCTCTTGTCCAGTTCGGGAAAGGTCAGCAGTGGCTGGCCAAACGGGTTTTGAAAAGTCATGACAAACTCCCGCCCCAGGCCTGCAGTGGCCGGGCGTCAGGCAAACGGTAAACAGTAAGGGTGATCAGGCGCGGCGCAGTGCGCGCTGCTCGACCCGGCTTTGCAAGCGGTACAAGTAGGCAAAGCCTTGTTCCCAGCGCTCGTGGCCGGACTTGACGTTGATGTGCCCGGCGTTGCTCAGCAGCCCTGCTTCGGCGCCCCAGGCCTGGGCCAGGTACAGCGCCCGCGGCACGCTCACGGCCGGGTCGTTGTCCGAGCTGACCACCTGGCTAGGGAATGGCAGCGCTGCGCTCGGGATCGGCGCGAAGTTGCGCAGGGCTGGGGCGCAAGTAGGGCGCTCGACGTCAGCCGGTGCCACCAGCAGTGCACCTCGCACCCGCCGCAGCAACGCCGGGCTGGCCTGCGCGGCCCAATGGGCAACGGTGATGCAGCCCAGGCTGTGGGCGATCAGGATCACTGGCGAGCGCTCGGCGGCAATCGCCTGCTCCAGCGCCTGCACCCAGTCCTGGCGTTGCGGGGTCAGCCAGTCGTGCTGCTCGACCCGCGCGCTGTTGGGCAGGGTGCGCTGCCAGTGACTTTGCCAATGGTTGTCTGGCGATCCTTGCCAGCCCGGCACAATCAGGTAACGGATCGACTCGTTGCGCATGGGGACGCCTCCAGTAAGTTTGCGTGCTTGGAGACAAGTATAGGGCGGGGGTTATATTCGTAAAGGAATAAGAAGCTATTTATTAATAACCAAATATAAGTACCCACACAGCTCCTGTGGGAGCGGGTTTACCCGCGAATGCGTCGGTGATGCCTACATCTTTATTCGCGGGTGAACCCGCTCCCACAGGGAGTATTGTTAGCCATGAAACCCAGGCAAAAAAAGGGCCATCCCCTGCCAAGAGATATGGCCCATAAGCACTTGCCTGAAGAGGGTTGCCAGGTATCAGCGCGCCGTAATCACCGCCAGTTTGCTGATCCCCGCACGTTCGATGGCGGCCATGGCCCGCGCCACTTCGCCGTAGTTCACGCCGTCATCGGCCTGCAGCTGCACGCGCACATCCGCATCCTTGTCCTTGGCGGCCTTGAGGCTGGTTTCCAGCAGGTCGGGCTGGATCTGGTCCTTGTTGATGAACAGCTTGCCCTCGCCATCGATGCTGACCACCAGCGGGTCCTTCTGCTCCACCGGGGCCACGGCCTCGGTCTTTGGCAGGTTGATGGGGATGGCGTTGGTCAGCAGCGGTGCGGTGACGATGAACACCACCAGCAGCACCAGCATGACGTCCACCAACGGGGTGACGTTGATTTCACTGAGGACTTCGTCGCTGTCCTGGGTCGAAAAGGCCATGTCAGGACGCCTCCTTCACCGGCTGGGTGAAACCAGCCTGGGCCTTGTGCACGGCCGGGTGTACCAGCACGCGGAAGGCACTCTTCTGCGCCAGGCTGTAGAAGTCATGGGCGAAGTCATCAAGGTCGGCAGCGGTCAGCTTGAGGCGGCGCAGGAAGTAGTTGTAGACCAACACCGCCGGCACCGCGACGGCGATACCTACGCCAGTTGCAACCAGCGCTGCACCAATCGGCCCGGCCACGGTTTCCAGGCTGGCAGAGCCGGCTGCGCTGATGCCCTTGAGCGCCTCCATGATGCCCCATACGGTGCCGAACAGGCCGATGAAGGGCGAGGTGCTGCCGATACTGGCGACCACCGCCAGGCCGGTTTCAAGCGAGCGGCGCTCACGCACGATCTGCTGGCGCAGGGCGCGCTCCAGGCGGTCCTGATGGTTGATGGCGTGGCTCAGGTCATTGGCCTGGGTGTCGCCAACGGCGATGGCGGCGTAACCGGACTGGGCGACCCGGGCAGCCGGGCCAGGCAGTTCGTGGCTGAGCTCGGCAGCCGAGTCCAGGCTGGAAGCCGCCCAGAACTGCTGGTGGAAGCGCTTGTCCTGGTTCTTCAGCCGCACGAACTGCGCGACCTTGACCAGGGCCAGGCCCCAAGTGACGACAGAGAAACCAACCAGCAGCCAGATGACTGCGCTTTCAACGGATTCGAGGGGGGATGCCAGCAGGCTCATGATGATGTCTTCCTGTGTTCTGCGAAAAAGTTAGCGAAGCTTGAAATCGATCGGCACGCTGACCCAGCCGGTCTGGGCCACGTCGCCCTGCTTGGCTGGCACGAAGCTCCAGCGCTTGACCGCGGCCAGCGCGGCGGCATCCAGAGCATCACGGCCACTGCTCTTCTGGACCTGGATCTGCCCGGGCTTGCCGCTGGGCAGCACCTCCACGCGCAGCAACACGGTGCCTTCCCAACCGCGACGCTGGGCCATCTGCGGATATTCCGGCGCCGGGTTCTTCAGGTACGCGGCGTTGGCCGAGGCCGGGGTGATCGGGGCCGGCGCAGGGGGTGCTGGCGCAGGCGGTGCCGGGGCGGCCACCGGCGCTGGTGGCGGCGCTTCGACTGGCTTGGGCTGCGGTTTCGGCGCTTGCTTGACCACCGGCTTGGGCACGGGCTTGGGCTTGGGTTTGGGCTTGGCGGCCAGCTCATCGACCACCGGCGGCGGTGGCGGCTCGACCACGGGCGGTGCGGGGGCTGGCGGTGGTGGCTCAACCACGGGCGGTGCCGGCGCAGCAAACTCGATGGTCATGGGTGGCACCTGTGGCGGTACCACCGGCAATGCGGGGGTGGGTGCGTGGCTGACCCAGTACGCGGCAGCGCCATGCAGGGCCAGCACCAGCAGGCCCAGCACCAGCTTGTCGCGGCGCTTGAGCCCGCTGACCGGCGTGCGTTGCAGGCGCAGCTGGCCCAACGGCAGGCGAAGCGTGCGTCCAAGCTCGACCAGGTCACCCGGTGCCGGGCGCCATGGCTGGTCGTAGGCCCTGACGGCCGACTGGACATTACCCATTGATCAAACTCCTGGGGTCTCGATTCAGGTGTGTGGCTGAATCATCGGGGCCAGAGGCTTATCTCTTAAAGTAATGTTTGAAATTATAGTTATAACTTAAATGAATATAGGTTTTTGGCGATTCGCTCAAAGCCATGGATTTCGCGGCCTGTAGCTGGGCCGGTTCAGGGCGATGCCTTGCGAGCATGCAAAATATTCGTGCAAGGCATAGATTGCCGCGAGGGCTGCGCCCTCGATCGCGACGCAAGGCCGCTCCTACATGAACCGCGCACTCCCAGGCATACGCGATCCCCTGTAGGAGCGGCCTCGTGTCGCGATGGGCTGCACAGCAGCCCCGGCAATCTTCCAGGCATAAAAAAGCCCAGGACCAACCCGGGCTTTTCTTCATCAAAGGCGAATCAGATATCCGCCACCTTCTGCCAAACCTTCGGCCGGAAGAACAACGTTTCCCCCCGCGCCAACCCGGTCAGGCTGTCATGGTCCTTGACCACCTCGGCCTCGATCAGCTCGCTCTGCCCTTCCACCTTCAAGGTCACCCGCGTAGTCGCACCCAACGGCCGGATATCCCGCACCTCGGCCGCATGGTGACCTTCGGTCTCATGCCGCGACAGCGACACCTCATGCGGGCGGAACAGCACATGGTGCCCTTCGCTCAAGGCCAGGCGGTTGGAGTCGCCAAGGAAGTGGTAGACAAAATCGTTGGCCGGCTGCTCGTACACCTCGCCCGGCGAGCCGATCTGCTCGATCACACCCTTGTTCATCACCACGATGCGGTCGGCCACTTCCATGGCTTCTTCCTGGTCGTGGGTAACGAATACCGACGTCAGGTTGATGTCCTCGTGCAACCGCGCCAGCCAGCGGCGCAGCTCCTTACGCACCTTGGCATCCAGGGCGCCGAACGGCTCGTCCAGCAGCAGTACCTTGGGTTCCACCGCCAATGCACGGGCCAGGGCGATACGCTGGCGCTGGCCGCCAGACAGTTGCTCGGGGTAGCGGTCGGACAGCCAGTCCAGTTGCACCATGTTCAGTAGTTCATGCACCTTTTCGGCAATCTTGCTCTCGCTCGGGCGCTCGCCCTTGGGCTTCATGCGCAGGCCGAAGGCAACGTTGTCGAACACGCTCATATGGCGGAACAGCGCGTAGTGCTGGAACACGAAACCGACGTTGCGGTCGCGCACGTCATGGCCGGACACATCCTCGCCATGGAATACGATATTGCCCTGGTCCGGGGTTTCCAGGCCGGCAATGATGCGCAGCAGGGTCGTCTTGCCACAGCCGGACGGGCCGAGCAGGGCCACCAGCTCGCCGCTGTTGATGTCCAGGTTGATGTTGTCCAGGGCCTGGAAGCTGTTGAAGCGCTTGCTGACGTTACGAACTTCGATCGACATGAATCATTCCTCCGCGGCGCTGTGGCGCAGGCGGTTAATACGGTTCTCGCTCCACTGCTTGAGCAGCAGGATGAAGAGCGCCAGGATCAGCAACAGGCTGGCCACGCTGAAGGCCGCGACGTGGTTGTACTCGTTGTAGAGGATCTCCACGTGCAGCGGCAAGGTGTTGGTCACGCCACGGATGTGGCCGGACACCACCGACACCGCGCCAAACTCGCCCATGGCCCGCGCGGTACACAGCACCACGCCGTAGATCAGGCCCCACTTGATGTTCGGCAGGGTCACGTGCCAGAACATCTGCCAGCCGTTGGCGCCGAGCAGGCGTGCGGCCTCCTCCTCTTGCGTGCCCTGCTCCTGCATCAGCGGGATCAGCTCACGGGCCACGAACGGCACGGTGACGAAGATGGTCGCCAGGACAATGCCCGGCAGGGCGAAGACAATCTGGATGTCGTGGTCCTGCAGCCACGGCCCGAACAAGCCTTGCGCGCCAAACATCAGCACGTAGACCAGGCCGGCGATCACCGGCGACACCGAGAACGGCAAGTCGATCAGGGTGACCAGGATGCTCTTGCCACGGAAGGTGTACTTGCTCACGCACCACGCGGCGCTGACGCCGAACACCAGGTTCAGCGGCACCGAAATGACCACGGCGAACAAAGTCAGCTTCAGCGCCGACAGTGCATCGGGCTCGAAGATCGCCTCGAAGAAGGTACCAAAACCGTTCTTCAGCGCCTGCGACACCACGATCACCAGCGGCAGCAGCAGGAACAGCGCGAACACCAGCCAGCCAAGGCCGATCAGTATGCGCCGCGAAGTCGCACTGCCACGGCGGGCAGCGTTGGCGGCGGCGCTTGCACTCAGGGATGAACTGGACATGCCGGCCTCCTTCAAGGGGTTTCGATGCGGCGCTGCAGCAGGTTGATCAGCAGCAGCAGGATGAAGGAAACCACCAGCATCAGCACGCCGATGGCGGTCGCGCCGGTGTAGTCGTACTGGTCGAGCTTGACCATGATCAGCAGCGGCAGGATCTCGGTCTTCATCGGCATGTTGCCGGCGATGAAGATGACTGACCCATACTCGCCCACGCCACGGGCGAAGGCCAGGGCAAAACCGGTCAGCCAGGCCGGCAGCAGGGCCGGCGCCAGGATGTGGCGGAACACCTGCAAAGGTTTTGCACCCAGGCAGGCGGCGGCCTCTTCCACTTCACGCGGGATATCGGCCAGCACCGGCTGCACCGTCCGTACCACGAACGGCAGGGTGACGAAGGTCAGCGCCAGGGTGATGCCCAGCGGGGTATAGGCGATCTTGAAGCCCAGGTCGGTGGCGAACTGGCCGACCCAGCCCTGGGGCGCGTACAGCGCAGTCAGGGCAATACCGGCAACGGCAGTAGGCAGGGCGAACGGCAGGTCGATCATCGCGTCGATGATCTTGCGCCCAGGGAAGGTGTAGCGCACCAGCACCCAGGCCAGCAGGGTACCGATCACACCGTTGATGATGGCGGCAAACAGGGCGGTGCCGAAACTCAGCTTGAGCGCGGCGAGCACCCGCGGCGCGCTGATGATGTTCCAGAACTGCTCGAAGGTCAGCTGCGAGGCATGGATGAACATGGCCGCCAGCGGTATCAGCACGATCAGGCTGAGGTACACCAAGGTGTAGCCCAGCGTCAGCCCGAAGCCGGGTATGACGGGGGAAATGCGACGTGACATAAATATCCCTGGTTGAACGCACTTGGCCCGGGAACGATCCCGGGCCGGTGCAGGCTTCTGAATCTTGGGGCTGCTTTGCAGCCCATCGCGACGCAAGGCCGCTCCTACAAGTAGATCGCGTATCCCCTGTAGGAGCGGCCTTGTGTCGCGATGGGCCGCAAGGCGGCCCCGCTTTTCCGTGGCCCTTACTGTGCCTGATAGATCTGGTCGAACACACCGCCATCATTGAAGAATTTCGGTTGCGCAGTCTTCCAGCCACCAAAGTCTTTGTCGATAGTCACCAGCTCGAGTTTCGGGAACTGCTTGCCGAATTCGGCAGCCACTTTCTCGTCACGCGGGCGGTAGAAGTTCTCGGCGGCAATCTTCTGCCCGGCCGGGCTGTACAGGTGCTTGAGGTATTCGGTGGCAAGCTCGGTATTGCCTTTCTTCTCGGCGTTCTTGTCCACCACCGCCACCGGCGGCTCGGCGAGGATCGACAGCGACGGCACGACGATGTCGAACTTGTCGGCACCACCGTCTTCCTTCAGCGCCAGGAAGGCTTCGTTTTCCCAGGCCAGCAACACGTCGCCCTGGCCGTTGTTGACGAAGGTGATGGTCGAGCCACGGGCGCCGGTATCCAGCACCGGTACGTGCTTGAACAGCTCCTGCACGTAGGCCTTGGCCTTGTCTTCGCTACCACCGGTCTTCAGGCCGTAGGCCCAGGCGGCAAGGAAGTTCCAGCGCGCACCGCCGGAGGTTTTCGGGTTAGGGGTAATGACCGAGACGTCCTTCTTGATCAGGTCGCCCCAGTCCTTGATGCCTTTCGGGTTGCCCTTGCGTACCAGGAATACGATGGTCGAGGTGTACGGGGTGCTGGCGTCCGGCAGGCGGGTCTGCCAGTTGTCCGGCAGGGTCTTGCCGAGCTTGGCGACTTCGTCGATATCGCCGGCCAGGGCCAGGGTCACCACGTCGGCGCGCAGGCCGTCGATCACCGCCCGGGCTTGCTTGCCCGAGCCGCCGTGGGATTGCTGGATCTTCACCTTGTCGCCCGGGTGGGCCTGCTGCCAGTGCTTGATGAACTCGGCGTTGTACTGCTGATACAGCTCACGGGTCGGGTCGTAGGACACGTTCAGCAGTTCGTAGTCCTTGGCGATGGCGGAACCGGCAAAAACAGCACTGGCCAGGGCGGCAAGCGCATAACGGCGAATGGACATGGTGAAGCTCCCGATTGGCATTTTTCTAGTTTTGGATGTTGTGGCGCAGATCAGCCAGGCTTGTTGCCCGGCTGTTGCAGGCGGAACTTCTCCTTGCGCTCGATCTGCACGACCTGAGCGTTGTGCACAGTGATCTCCACCGCACCGAAACGCAGGTCGCGCAGGGCGCTCTGGATTTCCCGCAGAATGGTGGCTTCGTCCTGACCGTCGATGCTACGCAGAGATGCACTCATGCTCGTTCTCCTTGGAGTGAGATGCCGGGCAGGGATTTGAAGGGGATGTGTTGCCTGGCTTGAGGGCAATAGTAGTGAGGTGGGGTTATTCTTAAAAATACTGTTTAAGAATGTTTATATAACCATTTTAAAAATGGCGACACGGCCCGTTGTAGGAGCGGGTTTACCCGCGAATGCGATGGTGGACCTACCACCGCATTCGCGGGTAAACCCGCTCCTACAACGGGCCGTATTAGCCTTCAGGACTGTTTCTGAGGCTCGCGGATTTTGTACCAGGCCACATACAACGCTGGCAGGAACAGCAGCGTCAGCAGGGTGGCCACAATGATCCCGCCAATCATGGCGTAGGCCATCGGCCCCCAGAACACTTCGCGGGCAATCGGGATCATGCCCAGGCTGGCGGCTGCTGCCGTCAGCAGGATCGGCCGTCGGCGGTGGTTGGTAGCCTCTACCACCGCATCCCAAGGTGACAAACCCTGGGCTTCGAACTCGTCGATCTGGGTCACCAGGATCACCGAGTTACGAATGATGATGCCAGCCAGCGCGAGGATGCCAAGGATCGCCACGAAGCCCATCGGCGTACCCGTCGGTACCAGCGCCAACACCACGCCGATCAGCCCCAGCGGCGCCACGCTGACCACCAGGAACAGCTTCTGCACGCTGTGCAGCTGGATCATCAGGAAGGTCGCCATCAAGAACAGCATCAAAGGGATGACTGCCGCAATCGGGCCTTGGGCTTTGCTGCTTTCTTCCACCGTACCACCGGTCGCGACCTCGTAGCCCACCGGCAACTTACTGGCGAACTGGTCGATGTCAGGCTTGAGCTGGGCAACCAGGTCGGTAGGCTGGATCTCGCCGTTGACCGAGGCCTTGATGGTGATGGTCGGTTTGCGGTCGCGGCGCCACACCAGCGGCTGCTCCAGTTCATAGCGCACGGTGGCGAACGAGAGCAGCGGGATGGAGGTGCCGTTAGGGGTAAGGATCTGCAGGTTCTGCAAAGTGTCGGGCGAGCCGCGCTCGCTGTCCTCGGCGCGGGCGACCACATCCACCAGGTAGATATTGTCGTTCACCTCGGTAATCGGCACGCCGCTGACGATGCTGTTCATCACATTCGCCACGTCCTCGGAGGACAAGCCCAACTGCCGCGCCTTGTCCTGGGCGATCTCGATGCGCAGGACCTTGCCGGGCTCATTCCAGTCGTAGATCATTTCACCGATATTCGGGTTCTTGTCGAGCAAGGTGGCCAGTTCGATCGCATGCTTGCGCACCTGGTCGATATCCTTGCCGCTGACCCGGTATTGAATCGGTCGGCCTACCGGGGGGCCCATTTCCAGCGACTGGACGTTGGTGCCGATGCCGACGAAGTCTTCTTCAAGGCGCTTCTGCAGGCGAGCCATCAATTCACCACGCTCTTCCAGCCCCTTGCTCACGATCACGAACTGGGCGTAATAAGGGTTCTGTAGCTGCTGGTCGAGTGGCAGGTAGAAGCGGATCGCACCCTGCCCGATGTACGTGCTCCAGCTAACGATTTCGGGGTCGTCCTTGAACGTCGCTTCAAAACGGTCCACCACCTTTCGCGTTTCTTCGATGGAAGCGTTCTGCGGCAGGTTCAGGTCCACCAGGATTTCTGGCCGGTCGGACGATGGGAAAAACTGGTTCTGCACGAAACGCATGCAGAACACCGAGAGCACGAACAGCACGATGGTGCCGACGATGGTCAGCCAACGATGCCGCATGCACCACAGCAGCCCGCTTTCAAAGCCCCGGCCTACCCGGCCTGGCTCCTGTTCATGCGCCTTCATCTTCTTGCTGTCGAGAATATGCACGCCCAGCACCGGGGCGAAGAATACCGCGACCACCCAGGACACCAGCAGCGCGACCGCAATAACCGCAAACAGGGTGAAGGTGTATTCGCCTGCCGAACTGGCGTTCAGGCCGATCGGCACAAAGCCGGCCACAGTGACCAAGGTGCCGGTCAACATCGGAAACGCCGTGGAGGTATAGGCAAATGTGGCCGCTTGTTCTTTGCTTTCGCCCATCTCAAGGCGCGTGACCATGACCTCGACGGTGATCATGGCATCGTCCACCAGCAGCCCCAACGCGATGATCAGTGCGCCGAGGGAAATCCGCTGCATGGTGATGCCGCTGTATTCCATGAACACGAAGACCATGGCCAGCACCAGCGGAATCGAACAGGCCACCACCAGGCCGGCACGCACGCCCAGGCTGACAAAACTCACCGCCAGTACGATGATCACCGCCTCGAACAGCGCACTGGTGAAGCCGCCCACCGCCTTCTTCACCACCACTGCCTGGTCGGAGACGGTATGCACACCCACCCCGACCGGCAGCTCGTTGGTAACCTGGTCCATCTTTTCTTTGAGCGCTGCGCCAAACACCTGGATGTTGCCGCCGGCCTTCATGCCGATGGCCAGGCCGATAGCGGTCTGGCCGTTGTAGCGAAACATGGGTGCGGGCGGGTCGACATAACCCCGCTCGATATCGGCGATGTCGGCCAGGCGGAAGAACCGGTCGTTGATCCGCAGATTGACGCCCTGCAAGTCTTTCTCCGACGCGAACTGCCCGGTTGTACGCACCGAAATGCGTTCTGGCCCGGCCTCTATCACGCCCGCCGGGGTAACGGCGTTCTGCGCTTGCAGCGCCTGCATCACCTGGCGCTGGTCGATGCCCAGGGCGGCGAGCTTGCGTGTGGAAAAGTTCAGATAGAGCACTTCATCCTGCGTGCCAATCATCTCGATCTTGCCGATGTTGGGCACGTCCCGTACCTCGGCACGGGCCTGTTCGACATAGTCACGCAGCTGGCGCATGGTCAGGCCATCGGCGGTAAACGCATAGATCGAGCCGTATACGTCACCAAATTCGTCGTTGAACCCCGGCCCTTGAATGCCTGACGGAAATTCACCGCGGATGTCCTGGATCTTCTTGCGCACCTGGTACCAGATATCCGGGATGTCCTTGGCCTTGGTGGTGTCGCGCAGGTAGACGTATACCGTGGACTCCCCGGGGCGGGTGTAGCTCTTGGTGTAGTCGAGGGAGTCGAGTTCCTCGAGCTTCTTCTCGATGCGGTCGGTGACCTGGTACAGGGTCTCGTCCTGAGTCGCGCCGGGCCAGCGGGTCTGGATGACCATGGTCTTGATGGTGAACGACGGATCTTCTTCTCGGCCAAGGTTGAAGTACGAGAAAATCCCCATCAGCAAGCCTACGAACATCAGGTACCAGACGAACGATTGATGCTTGAGTGCCCATTCGGACAGGTTGAAGCTTCCTTTCATTGCGCATCCTCGTCGAAGATGACCTTCTGGCCAGGCTTGAGGCTGTTGACGCCGGCGGTGACCACACGCTCGCCGGGCTGCACGCCTGCGGTCAGCACGATGCTGTCGGCAGAGCGCTCGATCAAGGTCACGTCACGGGTGGCCACGGTTTGCTGCTGGGTGTCGATCACCCAGACTTGGGTCTTGCCATCGCGCTCGAGCAAGGCGCTGCGCGGCAGCTCACTGCGTGGCGTGACCTGCGAGCTCAGGGTCACACTGATCGCGGTTCCCAGGTGGAAGGCAGCCGGCGTGCTGGCCAAGGTCAGGCGGGCGCGCCGGGTACGCGTGGTGGCATCGGCTTGAGGCTCCAACTCGCGCAGGCTGGCGGTGGTGTTGATAGTGGGGTCGAGTTGCGAAGCGACGGTGAAGGTCAGGCCTTTATCCAACTGCTCGGCCAGGCCGATGGGCAGGTCGATGACCGCCTCCTTCACATCCGGACGCGCCAGGGTCACGACCGCCTGGCCGGCGGTGACAGTTTGCCCGGCTTCGGCCTGCCAGGCGGTGATTACCGCCGCGTGATCGCTGCGCAGCGTGCTGTAGTCGAGCTGGTCACGCGCCTGGCTGACCGACGAGCGCGCCTGCTCCAGGGCGGCGCTGGTGGTTTTCAGGTTGGTCTGGGCAATGTCCAGCTGGGCCTGGGCACCTACGCCGCGGTCGTACAGCTGTTGCTGACGGCGGGCGTCGGCCTGGGCATTGATCCACTGCGCCTGGACCCGTGCCAGGTCGCCCTCGGCGGCGCGCAGCTGGTTCTGCTGGTCGGTCGGGTCCAGCGTGGCCAGGGTGTCACCCGGCTTGACCTGGGCACCAACGTCCAGCCAGCGCCGGGCGATGCGCCCGGAAACCCGAAAACCCAGGGTGCTTTCGAAGCGCGCCTGGACAGTGCCAGCGAAGCGCCCCAGCTGTGACTGTACCTGCGGTTCCACCTTGACCGAGAGCACCGGCCGCACCGGTGGCGGGGCTTCTTCATCACTACTGCAGCCGGCCAATAGCACGCCGGCCGACACCATCAGCAGCAGGCGTTTCATAGCTCACCCCCTTTGGCCTTGGCATCGATCTTCTGCACCTGCATGCCGGGGTGCAGTAGCTGGCCGCCGTTGACCACCACGGTCTCACCACTCTTCAGGCCGCTGGCAACCACGATCTTGCCGGTCAGGTAACGGCTGACCTCGACCTTGCGCAGTTCCACCTTGTCGCCCTCGCCTACTACCCACACGGCGGGTTCATGCAGGGCCTTGGTCAACGCCGACCATGGCAGCTCGACGCTGGGCCGGCCCTGGGCGTTGGTGGTGGCGGTGACAGGTGCGCCCAGCTGCATGCCCGCTGGCACGTCCTTGAGGCCTACCTTGACCTGCACCGTGCCGCTTTGCGCCGACACGGTGGGGGTGATTTCACGCACGAAGCCACGGGCCTGGACCTTGGGATCGTCCAGCAGGCTGACGATGACGCCAGCATCGCTGGGCGGTGCAACCAACAGCGATTCGTAGACATTGAACACGGCATCACGGTCGCCATCGGTGGCCAGGCTGAAGATGGGCATGGTCGCCTGCACCACTTGGCCGACTTCGGCCTGGCGCTCGGTAATGACCCCCGCCGCCTCGGAAACCAATGCCGTGTAGCTGAGCTGTTCGTTGGCATTGGCCAGCTGCGCCTGGGCGGCCTTGAGTGCGCTCTGGTTGCTGCGCAATGCGGCTTCGGCGGCGTCGTATTCGCTCTGGCTGGTGTAGCCCTTGGGCAGCAGTTTCTGCTGACGCACGAAGGCGGCGCTGGTCTGGGTAACCCGCGCCTGCGCAGCGAAGACTTCGGCCTTGGCCGAGTCGACGTTGTTTTGCAGGTCTTTCGGGTCCAGGCGCGCCAGCACCTGGTTGGCCTTGACGTGGTCGCCGACATCGACGCTGCGCGAAATGATCTTGCCGCCGACGCGGAACGACAGGTCGGTCTGCACCCGCGCCTGCACGTCGCCGGTCAGGGTGACCCTGGCTGCGAAATCGGTGGATGCCACCTGCTGCACGCCTACGCGGGGCAGGGTTTCGGTGGTTTCTTCCTTGCTACAGCCTGACAAAAGAGGCACCAGCCCCAGGCAAATGACCAACAGTGGACGCATCAACGACATGCAGGCTCCTTGCTTGCGCGCAAATGATTCGTGGGATGCGACTGTTAGCGTAGATCAGGGTTCGATAAACATCACTGACGGGGGACAGTTCGGCATTTTCGGCGCGTGCGCGGGCCCTTTCGTGGGTGAACCCATCTGGTCGGTTAACGCGTTCAACTGTAGGAGCGGCCTTGTGTCGCGAAAGGGCTGCGAAGCAGCCCTGGCAATTTGTGCATCTGCGCTGAAACTCTGGGGCCCCTTCGCGGCCCTTTCGCGACACAAGGCCGCTCCTACAAAAAACGTGATCGCGTCATGGCTGCCAAGTGTTCGGCAGCACATTTGCAGCGCCTGCAGATGTTCGTCGAAGTATTTTTGGCGTCTGTGAGATCGAGCGCCGCCCGCGCGGCGCTTCGCGGCTAAAGCCGCTCCTACGTTTGTTTCGGGCCAGTATCGCCTGTGCTAGACGCGCGCGACCGCCTTGTTTGTACGACGCGATATCGAGGCATGCGCCAAGGCGTTCGCGCACAAATCCCACAGGAATAACTGGCCCGAAACAAACGTAGGAGCGGCCTTAGCCGCGAAGCGCCGCGCGGGCGGCGCTCGATCTCACAGGCGCTAAAGATGTTGTGGCAAGCACATATCAGCCCACACACAATCGCAAGACAAGCCCATTGGGCCTTGATGACCAGGCACCCCACAGGACCGAAGGCCCCGCAAGGTGCCAATAAGATCAGGCCGACGCAGCCACCTGCGCCGGGCGCTTGACCTGTGGCTGCGAGGCATTCGCCGCAGCCCCCTCTTCGATCGCCTGCTGAATCGCCTTGCGGCGAAGCTCTTCGGCACGGCGGCTGAAGAACCAGACGAAGAAGGTCACCAGCGACACCGACAGCAGGATCAAACTGGCCACGGCGTTGATCTCCGGTTTCACACCCAACCGTACCGCCGAGAACACTTCCATCGGCAAGGTGGTCGAGCCCGGGCCGGAGACGAAGCTGGCCAGTACCAGGTCATCCAGCGACAGGGCAAACGACATCATGCCGCCCGCCGCCAGCGATGGCGCGATCATCGGGATGGTGATCAGGAAGAACACCTTCCACGGCTTGGCACCCAGGTCCATCGCCGCTTCCTCGACCGACAGGTCCAGTTCACGCAGGCGGGCCGACACCACCACCGCCACATACGCAGCACAGAAGGTGGTGTGGGCGATCCAGATGGTGACGATGCCGCGTTCCTGCGGCCAGCCGATCATCTGCGCCATGGCCACGAACAGCAGCAACAGCGACAGACCGGTGATCACCTCGGGCATTACCAGCGGCGCGGTGACCAGGCCACCGAACAGCGTGCGGCCCTTGAAGCGGGTGACCCGGGTCAGCACGAAGGCCGCCAGGGTACCCAGCGCCACCGCTGCCACCGCCGTGTAACAGGCGATTTCCAGCGAGCGCATCACCGAACCCATCAGCTGGGTGTTGTCGAGCAGGCCGACGTACCATTTGATCGACCAGCCGCCCCACACCGTCACCAGCTTCGAGGCGTTGAACGAGTAGATCACCAGGATCAGCATCGGCAGGTAGATGAACAGCAAGCCGAGCACCAGCATCAGCTTGGAGAAACTGAAGCGTTTCATGCGCGGCCCTCCATCTCTTTGGCCTGGCTGCGGTTGAACAGCAGGATCGGCACGATCAGGATCGCCAGCATCACTACCGCCAGCGCAGATGCCACCGGCCAGTCACGGTTGTTGAAGAACTCTTGCCACAGCACTTTACCGATCATCAGGGTTTCCGGGCCGCCGAGCAGTTCCGGGATCACGAACTCGCCCACCACCGGGATGAACACCAGCATGCAGCCGGCGATGATGCCGTTTTTCGACAGCGGCACGGTAATCTTCCAGAAGCTGTTGAAGGTGCTCGAACCCAGGTCAGAAGCAGCCTCCAGCAACGCCGGGTCATGCTTCACCAGGTTGGCGAACAGCGGCAGGATCATAAACGGCAGGTACGAATAGACCACGCCGATGTACACCGCCAGGTTAGTGTTGAGGATCTGCAGCGGCTGGTCGATCAGCCCGGTCCACATCAGGAAACCATTGAGCAGGCCGTTATTGCTGAGGATGCCCATCCAGGCATAGACGCGGATCAGGATCGCGGTCCAGGTCGGCATCATGATCAACAGCAGCAGGACCGTCTGGGTTTCCTTCTTGGCGTTGGCGATGGCGTAGGCCATCGGGAAGCCGATCAGCAGGCACAGCAGGGTGCTGAAGAAGGCCATCTTCAACGAACCCAGGTAGGCCGAGAGGTACAACTCATCCTCGGTCAGCAGGCCGTAGTTGGCCAGGTTGAGTACCAGCTGGATCTTGTCTTCGACGTAGCTGTAGATCTCGGTATACGGCGGGATCGCCACGTCGGCTTCGGCAAAGCTGATCTTCAGCACGATGAAGAACGGCAGCATGAAGAACAGGAACAGCCAGATGAACGGCACGCCGATCACCACGTGCCGCCCCTGCGGGGTCAGGCGCTGGAAGGCTCGCTTGAGCTTGCGCAGTTTCATGACCGCAGTACCACGCCGCTGTCGTCTTCCCACCACACGTACACTTCATCGCCCCAGGTCGGACGGGTGCCCTGGCGTTCGGCGTTGGCCACGAACGACTGTACGATCTTGCCGCTCGGCAGCTCGACGTAGAACACCGAGTGGCCGCCCAGGTAGGCGATGTCGTGGACCTTGCCGCGCGACCAGTTGTGCTCGAAGTCCGGCTGCTGGGTGGTCACCAGCATCTTCTCGGGGCGCAGCGCGTAGGTGATGTGCTTGTCCTCGACCGAGGTAGAAACCCCGTGGCCGACGTAGATCTTGCGCTCCAGTTCAGGCGAGGCGATCAGTGCGTGGCCCTCGGCGTCATCGATGACCTCGGCGTCGAACAAATTGACGTTACCGATGAACTCGCACACCAGCCGGCTGGTAGGCGTCTCGTAGATATCCACCGGCGAACCGATCTGGGCGATCCAGCCCAGGTGCATGATGGCGATGCGCTGGGCCATGGTCATGGCCTCTTCCTGGTCGTGGGTCACCATCACGCAGGTCACACCCACGCGCTCGATGATCTCGACCAGTTCCAGCTGCATCTGCGAACGCAGTTTCTTGTCCAGCGCGCCCATCGGCTCGTCGAGCAGCAGCAGCTTGGGGCGCTTGGCCAACGAGCGGGCCAGGGCCACACGCTGACGCTGGCCACCGGACAGCTGGTGCGGCTTGCGCTTGGCGTACTGGGTCATGTGCACCAGCTTGAGCATTTCGGCCACGCGGGCGTCGATCTCGGCCTTGGGCATCTTGTCCTGCTGCAGGCCGAAGGCGATGTTCTGCGCCACGGTCATGTGCGGGAACAGCGCGTAGGACTGGAACATCATGTTGATCGGCCGCTCGTAGGGCGGCATGTCGGTGATGTCGACGCCATCGAGGAAGATCCGCCCTTCGGTCGGGCGCTCGAAGCCGGCCAGCATGCGCAGCAAGGTGGACTTGCCGGAGCCGGAACCACCCAGCAGGGCGAAAATTTCGCCCTTGCGGATTTCCAGGGACACATCGTCCACGGCTATGGTTTCGTCGAATTTTTTCGTGACCCGGTCGATCTTGACCAGCACCTGCTTGGGTTGCTGGCCACCCTCGAGGGCTTTTTTATAGGCGCCGGAGGCAACTGCCATGAGTGAAACTCCCAACAAGATTTTTGTGCCCGCGCGGCCTGGTCTGCAGGTGCCGCAGCGGGTCTGGATTTTTTACTTGCCCGACTTGACCTTGGTCCAGCTGCGGGTCATCAGCCGTTGCACCTTGGGTGGCAACTCTGAGTTCACGAACATCTTGTCCAGCACTTCCTGCGGTGGGTAAACCGCGGCGTCAGTCCTCACGGCCTGGTCCATCAGGTCGCCAGCCTTGGGGTTCGGGTTGGCGTAACCGACGTAATCACTGACCTGGGCGATAACCTCAGGTTTCAGCAAATAGTTGATGAAGGCATGCGCCTCTTTGACGTTCTTGGCGTCCTTGGGAATCGCCAGCACGTCGAACCAGAGGTTGCCGCCTTCCTTGGGAATGGCGTAGGCCAGGTTCACGCCCTTCTTCGCTTCTTCAGCGCGGGCCTTGGCCTGGAACACATCACCCGAGAAACCTGCCGCGACGCAGATGTCGCCGTTGGCCAGGTCGGTGATGTACTTGGACGAATGGAAATAGGTCACGTAAGGGCGCACGGCCAGCAGCTTCTGCTCGGCCTTGGCGTAATCCTTGGGGTTGGTGCTGTTGGGGTCGAGGCCCATGTAGTTGAGCACCGCCGGGAGCATTTCGTCCGCCGAGTCGAGGAAGGCCACACCACACGTGGAGAGCTTCTTCATGTTCTCGGGTTCGAACAGCACGGCCCACGAGTCGATGGTGTCCACGCCCAGCGCGGCTTTCACCTTGTCGACGTTGTAACCGATGCCGTTGGTGCCCCACAGGTAAGGCACCGCGTACTGGTTACCGGGGTCGTTCTTTTCCAGGCGCTTCATCAACGCCGGGTCGAGGTTGGAATAGTTGGGCAGCAGGTTCTTGTCGAGCTTCTGGAACGCGCCCGCCTTGATCTGCTTGCCGAGAAAATGGTTGGACGGCACTACCACGTCATAGCCGGTGTTACCGGCCAGCAGCTTGCCTTCCAGGGTTTCGTTGGAGTCGAACACGTCCTGCACGGGTTTGATGCCGGTGGCTTTCTCGAAGTCCGCGAGCGTGGTCGGGCCGATGTAATCGGACCAGTTATAGAAGTGCACCGTTGGCGCCGCTTGGACGCTGCATGCCAGCGTCAGGCCCGCGCCAGCCAGCAAGGCCTTGCGGAATACAGAAATAGACAAGTGGGTGGTCCTCACAATCAGTGCCTGGGTCGCGACAATGCTGCCGCACACGCAAAACCGGCGCGCAACTTACCTTCGCAGCTTCGATGCCGCAATCATCAATTGCCTTTCACTGGCTCTGGGCCGGAAATCCCGGCCCAGAGGTGCCGCATCGGGGTTATTTGCCCGACTTGATCTTGGTCCAGCTGCGGGTGATCACACGCTGTACCGAAGCATCAGGCGCAGCGATCGCGTACAGCTGCTTCTTCACGTCGGCAGGCGGGTAGATGCTCGGGTCGCTGGTGATGTCTTTGTCGACCAACGGGGTCGCGGCCTCGTTACCGTTCGGGAAGCGTACGGCGTTGGTGATTTCAGCCATGATTTCCGGCTGCATGAGGAAGTTCATGAACTGGTAGGCAGCGTCTTTATGCTCGGCATCCTTAGGGATGGCGACCATGTCGTAGAAGGTACCGGCACCCTCTTTCGGAATGACATAGTCCACTTTGACCTTGTCGCCGGCTTCGTGGGCACGAGCCTTGGACTGCTCCAGGTCACCCGAGTAACCGACGGCCACGCAGATGTTGCCGTTGGCCATGTCGCCGATGTACTTGGACGAGTGGAAGTAGGTGATCGAAGGGCGAATCTTGAGGAACAGGTCCTCGGCGGCCTTCAGGTCTTCTTTCTTGGTGCTGTTGCTTGGCAGGCCCAGGTAGTGCAGCGCAGCCGGCAGCATTTCGGTCGGGGCATCCAGGAAGCTCACGCCGCAGCTCTTGAGCTTGGCGATGTTCTCAGGCTTGAACACGGCGTCCCACGAGTCAATGTGGTCCACGCCCAGCGCGGCCTTGACCTTCTCCGGGTTGTAGCCGATGCCGATCGAGCCCCACATGTACGGGAAGGCGTGCTTGTTGCCGTTGTCGCTGGCATCGCCGACGGCCTTGAGCAGGTCCGGGTCGAGGTTTTTCCAGTTCGGCAGCTTGGAGCGGTCCAGTTCTTCGTACACGCCAGCCTTGATCTGCTTGGCCAGGAAGTTGTTGGACGGCACGACGATGTCGTAACCCGATTTGCCGGCCAGCAGCTTGGCTTCGAGGGTTTCGTTGCTGTCGAAGACGTCGTACTTGACCTTGATACCGGTCTGCTTCTCGAACTTGGCGATGGTGTCCGGAGCGATGTAGTCCGACCAGTTGTAGACGTTCAACACTTTGTCTTCAGCCTGAACAGCGGAGGCCATGGCACCCATCAGGGCGGCGGCCAGCAACGTCTTGCCCATTTTATTCATGCGTAATGCTCCAGAATTTTTATTTAGCAACTGTCCAGCAGCCAGGACCCACGGTGCAGAGCGCGCGGCGACTGAATCAGTCGCTAGTCTGGCAAGTTACAAGGCCCTGTATCAAGGAAAGCAGGGCCTTGTAACGACTTAATGTCACATCGCTAGCCTAGCAGGTGCTCAGTTGATCGCCTCAAGGGTCAAATCGAGGCATTTGCGCGCCTTTTCCACCAGCTCGTCGATCTCCGCATGGCTGATCACCAACGGCGGCGCGATGATCATGGTGTCCCCTACCGCGCGCATGATCAGGCCGTTTTCAAAGCAGAAGTTACGGCAGATCATGCCCACGCCTTTGCCTTCGTAACGGCTGCGGGAGGCCTTGTCCTTGACCAGCTCGATCGCGCCGAGCAGGCCCAGGCCGCGTACCTCGCCCACCAGCGGGTGGTCCTGCAGCTCACGCAAACGCTTTTGCAAATACGGTGCCGCTTCGGTGCGCGCCTTCTCGACAATTTTCTCGTCGCGAAGGATGCGCAGGTTTTCCAGGCCCACGGCGGCCGCCACCGGGTGCCCGGAGTAGGTGAAGCCGTGGTTGAAGTCGCCGCCTTCGCTGATCACCTTGGCCACGGTGTCACGCACGATCACACCGCCCATGGGGATGTAACCGGAGGTCAGGCCCTTGGCGATGGTCATCAGGTCAGGCTTGAGGCCGTAGTAGTCGGCACCGAACCACTCGCCGGTACGGCCGAAACCGCAGATCACTTCGTCGGCGACGAACAGGATGTCGTACTTGGCGAGGATCTCCTTCACCTTCGGCCAGTAGGTCTCCGGCGGGATGATCACGCCGCCGGCGCCCTGGATCGGCTCGGCGATGAAGGCGGCGACGTTGTCTTCGCCGACTTCGAGGATTTTCTTTTCCAACTGCTCGGCCGCCCAGACACCGAATTCATCCGGGGTCATGTCGCCGCCTTCGCCGAACCAGTACGGCTGCGGGATATGCACGATGCCCGGGATCGGCAGGCCGCCCTGCTCGTGCATGCCGCTCATGCCGCCCAGGCTGGCGCCGGCGACGGTGGAGCCGTGGTAGCCGTTGATACGGCCGATGATGGTCTGCTTCTGTGGTTTGCCTTTCAGCGCCCAGTAGTGGCGGACCATGCGCAGCACGGTGTCGTTGCCTTCAGAGCCGGAGCCGGTGAAGAACACATGGGTCATGCCTTCCGGCGCCACGTCGGTGATCGCCTTGGCCAGTTCCAGTGCAGGTGGGTGGGCGGTCTGGAAGAACAGGTTGTAGTACGGCAGCTCGCGCATCTGCTTCTCGGCCGCCTGCACCAGTTCCTCGCGGCCATAGCCGACCGCCACGCACCACAGGCCAGCCATGCCATCGAGAATCTTGTGCCCCTCGCTATCCCACAAATGCACACCCTGGGCCTTGGTGATGATGCGCGGCCCCTTCTCCTTCAGTTGCTTGTAGTCACTGAAAGGTGCGAGGTGATGCTCCCCGCTCAGGGTTTGCCATTCACGGGTTTGCGGGTTGTTGACGCTCATGTGCTTCTCCGTTTTTCGACCGCCGCGCTCCTGCGGCACCAGGGTTTATCAGACAGCGAACAGCAGGAACTCACGCTCCCAGGAACTGATGACGCGTTTGAAGTTTTCGTGCTCGGCGCGCTTGGTGGCGACATATCCGGTAATGAATTTTTTGCCCAGGTACTGCACCAGCGCACGGCTGTTTTCCATGCGTTCCAGGGCGTCCTCGATGGTCAGAGGCAGGCGCAGGTTGCGCCGTTCGTAACCACGCCCCTGCACCGGTGCACTGGCCTCGATGCCTTCTACCATGCCGATGTAGCCACACAGCAGGCTGGCGGCAATGGCCAGGTACGGGTTGGCGTCGGCACCCGGCAGGCGGTTCTCCACCCGGCGGCTTTGCGGGCCGGCATCGGGTACGCGCAGGCCGACGGTGCGGTTTTCTTCGCCCCACTCCACGTTCACCGGCGCCGAGGTATCCGGCAGGAAGCGGCGGAACGAGTTGACGTTGGGGGCAAACAGCGGCAGCGCCTCGGGGATGAACTTCTGCAGGCCACCGATGTGGTGCAGGAACAGCTCGCTCATGCTGCCGTCGGCATTGCTGAAGATGTTCTTGCCGGTGGCCACGTCGACCACGCTCTGGTGCAGGTGCATGGCACTGCCCGGCTCGCCGGTCATCGGCTTGGCCATGAAGGTGGCGGCTACGTTGTGCTTGAGCGCTGCTTCACGCATGGTGCGTTTGAACACCAGGATCTGGTCGGCCAGGTGCAGGGCATCACCGTGACGGAAGTTGATTTCCATCTGCGCCGTGCCGTCTTCATGGATCAGCGTGTCGAGGTCCAGCTGCTGCAGTTCGCACCAGTCATAGACATCTTCGAACAGCGGGTCGAATTCGTTGGCCGCTTCGATCGAGAACGACTGGCGGCCGGTTTCCGGGCGGCCGGAGCGGCCTACTGGCGGCTGCAGCGGGAAGTCCGGGTCTTCGCTGCGCTTGGTCAGGTAGAACTCCATCTCGGGCGCGACGATCGGCTGCCAACCCTTGTCGGCGTATAGCTGCAGCACTTTCTTCAGCACGTTGCGCGGCGACAGTTCGACCGGGTTGCCCTTCTTGTCATAGGTGTCGTGAATCACCTGGGCGGTCGGCTCGATGGCCCACGGCACCAGGAACACGGCGTTCTCGTCGGGGCGGCAGATCATGTCGATGTCTGCCGGGTCGAGCAGTTCGTAATAGATGTCGTCGTCGACGTAGTCGCCGGTCACGGTCTGCAGCAGCACGCTCTCGGGCAGGCGCATGCCTTTTTCGGCAATGAACTTGTTGGTGGGCGAAATCTTGCCGCGCGTGATGCCGGTCAGGTCGCTGATCATGCATTCGACTTCGGTGATCTTGTGCTCTTTCAACCAATCGGTGAGCTGGTCGAGGTTGTTACTCATAAATACCTCAGGAGGTAAGGTGGTCCGCGACTTGATTCTGGATGGAGTAGATTGCTAAAGCAAAAACCCACGCGCAGGCGGACACTGGATACACTGGAAACAAGCGTGTCCGTATGAGTTGGTAGGGCAGGAAGACGAAATCAAGGGCGGTATGCCGCTACGAGGACGGGTCCGGGAACGCCAAACGTCAATTATTGCGGCCAGGGCGGCCATGCCATTGACGAAGCTTGCAAAAACGACGGAGGTACCCGATGGCGCTGCGCAGGCAGTGCTTTCAGGTCGCGGCAAGCGGACCATGTGACCCTCGTATTATTGTGTTCTGGGTTGAGACCGAGCTTAGCCTTGTTCATTTTTTTACACAACACCCGCGTAAAAAATAAAACACGGCAAGCTTGAGATAGCCCTTTACGCGGTAAATAGCGGATAATGGCACGCCCCGATATGCAGCAAATCTGCCGTAGATGTGCCATTTCAGGGCATCATGGGGTTGGCTTGACATCAGTATGGCTTTTCGATTGACTGGTCCTGCAAGCCCCCCTTGATTGATATTTTTAACAACAAAGGTGTTGCATCATGTCGGTACCCCCGCGTGCCGTTCAGCTTAACGAAGCGAACGCGTTCCTTAAGGAACATCCTGAGGTTCTCTACGTTGACCTTCTGATTGCAGATATGAATGGTGTGGTGCGTGGCAAGCGCATTGAGCGCACCAGCCTCCACAAGGTTTACGAGAAAGGCATCAACCTGCCGGCCTCCCTCTTCGCCCTGGACATCAACGGTTCTACCGTCGAAAGCACCGGGCTGGGTCTGGACATCGGCGATGCTGACCGCATCTGCTATCCAATCCCCGACACGCTCTGTAACGAGCCGTGGCAAAAACGCCCTACCGCCCAGCTGCTGATGACCATGCACGAGCTGGAAGGCGAGCCGTTCTTCGCTGACCCGCGTGAAGTGCTGCGCCAGGTGGTGAGCAAGTTCACCGATATGGGCCTGACCATCTGCGCCGCGTTCGAGCTTGAGTTCTACCTGATTGACCAGGAGAACGTGAATGGCCGTCCGCAGCCACCACGCTCGCCTATTTCGGGCAAGCGCCCGCAGTCGACCCAGGTATACCTGATCGACGACCTCGACGAATATGCCGACTGCCTGCAGGACATCCTCGAAGGCGCGAAGGAACAAGGCATCCCGGCCGACGCCATCGTCAAGGAAAGCGCCCCGGCGCAGTTCGAAGTCAACCTGCACCACGTGCCCGACCCGCTCAAGGCCTGCGACTACGCGGTACTGCTCAAGCGGTTGATCAAGAACATCGCCTACGACCATGAAATGGACACCACCTTCATGGCCAAGCCCTACCCGGGCCAGGCAGGCAACGGCCTGCATGTACACATTTCCGTGCTGGACAAAGATGGCAACAACATCTTCACCAGCGAGGATCCCGAGCAGAACGCCGCGCTACGTCACGCTGTCGGCGGTGTGCTCGAGACCCTGCCCGCGTCCATGGCGTTCCTCTGCCCGAACGTCAACTCGTACCGCCGCTTTGGCGCGCAGTTCTACGTACCGAATGCGCCAAGCTGGGGCCTGGACAACCGTACCGTGGCTCTGCGCGTGCCGACCGGCTCGGCCGATGCCGTGCGCATCGAACACCGCGTAGCCGGTGCCGACGCCAACCCGTACCTGATGATGGCTGCCGTGCTGGCTGGCGTGCACCATGGCCTGACCAACAAGATCGAACCAGGTGCGCCGATCGAAGGCAACTCGTACGAGCAACTGGAGCAGAGCCTGCCGAACAACCTGCGCGATGCCCTGCGCGAGCTGGACGACAGCGAAATCCTGAACAAGTACATCGATCCGAAGTACATCGACATCTTTGTCGCGTGCAAGGAGAGCGAGCTGGAGGAGTTCGAGCATTCAATCTCCGACCTCGAGTACAACTGGTACCTGCATACCGTGTAAACAAAAACGCCGCCCCTAAGGGCGGCGTTTTTCATTGGTTTCCAGGCAACTCGGTCTCCTGTAGGAGCGGCCTTGTGTCGCGATGGGGTGCGAAGCGCCCCCAGGATTTGTGCATCAAGCTGATGGTGCCGGGGCCGCTTTGCGGCCCGATCACGACACAAGGCCGCTCCTACAGAGGCCGCGCAACAAGCTGGTCCCTTACAGAGACTTCTCGAAAATCTTCGAATTACGCTGGTAGTTGTACAGCGAAGCCCGCGCCGCCGGCAGCCGCTCAACACCACTCGGCGCAAAACCACGCTCACGGAACCAGTGTGCAGTTCGCGTAGTAAGCACAAACAAGGTGTTCAGCCCCATCTGCCGCGCCCGGCTCTCGATGCGCTCCAGCAGCTCATCGCCACGCCCGCCATGGCGGTATTCCGGGTTCACCGCCAGGCACGCCAGCTCGCCGGCCTCGGAATCGGCAATCGGGTACAGCGCCGCACAGGCGATTATCATGCCTTCACGCTCGACCACGCTGAACTGCTCGATTTCCCGCTCCAGCACCTCGCGCGAACGACGCACCAGGATGCCTTGCTCTTCCAGCGGGCTGATCAGCTCCAGCAAGCCACCGACGTCCTCGATGGTCGCCTCGCGCACCACCTCGAACTGCTCTTGCGAGACCAGCGTACCGCCACCACCCCGGGTGAACAGCTCGGTCAGCAGCGCGCCGTCTTCGGCATAACTGACGATATGGCTGCGCGCCACACCGCCTTTGCAGGCCTCGGCGGCGGCATCCAGCAGTTCGCCCTGGTAATCGCTGCCCAGGCGCTGCAGGTGCGGGGCCACCTGCTGTGGGCGCAGTTCGCGCACCAGTTTGCCGTCGGCGTCCAGCAGGCCCGGCTCGGCGCCGAACAGCAGCAGCTTGTCGGCCCCCAATTCGATGGCGGCGCGGGTAGCGACGTCTTCGCAGGCCAGGTTGAAAATTTCCCCGGTGGGCGAATAGCCCAACGGCGACAGCAACACGATCGAGCGCTCATCGAGCAGGCGGCTGATGCCCTTGCGGTCGACCCGGCGCACTTCGCCGGTGTGGTGGTAGTCCACCCCTTCGAGCACGCCGATCGGCCGTGCGGTGACCAGGTTGCCAGACGCCACGCGCAGCCGCGAGCCCTGCATCGGCGAAGCGGCGATGTCCATCGACAGGCGCGCCTCGATGGCCAGGCGCAGGGCGCCGACAGCGTCGATCACGCAGTCCAGGGTGGCCGCATCGGTGATGCGCAGGCCATGGTGGTAGTGCGGGGTCAGGCCGCGATCGGCCAAGCGGCTTTCGATTTGCGGGCGCGAGCCATGCACCAGCACCAGGCGCACGCCCAGGCTGTGCAACAGCACCAGGTCGTGAACGATATTGCCGAAATTAGGGTGTTCTACGCCATCGCCAGGGAGCATGACCACGAAGGTGCAGTCGCGATGGGCATTGATGTACGGGGAGGCATGACGCAGCCAGTTGACGTAGTCGGGCATGACAGGGCCTGTGGATAAGTGGACGGAGAACGGCGATTCACGGGGCGTTCAGGATCATCGTCGGAACAGGCTTACGGTCACGCGCGGTCTCCTCTAGGCAGGAACGAATCAACTGGGTTGACGTTTAGTGCAGGCAATAGTGCCGGATCAGGTCACGCAATAGACGCACGGTAGGCTCGATTCGTGACATTTCAAGGTATTCGCCAGGCTGGTGGGCGCAGGCGATGTCGCCAGGGCCCAGCACGATGGTCTGGCAGCCCAGCTGCTGAAGATAAGGCGCTTCGGTGCCGAACGCCACCGCTTCGGCGCGATGGCCGGTCAGGCGTTCTGCCACCAGCACCAGCTCGGCGTCGGCGGCCTGCTCAAACGGCGGTACCTCGGGGAACAGCGGCGCGTAGTCGATGCGCACTTCATGGCGCTCGGCCACCGGCACCAGCTTTTCACGAATGGCCGCGCGCAGTTGCTCCACATCCATGCCCGGCAGCGGCCGCAGGTCGAACTCCAGGGCGCACTGGCCACAGATACGGTTGGGGTTGTCGCCACCGTGAATGCAGCCAAAGTTCATGGTTGGCGTCGGCACGGTGAATTGCGGGTTGCTGTAGGTTTGCTGCCATTGCTGGCGCAGGCCCATCAGCTCGCCCATCACCGCGTGCATGGCCTCCATGGCGCTGCGGCCCAGGTTTGGGTCCGACGAATGGCCGCTGCGCCCGAGGATATCGATGCGGTCCATGAGGATGCCCTTGTGCATGCGGATCGGCCGCAGCCCGGTCGGCTCGCCGATCACCGCCGCACGGCCCAGCGGCTGGCCGGCCTCGGCCAGGGCGCGGGCGCCGGACATGGAGCTTTCTTCGTCACAGGTGGCGAGGATCAACAGCGGCTGCTTGAAGTCGTGCTCCAGCAGCGGGATAACCGCTTCGATGACCAGGGCGAAGAACCCTTTCATGTCGCAGCTGCCCAGGCCGACCCAGCGGCCATCGGCCTCGGTCAGTTTTAGCGGGTCGCTGTGCCACAGCTGTTCGTCGTAGGGTACGGTGTCGCTATGCCCGGCCAGCACCAGGCCGCCAGGGCCGGTGCCACGGCTGGCCAGCAGGTTGAACTTGCCGGGCGTAACCTGCTGGATATCGCACTTGAAACCCACATCGCCCAGCCAGCCGGCGAGCAGGTCGATGACCTGCCGGTTGGACTGGTCCAGCGCAGGCTGGGTGCAACTGACCGAAGGCGCGGCGATCAAGGCGGCAAACTGGTCTTTCAGCGTCGGCAACGGCATGCGCGTACTCCTCGGAAGCGTTGCCCATCATAGCAATGCTGTCCCTTCTTGCGGCAAGCGATGCCGAGGGCCGCTTTGCGGCCCAATCGCGACACAAGGCCGCTCCTACATGAGAACGCGATCCCTTGTAGGAGCGGCCTTGTGTCGCGAAAGGGGTGCGAAGCGCCCCCAAATCCAACAGTCCATTACTGACTGCTGTAGACTCTCCGCCAACCACGCCCCCTCCTTCGAGTCTGTGATGCACAAAGAAACCGAACTCAAGCTCCGCGCCAGCCGCGAGACCCTTGCCGCCCTGCGCGAGCACCCTCTGCTGAAAAAGCGCAACAAGTCCGGCTGGCAGACCCGCGAACTGACCAACCAGTACTTCGACACCCCCGAGCGTGAACTGTCCGCCGCGCGTGTCGCCCTGCGCCTACGCCGCGATGGCGATGTGGTCATCCAGACCCTCAAGTGCCGCGGCCAGAGTGTGGCGGGCCTGTCCGAGCGCAACGAGTACGAGTGGAGCCTGGACAAGGCCAAGCTCGACCTGAAAAAGCTCGACGCCACCTGCTGGCCCGAGCAACTGGCCGAGCTGGACAAAAAGACCATCAAGCCACTGTTCACCACCGACTTCACCCGTGAATTCGCTGAAATCGCCTGGGGCCGCGGCAAGAGCAAGGTCGTGATCGAGGCCGCGCTGGACCAGGGCTTTGTGGTTGCCGGCAAGCGCAAGGAAGAAATCTGCGAGCTGGAGCTGGAGCTGCGCGAAGGTGAGCCGCAGGCACTGCTGGAGCTGGCCGCCGAGCTGGCCGCCAGCCTGCCGCTGATGCCCTGCGACATCAGCAAGGCCGAGCGTGGCTACCGCCTGCTGGAGCCGGACAGCTACGAGCTGGGCCTGCCAGGCACCGAGCTGGACGCCGAGATGGCTGTGGACGATGCCTATGCCGCATTGGCCTGGCAACTGCTGGGCAGCAGCCAGCGTCTGGCCGAGCAATACCGCCACAACGGCCACTGGCGCCTGCTGCAGGACTGGGTCGAGTGCCTGAGCGAGCTGCGTGCCATCACCGCCAGCCTGGGCCAGGCCGCGCCGCGGGCAACCACCCGCGACCTGCGCAACAGCCTTGATGCCCTGCTGGAAGACTGGCGCCCGCTGGTGCAAGCCGGCAACGATGACGAAGACATCCGCCGCGCCGCGCCGGAGCAGTTCGCCGAAGAACTGGAAGACGTGCGCTGGGGCCAGTTCTCGCTGGAAACCTCGCGCTGGCTGCATGCCCGCGCCTGGACCGCAGAACGCAAAGGCCGTGGCGAGCGCCAGGGCAAGGCGCAGTTGGCCAGCTGGATGGCCCATTTGCTGGGCGAAGAAGGCCGCGCGCTGAAGCTGCCGCTGTACACCCAGCGCCCGGAAGACCTGGCCGAACAGCTGCCGCGTATCGAGCAACTGCTGGCCTGGCTGCACCATGCCCGCCAAGTGCTGGAAGCGCCGCAGATGGACCGCCTGTATGGCGACCTGAAGAAGCTGCATGAGCTGGCTGAGCTGCCCATCAGTGATGAAGTGCTGGAAGCGCGGATCGAACAGGCTCGGGCAGTGGATCAGAGCCGCGGCTGGAAGCACCTGCTCAAGGCTTGAGTCTTTCTGAAAGCTGACGCGGCCCCCTGTAGGAGCGGCCTTGCGTCGCGAAAGGGCCGCAAAGCGGCCCCAGCAATATCTGCTTGATGCACAAATCTGGGGGGCGCTTCGCCCCCTTTCGCGACACAAGGCCGCTCCTACAGGGGACCGCGTCAGCGGGTCCGAAGCGGCCTCACCGCGAAAGTGGCAGGCTAGTGGTGGACTTGATCTCCGACAGCGCCACAATCGAGTTCACTTCCTGAATCCCAGGCACGTTCGACAGTTTTTCGAAGAAGAACCGCTCATAAGCCTCGATATCCGAGGTGACGATGCGCAGCAAAAAGTCCACCGCCCCCATCAGCACATAACACTCCAGCACCTCCGGAAACCCGCGGATCGCCTCGGTGAACTCGGTAAAGTTGGAGCGCCCATGGGCGTTCAGTTTCACCTCGGCGAAAATCTGCGTATTCAGGCCGACCTTCTTGCGGTCGAGCAAGGTCACCTGCCCGCGAATCACCCCCTCCTCCTTCAAGCGCTGTATACGCCGCCAGCACGGCGATTGCGACAGCCCGACACGCTCGGCAATCTGTGCGCTGGACAGTGAAGCGTCCTCTTGCAGCAGTTCGAGAATGCGCCGATCGCAGGTGTCCAACTCGCTATGCATTATTAATTCTCCATGACTCTATATTTTGAATTGATCAAGTCGCTGCTTCAGCAAATCGATCAAATCATAGCGAAAAAATACCCCCGTCAACGTGCAAGAATTTCTCCCACATTTTGCGGAGACCAGCATGAACGCACAGCCCCGTACCGACGCCTGGGCCGCCCACAACGCCCACAGCACCGTGCACTATCGCCTGCAGGCCGAGGCCGAGCCCGACAGCCTGTGCCGGGTACTCAACCTGTTTGCCCTGCAGTTTTTGACCCCGCACAGCGTGCAGGTCAGCCAGCAGAATGACTGGCTGGATATCGAGGTGGGTATCGGCGGCTTGAGCTGGCACCGGGCCGAGGTGATTGCGCAGAAACTGCGTAACCTGGTGTGTGTGGGTGAGGTGAGCCTGAGCAATATGCAGCGGGTGGAGTTGGCGGTGGTCTGAGGCATTCCCTGGCCTGTACCGGCCACTTCGCGGGTAAACCCGCTCCTACAGGGATCACACACGCCGTGAGTGCTGTGCAGTACCTTTGTAGGAGCGGGTTCACCCGCGAAAGGGCCGGCACAGGCCCTGCAAAATCCAGAAACCCTTCACCGCCAACAACCTCTCCCCGCCCGTCTAGCCTTGATCAGCACTCCCCCCTCAGGCACGGACGCCCCTCATGCACACCCCCGACAACCCGGCACTCGACCTCAAGCGCGTGCTCCAGGCCCTGCTCGCCGACCAGCACCTGCACGCCAACGACACCCCAAAAATACTCGCCCACGCCGCCACCCACCCCACCTGCCACCCGCTGGAACAGATCGCCGCCTGCAGCCTGGAAAGCCGCCAGCACCCCGGACAGCCCCTGGACCTCGACCACCTCTGCCACTGGCTGGCCAGCAAGGTCGGCCAGCCGTACCTGCGCATCGACCCCCTGCAACTCGACCTGCCGCAGGTCAGCGGCCTGATTTCCCCGGCCTTCGCCCAGCGCCACGGCATCCTCATCGTCGCCGCCGACGCCACCAGCGTTACCGTCGCCAGCGCCCAGCCCTACCGGGATGACTGGCAGGCCGACCTGGCCCGCAGCCTGGGCCGGCCGATCCACCGCGTCCTGGCCAACCCGGCGCAGATCCGCCAGTCAGGCCAGTCGTTCCAGCGCCTGGCCCAGTCAGTGAAGGGCGCGCAATATCAGCAATCGGCAAGTCTGGGTGAGCTTGAGCAGTTGCTTGAGCTAGGCAAGCGCCAGGCCGAAGCCAGCGCTGACGATGCGCACATCGTGCACATCGTCGATTGGCTGCTGCAATACGCGATCGAACAACGCGCCAGCGACATTCACCTGGAGCCCCGTCGCGATCAAGGCCAGCTGCGCTACCGCATCGACGGCCTGCTGCACAGCGTTTACAGCTTCCCCGCCGGGGTGACCCTGGCGCTGGTCAGCCGTCTGAAGCACCTGGGGCGCATGGATGTCGCGGAAAAGCGTCGGCCGCAGGACGGCCGGCTGCAAAGCCGTCTGCCAGGTGGGCGTGAGGTCGAGCTGCGGCTGTCGACCCTGCCAACCCCGTTTGGCGAAAAGCTGGTGCTGCGCCTGTTCGACCCGCAGCAGCTGCAACAAAGCTTCGACCGCCTCGGCCTGCAAGGCCAGCAACTGGCCCAGTGGCAAGGCCTGCTGCGTCAGCGCCAGGGCATCATCCTGGTAACCGGCCCCACGGGCTCCGGCAAAACCAGCACGCTGTACGCCAGCCTCAAGCTGCTGGCCACGCCGCAGGTCAACCTGTGCACCATCGAAGACCCGATCGAGCGCCTGGAACCGGCCTTCAACCAACTGCAGGTACAGCCAGCGCTGGACCTGGGCTTTGCCGACGGCGTGCGAGCCATGCTGCGCCAGGACCCGGACATCATCATGGTCGGCGAAATCCGCGACCGCGAAACCGCCCTGGTGGCGGTGCAGGCAGCACTGACCGGGCATCTGGTGCTGTCCACCCTGCACACCAACGACGCCTGCGCGGCGATCACCCGCCTGCAAGAGCTGGGTGTGGCCGACTACCTGATCAAGGCGACGCTGGTGGGCGTGATGGCCCAGCGGCTGGTACGCACCCTGTGCACGGACTGCCAGGTGGCTGCATCAGCCCACTGTCGCACCTGCCGGGGCACTGGCTTTCATGGGCGCACAGGTTTGTTCGAACTGCTCGAGCCCAGCGACAACCTGCGCGCACTGATCAGCCCGAACGCCGACCTGACCCAATTGCGGCGCCAGGCACTGGCCGATGGCCTGGTGGACCTGCGCCGTTGTGGTGAGGCTAAAGTGGCCAGCGGGCAAACCCGTGCGGAAGAAGTGCTGCGCGTCTGCAGCTGACGAAAAGCCCCCTGTATTCAGGAACTTGCCTCATTTGAAAAGATCCAACGGCGCATCTTCAACCCTCACCCTTCGAGGTGTTTCAACATGCGTCTCAAAACCGCCATCGCTGCCGCTGCCCTGCTTTCGCTGCCTGTGGGCTCGGCCATGGCCGATACCTTCTGGCGTAACGTAATGACCTCCGGTGCTACCACAGCGTCGAGCTACCTGACCTCGCACGATCACAAGCTGGTGATGGCTGCGCAGGATGATGCTGGCAGCTTCGTGGCCAGCGAAGGCGCGATCCGCGGGCCGTTCCTGGAAGCGGCCATGCACCAGGCCCGGGCGGAGAACCCGGGGCTGCAGGCTTCGGACATGGAGCTGGCCAATGCCATTCTGGCCAAGAATGCGGTAGCCGATTAAATCCATGGGGGTGCTTTGCACCCCTATCGCGACACAAGGCCGCTCCTACAGGGGATCGCGTACCCTTGTAGGAGCGGCCTTGTGTCGCGATAGGGCCGCAAAGCGGCCCCGATTTCAGCGATAAGCTTCCATTGGCACACAAGCACAGAACAGGTTGCGGTCCCCATACACGTTGTCGACCCGGTTCACCGCCGGCCAGTACTTGTGCTGGCGCACATGCGCACTGGGCGCCACCGCCTGCTCCAGGCTATACGGCCTGTCCCACACCCCCAGCACATCGGCCAAGGTATGCGGCGCATGCTTGAGCGGGTTGTTCTCCGCCGGCCAGTTTCCCTCCTGCACCTGGGCAATCTCCGCACGAATCGCCAGCATCGCCTCGACAAAACGGTCCAGCTCGGCCTTCGACTCGCTCTCGGTCGGCTCCACCATCAGCGTGCCCGGCACCGGGAACGACATGGTCGGTGCATGGAAGCCATAGTCCATCAAACGCTTGGCCACATCTTCCTCGCTGATGCCGGTCAGCGCCTTCAGTGGCCGCAGGTCGAGGATGCACTCGTGCGCCACGCGCTGGTTACGCCCGCGGTAGAGCACCGGGAAAGCCCCGCCCAGCTGGCTGGCCAGGTAATTGGCCGAGAGGATCGCCACTTCACTTGCATCGGCCAGCTGCGGGCCCATCATGGCAATGTACATCCAGCTGATCGGCAAGATACTCGCGCTACCCCAGGGCGCGGCACTGACCGCACTGTTGTTCGGGTCCAGGCCGGGCACCGGCACCACCGGGTGGCTGGCGACGAACGGCTTGAGGTGCGCGCGGATGCCGATTGGCCCCATGCCGGGGCCGCCGCCGCCGTGGGGGATGCAGAAAGTCTTGTGCAGGTTCATGTGCGAAACGTCGGCGCCGATGTCGGCCGGTCGCGCCAGGCCCACCTGGGCATTAAGGTTGGCGCCATCCATGTACACCTGGCCGCCGTGCTGGTGCACCACTTCGCAGATTTCACGAATGCCCTCTTCGTATACGCCATGGGTCGAGGGGTAAGTGATCATCAGGCACGACAGGCGTTCTCCGGCCGCGCCGGCCTTGGCCTTGAGGTCGGCCAGGTCGACGTTGCCGTCGTTGTCGCAATCGACAATCACCACCTCCATGCCGGCCATCTGCGCCGACGCCGGGTTGGTGCCGTGGGCCGACGAGGGGATCAGGCACAACGTGCGCTGCGGTTGGTGGCGGCTGCGGTGGTAACGGGTAATCGCCATCAGGCCGGCGTATTCACCTTGGGCGCCGGAGTTGGGCTGCATGCAGATGGCATCGAAGCCGGTGATCGCGCACAGCCAGCTTTCCAGCTCGTCGATCATCGCCTTGTAGCCGGTGGCCTGCCCCGCCGGGGCAAACGGGTGCAACTGGGCGAAACCAGGCCAGGTGATCGGGATCATCTCGCTGGTTGCATTGAGCTTCATGGTGCATGAGCCCAGCGGGATCATTGACTGGTTCAGCGCCAGGTCCTTGTTCTCCAGCTGCTTGAGGTAGCGCAGCATCTCGGTTTCGCTGTGGTGCAGGTTGAACACCGGGTGGGCGAGGATCGGCGTACGCCGCACCAGGCTGGCGGGGATGCCTTCGGGCAGGGCCAGTTGATCAAGCGCAGCGATCTCCAGGCCGTGATCCACCCCCAGGAAGATATCCAGCAAGCGCAGCACCGTGTGCTCGTTGCAGGTTTCGTCCAGGCTCACGCCAAGGTGCCCGCGGCCGAGGATGCGCAGGTTGATCTGCGCGGCTTCGGCGCTTTCGATAATGGCCGCCTGGGCACCGCCGACATCCAGGGTAAGGGTGTCGAAGAAATGCTGATTGAGGCGTTTGATGCCCTTGGCCTCAAGCCCGGCAGCCAGGATGAAGGTCAGCCGGTGCACGTGCTGGGCGATGCGCTGCAGGCCCTCAGGGCCATGGTAGACGGCGTAGAAGCCAGCAATGTTGGCCAGCAGCACCTGCGCCGTGCAGATGTTGGAGTTGGCCTTCTCGCGGCGAATGTGCTGCTCGCGGGTTTGCAGGGCCATGCGCAACGCGGTGTTGCCACGGGCATCGCGTGATACGCCGATGATGCGCCCGGGCATGGCCCGCTTGTAGTCATCACGGCAGGCGAAGTAGGCGGCGTGTGGGCCGCCGTAGCCCATCGGCACGCCAAAACGCTGGGTCGAACCCAGCACCACATCCGCGCCCAGTTCCCCGGGCGGTGCGAGCACCACCAGGCTGAGCAGGTCGGCGGCCACGCAGGCCATGGCCTGCTGGCTGTGCAGCTGGTCGATCAGCGGGCGCAGATCGCGCACCTCGCCATGGGTATCGGGGTATTGCAGCAAAGCGCCGAATACCGCGTGTTTGCCAAGGTTATCCACAGCGTCGATGATCAGCTCGAAGCCGAAGCCCTCGGCGCGGGTCTTGAGTACCGACAAGGTCTGCGGGTGGCAGTGCTGGTCGGCAAAGAACGCATTGCTCTTGCTGCGCGCCACCCGTTTGGCCAGAGCCATGGCCTCAGCGGCGGCGGTGGCTTCATCGAGCAGCGAGGCATTGGCCAGCGCCAGCCCGGTAAGGTCGATGACCATCTGCTGGAAGTTCAGCAGCGCCTCCAGCCGGCCTTGGGCGATTTCAGGCTGGTAGGGCGTGTAGGCGGTGTACCAGCCAGGGTTTTCCAGCACGTTGCGCAGGATGACCGTGGGGGTGAGAGTGCCGTGGTAGCCCATGCCGATCAGGCTGGTCCAGACCTGGTTCTGCCCGGCGTAACCGGCCAGTTTGGCCAGGGCGGCCTGCTCGTCCAGGGCTGGTGGCAGGTCAAGGGCGCGATTGAGGCGGATGTCTGGCGGTACGGTCTGCTCGATCAGCTCAGTGCGGCTGGCAACGCCCAGCGCCTTGAGCATGGCCTGCTGCTCGCTGGCATCCGGGCCGAGGTGGCGACGCAGGAAAGGGTTGAGCTCTTGCAGTTGATGCAGGGACGGCGACTGGGACATGACGACGCTCTCTTCCTGGAACAGCTCTCATGGAGACTTACAAGTCTAGGAAGGGATTGCCGATTGTGCGGGGAAACTTGTTTGCACCTGGCGAAAGCCGGGGGCGCTTTGCGCCCCTATCGCGACACAAGGCCGCTCCTACAGGAGTATGCGATCTCCTGTAGGAGCGGCCTTGTGTCGCGATAGGGCTGCGAAGCAGCCCCAGGGATCTTTCAATTATTCGCCGATCGCGGCCTTGTAGGCAGCGGCATCCAGCAGCTTGTACAGCTCGGCCGGGTTGCTTGGCTTCAGCTTGAAGATCCACGATTCGTAAGGTTCTTCGTTAAGCAGCTCCGGGTTGTCAGCCAGCTCTTCGTTCACAGCGATCACTTCGCCACCCACCGGGGCGTAGATGTCCGAAGCGGCCTTGACCGACTCGACCACACCCGCAGCGTCGCCAGCGGCGAACACCTTGCCGACTTCGGCCAGCTCGACGAACACCACGTCACCCAGGGCTTGCTGGGCGTGGTCGCTGATGCCCACAGTCACCGTGCCATCGGCTTCCAGGCGCGCCCACTCGTGGCTTTCGGCAAAACGCAGTTCGGCGGGGATAGTGCTCATGTAATGAATTCCTCGATTGGCTCAGCGGTACGCCCGCCGGTTATAAATGGTTCAGATCAGGATCTTGCCGTGGCGCACGAAGGTCGGTTTGACCACCCGCACCGGGTACCACTTGCCGCGAATCTCCACCTCGGCCCGGTCACCGGTGGCCATGGGTACGCGCGCCAAGGCAATGGACTTGCTCAGCGTAGGAGAGAAACTACCACTGGTGATCTCCCCTTCGCCAATCCCGGCTACACGTACCACCTGGTGGGCGCGCAGCACACCGCGCTCTTCCAGCACCAGGCCGACCAGTTTTTCCTGCACACCGTGCTCGATTTCCGCCAGCAGGCCAGCGCGGCCGATAAAGTCGCGCTCGGCCGGCTCCCAGGCGATGCTCCATCCCAGGTTGGAGGTAAGTGGGGTGTGGGCTTCGTCGATGTCCTGGCCGTACAGGTTCATGCCGGCTTCAAGGCGCAAGGTATCGCGGGCGCCAAGGCCGCTGGGGGCGATGCCGGCGCCGACCAGGTCGTTGAAGAAGGCCACGGCCTGATCACCCGGGAAGATGATCTCCAGCCCGTCCTCACCGGTATAACCGGTGCGGGCAATGAACCAGTCGCCTTCGGCAACCCCTTCGAACGGGCGCAGTTCGCGGATAAGCGCGGCACGTGCAGGGCTGAGCAGGGCTGCGACTTTCTCGCGGGCATGCGGGCCCTGGATGGCAAGGATGGCCAGGTCCGGGCGGACCTGGAAGTCTACGGCGAAGCCGTCGCGCTGCAGTTGCAGCCAGTCGAGCACCTTTGCCCGGGTGGCGGCGTTGGTGACCAGCCGGTAGCCACCCTCGGTGCGATAGACGATCAGGTCGTCGATCACCCCGCCCTGCTCGTGCAGCAGCGGGCTGTAGAGTGCTTTGCCGGTGTCGTCGAGGCGGGCCACGTCGTTGGCCAGCAGGCGTTGTAGCCAAGCGGTGGCATCCGTGCCGTGGACATCGACAACGGTCATGTGGGAAACATCGAAGACGCCGCAGTCGCTGCGCACCTGATGGTGCTCCTCGACCTGCGAGCCATAATGCAGAGGCATGTCCCAGCCACCAAAATCGACCGTCTTGGCGCCTAGCGCCAGGTGCAGGTCATACAAAAGCGTACGCTGTCCCATGGGTTTCTCCTTCCGGGCGTGGCGAAGCGGCGGCGGTCGATGACGTGGGTCGTCAGCTCTTGTTGTTTAACACCCGCCGCGCGAATGCCGCGCATTGTAGCCGCAAGGTCGCAAGCTGGCATCCTTAGTAGCTGTGACCGGGTCGACGTGCCGAACGGCGGATCAGGCCGATGACCGGCAACAGGCCCACCAGTACCAGGGTCAATGCCGGCAGCGAGGCACGCGCCCACTCGCCTTCGCTGGTCATCTCGAACACGCGCACGGCAAGGGTGTCCCAGCCGAACGGGCGCATCAGCAAGGTGGCCGGCATTTCCTTGAGTACGTCAACGAACACCAGCAAAGCAGCACTCAGGGCACCGGGCACCAGCAACGGCAGATACACCTTGAAAAACAATCGCGCGCCACCGACGCCCAGGCTGCGCGAAGCCTCCGGCAAAGACGGGCGAATGCGTTCCAGGCTGCTCTCCAGTGGCCCGTAAGCCACCGCGATGAAGCGCACCAGGTAGGCCAGCAGCAACGCCGACAAGCTGCCTAGCAGCAACGGTTTGCCGGCCCCGCCCAGCCAACTGGACAACGGGATGACCAGGTTGTTGTCGAGGTAACTGAAGGCCAGCATGATCGACACCGCCAGCACCGAACCGGGCAAGGCATAGCCCAGGTTGGCCAGGCCGACGCCAGCGCGAATGCCACCGGTCGGCGCCTGGCGCCGGGCAAACGCCAGCAGCAGCGCCACGCACACCGTGACCAGCGCGGCCATGCCGCCCAGGTACAGGGTGTGCAGCACCAGGCCGACGTAGCGCTCGTCCAGGTCATGTCGGCCGCGCTGCCAGAACCACGCCAGCAGCTGAAGCAGCGGGATGACGAAAGCGCAGGCGAACACCAGCAGGCACCAGCCACTGGCCAGCAACGCCTTGACCCCACGCAGGTGGTACAGCGCCTGCGCGCGTGGCCGCTCGTTGCCGCTGCGGCTGGCCCCACGGGCGCGACGCTCGCCGTACAGCACCAGCATGACCGCCAGCAGCAGCAGGCTGGCCAGCTGGGCCGCGCTGGACAGGCTGAAGAAGCCGTACCAGGTCTTGTAGATGGCGGTGGTAAAGGTGTCGAAGTTGAATACCGCCACCGCACCGAAGTCGGCCAGGGTTTCCATCAGCGCCAGGGCAATACCCGCGCCGATCGCCGGCCGCGCCATGGGCAGGGCCACGCGCCAGAAAGCCTGCAAAGGCGACAGGCCCAGTACCCGCGCGGCTTCCATCAGGCCCTTGCCCTGAGCCAGAAACGCCGTGCGTGCCAGCAGGTAGACGTAGGGGTAGAACACCAGCACCAGCACAATGATCACCCCGCCGGTGGAGCGTACGCGCGGCAGGCGCATCGGCCCGAACGCCTCGCGCAGCGCGCTTTGCACCGGGCCGGCGAAGTCCAGCAGGCCGACGAAGACGAATGCCAGCACGTAGGCCGGGATGGCGAACGGCAGCATCAGCGCCCAGTCCAGCCAGCGCCGCCCGGGGAACTCGCAGAGGCTGGTAAGCCAGGCCAGGCTGACACCCAGCAGGGTGACACCGATGCCCACGCCGACCACCAGGGCCAGGGTATTGCCGAGCAGGCGGGTCATCTGGGTTTCCAGCAGGTGCGACCAGATCTGCAGGTCGATGGTTTGCCACGACAGCAGCAGGACGCTCAGGGGCAGGAGGACCAGGGCGGCGATCAGGGCGACCGGGAGGTACCAGCGGCGTTGGGGGGTGTGGGGCAAGTTGGATGTCTCTGTGGCTGATTTGCGACCGCTTTGCGGTCGTTCGCGGGTGAACCCGCTCCTACAGGGACCGCGCAACATTCAAACCTTGTGCGGTCGCTGTAGGAGCGGGTTTACCCGCGAAAGGGCCCTTGCAGGCCCAAAGAGGATAAAGCCTGGCGCTTAGTTGTAGCCAGCCCGATCCATCAAGCGAATGGCTTCAGCCTGGCGCTTGCCGGCAATTTCCACCGGAATGCTGTCAGCCTTGAAGCTGCCCCACGCGGCCACTTCTTCCGATGGCTTGACCTTCGGGTTGGCCGGGAATTCCTGGTTGATGTCGGCAAACAGCTTCTGTGCTTCTTCGCCGGTCATCCACTCCACCAGCTTTTTCGCCGCTTCCGGGTGCGGTGCATGTTTGGTCAGGCCAATGCCTGACAAGTTAACGTGCACGCCACGGTCACCCTGGTTGGGCCAGAAGATCTTCACCGGCAGGTTCGGGTTCTGCTTGTGCAGGCGGCCGTAGTAGTAGGTGTTGACCACGCCCACATCGCACTGCCCAGCCTCGATGGCCTGGATCACCGCGTTGTCGTCGGAGAACACGTCGGTGGACAGGTTGTTGACCCAGCCTTTGACGATCTGCTCGGTCTTGGCTTCGCCGTGGGTTTCGATCAGGGTGGCGGTCAGCGACTGGTTGTACACCTTCTTTGCCGTGCGCAGGCACAGGCGGCCTTCCCATTGTTTGTCGGCCAGGGCTTCGTAGGTGCTCAGCTCTGCCGGCTTGACCCTGTCGGTTGCGTAGATGATGGTGCGCGCGCGCAGGCTGAGGCCAGTCCAGTCATGGGACGAGGCGCGGTACTGCGGCGGGATGTTCTGGTCGATGATGTCGGACTTGATCGGCTGCAGGATGCCCATCTGCTCGGCCTGCCACAGGTTGCCGGCATCGACGGTCAGCAGCAGGTCGGCCACGCCGTTATCGCCCTCGGCCTTGATGCGCTGCATCAGCGGGGCTTCCTTGTCGGTGATGAACTTGACCTTGACCCCGGTCTTGGCGGTATAGGCGTCGAACACCGGCTTGATCAGCTCGTCGATGCGCGAGGAGTAAACCACCACTTCTTCCGCCGCCTGGGCGGTGCCGCCGAACAAAGTCAGGGCCAAGGCGGCCAGTAGGGGCTTGCGTGGCAACATGGAAAGCACTCCTCGGAACGTTTGAGAGGTGCAAATGGTAGTGAATCCCATTTTCTGGCTCACCCTTTGAGCCGTTACCGGATGTTGCAGGAGGGGGCCGCCTTGCGGCCCATCGCGACGCAAGGCCGCTCCTACAGGGACCGAGTGAGCTCTGGCCTTGTGATATCCCTGTAGGAGCGGCCTTGTGTCGCGATAGGGCCGCAAGGCGGCCCCAACAATCTCAAGCCTTGGCCAGATCCGGCAGATCGCCACTCAAACCCAACGCCTGCCGCACAAACAGCGCCTTAGCCTCCGGCATCTGCTCCACCAGCTTCAACCCGCTGTTACGCAACCAGCGCAACGGCAGCGGGTTGGCCTGGAACAACCGCTCAAACCCTTCCATGGCCGCCATCAGTGCCAAGTTGTGCGGCATGCGCCGCCGCTCGTAACGGCTCAGCACTTTCACATCCGCCAGCCGCTCACCACGCTCACAGGCATTGACCAGCACCTCGGCCAGCACTGCGGCATCGAGGAAGCCCAGGTTCACCCCCTGCCCGGCCAGCGGGTGAATGGTGTGCGCCGCATCTCCGATCAACGCCAAGCCTTCATCCACATAGCGCTTGGCGTGCCGCTGGCGCAGTGGCACGCACACCCGAGGGTCGGCCTGCAGCACATCGCCCAGGCGCCCCTCGAAGGCCCGTTCCAACGCCTGCAGGAAAGCCGCTTCGTCCAGTGCCATCAGCTGCTCGGCATGCTCCGGGGTGGTCGACCATACGATCGAGCACCAGTCCTGCTGCCCATCGCGGGTCAACGGCAGGAACGCCAATGGCCCTTCATCGGTGAAGCGCTGCCAGGCCGTGGCCTGGTGCCCGGCGCTGCAACGCACGCTGGTGACGATGGCATGGTGCAGGTAATCCCACTCGCGGGTTTCGCAACCGGCCAGGCGTCGCACTGCCGAGTTGGCGCCGTCAGCTGCAATCACCAGCGGCGCGCGCAGTTGCCGGCCATCGGCCAGGGTCAGCAGCCATTCATCACCAGAGCGGCGCAACTGCTCCAGCCGGGCATTGGCCAGCAGGCCGATATCGCTGTCGAGCAGGCGCTCGAGCAGGCCGTCCTGCACCACCCGGTTCTCGACGATATGGCCGAGTACCTGGGCATGCACGCTGGCGGCCGAGAAATGAATCTGCCCGGTGCCGCTGCCATCCCACACATGCATGTCGGAATAGGGCGTGGCGCGCCGCTGGGCAATGCCGTCCCAGGCGCCAAGGCGCTCGAGGATGCGCTGGCTGGCCGCCGACAGCGCGCTGACGCGCGGCTCGAACGGGGCCTGAGCATCGAACGGCTTGACCGTCAGTGGGCCGCCGTCGAGCAAGAGGATTTGCAGGCCGCTGTGGCGCAACGCCAGAGCCAGGGCGCTGCCGACCATACCGGCACCGACAATCAACAGATCTGCGCGCATTTCCATGCCTTACGCCAGCCTCGCTTGCGGCTTGAGCCGCACGTATAGGGTTTTATCGACCCGCGCCACCAGCTCGCCGGCACCATCGCGGATATCGACCTGCAAACGCGGCAGGCACTTCTTGCCGGTGGCGGTCTGCTGGCGAATGTCGTCCAGCAGCGCGTCATCGACGTGGAATTCGGCATACACCGGGCCTTTGCCCGGCGAGATGAAATCGATGCTGGCGGCCTTGTCCCAGACGATGTAGTCGCGCCCCAGCTGTTCGATCAGCAACAACATGTAGAACGGGTCGGTCATGGCATACAGGCTGCCACCGAACTGGGTACCGACGTAGTTGCGGTTCCAGCGCGTCAGCTTCATCGCCACCTTGACGCTGCGCAGGTCCGGGCTGATGTGCTGCACGCGAATCCCCGCGCCCAGGTAAGGTGGGTAGAGGTTCAGCAGCCAGCGCAGCATGCGCGCCCGGCGCGCCAGTTTACGTGGGTTGCTCATGCCTGGCCCCGCGGATCGGGGCGGGTGCCCAGGCCCATGGCCTGGCGGGCGAACCAGCTTTTTGCCGGTGGCAGCAGGTCGAGCCCGAGCAGGCCGAGGTTGCGCCCGGCAGCCAGCAGCGGCTGGTTGCTGCCAAACAGGCGGGTAACCTGGTCGGAAAAGCCGATAGTCATTGCCTGGTCCAGGCGCTGACGCTGGTGATAGGCCAACAGGGTGGCCAGGTCGCCAGGCTGCTGCGGGCCGGCCAGCAGCGCCTCGGCCAGCGCTTGCACGTCACGCAGCGACAAGTTGAAACCCTGGCCGGCGATGGGGTGCAGGCTGTGTGCAGCGTTGCCCAGTACCGCCAGGTGCGGGCGCACCTGCTCCTGGGCCTCGATCAGCGACAGCGGGTAGAGGTGCCGCGCGCCCACCTGGCGCAGCGCGCCGAGGCGGTAGCCGAACACGCCCTGCAACTCGCGCAGGAAGCTGCGCTCGTCGATGTCGGCCAGGCGCCGTGCGTCCATGCCCTGGCGGGTCCACACCAGTGCACAGCGGTTATCCGGCAATGGCAGCAGGGCCATCGGGCCCTCTTCGGTGAAACGCTCGAAAGCCTGGCCTGCGTGGGCTTCGCCCGGGGTGATGTTGGCGATCAACGCGCTCTGCTGGTAAGGCGTGTGACGCACGTGGATGCCCAGTTGCTCGCGCAGGCCGGAACGGCCACCGTCGGCCAGTACCGCCAGGTCGCACGCCAGCTGGGTGTCGTCGTTCAGGCGCAACTGGTAGCCGCCTTCGATGGCCTGCATCGAGGTGACTTCTGCCGGGCAGCGCCAGCTCACCACTTCGCTGTCCAGCCCTTGCCACAGGCATTGGCCAAGCCAGGCGTTTTCCACCACGTAGCCCAGCGCCGGCACACCCTCTTCCATGGCATCCAGGCGGGTGGCGCCAAAGCGACCACGGTCGGACACGTGAATCTGCCGGATCGGCTCGGCGCGGCGGCCAATGGCCTGCCAAAGGCCCAGGTGCTGGTAGATCTGCTGGGTGCCGAACGACAACGCCGAGGAGCGCGCATCGTAGCTGGGCTGGAAGCTGTCGCCGGGGGCGAACGGCTCGATCAGCAGGATCTTCCAGCCCCGCGCCTTGGCCCCGGCCTGCAGGGCCAAGGCCAGGCTTGCGCCTACCAGACCACCGCCAATGATCGCCAGGTTTACCCGGTTCATGCCGCGTCCTTGCGGGCGGCCTGCATTAGCGCCTCGATCTCGGCGACCGTGCGTGGCACGCCCGAAGTCAGGATTTCACAACCTTGCCTGGTCACTACCACGTCGTCCTCGATCCTTACCCCAATGCCGCGCCACTTTTTAGCCACGGCCTGATTGTCGGCGCCAATGTAGATACCCGGTTCGACGGTCAGCGCCATGCCGGGTTCCAGCACCCGCCACTCGCCGCCCACCTTGTAATCGCCCACATCATGCACATCCATGCCCAGCCAGTGGCCGGCACGGTGCATGTAGAAGGCGCGATAGGCCTCGCTGTCGATCAGCGCCCGCACATCGCCTTCCAGCAGGCCCAGCTCCACCAGGCCTGCGGTAATGACCCGCACGGTCGCTTCGTGGGCGTGGTTCCAGTGCTTGCCGGGGGCGATTTCGGCAAACGCCGCCGCCTGTGCCTTGAGCACCAGCTCGTAGATGGCCTTCTGCTCGGGCGAAAACCGCCCGCTGACCGGGAAGGTGCGGGTGATGTCGCTGGCGTAGCAATCGATTTCGCAGCCCGCGTCGATCAGCACCAGGTCGCCATCCTTGAGCGGCGCATCGTTCTGCTGGTAGTGCAGGATGCAGCCATTGCGCCCTGCCGCGACGATCGAGCCATAGGCCGGCATCTTTGCCCCGCCCTTGCGGAACGCGTAGTCCAGCTCGGCTTCCAGGCTGTACTCGTGCAGCCCGGCCCGGCAAGCCTGCATGGCCCGCACATGGGCACGCGCAGAAATGTCTGCGGCCGCGCGCATCACCTTCACTTCCGCTGCCGATTTATACAGGCGCATGTCGTGCAGCAGATGATCCAGCGCAACGAACTCGTTCGGCGGCTGGGCGCCCAGCCGGGCCTTGGAGCGGATCACGTTGATCCAGTCCATCAGCCGGCGATCGAACTCGGGGTTGCTGCCCATGGCGCTGTACACCCGCTCGCGGCCTTCGATCAGGCCCGGCAGAATCTCGTCGATGTCGGTGATGGGGAATGCATCATCGGCGCCAAAATCGCGCACCGCGCCTTCCTGCCCGGCGCGCAGGCCGTCCCACAGCTCGCGCTCGGGGTTGCGTTCACGGCAAAAAAGCACGTACTCGCCATGCTCGCGCCCGGGGATCAGCGCAATCACCGCCTCTGGCTCGGGGAAGCCGCTAAGGTACTGAAAGTCGCTGTCCTGGCGGTACACGTGCTCGACGTCGCGGTTGCGGATGGCAACTGCGGCGGCGGGCAGGATGGCGATGCTGTTAGGGACCATCTGCGCCATCAGCGCCTTGCGCCGCCGGGCATACTCGGCCTTGGGAATGTGGCTCATGGGCAGACTACCCCTGGTTGATCAGTGCAGCGATGGCTTGGGCGCGGGTGCGGCCGGCTTGGCCAGCTCGGAGAACAGCAGCAAGGGCGCCACGCGCAGGTATTCCATGACTTCCATGTAGTCGCTCTCGCCGTCTTCGGACTCTTCGAGGGCCTCCTGCACCTGGGAAATGGCTACCAGGTCCTGCAGCACTTCCTTGGCCTCGTCGGACAAGTCCTTGCCGCCGGCGTTCAAGCCGAAACCGGTAATGAAACCTTGGCACCACTGGCCCAGCGCGGTGGCGCGGTCGGTCAGTGCAGCGTCGTCGGAAGGCAGCAGCAGGACGATGGCCATATCGTCGCTGGTGAGCTCACCCTTGACCATTTCCTGCAGGCCGACCAAGGCGTTGCGCACGGTGTCACCGGGCTCGGTTTCCAGTAGCTGGGCGGCATCGGCCAGCCAGCTGTCGGCGTCAAAGCCGGCACCGGCGCAGCTGCGGCCGATCAGCAGGCCGTGCAGTTCGGCCGGGGTGACAGGATGGCCATTGCTCGAGAGCAGCATGGCGAAGGCGATGTAGGGCGATTGGGTATTGGGCATGGGCAGCTAGGCGCCAGACGGCGCAATGACTAGAATGGAGACCTTGTATCCTAGCACCGGCAGGCGCGCCAAGACCATCGGCACTGGCCGTCGCCGCCCAGGGAGAGGCATCATCGCCAGGTGACTGAACGACGGAGCGAATCGAGTGCAACCCACGCAAGAGAACGACCTGCAGGCACTGATGAGCCGTTTCGAGTTGCTGATCGACCGCGTCGAGCAACTAAAACGGCAAAATGCACTCCTAGTAGCTCAGGAAAAGTCCTGGCGCGAAGAGCGCGCCCACCTCATCGAAAAGAACGAGATCGCCAAGCGCAAGGTCGAGTCGATGATCATACGCCTCAAGGCTCTGGAGCAAGACTCATGAGTTCAAGCAATAGCGTCACCGTGCAGATTCTCGACAAGGAATACTCGATCATCTGCCCGCCGGAAGAGCGCAACAACCTGGTCAGCGCCGCGCGCTACCTGGACAGCAAGATGCGCGAGATCCGCAGCAGCGGCAAGGTGATCGGCGCCGACCGCATTGCAGTCATGGCCGCGTTGAACATTACCCACGAAATGCTCCATCGCCAGGAAGAACGCAGCGATGCGCCGGTCAGCAGCACCAACCGTGAACAGGTGCGCGACCTGCTGGATCGGGTAGACAAGGCTTTGTCCGACGACACGGATACCAAAATCGGCTGAGATTGGTATACTGGCGCCACTCCCTGGGGGATGCGCCAGTCGGTTATGTCCCTGAGCCGATACGCACAACCACGGGGGTTGCACGCTGGGGCCGGTGTGCATGTCCGCCCGACGGAAAGCCTTAACGCCCCCTGCAATCTCCACCTTGAACTTTCGGGTTCAAGGGCTACACCGATAGCGGTCTTATCGGGGAGCCTGAATTTCTTTGCCCGCCCCTGTGGCGGGCATTTTCGTTTTGGCCGCCCATCAATGCGGCCAGCACTTCCGGGATGCCCGTGCCATGACCGACACTGCACCGCTAACCCGCCCTCAGCTTCGCCGCTTGCTTCGCAATGCCCGCCGCGCCCTTACCCCGGCCCAGCAACGCCAGGCTACCCTTGGCCTGTACCGCCAGCTGGCGCAGCACCCGTTGTTCCGCCGCGCCCGGCACATTGCCCTGTACCTGCCCAATGACGGCGAAATCGACCCTTGCCTGTTGATGCGCGAAGCCCAGCGCCGCGGTAAGCGCACCTACCTGCCAGTGCTGCATGCCTGGCCGCGCACGCGCATGGTGTTCCAGCGTTTCGAGCAGGGTGAAAAGCTCAGGCCCAACCGCTTCCGCATTCCCGAGCCGGTGACCGAGCGCAAGCGCCAACGGCCGATCTGGGCGCTGGACCTGATCCTGCTACCGTTGGTCGGTTTTGACGAAGTAGGTGGTCGCCTGGGAATGGGCGGAGGCTTCTATGACCGCAGCCTGGCCTACCAGGCGCGTCGGCAAACCTGGAAAAAACCGTTGCTGCTGGGGCTGGCACATGAATGCCAGAAGGTCGAGCGGCTGGCCCAGGCCAGTTGGGATGTACCGCTGCAGGGCACGGTCTCGGACCGGGGCTGGTACCTGGCGCCGCGTTGAGCGGCGCCAGCGGGGGGCATCAACGTTGTGGCTGGCTGGCCTCGACCGACATCTGATAGGCGTTGTCCAGCTTGCGCTCCAAGAACCCTTGCGCATAACCGGTAGTGACCACACCCAGGCCAAAAATGAACACCAGGATCCACAGCAGATCCGGCTTTTTACGTTGATTCATCGAAGATTGCCCCCCAGGCAAACTGTTCAGTGCTCGGCGACTTTCTGGGTACCGCCGGAGCATCGCGCGTTAAACGGGGCGCATTTTCCGACAACCTGCGTCTGCAAGCAAACCTTGACGCCAACCGGCTGTCGGTTTCGTGCAACAGGTTATTTCAAACCTTTTCAGGAGCACGCTGCATGGCCTATTGGCTGATGAAATCCGAGCCCGACGAGCTCTCCATCGAAGCCCTCGGCCGCCTGGGCGAAGCGCGCTGGGACGGCGTGCGCAACTATCAGGCGCGCAATTTCCTGCGCGCCATGAGCGTGGGTGACGAGTTCTTCTTCTACCACTCCAGCTGCCCGCAGCCCGGTATTGCCGGCATTGCCCGGATCACCCGCGCGGCCTACCCCGACCCGACCGCGCTTGACCCGCAGAGCCACTATTACGATGCCAAAGCCACGCCTGAGAAGAACCCGTGGAGCGCAGTGGATGTGGCCCATGTGCAAACCCTGCCGCGGGTGCTGGAACTGGGCTGGCTGAAGCAGCAGGCCGGCCTGGCCGACCTGCCGCTGGTTCAGAAAGGCAGCCGCCTGTCGGTGATGCCGGTAACGCCCGAGCAATGGGCAGTGATTGTCGCACTGCGCTGAAACTGCGGCTAAGGTCTGAGTTTGCTTTTGGAACTTTGTCCCAATCCCTGTACCGCGTCGCCTGCTTCGCGGGTAAACCCGCTCCTACAAGGACCTCACAGTCTTCGGGCTGACGCGGTCCCCTGTAGGAGCGGCTTTAGCCGCGAACACCGGCAACGCCGGTGCCGTATACCGCGTCGTCTGCTTCGCGGGTAAACCCGCTCCTACAAGGACCTCACAGTCTTCGGGCTGACGCGGTCCCCTGTAGGAGCGGCTTTAGCCGCGAACACCGGCAACGCCGGTGCCGTATACCGCGTCGTCTGCTTCGCGGGTAAACCCGCTCCTACAAGGACCTCACAGCCTTCGGGCTCACGCGGTCCCCTGTAGGAGCGGCTTTAGCCGCGAACACCGGCAACGCCGGTGTCGAATAGCGCGTCGTCTGCTTCGCGGGTAAACCCGCTCCTACAAGGACCTCACAGTCTTCGGGCTCACGCGGTCCTCTGTAGGAGCGGCTTTAGCCGCGAACACCGGCAACGCCGGTGCCGTATACCGCGTCGTCTGCTTCGCGGTAAACCCGCTCCTACAAGGACCTCACAGTCTTCGGGCTCACGCGGTCCCCTGTAGGAGCGGCTTTAGCCGCGAACACCGGCAACGCCGGTGCCGTATACCGCGTCGCATTCTTCGCGGCTAAAGCCGCTCCTACAAGGAACGTGACAGCCCTTTGATTGATATCAACACGCCGCACATGGCCGTAAGCCATGATGCAGTGTGCATGACCGCAAGGATGCGAAACGATGAACCGATACGCCCCCAGAGTCTTCGCCACCGCTTTGCTTCTCCTGCTGGCTGCAGCCGGTGGGCTGGGGTACTGGAAGTCGCTCCACGACCAGCTGCCCGAAGGCCTGAGCATGGGCAACGGCCGGCTCGAAGCCACCGAAGTGCAGATTGCCAGCAAGATCCCCGGCCGCCTGGCCGAAGTGCTGGTCGATGAAGGCGATAACGTCATCCGCGGCCAGCTGCTGGCGCGCATCGACACCCGCACCATGGAAGCCCAGCGCAGCCAGGCCGAGGCCGAAGTACTGCGCGCCCAGCAGAACTACGCCGCCGCCCAGGCCAGCGTGCAGCTGCGCCAGAGCGAATTGCTGCTGGCCAGCCAGGAACTCAAGCGCATACGCGAAATCTTCCAGCGAAAATATGCCAGCCAACAGTTGCTCGACCAACAGCAGGCGCGCTTCGACACGGCCAACGCCGCCGTGGTCGCCGCCCGCGCCCAACTGGCAGCGATCAAGGCCGCCATCGGCGCTGCCGAGGCCCAGGTGGCCCAGCTCACCAGCGAAATCGACGACAGCAGCCTGCGAGCGCCGATCGACGGCATCATCCAGCTGCGCCTGGCCGAGCCCGGCGAAGTGCTGGGTGCCGGCGGGCGTGTGTTGATGCTGATCGACCCCAGCGACCAGTACATGAACCTGTACCTGCCCGCCTCCACCAGTGGCCGGCTGACCGTGGGCGACCAGGCGCGCATCGTGCTCGACGCCTTGCCCGACCGTGCCCTGCCGGCCAAGGTGGCGTTTGTCGCGGCCAAGGCCCAGTTCACCCCGAAACAGGTAGAAACCCGCGACGAACGACAGAAGCTGGTATTCCGGGTCAAACTGCGCCTGAGCGACCCCGGCGCCGTGCCGCAGGCCAAGCCGGGCATGCCCGGTGCCGGTTATGTGCGCACGGCTGAAGTGGACTGGCCGGCCAACCTGCAATGAACGCCTCGGCACTGCTGGCCGAGGGTATCAGCCACCGCTATGGCGACCTGACAGCACTGCACACGCTGGGCTTCAGCCTGCCGGCGGGCACCCGCTGCGCACTGATTGGCCCGGACGGTGCGGGCAAATCGACCCTGCTGGGGCTGATTGCCGGGGTAAAACGCCTGCAAAAAGGTGAACTGCAGGTACTGGGCGGCTCAATCCGCCAGCGCCGCCATCGCGCTGCGCTGTACCCGAAAGTGGCGTTCATGCCGCAAGGGCTGGGCAACAACCTGTACCCGGAACTGTCGATCAGCGAGAACATCCGCTTTTTCGCCACCCTGTTCGGCCTAGGCCGGCGCGAGTGCGAACAGCGCATGGCCAACCTGCTGCAGGCCACCGACCTGCAGCGCTTTGCCGAGCGCCCGGCCGGCAAGCTCTCGGGCGGCATGAAGCAGAAACTGGGCCTGTGCTGCGCGCTGATCCATGAGCCCGACTTGCTGATCCTCGATGAGCCCACCACGGGGGTCGACCCGCTGTCGCGGCGGCGCTTCTGGGAACTGGTCGAGCAAGTGCGCGCACAGCGCCCGCAGCTGACCCTGCTGGTGGCCACCGCCTACATGGAAGAAGCCGAACAGTTCGAGCATTGCCTGATGCTCGATGGCGGCCGCCTGCTGGCTGCAGGCCCCAGCCATGAGCTGGCGGCCGTCACCGCCAGTGGCAAGCTGGACGACGCCTTCACCCACTACCAGGGCGCGGGCAAGGCGCAACATCAACCCCTGACCATCCCGCCGCGCCCGGCCACAGGCGGCCCGGTTGCCATTGAGGCGCACGACCTGACCCTGCGCTTTGGCGACTTCACCGCGGTGAACAAGGTCAGTTTCGCCATCGGCCGAGGGGAGATCTTCGGTTTCCTCGGCTCCAACGGTTGCGGCAAGACCACCACCATGAAGGTGCTCACCGGCCTGATGCCGGCCAGCGAGGGCAGTGCCAGCCTGCTGGGGCGCCCGGTGGATGCCAGCGACCTGGCCACGCGCAAGCGGGTCGGCTTCATGTCGCAGAGCTTTTCGCTGTATGGCGAACTCAGTACCCGGCAGAACCTGGCCTTGCACGCCCGCCTGTTCGACCTACCCAAGGCCGAGAGCACCCAGCGCATCGACGAGCTGATCGAACGCTTCGACCTCGCCGCGATTGCCGACCAGCCCTCCGGCGCCCTGCCCCTTGGCTTACGGCAGCGGCTATCGCTGGCGGTAGCGGTACTGCACCGCCCGGAGGTGCTGATCCTCGACGAACCGACCTCGGGCGTCGACCCGGCTGCCCGTGACGACTTTTGGCGCCTTCTGGTGGAGCTTTCGCGCGAGCAAGGCGTGACCATTTTCCTTTCCACCCACTTCATGAACGAAGCCCAGCGCTGCGACCGTATCTCGCTGATGCACGCCGGGCGGGTACTGGCCTGCGATACACCGGATGCGCTGCAGCGCCAATACCAGGGCAACACCCTCGAAGACGCGTTCGTGCGCTGCCTTGAGCAAGCCCAGGAACTGGCGCCGCAAGCCACCGACACCCGCATGCTGGAACAGACAACCCGCTCCACGCCGCCGCTGCGCCAGGGCTTCAGCCTGCGCCGCCTGTTGGCGGTGGCTAGCCGCGAGGGCAAGGAACTGCTGCGTGACAAGGTGCGCCTGGCCTTCGCCCTGCTGGGGGCGCTGTTCATGATGGTAATTTTCGGCTACGGCATTTCGCTGGATGTAGAAAACCTCGCCTTCGCCGTGTACGACCAGGACCAGAGCCCGCAAAGCCGCACCTACCTCGAAGCGTTCCGCGGCTCCCGCTATTTCGCCGAACAGGCGCCAATCCGCGACAGCCGCGAGCTGCACCAGCGCCTGCAACGCTCGGAAATCAAACTGGCGCTGGAGATTCCACCCGGGTTTGGCCGCGACCTGTACGCCGGGCGCCAACCCGTGGTGGCTGCCTGGCTTGACGGCGGCATGCCGTTCCGCGCCGAAACCAGCCGTAACTATGTGGAGGCCGTGCACAAGGCCAACCTTGAGCAACTGGCCAAGGCCAGCCCGCAACCACAGGCGCGCCAGGCGCTGGTGCGCCTGGAAACACGCTTTCGCTACAACCAGGACGTGGTCAGCGTGAACGCCATCGGCCCGGGGGTAATGGCGCTGATCCTGGCCTTCATCCCGGCCATGCTCACGGCGCTGGGCATCGTTCGCGAGAAAGAGCTCGGCTCCATTACCAACTTCTACGCCACCCCCCTCACCCGCCTGGAATTCCTGCTCGGCAAGCAGATGCCCTACCTGGCCGTGAGCCTGGTCAACCTGGCGCTGCTGGTGGCGATGAACCGCTGGCTGTTCGCCGTGCCGCTAAAGGGCAGTGTGCTGGCCCTGGCCTGTGGCGGTGTGGCCTACCTGCTGGCGACCACCAGCCTGGGCCTGCTGATTTCGGCGTTCACCCGCACCCAGATCGCGGCCATTCTGGGTACCATGATCATCACCAGCCTGCCGACCATCCAGTTCTCCGGGCTGATCGTGCCCCGCTCGTCACTCGATGGCGCAGCAGCCGTGATGGGCCAGCTGTTCCCGGCGGGGTACTTCCTCGACATTGCGGTCGGCACCTTCACCAAGGCGCTGGGACTGCGCGAATTGTGGCCGCAGTGCCTGATCCTGCTGGGCTTCTTTGCTGCATTCACCGGCCTGAGCCTGGCCATGCTGAAAAAGCAGGAGCCCTGACATGTCGCGCCTGAACCACACCCTGCGCCTGGGCCTGAAAGAGCTGACCAGCCTGCGCCATGACAGCGTGCTGCTGCTGTTTTTGCTGTACGCCTTCAGCGTGGCCATCTACATGCCGGCCGCAGGCTCGGTGATCGGCGTGCACAACGCCAGCGTCGCGGTGGTGGACGAAGACCACAGCCTGCTCTCGCGCAAGCTCGGCGAAGCCCTGCAACCACCCGAGTTCCAGCCTGCAGTGCCGCTGGGGCCAGAGCAGCTGGACCAGGCCATGGACAGCGGCCAGTACACCTTCGTCATCAACGTACCGGTGAATTTCCAGAGCGACCTGCTGGTCGGCCGCTCGCCAGAGCTGCAGATCAATGTCGACGCCACGGCCATGAGCCAGGCGTTCATGGGCGCCGGCTACATCGGGCGCATCTTCGAACGCGAGCTGCTCGACTACAGCCAGCGCGGCGACGCGCAAAGCCCGGTGCTGCTCAACCCCAAGGCGCTGTTCAACCCCAACCTGGAGGGTGGCTGGTTCCTGGCGGTGATCCAGATCGTCAACAACATCACCATCCTGGCGATCATCCTCACCGGCACCGCGCTGCTGCGCGAGCGCGAGCACGGCACCCTCGACCACCTGCTGGTACTGCCGCTGACCGCGCTGGAAATCATGCTGGCGAAGATCGGCAGCAACGCCCTGGTGGTGGTGATCTGTACCTGGATTTCGCTGGTGGTGGTGGTCAAGGGCGCGCTGGGCGTGCCGCTGTCCGGCTCGATGGAGCTGTTCCTGGCGGTGACTGCGCTGTACCTGTTCGCCAGTACTGCGCTGGGCATCTTCCTCGCCACCTTGGCACGCTCGACGCCACAATTTGGCCTGCTGGCGATCCCGGTGATCATCCCGATGCTGTTGCTATCAGGTGGCAGCACGCCGCTGGACAGCATGCCGCAGTGGCTGCAGTGGGTGATGCAGGGGTCACCGTCGACGCACTTCGTCAGCCTGGGGGCAGCGATCCTGTTCCGCGATGCCGGTTGGACAGTGGTGTGGCAGGATATCCTGGCGCTGGCGGCGATCGGGCTGGTGTTCTTCACTGTGGCGCTGGCGCGATTTCGACGTAGCCTGGCGTCCTGAACAAAAGCCTGAGCTTGCGCTCCCACAGGTATCGACCGGCCCATTGGATAAAGGGGCGCGTCACTGCACGATCAGGTTGTTGAACAGCAAGTCTTCAACGATCGGCTTGCCCTCTTCCGCTTCCAGCACCTGCTGCACCTGCTTCAGGGCCTCTTGGCGCAGATGCTCCTTGGCCTCGACGTTGCTCATGCTGTCCACCGTCTGCTGGGTGAACAGTGCCACCAGCTGGTTGCGGATCAGCGGTTCGTGGTGCTGCACCGCCTTGGCCGCTTCGTCGCCGGTCACGCGCAGGGCCACGTCGGCCTTGTACACGCGCAGCCGCGGGCCGCCGTCGAGGGCGTAGTTGCCGACAAAGGGCGGGCTCAGGCTGATATAGGCAACCTTGGGCGCCCCTTCCTTGGCTTCCTCGGCCATGGCCGCAGCCGGTAGCAGCAGCGCCAGTACCATCAAGATCCACGCTTTCACGAATTTGCTCCTCAATACAGTTGGCGCCAGCTTACCCAGCATGCCATTCAAACCCAAGCCCGGCCTTGTGCTGCCACTTATGCCTGCACATCAGGGCGGGCCATGCTCGTTGACCCGCCAATCGGCCCTCCTACACTTATCGGCCACTACCCGCAAAGGAATAGCCCCGATGAAAGCTGTGTTGTGCAAAACCCTGGGCCCGGCGCGCAACCTGGTGCTGGAAGACGTGGCCAGCCCGGTGCCGAAGAAAAACGAGATCCTGCTGGACGTGCAGGCCGCCGGGGTCAATTTCCCCGACACCCTGATCATTGAAGGCAAGTACCAGTTCCAGCCACCGCTGCCGTTCTCTCCCGGTAGCGAAGCGGCCGGCGTGGTGGCTGCGGTGGGCGAAAAGGCCGGCGCCTTCAAGGTAGGCGACCGGGTCATGGCGCTCACCGGCTGGGGCGCCTTTGCCGAGCAGGTGGCAGTGCCGTTCTACAACGTGCTGCCCATTCCGGCGAGCATGGACTTCACCACCGCTGCAGCGTTCGGCATGACTTACGGCACCTCGATGCATGCCCTACGCCAGCGTGGCCAGCTGCAAGCCGGCGAAACGCTGCTGGTATTGGGCGCGTCCGGCGGGGTCGGCCTGGCGGCAGTGGAAATCGGCAAGGCCATGGGCGCGCGGGTGATTGCCGCCGCCAGCAGTGCCGAGAAACTGGCCGTGGCCAAGGCGGCTGGGGCGGATGAGCTGATCGACTACAGCCAGGCCAGCCTGCGCGAAGAGATCAAACGCCTGACCGGTGGCCAGGGTGTGGACGTGATCTACGACCCGGTCGGTGGCGAGCTGTTCGAGCAAGCTGTGCGCGGGCTGGCCTGGAACGGCCGATTGCTGGTGGTGGGGTTTGCCAGTGGCAGCATTCCACAGCTGGCAGCCAACCTGGTGTTGCTCAAGGGCGCTGCGGTGCTGGGGGTGTTCTGGGGGGCATTTGCCCAGCGTCAACCGGAGGACAATGCGGCCAACTTCAGGCAGCTGTTCGCCTGGCATGCCGAGGGCCAGTTGAAGCCGCTGGTGTCGCAGACTTATCCACTGGGCGAGGCTGGGGCTGCCATCGAGAAGCTTGGGCAGCGGCGGGCTGTGGGTAAGTTGGTGGTGCTGGCCAGGTAAGGCTTCAGATCTTTATAGGCAGTTCTGGCCCCTTCGCGGGTAAACCCGCTCCTACAAGGATCGCATCGCCCACAAGGGTGTGCTGTACCTGTGTAGGAGCGGGTTCACCCGCGAAGAGGCCGGTGCAGGTTGGTCAGACTTCGCGCAGGTTATGGCAACGCCTGAACCGCGCCTCAAGGTTGCGATCGGGCATTTGGTGGCTACGCAGGGCATTCAAGGTCTGCTCGACATAATCGCGCGTGCTCCCATAGCGCCCTTTGGCACTGGCCAGAATCTGGCTGAGCAAGGTGTCCGGCAGGTTGCCGGCATAACACGGTAAATGCCGCTCCAGCACAAAGCCCAGGGCCTGCACCCTGCTGCCATCGACCAACCGGCAATTGAGCCAGTGCGGCCGGTATGCCGGGTACGGCATCTCGCGTTGCCACAGGGCCATCAGCGAGTCGTCCAGGTTGCTTTCGTCCAGCCGGTAGGCAAAACCGCTGCAGGAGCCACCGCGGTCCAGGCCAAACACCAGGCCGGGGGTTTCCGGAGTGCCGCGATGTTCGTGCGACCACAAGTACAAACCACGGTGATAACCATGTACCCGCGCGCGCTGGCGTTCTACGGAATTACATTCCGGGCGCCAGATCAACGAACCATAGGCAAACAGCCACACCGGGCCACCCTGATGCTGTGACATGGTCATTTGCATGGAGTTGTACAGTTGCTCGCGGGTCAGTTGCTGACCGAAGTCGAGCGAAGGGGGATAAGTAACTTTCCAGGACGAACTTTCAAGTGTCGACATAAGCTGCCGCCATAATTCCCTGTGAACTACACACGTAGCGCAAATATTTCAAGGCAGACGCAATGGGCTGCCTGTATAGGCCCTTTCGCGGGCAAGCCCGCTCCTACAAAGGGGGGCATAACAGGTAAATTAAGGCAGACCGGTGCGTTAGCTCAAGTATATGTCGAAATTTTCATCGGGCATTCCGACGATTGGGAATTATTATTTCGCAGCGCATGAAAGTTATTGGCCAAGGCGGTAACCATTACCGCCTTATACCCACACTTGCAAACTTCGGTTATTAGCCGCGTGGTGCGTAGGCAAACACATCGGCACGCATGCGGTGCGCATCCATGCCGGCTTCGACCAGGGCGTCGAGGGTGGCGTAGACCATGTTTGGCGAGCCACTGGCATACACATGCACGGTGTTGAGGTCGGCAATATCTTCGCAAACGGCTTCATGCAGCATGCCGCAGCGGCCTTCCCAACCACACAGGTCACTGACCACCTGGTGCAGGAACAGGTTGGGCAGGCGCTGCCATTCGTCCCAGTGCTCGATCTGGTAGAAGTCCTCGGGCCGGCGCACGCCCCAGTACAGGTGTACCGGGTGCTTGAAGCCCTTGGCCCGGCAATGCTCGACCAGGCTGTGCATCTGGCCCATGCCGGTGCCGGCGGCAATCAATACCAGCGGCCCATCGGGCAGCTCGGCCAGGTGAGTGTCGCCAAACGGCATTTCGATGCGCGCCAGGCCGTCGCGCTTGAGCTGGTCTATCAGCTGCGCAGCACTGGGCTCACGCGCCAGTACATGCAACTCCAGCTCGCGCCCGGCATGCGGCGCGGAGGCCAGCGAAAAGGCCGCCTGCTTGCCGCCTTCACGCTCGATCATCAGGTATTGCCCGGCGTGGTAACGCAGCGGCTTGCCGGCTGGCGCGCGCAAACGTACCCGCCACACGTCGCCACCGACGTCGACGCACTCACTGACACTGCACGCCAGCTTGCGCACTGGCAGCTCGCCCAGGGCGAGCACACCGTCCCAGAGCAACACGCAGTCCTCCAGCGGTTCGGCAATGCAGGTAAACAACTCGCCATGGTCGCGGACTTCGCCGTCCTGGCGTACCCGGCCTTCGACCAACAACGCGGCGCAGACATGGCAATTGCCATTGCGGCAGCTGTTCGGGCAGTCATAGCCCAGCCGCCGCGCTCCATCCAGGATCCGTTCCCCGGGTTCGAGCGCCAGCACCGCCCCGGACGGCTGCAACGTTACCTGCATCAATCTATTCCCAACTGATCCCACAGCTCATCGATACGGCGGGTGACGGCCTCGTCCTTGACGATGACCCGCCCCCATTCGCGTGTTGTCTCGCCCGGCCACTTGTGCGTGGCATCCAGGCCCATCTTCGACCCCAGCCCCGATACCGGCGACGCGAAGTCGAGGTAGTCGATCGGGGTGTTGTCGATCATCACCGTATCACGCTTGGGGTCCATGCGCGTGGTAATGGCCCAGATCACATCGTTCCAGTCACGGGCGTTGATATCGTCATCGGTGACAATAACGAATTTGGTGTACATGAATTGTCGCAGGAACGACCACACACCCAGCATCACGCGCTTGGCATGGCCCGGGTACTGCTTCTTCATGGTCACCACCGCCATGCGGTACGAACAGCCTTCCGGCGGCAGGTAGAAATCGGTGATTTCCGGGAACTGCTTCTGCAGGATCGGCACGAACACTTCGTTCAGCGCCACCCCGAGAATAGCCGGCTCATCTGGCGGGCGGCCGGTGTAGGTGCTGTGGTAGATCGGTTTTTGCCGGTGGGTGATGCGCTCGACGGTGAACACCGGGAAGCTGTCCACCTCGTTGTAATAGCCGGTGTGGTCGCCATACGGGCCTTCCGGGGCCATTTCGCCCGGGTGGATCACACCTTCCAGAATGATTTCGGCCGTGGCCGGCACCTGCAGGTTGCTGCCACGGCACTTGACCAGCTCGGTGCGGTTGCCACGCAGCAAGCCGGCAAAGGCGTATTCGGAGAGGGTGTCCGGTACCGGGGTCACCGCACCGAGGATGGTCGCCGGGTCGGCGCCCAGGGCCACGGCGACCGGGAACGGCTGGCCGGGGTTCTTTTCGCACCACTCGCGATAGTCGAGGGCGCCGCCACGGTGGCTGAGCCAGCGCATGATGACCTTGTTGCGGCCGATCACCTGCTGTCGGTAGATGCCCAGGTTCTGGCGGTCCTTGTTCGGGCCGCGGGTCACGGTCAGTCCCCAGGTGATCAGTGGTGCCACGTCGCCGGGCCAGCAATGCTGGATCGGCAGCGCGCCGAGGTCGACATCGTCACCCTCCACTACCACTTCCTGGCACACCGCATCCTTGACCACCTTAGGCGCCATCGACACGACCTTCTTGAAGATCGGCAGCTTTGACCAGGCATCCTTCAGGCCCTTCGGCGGCTCGGGCTCCTTGAGAAACGCCAGCAGCTTGCCGATTTCGCGCAATTCATCGACCGACTCGGCGCCCATGCCCATGGCCACGCGCTCCGGGGTGCCGAACAGGTTGCCTAGCACCGGGATGTCGAAGCCGGTGGGCTTTTCGAACAGCAACGCCGGGCCCTTGGCACGCAGGGTGCGGTCGCACACCTCGGTCATTTCCAGGACGGGGGAAATCGGAACCTGGATGCGCTTGAGCTCGCCGCGCTGTTCCAGGCCACGGATGAAGTCGCGCAAGTCGCGATACTGCATGCAGGAGCCTCGTGTTGGCCGTATCGGTCGGGGGTGCAGAGTGTAGCGCCGTTCGGTGTCCAATGGCCAAAAATGACTTGGGGCCGCTTCGCGCCCCATCGCGACACAAGGCCGCTCCTACAGGGAATGCGTAATCCTGTAGGAGCGGCCTTGCGTCGCGATGGGCTGCGAAGCAGCCCCAATCGATTCCGGCTTGAAACGCTTACTTGCGCTTCATCGACAGGAAGAACTCGTCGTTGGTCTTGGTCTGCTTGAGCTTGTCGACCAGGAACTCGATGGCGGCGATTTCGTCCATCGGGTGCAGCAGCTTGCGCAGGATCCACATGCGCTGCAGTTCGTCGTCGGCGGTCAGCAGTTCTTCGCGGCGGGTGCCGGAGCGGTTGATGTTGATGGCCGGGAACACGCGCTTTTCAGCGATGCGGCGGTCCAGCGGCAGCTCCATGTTGCCGGTACCCTTGAACTCTTCGTAGATCACCTCGTCCATCTTCGAGCCGGTTTCGACCAGCGCGGTGGCGATGATGGTCAGCGAACCGCCTTCCTCGATGTTACGCGCAGCACCGAAGAAGCGCTTCGGCTTCTCCAGGGCGTGGGCGTCGACACCACCGGTCAGCACCTTGCCGGAGCTCGGGATCACGGTGTTGTAGGCACGCGCCAGACGGGTGATGGAGTCCAGCAGGATAACCACGTCCTTCTTGTGCTCGACCAGGCGCTTGGCCTTCTCGATCACCATTTCAGCAACCTGCACGTGGCGGGTTGGCGGCTCGTCGAAGGTCGAGGCAACCACTTCGCCGCGCACGGTGCGCTGCATTTCGGTTACTTCTTCCGGGCGCTCGTCGATCAGCAGGACGATCAGGTGGCACTCGGGGTTGTTACGGGTGATGTTCGCCGCGATGTTCTGCAGCATGATCGTCTTACCGGCTTTCGGCGGGGCAACGATCAGGCCACGCTGGCCTTTGCCGATCGGGGCGCACAGGTCGATGACGCGACCGGTCAAGTCCTCGGTGGAGCCGTTACCGGCTTCCATCTTCAGGCGCTTGTTCGGGAACAGCGGCGTCAGGTTTTCGAACAGGATCTTGTTCTTCGCGTTTTCCGGGCGGTCGAAGTTGATGGTGTCGACCTTCAGCAGCGCGAAGTAACGCTCCCCTTCCTTCGGTGGGCGGATCTTGCCGACGATGGTGTCGCCGGTGCGCAGGTTGAAACGGCGGATCTGGCTGGGCGAGACGTAGATATCGTCAGGGCCGGCCAGGTAGGACGCATCAGCGGAACGCAGGAAACCGAAACCATCCTGGAGAATCTCCAGCACGCCGTCACCGGAGATCTCTTCGCCGCTTTTCGCGTGCTTTTTCAGCAGGGCGAAAATGACGTCCTGTTTGCGCGAACGGGCCATGTTTTCGATGCCCATCTGTTCGGCCATTTCCAAAAGATCGGTAATCGGCTTTTGCTTGAGTTCAGTCAGGTTCATAAGGGGAGTGACGTAATCATGTAAGAAGGGAGAATTAAGCTTTGGCTTAATGAAGCCGCGCCGCTAGATGGCGACAGGATCGCGTACTGATTCGAATTAGGGATGCTTCGGCGACGGCATGTAGAGGGCACTGGAAAAGCAGTGCGAGGCCGAATGTAACACTTGCTTTTTTCGACGTCTAGTGGTTTTGACCGGGTAAATTGTGCCATGTGGGAGCGGGTTTACCCGCGTAGGCGGCAGCAGGTTCGGCATCGAATTCGCGGGTAAACCCGCTCCCACAGGCCCTTCGGGCAAAAAAAAGCCCCGCATTTGCGGGGCTTTCGCATTACAGGTGGGCGTCGAGGAACGCGGCCAGCTGCGATTTCGACAGTGCGCCAACCTTGGTGGCTTCGACGTTGCCGTTCTTGAACAGCATCAGGGTCGGGATGCCACGCACGCCGTGCTTGGCCGGGGTTTCCTGGTTTTCGTCGATGTTCAGCTTGGCGACGGTCAGTTTGCCCTCGTAGGTAGAAGCGATGTCGTCCAGAACTGGCGCGATCATCTTGCATGGACCGCACCATTCAGCCCAGTAGTCGACCAGTACCGCGCCTTCGGCCTTCAGGACTTCGGCTTCGAAGGTAGCGTCGGTGACGTGTTTGATCAGATCGCTGCTCATGGAAATCTCCAGGGTCGTAAGCAAAAAAACGTGGCCCATGATAGCCGCACCCACGCCCGACAGGAAGCCGCGGACGATTGAGTGTAACTATAGTTGTGCAAGACGCCGCGAATCGAAACTGTCACACAAGTGTCATAGCATCGAATGGCACATTGCCTTGCATCAACGCCTGGTGTGTCACGCGTTGGCGACAGCCTGCTATCGTGGCACGATTGCCGGGTTAACGACCGAGAACAACCAGATCATGCCGCATACCATCGCGAAGAACCTGTCCCTGATCGCAGCCATCGACCTTGGCTCCAACAGTTTTCACATGGTCGTGGCCAAGGCCCACCATACCGAAATCCGCATCCTCGAGCGGCTCGGCGAGAAGGTTCAGCTAGCCGCCGGCATCGACGAAGACCGCAAACTCAGTGAAGAGGCGATGGAACGGGGCCTGGATTGCCTCAAGCGCTTTTCCCAACTGATCAACGGCATGCCATCAGGCGCCGTGCGTATCGTCGGTACCAACGCCCTGCGCGAAGCGCGCAACCGCAACGCATTCATCCAGCGCGCCGAGGCCATTCTCGGCCACCCGGTGGAGGTCATCTCCGGCCGTGAAGAGGCGCGCCTGATCTACCTGGGCGTATCCCACACCCTGGCCGACACCCCTGGCAAACGCCTGGTCGCCGACATCGGCGGGGGCAGTACCGAATTCATAATTGGCCAGCGCTTCGAGCCGCTGCTGCGTGAGAGCCTGCAAATGGGCTGCGTCAGCTTCACCCAGCGCTATTTCCGCGACGGCAAGATCACCCCGGCACGCTATGCCCAGGCCTACACCGCCGCGCGCCTGGAATTGATGAGCATCGAGAATGCCCTGCACCGCCTGACCTGGGACGAGGCCATTGGCTCGTCCGGCACCATTCGCGCCATCGGCGCTGCGATCAAGGCAGGCGGCCTGGGCAATGGCGAGGTCAACGCCGAAGGCCTGGCCTGGGTCAAACGCAAGATGTTCAAGCTGGGCGAGGTCGACAAGATCGACTTCGACGGGGTCAAGCCAGACCGCCGCACCATCTTCCCGGCCGGCATGGCGATTCTCGAAGCCATCTTCGATGCCCTGGAACTGCAGCGCATGGACCACTGCGACGGCGCCCTGCGAGAAGGCGTGCTGTTCGACCTGCTCGGCCGCCATCACCACGAAGACGTGCGCGAACGCACCCTGAACTCGCTGATGGAGCGCTACCACGTCGACCATGGCCAGGCAGCGCGTGTCGAGCGCAAGGCCCTGCATGCCTTCGACCAAGTCGCCGACGCCTGGCAGCTCAATAGCGGGAACTGGCGCGATCTGCTGGGCTGGGCGGCGAAAGTGCACGAAATCGGCCTGGATATCGCCCATTACCACTACCACAAGCACGGTGCCTACCTGATCGAGCACTCCGACCTGTCGGGCTTCTCTCGCGAGGACCAGCAGATGATGGCCCTGCTGGTACGCGGCCACCGTCGCAACATCCCCAAGGACAAGTTCGCAGAACTGGGTGAAGAAGGCGTGAAGCTGCTGCGCCTGTGCGTACTGCTGCGCTTCGCCATCCTGTTCCACCACATCCGTGGCAATCAGCAGATGCCGAAGGTGGCGCTCAAGGCCGCCGATGACAGCCTTGATGTAGCCTTCCCTGAAGGTTGGCTGGAGCAGAACCAGCTGACCCAGGCCGACTTCGCCAACGAGGCAGAGTGGCTGGCCCGGGTCGGCTTCGTCCTCAGCGTACGTTGAGGACCGGGTTGCTCAGGCGCTCCAGCAGGGTCGCCTGGGCACTGCGCGGGTTCTGGTTGCCGGTTGGGGTGCTGCGCACGTAGCGCCCGTCTGGCTGCAAGGTCCAGGCGTGGGTGTTGTCGGTCAGGTAGCCTTCCAGCTCCTTCTTCACCCGCAGCAACAGCTTTTTGCCTTCCACCGGGAAGCAGGTCTCGACACGCTTGTCGAGGTTGCGCTCCATCCAGTCGGCACTGGACAGGTAGATCTGCTCTTCGCCGCCATTGAGGAAGTAGAACACCCGCGTGTGCTCAAGGAAGCGGCCGATGATCGAGCGCACCTGGATGTTGTGCGAAACCCCCGGAATGCCTGGGCGCAGGCAGCACATGCCGCGCACCACCAGGTCGATCTTCACGCCCGACTGGCTGGCCTTGTACAACGCCTTGATAACCTTGGCATCGGTCAGTGAGTTGAACTTGGCAATGATGTGCGCTGGCTTGCCTTCAAGGGCAAACTGGGTTTCCCGCGCGATCATGTCGAGCATGCCCTTCTTCAGGGTAAACGGCGCGTGCAGCAGCTTCTTCATGCGCAGGGTCTTGCCCATGCCGATCAGCTGGCTGAACAGCTTGCCGACGTCCTCGGTGAGGGCATCGTCAGAGGTCAGCAGGCTGTAGTCGGTGTAGAGGCGGGCGTTGCCGGCGTGGTAGTTGCCGGTACCCAAGTGCGCATAACGCACGATTTCGCCCTGCTCGCGGCGCAGGATCAGCATCATCTTGGCGTGGGTCTTGAAACCGACCACGCCGTAGATCACCACCGCACCGGCCGCTTGCAGGCGGCTGGCCATCTGCAGGTTGGATTCTTCGTCGAAGCGCGCTCGCAGCTCGATCACCGCGGTGACCTCCTTGCCGTTACGCGCCGCGTCCACCAGGGCGTCGACGATTTCCGAGTTGGCCCCGGAACGGTACAGGGTCTGGCGCACGGCGAGCACATGCGGGTCCTTGGCGGCCTGGCGTAGCAAGTCTACAACCGGGGTGAAGGACTCGAACGGGTGCATCAGCAGGATGTCCTGCTTGCTGATCACGCTGAAGATGTTGTCGGCGTTTACCAAAAGCTTGGGGATGGCCGGGGTGAACGGCGTGTACTGCAGCTCGGGGTGGCTGTCCAGGCTGGTGATGCTGAACAGACGGGTGAGGTTGACCGGGCCATTGACCTGGTAAAGCTCGCTTTCGCTGAGGCTGAACTGCTTGAGCAGGTAGTCCGACAGGTGTTTGGGGCAGGTGTCGGCGACTTCCAGGCGCACGGCATCGCCGTAGCGGCGCGAGAACAGCTCGCCACGCAGGGCGCGGGCAAGGTCGTCGACCTCTTCGGAGTCCAGCGCCAGGTCGGCGTTACGGGTCAGCCGGAACTGGTAGCAGCCCTTGACCTTCATGCCCTGGAACAGGTCGTCGGCGTGCGCGTGGATCATCGACGACAGGAACACGTAATTGGCGCCCGGGCCACCCACCTCTTCCGGCACGCGGATCACCCGCGGCAGCAGGCGCGGGGCCGGGATGATCGCCAGGCCCGAATCACGCCCGAAGGCGTCGACACCTTCAAGCTCGACGATGAAGTTCAGGCTCTTGTTCACCAGCAACGGGAACGGGTGAGTCGGGTCGAGGCCGATCGGGGTGATAATCGGGGCGATTTCGTCGCGGAAGTAACGGCGTACCCAGGTTTTGAGCTTGGGCGTCCAGTAACGGCGGCGAATAAAGCGGATCTGGTGCTTTTCCAGTTCTGGCAGCAAGACGTCGTTGAGGATCGCGTACTGGCGCTCTACCTCGAAGTGCACCAGCTCGCTGATGCGCGCCAGCGCCTGGTGCGGCTGCAGGCCATCGGCACCGGCCTGTTCGCGTGCAAAATTGATCTGCTTCTTCAGGCCCGCGACACGGATTTCAAAGAACTCGTCGAGGTTGCTGGAGAAGATCAGCAGGAACTTGAGGCGTTCCAGCAAGGGGTAGCTCTCGTCCAGTGCCTGTTCCAGCACACGGATGTTGAACTGCAACTGCGAAAGTTCGCGATGAATGTACAGGCTGCTGTCGTCCAGGCCAGGGACGGCTATTGCCGGGGCCGGTGCCGCTGCTGGCGCCGGGACCGCAGGCTCGGCCACCTGCTCCGCTTCTGGCTCGGGAGCCGGCGGCAGGTCTGGCGGCGTCTGCACCATCTCTTCTGGAAGCTCCTGAGCATCCTTGATCGCGACAGGGCTAAGCACTTCATTATTCATCTGGCGTTCCTGAGGACGTTAACGCCCTATCATCAATTGAGCGGCAAGATAAGCGCCCATTATGACGCCTGTGTTACACACCAGGGCAAGCCATGGCGCGAGGGCTCTGGCATTGTCGACGCAGAATTGTTCACGTCGAGACACATTTGGACACTTTCACGAACGCGCGTGAAGGGGTAGGCTGCGCGTTCATTTCGCCAGCACCTCAGAAAATGCTTCAACAATTCCTGCAGGATTTCGGCTACTTCGCCCTTTTTCTAGGCACCTTCTTTGAAGGCGAGACCATTCTGGTGCTTGCGGGGTTTCTTGCATTCCGCGGTTACATGGATATCAAGCTGGTGTGCCTGGTGGCGTTCTTCGGCAGTTATGCCGGCGACCAGCTGTGGTACTTCATGGGCCGTCGCCATGGGCGCAGGATTCTGGCGCGCAAACCGCGCTGGCAGGCAATGGGTGACCGGGCGCTGGACCACATCCGCCGCCACCCCGACATCTGGGTGCTGAGTTTCCGCTTTGTCTATGGCCTGCGTACGGTCATGCCGGTGGCGATTGGCCTGTCGGGCTACCCGCCACGCCGTTACCTGCTGCTGAACGGCATTGGTGCAGCGATATGGGCCATTGCCCTGGGTGCGGCGGCCTATCACTTCGGCGCCATCCTCGAAGGCCTGCTGGGCAACGTGAAGCGCTACGAGCTTTGGGTGCTCGGCGGCCTGTTGGCGCTGGGCGCCCTACTGTGGCTGCGCCGGCGCTTTCGCACCCTGCGTGCGGAGCGCAAGGCGGCAAACCAGGCCCAGGCCGATGAGGCCGAGCGGGCTGTAAGCCACAAGCAGGAACCACCCCAGCGGCGGGACCACCGCTAGGCCCTGTGTGCCCGGCTTGGGGTTGAGGTGGTGCTTAGATCGAGCGCCGCCCGCGCGGCGCTTCGCGGCGCAAGGCCGCTCCCACATCTGTTTCGGGCCAGTCACTTCTGTAAGCCCGGCGCTGTCCGTCTTGTTTGTTCCATTCGATACCGAGGGGCACACCATCAGGGCATAACTGCGGGAACCCCTATCGTCGACATCTGCCAAACTAAAGAACATTTAGCGCCTCTACACGGGAGTAACGAGCATGACAAAAAAAGTAGCGGTGATTCTTTCCGGCTGTGGCGTGTATGACGGCGCCGAAATCCACGAAAGCGTGATCACCCTGCTGCGCCTCGACCAGCGCGGTGCGCAGGTGCAGTGCTTCGCGCCAGACATTGCGCAGATGCATGTGATCAACCACCTGACTGGCGACGAAATGCCAGAATCGCGCAATGTGCTGGTGGAGTCGGCGCGCATTGCCCGCGGCGAGGTCAAGGACATTAGCGAGGCCAAGGCCGAAGACTTCGATGCGCTGATCGTGCCGGGTGGCTTCGGGGCGGCGAAGAACCTGTCCAACTTTGCCGTGGAAGGCGCCAACTGCAGCGTCAACCCAGACGTGCTGGCCCTGGCCGAAGCCTTTGCCGATGCCTGCAAGCCGGTTGGCCTGATCTGCATTTCGCCGGCACTGGCAGCGAAGATCTACGGGCCGGGGGTGGTCTGCACTATTGGTAGCGACGCGGACACTGCGGCGGCGGTGGTAAAAATGGGCGGCACCCATGAAGAATGCGACGTGCACGACATTGTCGAAGATACCCAGCGCAAGCTGGTGACCACCCCGGCGTACATGGAGGCCAAGTCGATCAGCGAGGCGGCAGGCGGTATCTACAAGCTGGTGGACCGGGTGCTGGAGCTGACTCACGAGTAAGCCCTGCAAGCGCGCCCTGTGTAGGAGCGGCCTTGTGTCGCGATCGGGCCGCGAAGCGGCCCCGGCAATTTATGCGGCGAAGCTGAAATCCTGGGGCCGCGCTGCGGCCCGATCGCGACACAAGGCCGCTCCTACAGGATCCCTCAAGGCTTCGAGAGTCGCGAAATGATCCGGTCCAGCGCATTGGCAAATGCCTGCTTGTCGCGCTCCCCATAAGACGCCTGCCCGCCCCCACCGGTACAGTGCAAGGTTCAAGGCCCCAGGCTTCACGCCGGATCAAGCCCCTCGCAAGGCATGCCCCCCTACGCTGCGCATTTTCACTACGGTTTCTTCCAGAGTGAAAATGGCGCGCTCGGTATTGCTGAGCCTCAGTACATGTCGATGCGGGCTATGGTTTTTGTAAATACTGTACGCCATGCCTCCAACCTGCTCAGCCGCAGCTTTAGGGTGCATGCCCTCGTCCCTTATCAATGTTGCGAAGCTTTCATATCTGGCTTTTGCAGAACTGGTAATGCGGTCGTTGATATCCGCGCTTTCTTCAGACAACGTCCACTGTTGCTTTACGGCACCTGCAGGCCTGGAGCCCGCCTCAGGTTGAGCCAGCTGATTTTTACTGGTGTTACCCTTGTTTTGGGGGGCTTTGGCAGGCTTTTTTGCTTCAGGTTTATTTTTCGTCCGCGGGTACCTCACCTTTTGGGGCATATGTGCCGACGGGTCGAATAAATTCACTGGGTCGCCGAGTGTATAAACGTAGGCATTAATACCCCCAGCACCGAATGGACTCATGCTGTCAGCACTCTGAAACCGCATCAAGCGTGTATTGAACGTACGGTAGCCAGCACCCAAGCTGTAACCGGGCAGTAGCCTATCTGGGAGTGCTCCTCGGTATGCCGGCAAGTCTGGCAGGTCAGGTTGCTGGTTGTGGAAGCCGTATGGCAAGTAGGCAAACTCTGCGCGCCGATCGGTCAACGAGACACCGAGCACGCTCCGCCCCTCTTCGCATGCCAACAAGACAGATTTCGTCACATCTGCTGTGCAGCGCAACTGTGCAAGCAAGTGCTGGTCGCCACCCAGCAAAGACAATGCCTGCCCTCCCAGCAAGGTCGTCAGGTGGTCTATTTGATAAAAGTGCCTGAGTGCATTGTCGCCAGTCGTCGCCATAAGCCCATCCTCAGCAAGGTATGCAATCGATACTGCGCGTCACCGCATGATGACACCACTGGCAGAAATTACAGGTGCCTTGCCACACCTCGCCGGGTATCTGAGGGCTAGGCTTTCATCAGCCGGCTTACTATCCGGTCCAGCGCATTGGCAAATGCCTGCTTGTCGCGCTCCCCATAAGACGCCTGCCCGCCCCCCACCTGGCCCTGCTCGCGCAGTTCGGTGAACAGGTTGCGCGCCGCCAGCCTGTCGCCCATGTTGCGCTCGTCGAACTCGCGCCCGCGCGGGTCCAACGCCGCCACGCCCTTCTTCACCAGGCGGTCAGCCAGTGGCACGTCACTGCAGATCACCAGCTCGCCCGGCACGGCATGCTCGACCAGGTAATCGTCGGCCGCATCCATGCCGCTGGGCACCACGATCAGCCGCACGATGGCGAACGCCGGCTTGGCCACGGCCTGCCCTGCCACCATCACCACCTCGAACTTGCGCTTGAGGGCGAACTTGACGATCAGATCCTTGGCCGCCTTGGGGCAGGCGTCGGCATCGATCCATACACGCATCGGGAAATCTCTACATGAACTCAATGCGCCCATCATGCCTCAAGTGCAGCAAAAGCTGGAGCAGGCGCGCTGACGCTGGGAAAATGGCGCCAATATTTCAATTGGCGCTTATCCGCCCCCGTCACTCAGGCTAAACTCGCCACAGCTCCGCTGGCCTGCCCGAGTGCGCAATGAACCACCCCCACGAAATCCGCCCAGACCTGGACGAAGGTATCGACCGCAAAGTCCTGGCGACATTGCGTGCGCGCTTCCTGCATCTGAACCAGGGCCGGCTGCAACGGGCGATGGAAGGCCTGTCGACACGCCAGCAACAGGTACTGACGCTGCTGCCGCTGCTGTTCCATGTGAACCACCCGCTGTTACCGGGTTATGTTTCCGGCAGCACGCCCGCAGGTGTATCGGGCTACGAGCCAGATGCCGAACGGGTGGCAGAGGCCCAACGCCTGGCCCGTTCGTTCACTTACAAGGCCCAGCGTGGCAACCCGCCTCGCCCGATCCACGGCTTGTTCCTGATGGGCAGCCTGGGTTCGCTGGCCCAAGCCGAGCACAGCGACATGGACGTATGGGTATGCCATGCGCCAGGCTTGCCCGAGCCGCAGCTGGATGAACTGCGCCGCAAGTGCCAGCTGCTAGAAGCCTGGGCAGCCAGCCTGGGCGCCGAGGCGCACTTCTTTCTCATCGACACGCAAGGCTTTGCCCAAGGCCAGCGCGACGGCCAGCTGGGCTCCGACGATTGCGGCACCACCCAGCATTACCTGCTGCTCGACGAGTTCTACCGCACCACCCTGTGGCTGGCCGGTCGCACGCCGCTATGGTGGCTGGTGCCGGTCTACGAAGAACACAATTACCACACCTATACCCAAACCCTGCTGGCCAAGCGTTTTATCCGTAGCCAGGACGCACTCGACCTCGGCAACCTGGCGCATATTCCGCCCGGCGAGTTCGTCGGCGCAGGCCTGTGGCAACTGTTCAAAGGCATCGACTCACCCTATAAGTCACTGCTCAAACTGCTACTGACCGAGACTTACGCCAGCGAACACCCCGCGGTACGCTGCCTGAGCCTGGACTACAAGAAGGCGGTGTTTGCCAACCAGCTCGACCTCGACGAGCTGGACCCGTATGTGATGGTCTACCGGCGCATCGAGCATTACCTGTTGCAACGTGGCGAGACCGTGCGCCTGGAGCGGGTACGGCGCAGCCTGTACTTGAAGGTGAACAAGAAGCTCAGCGACCAAGGCCGCAGCAATGGCTGGCAACGCCGGCTACTGCAGCGCCTGGCAGACGAATGGGGCTGGGACGAACGCCAGCTGGCCGTGCTGGACAGCCGCAGCCAATGGAAAGTGCAGCAAGTTGCCGTCGAACGCCGCGAGCTGGTGGCCGAACTGAACCACAGCTATCGCTTTCTCAGCCAGTTCGCCCGCACCCAGAACGCCAGCAGCCGCGCCGACCAACGCGACCTCAATGTGCTGGGCCGGCGCCTGTATGCGGCCTTCGAGCGCCGCGCCGGCAAGGTCGAAGTGATCAACCCTGGCATCGCCCCGGACCTCGCCGAGGGCACCCTGACCCTGGCCCAGGTCCCCAACCGTAAGGAGCCGGGCAGCCACCACTGGGAGCTGTACAGCGGCAACCTGAGTACGCACGAGGTCGAGCACTTCGGCCCGATAAAACGCTGCCGCGAGCTGCTCGAGCTGCTGGCCTGGGCCCACCGCAACGGGGTGATCGACAGCAGCACGCGCCTGGCGCTGCACCCGGGTGTCAGTGACCTTGGCGAGTTCGAGCTGTTCAACCTGCTGGGCTGCCTGCAGCAATGCATCCCCCTGCCCTTGCCGACGGTCAGCGAAGTACGCCTGCTGCAGCCCAGCGTTGCCGATGAGGTACTGCTGCTGGTCAACGTCGCCATCGACCCGCTGCGCCACCATCGCGGCCTGAACATCCTGATGACGACCGAGCGCACCGACTCGCTGAGTTACGCCGGCGTGCGCGAGAACCTGGTGCTGACCCTGGACCAAGTGACCCTCAACAGCTGGAACGAGGTGCTGGTCCAGCGCTATGACGGCGAACACGCGCTGGTGCGCTGCCTGCGCGACTTCCTCAACAGCCCGGTGTTGCATGGCCACCGGCCGCGGGTGCGGGTACGCTGCTTCTGCCAGAGCCGCGCCCAGGCCATCGGCCAACGCGTGGAAGAGATCTTCGACACCGTGCAGCTGCTGCTGGACCAAGGCCTGCACCACCGCTACCTGCTACAGGTGGCCGAGCACACCCATGTGCTGGAACTGTTGCCCGAGCACGTCAGCCTGACCACCCTGGCCGAACATGGGGCACTGTTGAGCTACCTGGGTGAGGAACGCAGCGCCTACAGCCCGTTGTATCTGGATACCCACGCCCTGCACGACCATGACCTGCGCCTGGTGCTGGAGCAAGGCAGGCCGGCCTGCATCCAGGTGTTCTACCGTTTGCAGGGCGGCTGGGCCGAGCTGTACGTGCTGGATGAACACAACGCCTTGTGGCAGCAACGCCTGCCGCTGCATGACGAAGCGCACCTGCTGCTGCCGCTGCAGCGCTTTTTACGCTCGGTGGTGATGCGCCGCGATGCCCGCCTGCCGCTGGAGAACCTTGGGCAGGCGTTTCTGGATATCCAGTACGCACAGCTACTGCCTAGCGGCCCGGGCAAAGCGCGCAGTATCGAGCCGCGCCTGGCGCCGCTGGAGGGCAGTGACCAGCCTTACTATGAAGTGCAGGCCATTATCCAGGCCGGTGTGGCCGGTGCCGCGCATGTGACGCTGTACTGCGACCAGCAGGAGTTTTCCGAGCTGGAGCATGGGGCGCAGCTGTATGCGGTGGTGGCCCGGCAGATTATCGCGCAGCGCCGTGGGGCCGGGCATTACCGGTGCTACATCACCGACCTGGACTTGTCCGAATTGCTGGATGACCGGCTGGGGGCAACGCAGGTTTACCTGAGCTACAAGCGGTTGCTGGAGCAGGCGCTGAATGAGGGGTTGGAGCAGGTATTGGCGGAGGGATCCTGAATTGCCGGGGGTGCTTTGCACCCCTTTCGCGACACAAGGCCGCTCCTACAGGGGTACGCGATCCCCTGTAGGAGCGGCCTTGCCGGGGCGCCGGACCGGTCGGATGGGCCGCAAAGCGGCCCCAAAATCTCAGAGGTCGAAATCGCCCGCCGCTTCCGGCTGGTACTCGACTTCCAGCAGCTTCAGCTTGAGGGTCTTGCCCCCGGGTGCCGGCCAGTCGATCTGTTCACCCACCGACAACCCCAGCAAGGCGCAGCCAATCGGCGCCAGGATCGAGACCTTGCCCTCTGCCCCGGCATCCTTCGGGTACACCAGGGTCAGGTGGTAGTCCTTGCCGCCGGCTTCCTCACGGCAGTGCACACGCGAGTTCATGGTCACCACGCCCGCGGGCACTTCCTCATGACCGACCACCTGCTCGGCGCGGTCCAGCTCGTCCTGCAGGGCGAGCACACCCGGCGTACTCTCGTCGAGGCTGTCGATAAGACGCTCCAGACGCTGTACGTCCAATCGGGTGAGGATGAGGGAAGGCTTGGTGCTCATGATCCAGTCAGACTCCTTTGAACAGGCAATTTTCAGTGCGCAGATAAAGCAAAACCCCGCCCAAGGGCGGGGTTTGAGATGGCTTTGGCGTCACCGACGCAGAACCCGACACTACCACAGCCGGGTAAATACTCAAGCCCCTGCGCTCAGGGTGCCTTAGCCTGCTCGCGCAAAACCTGGGCCTCGCGGCAGATCTGCCGGCGCCGTTCATCATCGGCCGAACGCCATTCACGGATGTGCTCGACATGCCGGTGGCAACCGGTGCATACACGCTGCTCGTCAAGCCGGCAGATGCTGATGCACGGCGACGGCACGGCGGGGCTGACATTGCTGTACAGCGGCTTGGGCGGCCGGGGCTGGGCGTCGCTCATGTCAGATCTCGTCGAAATCCAGCTTCTCGCCGGCCCGTTCCCAGACGATGCGTTCGAGCATTTCGCCCAGCAGCTCTTCGCTCTTTTCGCAGACCCACTTTTTGCTTTCTTCGTCGTAGTCGAAGTGGAAACCACCGGACTTGTCAGCCAGCCACAGTTGGCGCAGCGGCTCCTGACGGCTGAAGATCAGCTGGGCGCCGCCTTCGAACTTGACGGTGAGCACACCTGCGGAATTCTCCATGTCCAGGTCCAGGCCGCTCTCGTCGAACAGGTCTTCCAGGGCCTGTTGGGTCGCGTCGACCAGATCATGGAAACGCGCTTCACTCAAACTCATTGCAGGAACCTCAAAATTGGCTGCGTTACAGGCAAGCCCGGCAAGATACGGGCGCAAAGCGCCAGCCGCAAGCTGCTAGCTACAAGCCGCAAGAAAAAGCCCAGCCTACACCCGATAGCTTTTTCTTGCCGCTTGAAGCTTGAAGCTTGCCGCTTCTGCTGCCCCGCCCGACGGACCGGCCCTTGCATAGGCAAGCCGCCGGTCGCTCGGTATACTCGGGCGCAATACTGCATTTTCTAAGGATTTCACCCATGAAGCGCCTGATTTCCTCCTTCGCGGCGCTGGTCGCTGTTGCCTGCCTCGTTTCGGCCTGCGGCCAGAAAGGCCCGCTGTATCTGCCTGAAGACGGCGATAACGGCAAAGCGCACAAGGCGCACCAGCACCAGCCAAAAGCCAAGCCGGCCCCGGTACAAGAGCAGCAGCCAGAGCCGCAGGCCGAGCCTGAGCAGTCGCCAGCGCAGTAAAGGAAACCAGATGAACGCTTTCAACTACCGCGACGGTGAGCTGTTCGCGGAAGGCGTGGCCCTGTCGGCCATCGCCGAACGCCACGGCACCCCGACCTACGTGTATTCGCGCGCCCACATCGAGGCCCAGTACCGCAGCTATACCGACGCCCTGCAAGGCGCCGAACACCTGGTGTGCTTCGCGGTCAAGGCCAACTCCAACCTTGGCGTGCTGAACGTACTGGCACGCCTGGGTGCCGGTTTCGACATCGTCTCCGGTGGCGAGCTGGAACGCGTGCTGGCCGCCGGTGGCCGCGCCGACCGCGTGGTGTTTTCCGGTGTGGGTAAAACCCGTGAAGACATGCGCCGCGCCCTGGAAGTGGGTGTGCACTGCTTCAACGTCGAATCCACCGACGAACTGGAGCGCCTGCAAGTGGTGGCCGCCGAGATGGGCAAGGTTGCCCCGGTGTCGCTGCGGGTCAACCCGGACGTAGACGCCGGTACCCACCCGTACATCTCCACCGGCCTTAAAGAGAACAAGTTCGGCATCGCCATTGCCGACGCCGAGGCCATCTACGTGCGCGCCGCGCAGCTGCCGAACCTTGAAGTGGTCGGTGTCGACTGCCATATCGGCTCACAGCTGACCACCATCGATCCGTTCCTCGACGCCCTCGACCGCCTGCTGGTGCTGGTCGACCGCCTGGCCGAATGCGGCATCCACCTGCGCCACCTGGACCTGGGTGGCGGTGTCGGCGTGCGCTACCGTGACGAACAGCCGCCGCGGGTGGCCGACTACATCAAGGCCATTCGCGAGCGCGTCGGCGACCGCGACCTGGCCCTGGTATTCGAGCCTGGCCGCTACATCGTGGCCAACGCTGGGGTGCTGCTGGCCCGCGTGGAATACCTCAAGCACACCGAACACAAGGACTTCGCCATCATCGATGCGGCGATGAACGACCTGATCCGCCCGGCCCTGTACCAGGCCTGGATGGGTGTCAGTGCAGTCAAGCCACGTGCAGGCGAAGGCCGTGCCTATGACCTGGTCGGCCCGATCTGCGAGACCGGCGACTTCCTCGGCAAGGACCGCGTACTCAACCTGGCCGAAGGCGACCTGCTGGCCGTAGAGTCTGCGGGCGCCTATGGTTTTGTCATGAGCTCCAACTACAACACCCGTGGCCGTTGCGCTGAAATCCTGGTCGACGGCGACCAGGCGTTCGAAGTACGCCGCCGCGAGACCGTCGCCGAACTGTTCGCTGGCGAAAGCCTGCTGCCGGAGTAAGCCCATGCTGCTGCGTTTTACCAAGATGCATGGGCTGGGCAACGATTTCATGGTCCTCGACCTGGTCAGCCAGCACGCGCACATCCAGCCCAAGCACGCCAAGCAATGGGGTGACCGCCACACCGGCATCGGCTTCGACCAGTTGCTGATCGTCGAGGCGCCGAACAACCCGGAAGTGGACTTCCGCTACCGCATCTTCAACGCCGACGGCTCCGAAGTGGAGCAGTGTGGCAATGGTGCGCGCTGCTTCGCCCGCTTCGTGCTGGACAAACGCCTGACCGCGAAAAAGCGCATCCGCGTGGAAACCAAGAGCGGCATCATCGTGCTGGACGTGCAGAACGACGGCCAGGTGAGTGTCGATATGGGCCCGCCGCGCTTCATCCCAGCCGAAATCCCCTTCGTCGCCGACGCGCAGGCGCTGAACTACCCACTGGAAGTCGACGGCCAGCTGCATTCGATTGCCGCCGTGTCCATGGGTAACCCGCATGCCGTGCTGCGTGTCGACGACGTGCATACTGCCCCCGTGCATGAGCTGGGCCCGAAGATCGAAAACCACCCACGCTTCCCGCAGCGGGTGAATGCCGGCTTCCTCCAGGTCATCGACCGCCACCGCGCCAACCTGCGCGTGTGGGAGCGCGGCGCGGGTGAAACCCAGGCCTGCGGCACCGGCGCCTGCGCCGCTGCGGTGGCGGCGATCAGCCAGGGCTGGATGGACTCCCCGGTGTCCCTCGACCTGCCAGGTGGCCGCCTGCACATCGAATGGGCCGGCCCCGGCAAGCCCGTGGTGATGACTGGCCCGGCCGTACGCGTCTACGAAGGACAGGTTCGTCTCTAAGCGAGTTACCGTCATGACCGATCAGCCCAAGGTTGTACCCCAGCAGCTCGATGCCGAGGCGGTGGTCGCCTACCTGCGCGACCACCCCACCTTCTTCGCCGAGCACGACGAGTTGCTGATCGAACAGCGCATTCCGCACCAGCGTGGCGACAGCGTGTCGCTGGTAGAGCGCCAGCTCAAGCTGCTGCGCGACCGCAACATCGAAATGCGCCATCGCCTGTCACAGCTGATGGACGTAGCCCGCGACAACGACCGGCTGTTCGACAAGACCCGCCGGCTGATCCTCGACCTGCTCGATGCCGGCAGCCTGGAAGAAGTGGTCATGGCGGTCGAAGACAGCCTGCGCCAGGAGTTCCAGGTGCCCTTCGTCAGCCTGATCCTGTTCGGCGACAACGTCGCGCCGGTCGGGCGCTGGGTCAGCAACGCCGAGGCGCAACAAGCCATTGGTGCCCTGCTGGGCGGCGGCAAGACAGTCAGCGGCAACCTGCGCGAGCACGAACTGGCATTCCTGTTCGGTGAAGAGCAGCGTCGCGAAGTGGGTTCCAGCGCGGTTGCCGCGCTTGAGTACCAAGGGCTGCACGGCGTGCTGGCAATCGGCAGCCGCGACCCGCAGCACTACAAGAGCAGCGTCGGCACCCTGTTCCTCGGCTACATCGCCGAAGTACTCGGCCGCGTTGTGCCGCGCGTTACCCAAACCCTGCGTTCGGTACGCTGATGGAACGCCAGCTGGAGGCTTATTGCGCACACCTGCGCAATGAGCGCCAGGTGTCGGAGCACACCTTGCTGGGCTACCGTCGCGACCTGGCCAAGGTCATCGCCTACTGCAAGGAACACGGCATTGCCGACTGGCAGGCGCTGCAGATCCAGCAACTGCGCCAGTTGATCGCACGCCTGCATCACCATGGCCAGTCCTCGCGCAGCCTGGCCCGGCTGCTGTCGGCTGTACGCGGCCTGTACCGCTACCTCAACCGCGAAGGCCTGTGCCAGCACGACCCGGCCACCGGCTTGAGCGCCCCCAAGGGTGAACGCCGGCTACCCAAGGTGCTGGATACCGACCGTGCCCTGCAGCTGCTCGATGGCGGCGTCGATGATGATTTCATTGCCCGCCGCGACCAGGCCATGCTCGAACTGTTCTATTCGTCTGGCCTGCGCCTGTCCGAACTGACCAACCTCGACCTCGATCACCTCGACCTCACCGCCGGCCTGGTGCAGGTGCTGGGCAAGGGCGGCAAGGCCCGCGTGCTGCCCGTTGGCCGCAAGGCCCGCGAGGCGCTGCAGGAATGGTACCGCCTGCGCGGCATCGGCAACCCGCGCGACCGCGCCGTGTTCATCACCCGCCAGGGCAACCGCATCAGCCCGCGGGCCGTGCAACAACGGGTGAAAGCGGTCGGCGAGCGCGAGTTGGGCCAGCACCTGCACCCGCACATGCTTCGCCATTCCTTCGCCAGCCATGTGCTCGAATCTTCCCAGGACCTGCGCGCGGTGCAGGAAATGCTCGGCCATGCCGACATCAGCACCACGCAAATCTACACCCACCTGGATTTCCAGCATCTGGCAGCGGTGTACGACAGCGCCCACCCCCGGGCCAAACGCAGCAAAGGCACAGACTCATGAGCATCAAGCTGATCACCTTCGACCTCGACGACACCCTGTGGGACACCGCGCCGGTCATCGCCAGCGCAGAAGTCGTGCTGCGCGACTGGCTCGAAGCCAACGCCCCGATCCTTGGCGGCGTGCCGGTGGAACACCTGTTCGCCATCCGGGAGCGCCTGGTGCAGGCCGAGCCTGGCCTGAAGCACCGCATCAGCGCCCTGCGCCGGCGTGTGCTGTTCCATGCTCTGGAAGAAGTTGGCTACAGCGAGAAACACGCGCAGGACTTGGCCAACGAAGGCTTCGAGGTGTTTCTGCATGCCCGCCACCAGGTGGAGATCTTCCCCGAGGTACAGCCGGTGCTGGAGATTCTGCGCCACCGCTACACCCTGGGCGTGGTCACCAACGGCAATGCCGACGTAAGCCGGCTGGGGCTGGCGGATTACTTCCGCTTTGCCCTGTGCGCCGAAGACCTGGGCATTGGCAAGCCGGACCCGGCGCCGTTCCTGGAGGCTTTGCGTCGTGGTGAGGTGGACGCCGGTGCGGCGGTGCACATTGGTGATCACCCGGGTGATGACATTGCCGGCGCCCAGCGCGCCGGACTGCGGGCGGTGTGGTTCAACCCACAGGGCAAGGCCTGGGCTGGCGAGCAGGCGCCGGATGCCGAGATCCAGCGGCTGTCGCAGTTGCCCGACGTGCTCGCGCGCTGGCGCTGACAAGAGGCTGGCTTAATATTCTTGGTGGTGCGTAGATCGAGCGCCGCCCGCGCGGCGCATCGCGGCTAAAGCCGCTCCTACATTTGTTGCAACGTGGCCATGCCTGTGAGGCCATGGTTGTCAGCCTGTATGCACGGCTCAAGTCATGCGCCAAGGCTGGCAACCATGGCGTTACAGGTTCGGCACGTTGCAACAAATGTAGGAGCGAATTTTATTCGCGATGCGCCGCGCGGGCGGCGCTCGATCTCACTGGCAATGAAAATCTCTCGCCGAACAGCCACAAAAAAGCCCGCAGCGACGGCGGGCTTTTTACGATCAGCCACTCAGATAGGGCGGCTGCCGTACTTGTTGTCCGGCTTCTTGGGCGGGTCGGCGACCACGTTGGCCTCGACTTCCTGCACCTTGCCACCGCGCGAAAGGAATTCTTCCATCGCCTTGGCCAGGGCATCACGCTCTTTCTGCTTGGCTTCCATGCTTGGCAGCTCGTCTACCGAGACTGCCGCCTTGGATTTGCCCTTGGCAGTGGGTGCCGGGCTGCTGTCATCATCGCCAGCATCTTCGGCGACATCGTCAGCAGCCGCTTCGAGGCCTTCATCAGCCTCGTCTTCGTCGCCTACTTCGAGGTCATCATTTTCCAGATCGTCGTCGCTCATGTTCTACCTCATGACTTGCGAAAAGCAGGTTAGTTATAGACCAGTGCAGCCGTAGACCGGCAGCCACCAGTGAAAATTCAACTGGCCGTGGGTTAGGCCACTGCCCTTGGGTCGGCGCTCCTGATGGGAGGCGGCACCCAGCAGGCCCTGCTCCTGGCAGGACCTGACAAATCCATTAACCCCTGCTGGCCACACGCTATTGGCAAGCCTAGCAAAGGCTGGTGAAGTGTGCGGACTACTCGTAAACACCCTTCGGCGCGCATTCTAGCGCGCCCGTAGAAAAAGCAAAGCTCCATAAATGCCTTACGACTTGTAAGTTTTCTACCTACGTCGCGAACGTGCCGGATAAACCGTTTGCCGAGCGGGAAATGTTAAAAATCTGGCAAAAAAATGCCCGGCAAGCCGGGCAAGTTTTTACCGCGTCGCAGTTACAGGTTGTAGCCGCGTTCGTTGTGTTGAGCCAGGTCGAGGCCGACCGACTCTTCTTCTTCGTTGACCCGCAGGCCCATCACCAGATCCAGCACCTTGAGGATCACGTAGGTGACGATGGCGGTGTAGACCACGGTGAATATCACGCCCTTGGCCTGGATCCAGACCTGCATGCCGATGTCGGTGACGGCGCCGAAGCCGCCCAGCGCCGGGGCTGCAAACACACCGGTGAGGATGGCGCCGACGATACCGCCGATGCCGTGCACACCGAAGGCATCCAGCGAGTCGTCATAGCCCAGCTTGCGCTTGAGGCTGGTGGCGCAGAAGTAGCAGATCACGCCCGAGGACAGGCCGATCACCAGTGCGCCCATCGGGCCTACGGTGCCAGCAGCCGGGGTAATGGCGACCAGGCCGGCCACCACGCCCGAGGCAATGCCCAAGGCACTTGGTTTGCCGTGACCGATCCACTCGGCGAACATCCAGCCCAGCGCCGCGGCAGCGGTGGCGATCTGGGTGACCAGCATGGCCATGCCGGCGGTGCCATTGGCGGCTGCGGCAGACCCTGCGTTGAAGCCGAACCAGCCGATCCACAGCATGGCTGCGCCCATCAGCGTGTAACCAAGGTTGTGCGGGGCCATTGGCGTGGTCGGGTAGCCCTTGCGCTTGCCCAGCACCAGGCAGCAGACCAGGCCGGCGATACCGGCATTGATGTGCACCACGGTGCCGCCAGCGAAGTCCAGCACACCCCAGTCCCACATCAGGGCACCGTCACCGCTCCACACCATGTGCGCGATCGGCGCATACACCAGGGTGAACCAGATGCCCATGAACACCAGCATCGCAGAGAACTTCATGCGCTCGGCAAAGGCACCGACGATCAGCGCCGGGGTGATGATGGCGAAAGTCATCTGGAAGGTGATGAATACCGCTTCAGGGAACAGCGCGGTGGCCGAGGTCAGGCTTTCAGGGGTGACGCCGCTGAGGAAGGCCTTGGAGAAGCCGCCCACGAAGGAATTGAAGTTGAGCACGCCCTTTTCCATACCGGTGGTATCGAAGGCCATGCTGTAGCCGTAGACGACCCAGAGAATGCTCATCAGGCCAGTGATTGCAAAGCACTGCATCATCACCGACAGCACGTTCTTGGAACGCACCATGCCGCCATAGAACAGGGCCAGGCCCGGAATGGTCATGAACAGCACCAGCGCCGTTGCGGTCAGCATCCAGGCGGTGTCGCCGGAGTTCAGCGCTGGGGCAGCTGCTTCCTCTGCCAGGGCGAGCCCGGGCATTACGAGGGACAATAGGGCTCCTAGCCCTGCGATCTTACGCAGAGTCATGTTGTTTTCTCCTGGGGCGTTGGGTTTGGTGAGGCGTTGTTGCTGCTTAGATCGCGTCGGTATCGGTTTCGCCGGTACGGATGCGGATCGCCTGCTCCAGATTCACCACGAAAATCTTGCCGTCACCGATCTTGCCGGTGTTGGCTGCCTTGGTGATGGCTTCGATTACCCGATCAAGGTCCTTGTCATCGATGGCGACATCGATCTTCACCTTGGGCAGGAAATCGACCACATATTCAGCACCGCGATACAGCTCGGTGTGGCCCTTCTGGCGACCGAAACCTTTGACTTCGGTAACGGTGATGCCCTGCACGCCGATTTCCGACAGCGACTCGCGCACGTCGTCCAGCTTGAACGGCTTGATGATGGCTGTGACTAGCTTCATGAAACTCTCTCCCGATTTGGTGGACTTGCCCCAGGAAAACAAACCCGTCTCAAGTCTAAGCGCAGCGGTTGGCTTTGTAACGCGTCGTCGGCATCCGGCTCCGCGTGCGCACTGCCTGGTCACAAGGAACTGCATCAGTGCATGGCTCGTACAGGTCTTTGCAGAAACCTTGCCAGTTCCGGGAAAGCACCGGAAAACAGTGAGTTATGTGTTTTAGTCGGGATTGGCCAGTCGCCAGCACGGAAAACATGCACAATTTCGGTGCGTAGCGGCAGGGCGCATTGCGCGAAAAATGTGCAATCGCCCGAACCCTGAGTGGCTGAATTGCCCGTGCTACACTGCCGGCCATTTCTTCGTTTCAGTGGACAGCCCCATGCTCGCGCCCAAAGCCCTTCTCGATGCCCTGAGCGACCAGGCCTCGCGCCTGTTCAGCAGCGATACCGCCCAGCCCCGCGCAGAACTGGAAAGCCAGTTCAAGGTGCTGATGCAAGGGGCGTTCAGTAAGCTGGACCTGGTCAGCCGCGACGAATTCGACAGCCAGATGGTCGTGCTGGCACGCACCCGTGCGCGCCTTGAGGCACTTGAACAGCAGGTGGCCGAGCTGGAAGCTCGACTGAACCCGTCCCCGCAGAACGAGTAAAGCGGCCTTGCGCGGGGCATTTAGCCTAAGACTGCAGGCGGCCTGTTTCGAACGCTGCCGGCTTCGGCGGTAGCTCACTGGCATGCAAGGTGCCGCGGAACAGCGCTGCACCACACTGGGTGAACAAGGTTTTCACCCGGTTATGCGAATTGAGGATCTCGGCCTGTATGTCCTCGATAGCCGAGTCCCCCGGTTGCAGGTTCGCCGCACGGTTAACCCATTCGATGGCAGCAAAGCGGCTTTGCTTGCGGGTACCACGACCCTGCATCCAGGCTAACCCCAGCTCGGCGCTGGCACGCGCGGCAATACCCGGGTCCGGGTGCTCGACCAGGCTCAACAGGTAGGCCACCGCCTCGGCCCGCTCCTGCGGCTCGCCAAACTGGCGCAGCAGCATGCCCAGGTGCAAACGCGCGCGGGCATTGGTCTGCGCATTGTCCAACGCATCAACCAGCAGGCGCCTGACAGCCAGCATGGCACTGCGCTCGCTCAGGTCTTCGTCGCCCTTCATGCGCAGGCAGGCCAGGTTGTATTTGGCCCGGCGGCTGCCCGCCTCTACCGCGCGCATCAGCCAATATTCGGCTACTTCTTCGTCCAGGTAATGCTCTGGGGTATTGCCCAGGCCGCCGTGGTGCAATTCGTACAAGCCAAGGGCTGCGCCGGGCAGGTTCAATTCGGCACAGCGCTCATACAGGTAACACGCCACCTCATGCCGGTTGGCAACCCACAGCAGGCGCGCCACTGCCAACACCTCGAAGCCCGGCGCCTGGCCCGCTTGCTGGCGCTTGACTGCACGCTGCGACCATACCCGGGCCTGCTCGGCCGAGCGCGGCAGCCCCCACAGGCCAAAGCGGTGCCCGGCGGCACGCAATGCACAGGCGCCCGCATGCGAACGGCCATCGCACAGGCGCTCGATGGCACGGCGCAACAACTGTTGTTCATCCACCTGGCCATCACGCAGTATCAGCGTGGCCAGGCAGTGAAAGGGCTCGCCCATGGCCTGGATCGCACCGTGATCGGCATTGCACGCCAGGCTCGCCGCAAAGTCGCGCATGGCGCCGGCCTGATCATGCAATGCACTGCTGTGCAGCGCGCCTCGCCAGGCCAGCAGCAACGCACGTTCCCTGGGCCTCAGCTGGCGTTGCGACCAGGCATCGAACAATTGCTGCCAGTCGGCGACAGCCTGCAACTGGTCGGCATGGGGCAGCACCAGCCGCTCTTCAACACCCATCCAGCGCAATGCGTTACGCAGGCTTTCGTCCCAGGTTGCGCACAACGGGCCATTGGCCAACAGCTCGAGCGCATCAGCGCTAGCGCCCCAACGGGGCAACAGGTAAGCGGCAAGGGCCTGGATCGCCTCGAAGCAATCAGGTCGCGCGACCAATGCATGGCGAAGCCAGTAGTAACGGGGGTCCTGGTTTTCGTGCTCGGCCCGACTACCCAGGCAAGCCGGCAACGCCTGTGGCAGCTCGGCCAAGGGCATCACTCCATGCTTCACCAACATCGGCGCTGCCGCTTCCTGTATTTCCACATCGGCATGGGCGCTAGGCCTGGAGCGCGCAGGCTGCCCCTGGAACAGTTCGACCAACCAGCCAGGCTCGCGTAATTGCGCACTGATGCGCAGCATGCCAATGGCCGCGGCCACCGGTTGCGCAGAACGGTCCATGGCACGCAACAAATGCGCAGCCGCGGTTTCACATATTTGCTCGACGGCCAGCGCCCGTGCGGCGTTGCGCGGGCCATTACCCTGTACCTGGCAAGCCCGGTGGAAACAGTGCATACCCATTACCACTTGCGGGTGGTAAGCCTTGGGGCAGGCATCGATCCAGGCTTTGAGCACCAAGCTCAGGGCTTTGTCGCCGTGGTTGTCCACGTCGGCCAACAGGTGCCCTTCGATGGCCGCCAGATAGGCGGGAAACTCGCCAGGCGGGGCCTGATGCCATTGCGCCTGGAGGCTGTCGAAAAAGCGGTTGAGTTCAACGAATGCACTGGCCTGCACCAATTCGCGGATCACCTGGCGCGTGCGGGTAAGCGTTTGCACGGAGCAATACCCCAAATCCATTTGAAAGAAGACGCGGTGCCATTCCATGGCAACTGCAGTTGCCTGATAACACTAAGCCATACCCGGTACCTGCGCAAAGGCTATTGGATCCATTTTTGCCGGGCAACCTGAAAACACAGGGAAAACCCTGCCCTGAAAAACCACGACGCACACTTGTTGCGCCTGCCGTCGCCACCCTGGCTATTCTGTGCACAGCCGCAGGAAGCGGCCCCTGTCAGCGACAACGGAGCGTCCATGTCCCTAGCCCTCGTCCACAGCCGCGCCCAGGTAGGCGTACAGGCACCCGCCGTCAGCGTCGAAACTCACCTGGCCAATGGCCTGCCCCATCTCACCCTGGTCGGCCTGCCAGAAACCACGGTCAAGGAAAGCAAGGACCGGGTGCGCAGCGCCATCGTCAACTCCGGTTTGAAGTACCCGCAACGGCGCATCACCCAGAACCTGGCCCCCGCCGACCTGCCCAAGGATGGCGGGCGTTACGACCTGGCCATTGCCCTGGGCATCCTCGCCGCCGACGGCCAGGTGCCAAGCGCCACACTGGCAGACGTCGAGTGCCTGGGCGAACTGGCACTGTCTGGCAAGCTGCGCCCGGTGCAAGGCGTGCTGCCGGCGGCACTGGCAGCACGCGAAGCAGGCCGGGCGCTGGTGGTGCCACGGGAAAATGCCGAAGAGGCCAGCCTGGCCGGCGGCCTGGTGGTGTATGCGGTGGGCCACTTGCTAGAGCTGGTCGCCCACCTGAACGGCCAGGTGCCACTGCCGCCCTACGCGGCCAACGGCTTGATCCTGCAGCAAAGGCCCTACCCGGACCTGAGCGAGGTGCAGGGCCAGCTGGCGGCCAAGCGTGCTTTGTTGCTGGCGGCGGCGGGGGCGCACAACCTGCTGTTCACCGGGCCACCCGGCACCGGCAAGACCCTGCTCGCCAGCCGCCTGCCTGGGCTGCTGCCACCGCTGGACGAACAGGAGGCGCTGGAAGTGGCGGCGATCCAGTCGGTCAGCGGGCATACGCCGCTGAACAGCTGGCCACAACGACCATTTCGCCACCCCCACCACTCCGCCTCCGGCCCGGCGCTGGTCGGTGGCAGCAGCCGGCCGCAACCCGGTGAGATCACCCTCGCCCACCATGGCGTGCTGTTTCTCGATGAATTGCCAGAGTTCGAGCGGCGTGTGCTGGAAGTGCTGCGCGAACCGCTGGAGTCAGGCGAGATCGTGATTGCCCGGGCCCGCGACAAGGTGCGCTTCCCAGCCCGCTTCCAGCTGGTGGCTGCGATGAACCCCTGCCCTTGCGGCTACCTGGGCGACCCCACGGGCCGCTGCCGCTGCAGCACCGAGCAGATCGCGCGCTATCGCAACAAGCTGTCCGGCCCACTGCTGGACCGCATCGACCTGCACCTGACCGTGGCTCGCGAAAGCACTACGTTGAACAACCAGCCTTGCGGTGAAACCAGTGCCCATGTCGCCGTCAGGGTGGCTGCGGCGCGGGAGCTGCAGCACAAACGGCAAGGGTGTGCGAATGCGTTTTTGAACCTGGAGGGGTTGCGTCGACATTGCCGATTGGAGGCAGCGGACCAAGTCTGGCTGGAGGGGGCCTGTGAACGGCTCACCTTGTCGTTGCGGGCAGCGCATCGATTGCTGAAGGTGGCGCGGACGTTGGCGGATCTGGAAGGATGCGAGGCAATTGGCCGGGCGCATCTGGCCGAGGCCCTGCAGTATCGGCCGGGGAGCAGTTAGATTGCCGGGGCTGCTTTGCAGCCCATCGCGACGCAAGGCCGCTCCTACAGGCGATCGCGTTCCTTGTAGGAGCGGCCTTGTGTCGCGATGGGCCGCAAAAGCGGCCCCAGGCTTGATCAGATAATGCGACTCCGACGACATACCCGGAAACCGAATACTCCCCCGGCCCGGTCAAGGCCAACCCACCATAAAGCGCCACCAGCAACCAGGCAAACTGCCCCTGTTCCAGCTTCCAGTCCGGGTGCACCACCACCAGCGCCACCAGCAATACCGCCAGCACCGGCAGGCAAGCCAGGCGGGCGGCGATCCCTAGCAGCAGCAACAGCGGGCAAACCACTTCGGCAAAAATCGCCAGCCCCAAGGTCAGCGGGGCGCCCAGGCCGAAGGGGTCTTCAATGCGCTGCAACTCACCGCTCCAGCCCAGCAGCTTGGGCAGGCCGTGGATGAAGAGCAGCAGCAAGGCGGCCGTTACCCGCATGAACAGCAGGCCGATGGCGGTCAGGGTTGGGGATTGAGGGTCGAGAAACAGTTTCAGGCGTGGCATGGCAAGGGGCTCGCTAATCGGTCAACCTTGGAGCATGGTCCATTAATCCAGGTGGTTGATTGCGCAGGTGTGCTGAATTGGATGTAGAAGCGACCGGCCTCTTCGCGGGTAAATCGGATCGCCGCACCGCCGCTCCCACAGGGACCCGCATAGGCAATACTTCACTGAACGCCAGCCAAAGCCTCTTCAACTACCTTCAACAACACCTCTTCAGAAAAGGGCTTGGCCAGGCACGCCAGTGCCCCCTGCCCCATCGCCGCCTGCACCGCACCCTCATCCCAATGCGCCGACATGCAGATCACCGGTACCGACCACTGCAGCTGTGCCAGCTCACGCTGCACCGCCAACCCGTTCATCCCCGACATCTTCAGGTCGAGCAGTACACAACCGGCCTGGCGGGCCAGGTCGGAGGCCAGGAACACATCGCCGGCAACGAACGACAAGGTCTGGTACCCGGCCGAACGCAGCAGGTTGGCCAGGCTTTTGCGCACCGAAGCATCGTCGTCGACGATGCACACCCATCTGCTCATGCGCCAGCCAGGCCCTCGGGCGGTGCACCGAGCACGTTGTGCATGGCCACCAACTCCACCAGCGAGCGAGACTGCATCTTGTTCATGATGTTCTTTTTGTGCACCTTGGTGGTCACCTCGCTGGTGCCAATTTGCCTGGCGATCTGCTTGTGCGACAGGCCATCGACCACCAGCGAGAACACCTGGCGCTCACGCGGGGTCAGGCGCTGGTACTTTTCTTCAACCTGCCGCGCGTGGCGCCATTTGCGCCCATCGACCACTGCCCGCTGGCGCACCACCTGCAGCAGCGCCAGCAACTGGTCCTCGTCAAAGGGCTTGGTCAGGAACTCCACGGCACCGGCACGCATGGCCTGCACGGTCATCGGGATGGTACCGAAGCCGGTCATGAACACGATTGGCCAGGGCAACGCCAGCCGGCGCAGCGCGTCCTGCACTTCCAGGCCGGTGGTATCAGGCAGGTGCATGTCCAGCAGCAGGCAGGCATAGGGGGTTTCCAGGCGGGCTTCGAACAACGCCTCGGCACTGGCAAACAGATGATGCGCAATATCCTGCGAGCGCAGCAGGCGGCCCAGCGCCATGCGTACCGACGGGTCGTCGTCCACCACCAGTACCGGGACGTCCGCGCTGTCACCCGACGGCTCGAGGTTGTCGGCCTCCACGCGCAACGGCAAGTGTCCCAGCGCCCGGCAAGGGGCATCGAAGCTGATCTCGGCGGCCAGGCGGTAGCCACGTCGTGGCACGGTCTGGATCAGCCCACGGTCGGCAAAAGCCTTGCGCAGCAACGACACCTGCACCTGCAGGTTGTTGTCCTCAACCACCGTGCCGGCCCACACCTGGCTGAACAACTCGTCCTTGCCGACCACCCGGCCCTTGGCCTTGATCAGCGTGGCCAGCACCTCGAACGCACGGCCGCCCAACAGGATCGGCTTGCCGTCGAGAAACACTTCTCGCCGCTCCAGCGACACCTGGGCATTGCCTACTCGGATCATGGCTTCCTCACACGGGCATGGGCGTTTGCGCAGCCCCGGAGCAGCCTAGGCCTGCGTACGCGTTCAGACAATTATCCCGAGGGATAGGTGGCCCAAGGACTATACAAGCCCCCGGCAAAGGCCAGGGTACGATAACGGACAACAGCGTGCCCGTTTCTGCCAAGCCGGCTGCAACCCGCACCCGCACTGGGCCCGCTGCGTATACTCGCGCCTCTGGATGTCGCTAGCAGGGGGTGCTTTATGCTCGATGAACGCCTTGCCCAGAGGCCCATCGATTACGATCAGTCGGTCGACGAGGGCTGGCTGAACCGCTGCGAAATCACTGCATTGGGGCAGGAAGGCGAGCTCAGCTACTTTCGCCTGCGCGACCCCGTTACCCAGCACGCCTGGGTCGCCGTGCGCGCGCCGCTTGAAGCCCCCGCCGCCTGCCAGCGCCTGGAACGCGACTACCGGCTGGCGCTGGACCCGCAGTGGGCGGTAATCCCCTCGGCGTTCGTGCGTTCTGCTGAAGGCCCGCTGCTGGTGTATCCGGCTGGCCACTCCATCGCCGACCTGCTTGACGACGGCCCGCTGGCCCTGGAGCCGTTTCTCGATATTGCACTGAACGCCGCGACTGCCCTGGCCCAGGCCCACCAACGCAATGTACTGCACGGCGCCTTGCAGCCAGCCCATGTGTACCTGCAGGGAAACCAGCGAGCAAGACTGGGTTGCTTTCGCGCCACCCCCGCGCAACTGATCAGCGAACAAGGCACGCCCCTCGGCAACTGGGCCTACCTGGCGCCCGAGCAAGTCTGCCCGCACGGCAGCAACAGCGACCAGCGAAGCGACATCTATGCCCTGGGCGCGATCCTCTACCAACTGCTGCTCGGCGAGCTGCCGCTGGTCGGGCGCGATACCCAGCACTGGCGGCAGCTGCATGCCGGCGTGCAGCCAAGGGCGGCCTGCGAAGTGGATAGCAACGTGCCGCAGCCACTGAGCAAGGTATTGAGCAAGGCGCTGGCCAAAGAGCCGGACGCCCGCTACCAGAGTGCCCACGCGCTGGCGGTGGACCTGGGCCACTGCCAGCGGCAATGGGCCGCCAGCAAGCACTTGGTCGCCTTCGAGCCAGGCTGCGCCGACCCGGTCGCGGCCAATAGCACCCGCTTGTATGGCCGCAGCGCTGAGCAGAAAGCCATCGCCCTGTTGCTCAAGGGCTTGCGCCGCAACAGCAAGCCACAAATGCTGCATATCAACGGCGCCGCCGGCATGGGCAAGTCGAGCCTGGTCGAGGCGACACTGAAGGCCAACGCCGAGGGTTACTGGGCCATAGGCAAGTGCAACAGCCTGGCCCAGTCGTCGCCCTACGCCCCCTGGGTCGAGATCCTCGGCGCGCTGACCAACCAGTTGCTGGCCAAGAACAGCCAGGACCTCGACACCTTGCGCCGTGAAATCCTGCGCCGCATCAAAGGCCACGGCCGCCTGCTCGGCAAGCTGGCGCCTGACCTGCAACTGGTCCTCGGCCCCCTGCCTGAGCTGCCAGCCAAACCTACGCGTCTGGCACTGCAGAAAGAGCTGCTGGCGGTCGTCGAGTTTCTTCAGGTGTTCAGCCGCCCAGGCCTCCCCCTGGTGCTGTTCCTCGACGACACGCAGTGGGTCGATGACGCCTCCCGGCAGCTACTGGCACAACTGCTGGCGAACACGCCCGGCAACCTGCTGCTGATCGTAGCGCGGCGCAATGACGCCCACGCCAGCCATGCGCCACTTGCCGTACCCACAACGGTGCACAGCACCACCCTGAACTTGCGCCCGCTGGCCGTGGGTGCAGTGGCCGAGCTGATCGGCGAACGCTACCACGTCGACCCCGGCGCGGCGTTGCAACTGGCCGGGCAGGTACACGAGAAGACGGCTGGCAACCCGTTCTTCATCAACCAGATTCTCAGGGCCATGGTCGAGGACCAGCTGTTCAATTTCGACACCCAGGCCATGTGCTGGTCATGGTGCCCGCAGGCTGTAGCCCGTCATCGCTACTCCGACAATGTTGCCGACTTGATGATCCACCGCCTGGCGCGCCTGCCCGCGCCACAGCGCGATGTGCTGCGCATTGCCAGTGCGGCGGGCAACCGATGTGATGAAGCCGTACTGCGCCTGGCCCTTGGGCATGCACCGGGTGATCCGTTGCAGGCCTTGATTGGCGCGGGTTTTCTGCTTTCAGGCCAGAACGGCCTGGGCTTTGTTCATGACCGGGTGCTGGAGGCGGCTTACGAGCTGACGCCGGTGCAACAGCGCGAATCGCTGCATGCGCACATTGCCCTGGCCATGCTTCGAGCCTGGCCAGAGCGTTTGCATGAGCTGCTGTTCGAAATCACCCATCAGTTGCAACGCGCCAGCCCATGCGGGTTTGCCGCGGATGACTGCGCAGTGTTCCTGCAGCTTTTACACGAAGCGGCATTGCGCGCGCGTGACAGCGGCGCCTATGAACAGGCCGCCGGCTACCTGCGCACGGCCGAACAATTGCTAAACCACGGCAGCGCGCTGGAAAGCCGCGCCACGCTTGGCTTTGCCATTTGCAGCATGGCAGCGGAGTGCGATTTGCAGCTGGCGCGCGTGGCCGCCGCCGAGGTCCAGCTCGGCGAGTGCCGCCAGCGCGCACGCTCGCCCCTGGACCGGGCCAGGGTGTGCCAGCTGCAGGCCCACCTTGCTACCTTGCAGGGCGACTATCAGGCAGCCATTGGCAGCGCGCTGTCCGGCCTGGAGAAGCTGGGCATCCACCTGGCACAGGGCCTTGACCCGCAACAGGTGGAAGCCAGCCATGCCCGCGTGCAGGCCTTGATCGAACAGCAAGGCCGCCACTGCCTGGAATCGCTACCGCGCACCGATTCGGAACATGTGGCCCTGGCAATCGGCTTGCTGGCCACCCTGTCGTCATCATTTCTGGTGCAGGACGACCTGTGCTTCCTGCACCTGGCCAAGCTCATGGAGTTGTCGCTGTTGCATGGCGTGGCCCCTGGCAGCACCTACGGCCTGGCCTGGTACGGGGTGATGCGCGCCGAGCGCTTCGGCGCTTATCACGATGGCCACGCCTACTGCCTGGCCGCGCTCAAGCTGATCGAGCGCCACGGCTTCGAGGCGGACCTGAGCAGCGCGCTATTGGCCCTGGACCAGGTCAGCGCCTGGACCTCGCCCATGGAATTCGCCCGTCGCACAGCGCTAGAGGCCGTTGATTCGGCGCACCTGAGCGGTGACCTGGCGATGAGCTGCCATGCCTGCAACCATCTGGTTTCCGACTCGCTGATCATGGGCCGCTACCTGCCGGAGGTGGCCGAGGAAATAGCACAAGGCCTGGCCACTGTGCGCCGCCATGGCTACCGCGATGTCGAACAGATCCTGCTGGCCCAGCAAGCGTTCGTCGCCCACCTCAGCGGCACGCCCTGCCCGGCTTCGGTCGGCCCCTCGCACTCGCCGACCACGCGGTTCTTCCAGCATCTGTTCGACGGCATGTGCGCCTTCTACCTGGGCAACCACCCGAAGGCCATGCTCACCCTGGCCCTGGCCGGTGACCATGCCTGGGCCGCGCCGGTGCACATCAACCTGGCCGACTATCATCTGTTCCGTGGCCTGGCCCTGGGCAGCCCAGAGGTCCCCGGCAGCCTTGCCGACAAGCTGGGTGAGTTGCAGGCCCTGCGTGAGCGCTTCGGCCACTGGGCCAGCTTCAACCCCGCCACCTTCCGCAACAAACTGCTGCTGATCGAAGGGGTGATCGCCAAGCTGGAGGGCGACGGGCTGGCCGCTATCCGCTGCTTCGACCAGGCGCAGATCGCCGCCACCGCCGCCGGGTTCATCCACGAGCAGGCACTGGCCCACGAACAACTGGCAGAGGTGTGCATCCCCAGCGGCCTGATCTCCGGTGCCAACCTGCACCTGCGCATCGCCCGTGACTGCTTCCATATCTGGGGTGCCACCGGCAAGGTGCACCAGCTGGAGACGCTGCACCCGTTCTTGCGTACCCAACCGATCCAGGAAACCCAACGCGCCACCCACCAGGCCAGGCTGGACCTTGAGGCCGGTATCGAAGCCGCGCGGGCGTTGTCGGAAGAAGTGCTGCTCGAAGGCCTGATCGAAACCCTGATGGGCCACCTGACCCAGCACTCCGGTGCCGACCACGGTGCACTGCTGATCGTCAGTGGCGCCGAATTCCAGATGGCGGCTCTTGCCTACATCGACGATGCCGGGCTGCACGTGAGCATGGACAACTGCCAGAAGTTCATGACCCAGGCGCCGCTGTCGGTCATCAACACCACCCTGCGCACGCGCAAGCCGCTGGTACTCAACGATGCCCAAAGTGATTGCCCCGAGGCATTGCGCCAGGAGCTCAAGGCACGCAACGCCCGCTCGGTGCTGTGCCTGCCGCTGGTGCTCCAGGGCGTGCTGATCGGCCTGGTGTACCTGGAAAACCGCCTGGTGCCCAACCTGTTCGGCAGCCAGCGCCTGGCCATGCTGGAAATCCTTGCTTCGCAGGCCGCCGTGTCACTGCAGACGGCCAAGTTCTATACACGCCTGGCGGAAGACAATCAGAGCCGCGCGCAGATTGAGGCAGAACTGCGCCATTCACGCGCAGAGCTTGCGCGCAGTGCGCACCTGCAAGTAATGAACGAACTGTCGGCGTCCATCGCTCACGAGATCAGCCAGCCGCTGCTCGGCATCAGCTCCAACGCCGCCGCCAGCCTGCGCTGGCTGAAGCGCGCCAAACCCGACCTGGAGGAAGCGATTGCCGGCCTGGAGGACATCCGCAACGACAGTGAGCGTGCCGCCAACATCGTGCGGGCGCTGCGCTCATTGGCCAAACAGTCGCCGGTGCAACTCAAGGCGGTGAAGCTGGACGAGCTGATCCGCGAGGTGGTGCGCCTGACCTCGGCCGATGCGGCCAAGGGCCTGGTGGATGTGCAGACGCGGTTGCAGGCGGGGGTGAGCGTGATGGGCGACCCGGTGCAGCTGCAACAGCTGGTGTTCAACCTGATCACCAATGGCCTGGAGGCGCTGGCGGGGTATCGCAGCGATGGCACGCTGCGGATTGCCTCGGCAGTGATTGGGGAGCAGGTGGAGATTTGCGTGGACGACAACGGGCCGGGCATTGCGCCTGAGGAACGGGAGCGGGTATTCGGGGCGTTCTATACCACCAAGGGCAGTGGCATGGGCATGGGCCTGGCGATCTGCAACTCGGTGGTGCTGGCCCATGGGGGGCGGTTGCAAGCGCTGGTGTCGGAGCTGGGTGGGTGCCGGATTCGTTTTAGTCTGCCTGTGAGTTCTGCTTAGCCTGTACCGGCCTCTTCGCGGCTAAAGCCGCTTCTACAGGGATAGTGCACAACCCGAGGGCCGCGCTGCCTTTGTAGGAGCGGGTTCATCGGGGCGCCGAACCGCCGCGAACAGGCCGGTACAGGTTTACATCAACGCGAGGTCAACGCCGCATAGCTGTTCATCAGGTTGCGGTAGTTAGGAATGCGCTGCGACAGCAGGTTGCCCAACCCTTCGATGTCGTTGCGCCAATCGCGGTGCAGCTCACAGGCCACCGAGAACCAGTTCATCATCTGCGCGCCCGCCTGGGTCATGCGCACCCACGCCGCCTGCTGCACGGTTTCGTTGAAGGTGCCGGAGGCATCGGTGACCACGAACACTTCAAAACCTTCCGCCAGCGCCGACAAGGTCGGGAACGCCACGCACACGTCGGTGACCACACCAGCGATGATCAGCTGCTTGCGGCCGGTGGCCTTGATCGCCTTGACGAAGTCTTCGTTGTCCCAGGCGTTGATCTGCCCTGGGCGGGCGATGTAGGGCGCGTCCGGGAACATTTCTTTCAGTTCCGGTACCAGCGGGCCGTTCGGGCCTTGTTCGAAGCTGGTTGTGAGGATGGTCGGCAGGCCAAAGAACTTGGCCAGGTCACCCAAGGCCAGCACGTTGTTCTTGAACTCGTTGGGCGAGAAGTCCTGCACCAGCGAGATCAGGCCGGTCTGGTGGTCGACCAGCAGCACCACGGCGTCGTCTTTGTTCAGGCGCTTGTAATCGGGTTGGCTCATCGGGGTGACTCCTTGGGTTGGGAAAGCGGCCCGGCACTGCCCGCAAGTGGCTATACCGGTGGATAGCGTCGGCTTAAGAAATGGCTTGCGCCTGGCGCCAGGCATTCGGCGGCTGGCCGACCAGGCGGCTGAAGGCGCGGGTGAAATGGGCCTGGTCGCAAAAGCCGCACTCCAGGCTCACATGGGTAATCGGCGCCTCGGTGGCGAGCAGGCGCTTGGCCTTTTCCATGCGCGCCAGCAAGCGCCAGGCCTGGGGCGAGAGGCCGGTGTTGACCTTGAAGGCACGGGAAAAATGGCTGCGGGTGAGGTTGCACACGCCAGCGATCTCGATGATAGACAGCGAGCTGCGCAGCATCAGTTCCTTGGCCTGGCGCAAGCGCGCCGGCGTCAGGGAGCCAGGGGCTTGCAGCGGCGTGTGGGGCGTCCCAGGGTGCATGGCGACTCTCCTGTTCAGTGGGGAAAGTTTCGCCGCTGGCACATGACAAAGTCCTGAGCCAAAGCTGAATTGTTCTTAATTGTGCACTGCTGGCCCTGGCCGTTTTGCCGTTACCATAAGATGCGTTTCGTATTTAGCCCAAGGCCGCCATCGGCGGCCGGCATTCAAGGCAAAAGAGCCATGCAGGAAAAACCCGCCCACCGCACCGTAGCCATGGTGCTTTTCAACGATGTGCTGTTGCTGGATGTGACCGGGCCCATGGATGCGTTCGCCATTGCCAACCGCTTCCTGCCGGCCGAGCGCCGCTACCGGCTGCTGACCCTGGCCGAGGGCCAGGCAGCGGTGCGCGGCTCGTGCGGGTTGAAGGTAGTGGCCGACCTGCGCCTGGAAGATCTGCCAGAAGCTGTCGACCTGTTGCTGGTACCTGGCGGCCCGGGCGCCTACGACGTCGCACTGCCGGCGATCGAGCGCTGGCTACCGCAGGCCGTGCGGGGTGCCAAGCGCTTCGGCGCCATTTGCACCGGGGTGTTCCTGCTGGGCCGGGCCGGCCTGCTGGGTGGCTATCGTTGCACCACCCACTGGAACTACGTCGAGCGGCTGGCGCGGGCGTTTCCCGAGGCCAAGGTGGAAACCGAGCAGATCTACGTGATCGACCGCTGCCTGATTACCTCGGGCGGTATTACGGCGGGCATCGACCTGGCTTTGGCGGTAGTGGCTGAAGACCACGGCAAGGCGTTGGCACTGGAAGTGGCCAAGGTGCTGCTGGTGGCCCGCCACCGGCAGGGCGGGCAGACCCCGTACGGCCCGCTGCTGGCGGCGGTGCCACGGGATGATTCGCCGGTTGCCCGGGTGCAGGCGTATATCGTCGACCATATCGAGCAGGCATTCACCGTGCAGAAGATGGCCGACCTGGTGGCCATGAGCGCGCGCAACTTTGCCCGGACGTTTCAGCGTGAAGTGGGGATTACGCCGCTGCAGTATTTGCAGAATGCCCGCATCGACCGGGCGCGCAAGCTGCTTGAATGCGGTGACCTGCCGCTGAAGGTGGTGGCGGCGCAGTGCGGGTTTGGCAGTGACCGGCATATGCGCAAGGTGTTCTGTGAGCGGATTGGCATGACGCCGGCGCAGTATCGGGCGCAGTTTGGCGAGGCCTGAGTCAGTGTTTTTCCTGTGCTGGCCTCTTCGCGGCCCCTGTGGGAGCGGGTTTACCCGCGAAGAGGCCCGCACAGACTGTCTCCTTTTTCAGGACAATCTTACTCCCCTACAGCAGATTGTCTAACACCACTCCAACCCCCAGAATTGTCCGCCAAACTGTTCAAATGCTGCCCCGGCAGCTCATGGAGTACGAGCCAATGCCACACGAAGGCAGCCTTCTGCAAACCGCGGTGATCTTCCTGCTCGCCGCCGTCCTCGCCGTCCCCCTGGCCAAACGCCTGCAACTGGGGGCCGTGCTCGGCTACCTGCTGGCCGGCGTGGTCATTGGCCCGCAGGCGCTGGGCCTGATCCGCGACACTGAAAGCGTGGCGCACATTTCCGAGCTGGGCGTGGTCCTGCTGCTGTTCATCATCGGCCTGGAATTGTCGCCCAAACGCCTGTGGCTGATGCGCAAATCGGTGTTCGGTGTCGGCACCGCACAGGTGCTGCTGACTGGCGCGCTGATTGGCGCCATCGCCCTGTTCGGCTTCAGCCAGTCGCTACCGGCCGCCATCGTGCTCGGCCTGGGCCTGGCACTGTCGTCCACCGCCCTCGGCCTGCAAAGCCTGGCCGAGAGCAAGCAGCTGAACGCCCCCCACGGTCGCCTGGCCTTTGCCATCCTGCTGTTCCAGGACATCGCCGCGATCCCGCTGATTGCCCTGGTCCCGCTGCTGGCCGCAAGTGGCCCGGACACCAGCCACGGCGACAGCCTGCAACACGGCCTGAAGGTATTCGCCAGCATTGCCGTGGTCATCATCGGCGGCCGCTACCTGCTGCGCCCAGTGTTCCGCACCGTGGCCCGCACCGGCCTGCCGGAGGTGTCCACCGCCACCGCGTTGCTGGTGGTGATCGGCACCGCCTGGCTGATGGAAGAAGCCGGCATTTCCATGGCCCTGGGCGCCTTCCTCGCCGGCCTGTTGCTGGCCGACTCGGAGTACCGCCACGAGCTGGAATCGCAGATCGAACCGTTCAAGGGCCTGCTGCTGGGGTTGTTCTTCATCAGCGTCGGCATGGGCGCCAACTTGCGCCTGCTGCTGGAAATGCCGCTGGTGGTGCTGGGCCTGACCCTGCTGTTGGTAGCAGTGAAACTGGTACTGCTGGTCGGCGTCGGCCGCCTGGCCGGTGGCCTGAGCGGCGCCAGCGCGCTGCGCCTGGGCATGGTGCTGGCAGCCGGTGGCGAGTTCGCCTTCGTGGTGTTCAAGCTGGGCAAGGACCAGGGCCTGTTCGACACCCAGACCTACGACCTGCTGCTGATGACCATTACCCTGTCGATGGCCATTACCCCGTTGCTGATGATTGCCTGCGCCCGCGCCCTCAAACGCCCGCAAGCGGTGCGTGAAGTGCCCGAAAAATACAAACAGATCCAGACGGATACGCCACGGGTAGTGATCGTTGGCATGGGCCGCATGGGCCAGATTGTCGCGCGCATCCTGCGGGCGCAGAAGATCCCGTTCATTGCCTTGGAAACCTCGGTCGACACCATCGAGATGACCCGCATGTTCGAACAGGTGCCGGTGTTCTACGGCGACCCGCTGCGCCCGGAGGTGCTGCATGCGGCCAAAGTGGGCGAGGCGGAGTACTTCATCATCACCATCGACGACCCGGAAGCGGCCATTCATACCGCGGAACGGGTGAAGCGCCTGTACCCGCACCTGAAAGTGCTGGCCCGCGCACGTAACCGCCAGCATGTGCACAAGCTGGCGGATGTGGGTGCCGAGCCGATTCGCGAGACGTTCTATTCCAGCCTGGAAATGACCCGCCGAGCGCTGGTCGGGTTGGGCTTGAGTGATGAGCAAGCGGCGGACCGGATTGCACGGTTTACCCAGCATGACGAAGAGGTGCTGGTGGCCCAGGGGCAGGTGCGCGATGACCGGGCTAAAGTGATGCAGACGGCCAAGGAGGCGCGGGTGGAGTTGGAGCGGTTGTTTGATTCGGATGCGGATTGAGGCGTTTGAGTGCATGGCTTGAGGGTTGCAGCGCCTACAAGATCGAGCGCCGCCCGCGCGGCGCTTCGCGGCTAAAGCCGCTCCTACATTTGTTTCGGGCCAATTATGCCTGTGGCATTTGCGCGCGAACGCCTTGGCGTACACCTCGAAATCGCGTCGTACAGACAAGGCGGTCGCGCGCGCCTGGCACAGGAAGGACTGGCCCGAAACAAACGTAGGAGCGGCTTTAGCCGCGAAGCGCCGCGCGGGCGGCGCTCGATTTCATAGGCGCCAAAAACCTATCGCCTGGCACCTGGCGGCCATCGTGCAATCTCCTGACGATCACCTCGCTGCCATTACGCGAACACAGAAAAAACCATCAAAAAATCGCCCGACTCTCAGCCAGGTCCTACTTCCCCGCGAACCATTTCCTACGTTCACGCCAATTCCAAGGATTTATCCTACGCATCGTGTCGACGCCCGTCTGATTGTCCGGGGAAAGCCAGCTCTCTAGGCTGACCGGGTCGCTGTCGGTTCAGCGATCGGGTGTGGAAACCCGGATGTGATGAAGGGCTGCCGTAATGGCAGTTGTGCGCGTGTGGCCGTTTGGCCAACCGGCTTGCCTTCTCACCGGTTTTCCACCCCGCGTACAACTGCCGCCTTCTGCGTGGAAACGGGTGGTTGCAGTTCAGCCCGAGAGAAGGTATTGCAATGAAAAAGATTGTCCCCAATCCACCCCTCCCCGACACCAAAGAACGCGCCTTCAGCCGCTGCGATGCCGGCCACCCACCCCTGTTCACAGTAAACCCCGGCGTTTCCGCCCATGACGCTCTGGTGCACGTCGCCCAATACCTGCGCGGTGCCTATGACTGTGGCTACAAAGCCCTGGAGCATCTGGATGACACCGGCAAGAGCCTGTTCTGGAGCAACCTGAATGCCGTTGAAATGGCAGAAGGGTTGGTTGAAGCATTGTTGGAGGGGATTGAGTCGCAGCCTGTAAGTTAAAGCGCTTCGCATCTGACCTGAGCAGGCTGTGGTAACTGACCTGCTCAGCCTCATATAGGAAACATCCTACAAAGCGCGACCCCCCACGTCTGATTGTTCAAAGAAACCCATCTCTCTAGGCTCACTTGGCCGCCACCGCATCAGCGACACCCATCGCAGCCAGGTATATCATTGAGCCCCAACCACCCAACCGCGAAAGTCGCCGAGAGCAAAGGCCAGAACAATTGGGTGGACGAAAAACTGCCCGACCTCAAGACGCTTGCGCGTGAACTGCGCGCCAAGGCTATCGAAGAACTAGCTGCTGCCGACTCACATGACGCCGCAATCGAACTCGCCGCGCAGCACCTGGGCTTGAACACAGAAAATGCCAGCCGGGTAATCGTCAAAAGCCCAATGGGCGACATCCTAATTCTGCGTAGCTGTATCCATCACATCGTCGAGAAGCGACAGGACGCCCGGGAACGCTATGTAAAAGTCGCTCTGGACACACTGATCGGACCATTTGAAGTTTGGCAGGTGGCCTACACCAATGACACCAACAGGCTGGCTTTCATAGGCGTCTACGAGACCAAGCGGCAGATGCTGGTGGTCGTAACCCTCGACAAAGGCAGCATGCTGTGGAATTTCATGCAGTGCGATGCAAAAGCTCTGAACAAGCATCGCCACGGGAAGCTGCTCTACAAGCGCTACACATTCCTACCGAGCAAAGAAAAGGGCCACTGTCACCAGTGGCCCTGTAAGCATGCTTGATATTCATATACACACCCTCAAGCCGGGGTGTGGAGGTCTCACCCGACGCTGATGATTCAGCCATCGACGGGGTTCCTACGCCAACTGTTGCCGCTGAATGGCAGCTGGTTTCGCGCTCAACTGAAACGCTAACAACACTCTTTCATCAAGTCAACGATGACTCTCAGTGGAATCCACCTATCAGGTTACTTGGTGTTACTTACCCGCAGACAACGCGTTATAGCTGGTCATCAGGTTCCGATAATCCGGAATGTGGTTGGAGCACAGCGCCGCCAGCCCTTCCACATCATTACGCCAGTCGCGGTGCAGCTCACAGGCCACGCCAAACCAGGTCATCATCTGCGCCCCTGCCTGGCTCATGCGGTCATGCGCCGCATCACGGGTCATTTCATTGAAGGTGCCAGAAGCATCAGTCACCACAAACACCTCAAACTCTTCCTCCAAAGCCGACAGCGCCGGGAACGCCACGCAAACTTCAGTCACCACACCGGCAATAATCAGCTGCTTCTTGCCAGTCGCCTTCACTGCCTTGACGAAGTCTTCGTTGTCCCAGGCGTTGATCTGGCCAGGGCGGGCGATGTATGGGGCGTCCGGAAACAGCGCTTTCAGCTCTGGCACCAGCGGGCCGTTCGGGCCTTGCTCGAAGCTGGTGGTGAGGATGGTCGGCAGGTTGAAAAACTTGGCCAGGTCCGCCAGGGCCAGCACGTTGTTCTTGAACTTGTCCGGCTCGATATCACGCACCAACGACAGCAGGCCAGCCTGGTGGTCGACCAGCAGTACGGCGGCGTCGTCTTTGTTCAGGCGGTTGTAGGTGAATTTGCTCATGGTCTGTGCTCCTAAGGGTTATGAATTTTTCAGCAATTCGGGGTGTTTCGCGTTGATGGGCACAGATTAAAATCATCACCTTTGCGGCGGTAGTTAGCAGAATCTGGCTTTAGCGTTCCGTTTTGTGAACGATGGATTTGTAGGGGCTGTGCTGGCCTCTTCGCGGCTAAAGCCGCTCCTACAGAATCACCGAAGGCCCAGGGCCTGCGCGGTCCATGTAGGAGCGGCTTTAGCCGCGAAGAGGCCAGCACAGGCAACCCACCACTCGGAGACCGATCATTGGAAGACCTGAACTCCCTCTACTACTTCACCCAGGTAGTCGAGCACGGCGGCTTCGCCCCGGCCGGGCGGGCGCTGGACATGCCCAAGTCGAAGCTCAGCCGGCGCATTGCCGACCTGGAGGACCGCCTGGGCGTGCGCCTGCTGCACCGCACCAGCCGCCACTGCTCACTGACCGAGATCGGCCAGGCCTACTACAACCGTTGCCTGGCCATGCGCGTGGAAGCCGAGGGCGCGGCGGAGATCATCGAGCGCAACCGCAGCGAGCCGCGCGGGCTGGTGCGCATCAGTTGCCCGACCACCCTGCTCAACTCCTGGGTCGGGCCGATGCTGACCCGCTACATGCTCAAGTACCCGCAGGTGGAGCTGTTCATCGAAAGTACCAACCGCCGGGTCGACCTGCTGCACGAGGGCTTCGACATCGCCTTGCGGGTGCGCTTTCCGCCGCTGGAGAACACCGACATGGTGATGAAGGTGCTGAGCAACAGTACCCAGTGTCTGGTTGGCCAGCCGCAGTACCTGGAGCAGTTGCCCGAGGGCTTTGATCCACAGTTGCTCAGCACATTGCCGAGCCTGCACTGGGGCAGTGCCCAGCGCGAGTACCAGTGGGAGCTGTTTCAAGGCGAGGACACCCGCCGCAGCATCGTCATCCCGCATACACCGCGCATGGTGACCGACGACCTGTTTGCCTTGCGCCATTTCGTGGTGGCCGGGGTGGGGATTGCGCATTTGCCGCGGGTGGCGGTGCGTGAGGACCTGGCGGCGGGGCGGCTGGTGGAGCTCATTCCGGACTGGCACCCACGGTGTGGCATCGTGCATGCGATTTTCCCGTCGCGGCGGGGGTTGCTGCCTTCGGTGCGGGCGTTGATTGATCATTTGGCTGAGGAGTTTGCGATCAGCGATATGGCTTGATTTGGTTTCAGCCTGCTAGGGCCCTTTCGCGGGTAAACCCGCTCCTACAACGGGTGATGCAGGCCCTGGAACCTGCGCCCCCTGTTGTAGGAGCGGGTTTACCCGCGAAGAGGCCAGCCAAGGTAAACCAGATCCCCCAGCACACCCTTACAAGACCCTTGGCCTATCCTTCACCCACACTCCCGGATCATCCCCCGGAGCCCCCCATGATCCGCGCCACTCACGGACCAGGCCGCGCCCTGCTCGCCACCCTCGCCCTGTGCCCGGCTCTCAGCCAGGCCGACGAACCGGGCTGGTCGCTGCTCAGCCGCAACTACTTCCTGCACAGCGACTTCCGTTCCCCTTCCGGCAGTGGCCAGAACTACCGCCAGGAATGGGCCCAGGGCTTTATCGGCGAGGTCCGCTCGGGCTTCACCGAGGGCACGGTCGGGGTCGGCATCGACGCCCATGGCTTTCTCGGCCTCAAGCTCGACGGCGGCCGCGGTCACGCGGGTACCGGCCTGCTGCCACGCGACAGCGATGGCCGTGCCGAGTCCGACTACTCCAGCGCCGGCGCCGCGCTCAAGCTGCGCCTGGGCAACACCCAGCTGCGCTACGGCGAGATGATGGTGGAAACCCCGGTGTTCGACACCGGCGACAAACGCCTGCACCCCGAATACGCCACCGGCTGGTTGCTGGAGAACACCGACCTGCCCGACTGGCGCCTGCAGGCCGGGCGCTTCACCGCCTTCAACAACCAGGACAACAGCTCGACCCACGACGAGTTCAGCGGCTACGGCGCCACCACCCACAACCGCGCCATCAGCCTGGCCGGCGCCACGTTCGCGCCCGCTGGGCCGTTCGGCGGCGCTCTGTACGCCGGGCAACTGCAAGACACCTGGCGCCAGGCCTACCTGAACCTGAACCTGGCCGAAGGCAACTGGCGCCTGGACGGCAACCTGTACAGCACCCGCGACACCGGCAACGCCAGCGCCGGGGCAATCGACACCCTCGCCTACAGCCTGCTGGCCAAATACAGCTTCGGCGCCCAGGCGCTGAGCCTGGCCTACCAGAAGGTCGAGGGCGACACCCCGTTCGACTTCGTGGGTGGCGATTCCATCTACCTGGCCAACTCGATCAAGTACGCCGACTTCAACGGCCCTGGCGAGCATTCGTGGCAACTGCGCTACGACCTCAACTTCGCCACCCTCGGCGTGCCCGGCCTGAGCCTGATGGGCCGTTATGTCACTGGCCGCGGCATCGATGGCAGCCATGCCCCGGCAGGCGGCGCCTATGTGAACCAGTACGGCAACGGCGGCAAGCACTGGGAGCGCGACATCGACCTGAAATACGTGGTGCAGTCCGGTGCCGCCAAGGACCTGAGCCTGTCGTTCTCCCACGTCAGCCACCGCGCCAACCAGGCCCAAGCCGGCGATGACATCGACCGCCTCTACCTGATCATCGAATACCCACTCAAAGGCAGCTTCTGACATGAGCACATCCCCTTCAGGCGCCTGGAGCCCATTGCGCAACACCACCTTCCGCATGCTGTGGATCGCCACCATCGCCTCGAATATCGGTACCTGGATGCACGAGGTGGGCGCCGGCTGGCTGATGACCACGCTGTCGGCCAGCCCGCTGCATGTGGCGCTGATCCAGGTGGCCGGTTCGTTGCCGATGTTCTTCCTGGCCCTGCCGGCAGGTGCGGCGGCGGATATCGTCGACAAGCGCCGCTACCTGTTGCTGGTGCAACTGTGGATGTCGACAGTGGCCGTGGTGCTGGCGGCGCTGACCCTGCTCGGGTTGATGAACGTGACCCTGCTGCTGGTGCTGACCCTGGCGCTGGGCATTGGCACCGCACTGATGATGCCGGCCTGGAGCGCGCTGACGCCGGAGTTGGTAGGCAAGCAAGACCTGGCAAATGCGGTGGCGATTTCCAGCGTCGGCATCAACGTGTCGCGCGCCATCGGCCCGGCGTTGGCCGGCGTGGTGGTGAGCCTGGTCGGCCCGTGGCTGACCTTTGCGTTGAACGCCGTCTCGTTCGCCGGGGTGATCCTGGTGCTGTTCCTGTGGAAGCGCGAGGTGAAGGAGCCGCTGCTGCCAGCGGAACGCTTCGTTGGCGCCATGCGCACCGGGCTGCGCTTTGCGCGCAGTGCCAAACCCTTGCAGGCTGTGCTGTTGCGGGCCTTGGCGTTCTTCTTCTGCGCCAGCGCCGGCACCTCGCTGCTGCCGTTGATCGTGCGCGGCGAGATGCACGGCACCGCCGCTGATTTCGGCCTGTTGCTGGCGGCGATCGGCATCGGCGCGGTGGCAGGCGCGACCTTGCTGCCGCGCCTGCGCGAACGCATCAGCCGCGATCGGTTGGTGATGGTAGCGAGCCTGCTGTATGCACTGTTCCTGCTGGCCCTGGCGCTGGTGCGCAACTTCTATGTGCTGCTGCCGGCGATGCTGCTCAGCGGGGCGGCGTGGATTGCCGTGCTGTCCAATTTGCAGGTGGCCGCACAAACCTCGGTACCGGCTTGGGTAAGGGCGCGGGCCTTGTCGGTGTACATCCTGGTCTTCTTCGGTGCCATGGCCTGTGGCGGCTTGCTGTGGGGGACGGTTGCCAGCCATGTCTCGATTACCGTCAGCCTGCTGTTTGCTGCAGGCGGGCTGGCGCTGGGTACCTTGCTGACCTGCAAGGTGACGCTACCGGAAACCGAGGCGGACGAGCTGACGCCGTCGCTGCATTGGCCGGTGCCGGTGCTGAGCGATGACATGGACAAGGAAAGCGGGCCGGTGATGGTGACCGTGGAGTACCACATCGACCCGGCCAAGGCCGAGGCATTCCAGCGGGCGGCGCGGGAGCTGGAGGCCATGCGCAAGCGCAATGGCGCGTTGTCGTGGGGGTTGATGCGCGACAGTGCGGACCCGGCGGTGTGGTTGGAGTTCTTCTTTGAAGAGTCGTGGCTGGAACATTTGCGGCATCACCATCGGGTGACCCGCGGAGAGCTGAAGATCGAGGCTCGGGTGCGGATGCTGCAGACCGATGGGGTCGTGGTGAGGATCCGGCATCTGTTGGCTGGTGGGGAGCATAAGGCTCACCATTGATTCCGCCTGTGCTGGCCTCTTCGCGGGTAAACCCGCTCCTACATGAGAACACGATACATGTAGGAGCGGGTTTACCCGCGAAGAGGCCAGCACTAAAAGCCTAAAAAAAAAGGGCCTAAAATTGGCCCCTTCTGCATTTCAGCTCAGCTTAGAACGCAAAGCACGAGCAACCCAGCGCCCCCCAGAAGCCCTGGAAGTCATTGACTGGCACACTCGATTTACGCGCTTTGTCATGGCTGTGCGCATGCACCCCGCACGGCCCCGAGCACTGGTGCACGGCTGCTGCCAGCGACGGCGTGCCCACGCGCCAGTGACCTGGCACCTTGGCCACAGGCGACCATTCCGGCAGCACGGGCACCTGCGGTGGGCCGAGGCGATCGAACTCGCCGGCACCGTACACAACCTTGCCATCGACAATGGTCAGCACCGACTCGATACCCTTGATCGCCTCTTCTTCGACGCTGAAGAAGTCCAGCGACAGTGCCGCCAGGTCGGCCAGCTGGCCTACCTTGATCTGGCCCTTCTTGCCCTGCTCGCTGGAGAACCAGGCGCTGCCCTGGGTGAACAGCTGCAGCGCGGTCTCGCGGTCCAGGCCTTCCTTGTACAGCTCCATGCCGCCCACGGTCTTGCCGCTGACCAGCCAGTACAGCGAAGTCCACGGGTTGTAGCTGGATACGCGGGTAGCGTCGGTACCGGCACCGACCGGCACGCCCATGTCGAGCATGCGCTTGATCGGCGGGGTCTGTTCGGCAGCCTTGGCGCCGTAGCGGTCGACGAAGTACTCACCCTGGAAGGCCATGCGGTCCTGGATGGCGATACCGCCGCCCAGCGCGCGCACGCGCTCGATGTTCGCTGGGGTGATGGTTTCTGCGTGGTCGAAGAACCACGGCAGGCCGTTGAACGGGATGTCGCGGTTGACCTTCTCGAACACGTCGAGCATGCGCGTGATCGATTCGTTGTAGGTGGCGTGCAGGCGGAACGGCCAGCGTTGCTCGACCAGGTGGCGCACCACTGGCTCCAGCTCTTCTTCCATGGTCTGCGGCAGGTCGGGGCGCGGCTCGAGGAAGTCCTCGAAGTCGGCGGCGGAGAACACCAGCATTTCGCCGGCGCCGTTGTGGCGCAGGAAATCGGTGCCACTGTGCAGCTTGACGCTGGAAGTCCACTTGCGGAAGTCGTCCAGCTCTTCCTTGGGCTTTTGAGTGAACAGGTTGTAGGCAATGCGCACGGTCAGCTGGTTGTTGTCGGCCAGCGTCTGGATCACCGAGTAGTCATCGGGGAAGTTCTGGTAACCGCCGCCGGCATCGATGGCGCTGGTCAGGCCCAGGCGGTTCAGTTCGCGCATGAACTGGCGGGTGGAGTTGACCTGGTATTCCAGCGGCAGCTTCGGCCCCTTGGCCAGGGTGGCGTAGAGAATCATCGCGTTGGGGCGAGCGATCAGCATGCCGGTCGGGTTACCGAACTTGTCACGCTGGATCTCGCCACCCGGCGGGTTCGGCGTGCTCTTGTCGTAGCCAACAGCCTTGAGCGCTGCGCGGTTGAGCAGCGCGCGGTCGTAGAGGTGCAGCAGGAATACCGGGGTGTCGGGCGCGGCCTGGTTGATTTCTTCCAAGGTGGGCATGCGTTTTTCAGCGAACTGGAATTCGTTCCAGCCACCGACCACGCGCACCCACTGCGGGGTTGGCGTGCGGGCGGCCTGGTCCTTGAGCATGCGCAGGGCATCGGCCACCGACGGCACGCCTTCCCAGCGCAGTTCCAGGTTGTAGTTCAGGCCACCGCGGATCAGGTGCAGGTGCGAGTCGTTCAGGCCCGGGATTACCGTGCGCTGCTTGAGGTCGACGATTTGCGTGGTGGCGCCCTTGAGGGCCATGGCCTCGGCGTCGCTGCCCACGGCAAGGAAGCGGCCGTCCTTGATGGCGACGGCGGTCGCGGTGGGCTTTTCGCGGTCAACGGTGTGCAGCTTGCCGTTGAACAGAATCAGATCGGCGGTCATGGAACCTCCTTGGGTGGATGCGTGAGCGGAACCGGCCTGGCCGGTGAAAGGCAATGCGGACCAGAGCGCGCCGGCGGCACCGAGGACGGTGCTGGTGGCGAGGAACTGGCGACGGGTCTTGTCGTTGCGGTCCTGGGACATGGGGGTTCTCCGTCTCTGGGTGCGGCGGCGGCAGGCGCGACTGCGGAGCATGCCGGTTGGTGCAGGGCCAAGGCTTGGATGGATGTGCGGTGGGTTGTTGAAGGTTAGCCCTGATCGGGTTTTGTGTTGCCTGGGCTGGCCTCTTCGCGGCGGTTCGACGCCTCGATGAACCCGCTCCTACAAGGTTTGTGTGTAGGAGCGGGTTTACCCGCGAATGCCCCAGCACAATTACTGCTGAGGAACGCCAGCAAGTCCTCATTCAGCTGCTGCGCATGAGTCACCGCAAACCCGTGCGGCGCCCCGGCATACACCTTCAGCTCAGCCCCGCGAATCAGCTCAGCCGCCTGCTTGCCGGTGGTCTCGAACGGCACGATCTGGTCGTCATCACCATGAATCACCAACGTCGGTACATCGATCTTGGCCATGTCCGGGCGGAAGTCGGTTTCGGAGAACGCCGTCACGCAATCCAGGGTGCCCTTGATCGACGCCATCAGCGCAATGTTCAAGGTCTGCGTCTGCACGCCCTGGGACACCTGCTGCCCATGGTTGATGCCATAGAACGGCGCGGCGAAATCGGCGATGAACTGCGCACGGTCGGCACGCAAGCCTTCGCGGATACCTTCGAACACCGACAGGTCGACACCCTCGGGGTTGTCGTCACGCTTGCCGAACACCGGTGTTACCGCGCCCAGCAGCACCAGCGCGGCTACCCGCTCGCTGCCGTGGCGGGCGATGTAGCGGCTGACATCGCCGCCACCCATCGAGAAGCCCACCAGGGTCACGTCGCGCAGGTCGAGGTGCTCGATCAGCTGGGCGATGTCATCGGCGAAGGTGTCGTAGTCGTAGCCGCTCCACGGCTGGCTCGACCGACCGAAGCCACGCCGGTCGAAGGCGATGGCACGGTAGCCGCGGCTGGCCAGGAACTCCATCTGCGAATCCCACATGTCGGCATCCAGCGGCCAGCCGTGGCTGAACAACACGGGCTTGCCGCTGCCCCAGTCCTTGAAGTAGATCGAAGTGCCATCGCGGGTAACGAACGTGCTCATAACAGTATCTCCTTGAAAGTGTCGAGGTGAAGGCGTGGCTCAGCCGCGCAGCCAGTTGGCGCAGCGGCGGGTTACCCAAGGCATGATGTAGAACACCACGGGCAGGATGACGAACAGGTTGACGATCAGGTTGCCGGTGATCGGGCCGCCCAGCTGCGGGAAACGTGCGAACAGCGGCGCAAGCAGTTGTGGAATGACCATGGTCATCGGGCAAATCACCAGGTAGGTCAGCAGCGCCTGCTTCCAGCGCGGTGGTTGCGTTGCGCGGGTGCTTGGCGGGGTGAACCAGAACTCCGGGTCGTCGTGCACCTGGGTGTGGTCACCGCCTTCCAGTAGCGGCAGTACTTCATTGACCAGCGCCTGGCGTTCGGCCGAATTGACCCAGGCCTGCAGCAGGCTGGCATCGGCAAAGCGCACCACTGTGGTGAAATGCAGCCCGCCGTCGTCGGGGCGGATGACGTTGACGTCCAGGTGCCCCGGCTGGCGGCGCGCGGTGCTGACCGTGCGTTTGAGCCACGCTTCGTACGCAGCCAGCGAGGCGGCGCGAACCTTGTGCTGAATGACCAGGGTCACCACGTTGCGGTTGTCTTGGCGTGCGGTGTTCATCGGCGTTCCTTGGGATGAGCTTGCCCGCATCCACTGTGCAACGGCGAACGGGCGGAGGATTGAATAGGTGTGCTGCCCAGGGCGGGCACCGACTGGCGGTGCCCGCGCCGGGTTGGGCTTACTTGTTGGCGTTGAAGGCGTTGTAGCTGGTCATCAGGTTGCGGTAGTCCGGGATGTGGTTGGAGCACAGCGCGGCCAGGCCTTCGATGTCGTTGCGCCAGTCGCGGTGCAGCTCGCAGGCCACGCCGAACCAGGTCATCAGCTGGGCGCCGGCACGGCTCATGCGGTCATGGGCAGCGTCGCGGGTCATGGCGTTGAAAGTGCCGGAGGCATCGGTGACCACGAACACGTCGAACTCTTCTTCCAGGGCGGCCAGCGCCGGGAAGGCTACGCACACTTCGGTGACCACGCCGGCGATGATCAGCTGCTTCTTGCCGGTGGCCTTCACGGCCTTGACGAAGTCTTCGTTGTCCCAGGCGTTGATCTGGCCTGGGCGGGCGATGTAGGGGGCGTCCGGGAACAGGGCTTTCAGTTCCGGTACCAGCGGGCCGTTGGGGCCTTGCTCGAAGCTGGTGGTGAGGATGGTTGGCAGGTTGAAGAACTTGGCCAGGTCGGCCAGGGCCAGCACGTTGTTCTTGAACGCGTCCGGCTCAATGTCGCGGACCAGCGACAGCAGGCCAGCCTGGTGGTCGACCAGCAGTACGGCGGCGTCGTCTTTGTTCAGGCGGTTGTATTTGAAATGGGTCATGGGGGTAGCTCCTAAGGGTTTTGATTTTCAGTAATTTGGGTGTTTCGCGTTGATGGGAGAAGATTAAAACCATCACCTTTTGAGCGGTAGATAGTGGTTTTTGGCTGTAGCGTTCTGTTTTAGGAACGATGGATTGGCGCTGGATGTGCTGGCCCTATCGCCGGCAAGCCAGCTCCCACAGGATCTCCACAGATCTTGCGGGCTGCGTAGTACCTGTGGGAGCTGGCTTGCCGGCGATAGGGCCGGTACAGACCCCCATTGCCTGCAACTGCAACCTGCTCTATTACTACGCACAGCCCTCCCCTCAAACCCGAGACCACCATGCTGGCGTTCATCCAGTCATACCCGTTGTTGCTCGGCACCGCCCTGATCCTGCTCGACCTCGTGCTCTGGCAAGTCATCCCCATCCAGCGCCGGGCCTGGCGTATTGGCACGCGCCTGGTGATCTTCCTGCTGTTCAGCTCGGTGCTGGTGGCCGCCGGCATGAGCCCACTGCAACCGCCGCCGTGGCCCGACGATGTCTCACGCAACCTGATGGCCACGGTGCTGGCCATCGGCTGGTGGCTGTTCGGCGCGCGCACCGTGACGGTGGTGTTCGGCCTGTTGCTGGTGGCCCGGGGCAGCCATGGCGGGCGTTTGCTGCAGGATGTGCTGGGGGCGCTGATATTCCTGGCCGCCGTGGTCGCTGCCGCAGGCTATGTGCTGCAGTTGCCGGTGAAGGGGCTGCTGGCGACGTCGGGGGTGATGGCCATCGTCATCGGTCTGGCGTTGCAGAGCACGCTGGCCGATGTGTTCAGCGGCATCATCCTGAACACCACGCGGCCCTACCAGATTGGCGATTCGATCTCGATCGACGGCACCGAAGGCAAGGTGTTGGAAATCGACTGGCGCGCCACTCGCCTGCTGACGGGTACGGGTAGCCTGGCGGTGATCCCCAACTCGGTGGCGGCCAAGGCGCGGCTGCTCAACCACAGCCGCCCGGCCGATGTGCACGGGGTATCGATCAGCGTAGTGGTGCCGGCCAAGGTGCGGCCCAAGCGGGTGTTCGATGCACTGGAAAAGGCCCTGCAAGGTACCAGCGCGATCCTTGCCTCACCGGCGCCCAAGGTTTCGGTAAAGGCCTCGACGCTGGAGTCGGTGGAGTATGAGGCCAGCGGCTTCATTGCCGACATGGGCGGCAAGACTGCGGCGCGCAACCAGTTGTTCGACCTGGCGCACCGGCACCTGGAGGCCAGCGGGGTAATGTGGAACATCGACCTGGCCATGCCACCACGCAGCCGCCAGCGCGAGGTGCTGGACGAAGTGCGGGTGTTCCGCTCGTTGAGCGCCGAGGAACGCGATGCGCTCAGCCAGCGCATGACCACCGTGGAGTACCTGGCGGATCAGGTGATTCTGGAGGTGGGCGAGCATTCCGACCATTTGCTGGTGATTGGCAGCGGTGTGGTGTCGGCGTCGGTACGCGAGGGCGACAAGCTGCTGGAAGCCGGGCGCATGGGGCCGGGCGAGGTGCTGGGGATCGAGGGGATCATCGACGAAGATGACTCGTTTGCCGAGTTCCGCACCTTGACCAGTTGCGTGTTGTATCGAATCGACAAGGAGCAGGTGAAAAGTTGCCTGGTGCAGCGTGGCGATGTGCAGACGGCGCTGAGCAAGTTGCAGCGGTTCCGGCGCCAGAGCCGGGAATCGTTATTGCTGCAGAAGCCGGCCCTGATCAAGAAGGGTGGCTTCCTCAGCTGGTTGCACAAGTAAGCCTGTGCTGGCCTCTTCGCGGGTAAACCCGCTCCTACAAGGACCGCGATCGTTGTAGGAGCGGGTTCACCCGCGAAGAGGCCAGTTGCTACAACACAACCCTCAAGCATTGCCCCGCGTGGTAAAGCGAGAACCCGGACTCGTAGAACGCGGTGCGCAACGAAGGCGCACTCACGCCACTCATCGGCGAGAACGGTATCGGCAGGCTATCGGCCTCACCCTTCAACAGGAACTCGGCAAACGCCCGGCCAATCACGGTACCGGTGGTATTACCCCGCCCGTTATACCCGGTCACCGCCACCAGCCCCGGCGCCGGCTCGAACAGGCGCATCAGGTGGTCAGGGGTGAAATCGATGCAGCCGGTCCAGTGCATCTCCCACTCGACCTTGCCCAGCTCAGGGTAATAATGGCTCTGGATACGGTCGGCCCAGCTGCGCACGAACCACGCGGGCTTGTTGTCGACCCGGCCCAGGCTGCCAAGTAGCAGACGGCCCTGGTCGTCGCGACGGATGCTGCTGAGCACGGTGCGGGTGTCCCACGAGCCTTGGCCATGTGGCAGCACCTTGTCGGCCGCTGCGCCCTGCAGAGGCTTGGACGCCACCTGGTAGTAATACCCACGGAAGAACTGCTTCTGCAGGTTGCTCCAGTCGCCTTCGGTGTAGGCGCCGGTGGAAATCACCACCTTGTCGGCGCGCACCGAGCCACGGGCAGTCTTCACCCGCCAGGCATCGCCTTCACGCTCCAGGCCTTCGACCGAGGACTGCTGGAACAGCTTGCCACCCAGGCGTACCACGGCAGCTGCCAGGCCTTGGGTATAACCCATCGGGTTGATGGTGCCGGCGCGGCGGTCGAGCAGCGCGGCGGAAATCTTGTGGGTACCGCAGTATTCCTGGCACTGCGCGCCGGTCAGCAGCTCGACGTCGGCACCGCGGCGGCGCCATTGTTCGTGGCGGGCTTCGAGGTCGGCGATGCCGGTGGCGTTGTGCGCCATGTGCAGCGTGCCTTTGTGCTGGGCCTGGCAGTCGATGCCCAGGCGCTCGATCATGGCGAACACTTCGCCCGGGGCTTCGCCGAGCACCTTGTTCAGGCGGCTGCCCTGCTTCTGGCCGAGGGTGGCCTCGACATCGTCGGGGCGGATCCAGGTGCCGGCGTTGACCAGGCCGACGTTGCGCCCGGAGCCACCGTGGCCGATCTTCCAGGCCTCCAGCAGAATCACCGACTTGCCCTGTTCGAGCAGGTGGATGGCCGCCGACAGGCCGGTAATGCCGCCACCGATCACGCAGACATCGGCCTTGTGCTCACCGGCCAGGGCCTGGGCGGCCACGCTCGGTTTGCTGACGAATTCCCACAAGCATTCTTGACGCAGTTCGGACATGGCCCGGCTCCAGCAATTTGTTCTTGTTGGGGCTGCTTTGCAGCCCATTCGCGGGTGAACCCGCTCCTACAGGGATCGCGCAAGCGATGAAGATCCCTGTAGGAGCGGGTTCACCCGCGAACCGGGGGCAAAGCCCCCGGCCATGCAGCATGAACCGATCAGTCGAACACAATACCCTGCGCCAGCGGCAGCTCACGCGAGTAGTTCACGGTGTTGGTCTGGCGACGCATGTAGCCTTTCCAGGCATCCGAGCCGGACTCACGGCCACCGCCAGTCTCTTTCTCGCCACCAAACGCACCGCCGATTTCAGCGCCGCTGGTGCCGATGTTGACGTTGGCGATGCCGCAGTCGCTGCCCGAGGCGCTCTGGAAGCGCTCGGCTTCGCGGATGTCGGTGGTGAAGATGCACGACGACAGGCCTTGTGGCACTTCGTTGTTCAGGCGCAGGGCCTCTTCGAAGTCATCGTAGGCCAGCACGTACAGGATCGGGGCGAAGGTTTCGTGGCGTACCACGTCGCTTTGCGCCGGCATTTCGGCAATGGCTGGCGACACGTAGTAGGCGTTCGGGTACTGGTCGGCCAGCTGACGCTCGCCGCCAAACACCTGGCCACCTTCGTCGCGGGCCTTGGCCAGCGCGCCCTGCATGGCATCGAACGACTGCTTGTCGATCAGCGGGCCAACCAGATTGTCCTTGCGTGGGTCGCCGATGCGCACTTTGCCGTACGCGGCTTTCACACGGGCAACCACTTCGTCCTTGATCGAACGGTGCACGATCAGGCGGCGCAGGGTGGTGCAACGCTGGCCGGCGGTACCGACAGCGGAGAACAGGATGCCGCGCACGGCCAGGTCGAGGTCGGCGCTCGGGGCCAGGATCATGGCGTTGTTGCCGCCCAGCTCGAGGATGCTGCGGCCGAAGCGGGCAGCCACACGTGGGCCGACTTCGCGACCCATGCGGGTGCTGCCGGTGGCGCTGACCAGCGGTACGCGCGGGTCGTCGACCATGGCTTCGCCGGCTTCACGGCCGCCGATGACCAGTTGTGCCAGGCCAGCTGGGGCATCGCCGAAGGCTTTCAGGGCTTTTTCGAACAGCGCCTGGCAAGCCAGGGCGGTCAGCGGGGTTTTCTCGGAAGGCTTCCACACCACCGAGTTACCGGCCACCAGGGCCAGGGCGGTGTTCCAGGCCCACACCGCAACCGGGAAGTTGAAGGCGCTGATCACGCCGACCACGCCAAGCGGGTGCCAGGTTTCACGCATGTGGTGGCCAGGGCGCTCGGAGGCGATGGTCAGGCCATACAGCTGGCGCGACAGGCCGACGGCGAAGTCGCAGATGTCGATCATTTCCTGCACTTCGCCCAGGCCTTCCTGGGTGATCTTGCCGGCTTCGATCGAGACCAGCTCGCCGAGGTCGGCCTTGTGCTCACGCAGCACTTCGCCGAACAGGCGCACCAACTCGCCACGGCGTGGGGCCGGCACGGTCCGCCAAGCTTCGAAGGCACTTTGGGCCTGATCGATGCGGGCGATGGTCTCGGCTTTGCCGAGCAGTTTCACCGAGGCGATCTGGCTGCCGTCGATCGGCGTGTGAACAGGGTAGTCGCCCTGGGTGTAAGCCTCGGCGGCAACGCCAAGGCGCTCGAGCAATCCAGCAACCATTTGTGCATCTCCTACATCGGGTGATGGGGTGGAAAAATGATGTGGATCAGTATTAATCCGATCACATAGGTACAACAAACGACCTTTATTCCGCATATCATTCCGTCAGGTAATGATTCGAGCCGCAGAGACCGCTATGTCCAAACGCCTGGTGCCTTCCATGACCGCCCTGCAGTGTTTTGAAGCTGCAGCCCGCCATTTGAGCTTTACCCGTGCCGCCGAAGAACTGCACCTGACACAGAGCGCGGTCAGCAAGCAGGTGGCGCAGCTGGAAGACATGCTGCGCCACCACCTGTTCCTGCGCATTCGCCGCCGCTTGCAGCTGACGCCGGCTGGCAGCCTGTACCTGGCCGAGGTGAACAAGATCCTCACCCAGGTGGACATGTCCAGCCGCTACGTACTCACCTACGGCGAGCAGACCGAGATTTTGAAGGTAGCCACTCAACCGAGTTTTGGCGTGCGCTGGTTGATTCCGCACCTCAAGGGTTTTGGCAAACGGCACAGCAATATCCACCTGGATATCCGCAACGAGATGGAGCCGTTCGCCCTGCTGCAAGGTTCGGCGGATGTGGTGTTCTTTTATGGCCAGGGCACATGGCCGGGGGCCAGCTGCGTAGAGCTGTTCCGCGAAGAGGTGGTGCCGGTGTGCGCGCCGGAGCTGCTGGCCGGGCGTGAGCTGGGCGGGGCCGAGGAGCTGGCCGAACTTGTGCTGTTGCAGAGTACGTCGCGGCCAGAGGCCTGGCATGAGTGGTTCCTGGAGCAGGGCCTGCAGAGCGTCAGCGCCTACCATGGGCCGCGCTTCGATACGTTCTATATGGCGTTGAGCGCGGCGCAGGCCGGGTGTGGGGTGGCGTTGGTGCCGCGTTACCTGGCGGCCAAAGAGCTGGCTGACGGTAGCCTGGTGGTGCCGTGGAACCATGCGATGCGCAGTGCCGGGGCGCATTACCTGGCGTATGCCGAGCATGCGGCGGAGGTGCCCAAGGTAAGGGCATTGGTGGGATGGATTCGTGAGCAGTTATCGGCTTGAGGGCCTATTCGCGGCTAAAGCCGCTCCTACAGGGCCCGCGCAAGGTTTAAGGCAGGTGCAATACCTTGTAGGAGCGGCTTTAGCCGCGAAAGGGCCCTTGAGGTCGATCAAAAAAGGAATGACACACTCACTTTTTTTCGCTTGTGAGCCAAGTGCATTCCCAGCTTTCATGTAAGCGTCCGAACCTAACCAGGAAGCTAGCGATGCCCGCCCATGATTTCGTCAGCCCAGACAGCATCCGCGCGCAGTTCTCTGCCGCCATGTCGCTCATGTACAAACAGGAAGTGCCGCTGTACGGCACGCTGCTGGAGCTGGTGAGCGAAATCAACCAGCAGGTCATGACCCAGCAACCTGCCGTAGCCGAGGCCCTGCGCTGGACCGGCGAAATCGAGCGCCTGGACCACGAGCGCCACGGCGCCATCCGTGTCGGTACCGCCGAAGAGCTGGCCACCATCGCCCGCCTGTTCGCGGTGATGGGCATGCAGCCGGTCGGCTACTACGACCTCAGCTCTGCAGGGGTGCCGGTACACTCCACCGCTTTCCGCGCCGTGCACGAGCAATCGTTGCACGTTAGCCCGTTCCGCGTGTTCACTTCGCTGCTGCGCCTGGAACTGATCGACAACCTGCAACTGCGCGAGCTGGCCCAAGGCATTCTGGCCAAGCGCCAGATCTTCACTGCCCGCGCCCTCGAACTGATCGCCCAATGCGAACGCGATGGTGGCCTGAATGCCGCCGATGCCGAGGCGTTCGTGCAGGAAGCGCTGCATACCTTCCGCTGGCACCATGACGCTACCGTCACCGCTGAGCAGTACCAGCAGTTGCACGACCAGCACCGCCTGATTGCCGATGTGGTGGCCTTCAAGGGCCCGCACATCAACCACCTGACGCCGCGCACCCTGGACATCGATGCAATCCAGGTCGGCATGCCGGCCAAGGGCATACCGCCAAAGGCCGTGGTCGAAGGGCCGCCTACTCGTCGCCACCCGATTCTGCTGCGCCAGACCAGCTTCAAGGCCCTACAGGAGAAGGTTGCTTTCAGCGACCAGCAAGGCAGCGAAGGCAGCCACACCGCCCGCTTTGGCGAGATTGAACAGCGGGGTGCGGCGCTGACGCCGAAAGGCCGCCAGCTGTACGACAAACTGCTCGATGCCACCCGTGCTGCCTTGGGCGGTGCTCCGGCTGAGGCCAACGCCGAACGCTACATGGGGCTGTTGAAGGACAGCTTTACCGAATTCCCGGACGACCTCGCGCAGATGCGTGAGCAGGGTCTGGCATATTTCCGCTACTTCGCCACCGAGAAGGGCCTGGCTGCGCGTGATCAGGAGGATCGCCCAACTACGCTGGAAGGCCTGATCGAGGCGGGCCATGTGCACTTCGAGGCGCTGGTTTACGAGGATTTCTTGCCAGTGAGTGCGGCGGGGATTTTCCAGTCCAACCTGGGGGACGATGCGCAGGCCGAATACGGCAGCAATAACAACCGCGATGCCTTTGAAGCGGCATTGGGGCTGCAGGTGCAGGATGAACTGGCGCTGTATGCGCAAAGCGAGCGGCGGTCGTTGCAGGCTTGTGCGCAGGCGTTGAACCTGGGTTCGATGTAAGCCGGCAGATCGCCGGGGGCGCGTTGCGCCCCCTGCGGTATCAGCGGAAGCGGTCGACTTCCTGCCGTAGCTGCGCCGCCAACCCTTCCAGCTCCCGCGCGGTAAAGGCCAGTTCATTGGCCACCTCGCGCTGCTCGCCGTTGGCCTGGGCAATGCTCTGCAAGTTGCGGCTCAGCACTGTCGCGGTGCTGCTCTGCTCCTGGGTCGCCGTACTGATCACGGCAAACTGCTCGCCCGCCGCACGGCTTTGCTCGTCGATACACGCCAGCGCCTGTGCCACTTTGTCGTTACGTTCCAGGCCTTCCTGCATCAGCTGGTTACCCTGCTCCAGGGTGGTAATGGCATGCCCGGTCTGCTGCTGGATGCTGGTAATCATCCCGGAAATTTCATCGGTGGCCTGACGGGTACGCGCGGCCAACCCCCGCACCTCATCCGCCACCACCGCAAAGCCCCGCCCCTGTTCACCGGCACGCGCCGCCTCGATGGCCGCATTCAATGCCAGCAGGTTGGTCTGCTCGGCGATCGCGGTGATCACGCTGATGATGCCGCCGATTTCTTGCGAGCGGGCACCCAGGCTGTCCATCACCGTGGCAGTGCCGCCGAGGGCATCGGCAATCTGCTTCAGCGAGCGAGATGCCTCATCCATGGCGTTGCGGCCAATGCGGGTCTGCTGGGCGTTGTCACGGGCCATGCGCTCGGTGCCCGCCATGTTGTCGGCGATGTTCATCGAGGTGGCGCTGAACTCCTCCACCGCGCCGGCCATGCTGGTGATCTCGCCGGACTGCTGGTCCATGCCTTCGCAGGCGCCAGCAGACAGGCCGGACAACGAACGGGCACGGGTGCTGACCTGCTCGGAGGCGCTGCGGATGTGCTCGACCATGGTCGACAGTGCCTCGCCCATCTTGTTGAAGCTGCGCGCCAGTTGCCCGATTTCATCATCGCTGGTTACGCTCAACCGCGCATTCAGGTCGCCTGCCCCAAGCGCTTCGGCCTGACGCACCAGGTCGTCCAGCGGGCGCAGCTTGCGCCGCAGCAACCACAGCGTGGCCGCCACGGCCAACAGCATGGCCAGCGCGCTGCCGATGGCCAGGCGCAGGCCAACGCTCCAGGTCACCTCGCGGATTTCTGCCATCGGCATGCTCGCCACCACCGTCCAGGGGCCTTCGGCAAAGGGTGCGGTGGCACTGTACAGCTGCTGCTCGGCATTGGCCGGCGGCACCAGCCATTGGCCCTTCTCGTCTTGCAGGGCCAGCGAACCGGTCTGGCCAATGCGGAAGCGCTTGAGGTTGGCGAACTGGGCGTTCTGCGCATCGGTGTAGTCGAAGCCGACGAACAGCACGGCGATCACCCGGCCATTGCTGTCGCTCACCGGCACATAGCGGGTCATGTAGTTGCGCTCGAACAGCACGGCGCGGCCAACGTACATCTGCCCGGCCAGCAGCTTGAGGTAGGCCGGGTGCTGGCGATCGAGCTGGGTACCGATGGCGCGGCTGCCGTCCTGTTTCTTCAGGTTGGTGCTGATGCGCACGAAGTCGTCGCCGCTGCGCACGAACAACGTGGCGATGCCGGCGGTCATCTGCTGGAATTCGTCAACCAGCTGGAAGTCGTTGTTGAGCACGTGCTCGCCGAGGTACAAGGCCGGCGTGGCCTGGCCGGCGACCTGCACGGTTTCACCGGCATGCAGTGACAGACCCGAGGCGAAGCGGCGCTCGAACAGGCCGCTGAGGCGCTGGGTATTGTCCTTGAGCGAACCGTGGAAGGTGTCGAGCTGGTCGGCCAGCAAGCGCGCCTCACTGGCCAGGTGGGCCTGGCGTGTGGCGAGGTTGGCATCGTCCAGCGAACGCAGGGCGAACAAGGTACTGCCAGAGATGACCAACGCCAGCACGATGGCGAGGGCGACACCCAGTTGCGAGGCGATGCGGGCACGCGGTTGAGACATGAGGAAGCTCCAGGCAAGAGGCCGGGATCGTCCTGATCACGCTGACCACCCGATTATTTTTTGACGGGAAGCGCGCCCTCTTTCGGGACGCTGGTGCCAATGGATCGGCGCCGCGGGCGAATACTTGAGTGCCGGGCCGGGGTATACGCAAACGTTTTCTATCGCCCGCGAAGAGGCCAGTACCGGCGATCAAAGGGGCGCCAGGATTTCCACATCGGGCAGATCCATCGCCGCCACTTCCTGCTCAAGAAACGCACTCAACCGCCGCAACCGCTCCCCGCCACGCCGGGTGCGCGGCCACACCAGGTAGTAATCCATGCCGCTGGGCACCGCCGTCGGCCAGGGCAGGCTCAGGCGCTTCTGCGCCACATCTTCGGCCACCATCAGCAAATCACCCATGGAAATCCCGTAACCACGCGCCGCCGCAATCATGCCCAGCTCCAGGGTGTCGAACACCTGCCCGCCCTTGAGCGACACCTTGTCGTCGAGGCCCATGCGCTCCAGCCATTCGCGCCAGTCGCGCTTGTCCACGGTGGGGTGCAGCAGCTCGATGCCGGCCAACCGGCAAACATCCCAGGGTTGTTCGTCGAGCAGGTCCGGCGCGCCGACCGGGATCAGCAGCTCCGGGAACAGCTTGCGCACCTCCCAGTCTGCCGGGAACACCCCATCGCTGAGCAACACTGCACAGTCGAACGGTTCCTGGTTGAAGTCCACATGGTCGACGTCCATCCAGGCGCTGGTCAGTTGCACCTCGTTGCCCGGCTGCAGGTGGCGAAAGCGGCTCAGGCACGCCAGCAACCAGCGCATCGTCAGCGTCGAAGGTGCCTTCATGCGCAGGATGTCATCTTCGCCGCACAAGGTTTCGCAGGCCCGCGCGAACGCGGCGAAGCCCTCTCGCACCCCCGGCAGCAACACCCGCCCCGCTTCGGTCAGCTGCAGGCTGCGCCCGCTGCGCACGAACAAGCGGCAGGCGAAGTGCTCTTCCAGGGTGCGGATATGCCGGCTGACGGCGCTTTGGGTGATCGACAGCTCTTCGCCGGCACGGGTGAAGGAGCTGAGTCGTGCAGCCGCTTCGAATGCGCGCAAGGCATACAGCGGCGGTAGCTGGCGTGGCATGAGGCACCTGCAATATGGGCGTGAAAGGCGAATCACCAAAGAGCCTATATACATGAGTTCAACTCATGCCAACTATCGCTTTTATCCTTTTGTGCAAAGCTGACCGAAGCCTCAGAATCGCCCTTCGTTCATCACCTCAGGAAGAAGGACCGCCCATGCACGTCGCGCCCACCACTGAACTCAAGGCTTTGCTGCGCCTGGCCGGGCCGCTGATTGCCTCGCAGTTGGCGCACATGCTGATGGTGCTGACCGACACCCTGATGATGGCCCGCATCAGCCCGCAGGCCCTGGCCGGTGGCGGCCTGGGGGCAGCGAGCTACTCGTTCGTGTCGATCTTCTGCCTGGGCGTGATCGCCGCAGTCGGCACCCTGGTGGCAATCCGCAAGGGCGCCAACGACATCGAAGGCGCCACGCGCCTGGCCCAGAGCGGCCTGTGGCTGGCCTGGGGCCTGGCGCTGGTTGCCGCGCTGGCGTTGTGGAACCTTGAGCCTGTCTTGCTGATGTTTGGCCAGAAACCGGAGAACGTTGCCTCGGCCACTGAGTTTCTTACCCTGCTGCCATTGGCATTGCCCAGCTACCTGACCTTCATGGCCTTGCGTGGTTTTACCAGCGCCCTTGGCCGCTCGACCCCGGTCATGGTGATCAGTGTGGTCGGCACCGTGCTCAACTACCTGTTCAACGTGGCGCTGATCGAGGGCATGTTCGGCTTGCCCAAGCTCGGCCTGATGGGCATTGGCCTGGTCACTGCGGTGGTGTCGATGGGCATGGCCATTGCCCTGGCGCTGTACATCCGCTGGCACCCGGCCTATGTCGCCTACCCGCTGCGCAAGGGCCTGTCGCGCCCGTCGCTGCCGGCCCTGCGCGAACTGTGGCGGCTGGGCTTGCCGATTGGCGGCACCTACATGGTCGAAGTGGGCCTGTTCGCCTTTGCCGCGCTGTGCATGGGCGTGCTCGGCAGCACCGAGCTGGCGGCGCACCAGATTGCCCTGCAAATCGTGTCTACGGCGTTCATGGTGCCGACGGGCCTGTCGTATGCGGTCACCATGCGCGTGGGGCTGTATTACGGCGCCGGCAACCTGCTGGCAGCACGCAGCGCCGGGCGCGTGGGTATCGGCTTTGGGGCGACGATCATGTTTGCCTTTGCGGCGCTGTTCTTGCTGTTGCCGGAAGCACTGGTGAGTCTGTTTATCGACCGTAACGACCCGGGTTTTGCAGCCATCTACCAACTGGCGGTGCAATTGCTGATGGTGGCGGCCTGGTTCGAGTTGTTCGATGGCATGCAGACCATTGCCATGGGCTCTATTCGCGGGCTGAAGGATGCCAAGACCACCTTCCTGATCGGGCTGTGCTGCTACTGGCTGGTGGGGGCGCCGAGTGCCTGGCTGTTCGCGTTCAACCTGGGCGGTGGAGCGGTCGGGATCTGGTGGGGGTTGGCGCTGGGGCTGGCGTGTGCGGCGGTGGCACTGACCTTTGGTTTTGAGTGGCGGATGAAGCGGCTGATGAGGAAAGCGGGTTTACCTGACAGGTCTGCGGTGTCTGTGTAATTGTCGGGGGCTGCTTTGCAGCCCATTCGCGGCACAAGGCCGCTCCCACAGCGGCCTGCATACGTCGATCAATGTGGGAGCGGCCTTGTGTCGCGATGGAGGGCGAAGCCCTCCCCTACGATGTCACAGGCTAACCAGCTTCGGCGCGCTGCAATTCAGCAAAAACGCCATCAACTCCCCCACCGGCAACGGCTTGCTGACCAGAAACCCCTGCACCTGGTCGCAACCAAACCCGCGCAGCAGTTGCAGTTGCTCTTCACTCTCCACCCCTTCGGCCACCACCTCGAGGTTGAGGTTGTGCGCCAGGTTGATCATGGCGTGCACCAGCTTGCGGTTTTCTTCGCGCATTTCCATTTCGGCAACAAAGCTGCGGTCGACCTTGAGCAAGGTGATCGGCAAGCTGTTGAGGTGCACGAACGAAGAAAAGCCAGTGCCAAAGTCATCCAGTGAGAAGCGCACGCCCAACCGGCCCAGCGCGTCCATGGTCTGGCGCACCAGCTCGTTGCGGCGCATTACGGCCGTTTCGGTGAGTTCGAACTCGAGCCAGCGGGCATCCACGCCGTGCTCAAGGATCAGCCGGCTCAAGGTGGCCAGCAACTGGCTGTCCTGGAACTGGCGAAAGCTCAGGTTGACCGCCATGTGCAGCGGCTCCAGGCCACGCTCGCACAGCGCCTGCATGTCCCGCAGGGCACGGGAAATCACCCAGTAGCCCAACGGCACGATCAGGCCGCTCTGCTCGGCCAGCGGCACGAACTCGCTAGGCGGCAGCAGGCCACGTTCGGCATGCCGCCAGCGCACCAGCGCCTCGAGGCCGACGATGCGCCCGTCCGCCAGGTTCAGCCGTGGCTGGTAGTGCAGCTCCAGCTCGTCACGGCGCAGGGCGCGGCGCAGTTCGCTTTCCAGGTCGGCGAGGCTGCGGGCGTTGCGGTTGATGCGCTCGTTGAACACATGGAAGGTGCAGCCCTGGCTGCCCTTGGCCTGGCGCATGGCAATGTGCGCGTGCCACATCAGTGGGTCGGCGCCGCTGTGGGCACGGGCGTGAGCCAGGCCCAGGCTGCAGCCCAACAGTAGGCTTTCGCCATCGATCCAGTAGGGTTCGGCCAGCGCCTCGACAATGCGCTCGGCAATCCACTCGGCGCGGTTGGCGTCGCGGCGGGTGTCGATCAGCAGGGCGAACTCGTCGCTGCCCAGGCGCGCCAGCTGGTCGCCCGCTTCCAGCTGGTGCTTCAGGCGTGCCACCACCTGCAGGATCAGGCGGTCGCCACTCTGGTGGCCAAGCGCGTCGTTGACGTGACGGAAGTTGTCCAGGTCCAGGTGGCCAAGGGCAACACCACGGCCTTCGTTCTCGGCCAGGCGTGCGGTAAGCAAGGCCTGAAAGCCCTGGCGGTTGGCGATGCCGGTCAGCGAGTCTTGTTCGGCCAGGCGCTGCAAGGTGGCGACCAGCACGCCGCGTTCACGCACATGGCGCAACGAGCGGCGCAGGGTGTCGGCGTTGAGCTGGTCACGTACCAGCCAGTCGCTGACGCCGCTGGGCGCCGTCTCTGGCTCGTGGTCCAGCAGCAGCATGGTCGGCAGCTCGCAACGCCCGGGCGCCGGCTGCAATGCCGCGGTCGCCAGGATCACCGCCTGGCGGTCCTGGCTGAACAGGCTGTCTACCGCCTCCCAGTTCGGCGCGGTCAACAGCACTGCGCTGCCGCCCAGTGCCTGCACGCATTCGCGTAGCAGCACGGTCCATTCCGGCTCATCGGCCAACAGCAGCAAACGCAAAGGTTCGACAGGCGTGGACAAGCGGGCTCCTTAGGGCTTCACGGTGTAACGGGAGAGGTCGGGTATGCTACTGCATTAATGAAAATGATTTTCACTTTTACACATGCAGGCGCAGTGCAGCGCCCCGACGCATTTTGTCGTGCATCCTGCGCGAAACCAGACCCGCCGGCAAATACGATTTTTCCAGTACATGGCATTAGCCTGGCTAATACACCGCCTGCACAAAAGTCTGACTCAGACGTCAGACGGTCGCGCCACAACCGCCCCATGCCTGTTAGAATGCGCGGCTATTTTCTGGCGACCCCCGGTTTCTAGCATGTCCCGACTCAATCCCCGGCAGCAGGAAGCCCGTGACTACGTCGGCGGCCCTCTTTTGGTGCTCGCCGGTGCAGGCTCGGGCAAGACCAGCGTGATCACACGCAAGATTGCCCACCTGATCCAGAACTGCGGCATCCGTGCCCAGTACATCGTGGCGATGACCTTTACCAACAAGGCCGCACGCGAGATGAAGGAGCGGGTCGCCACCTTGTTGCGCCCGGGGGAAGGCCGCGGCCTGACGGTGTGCACGTTCCACAACCTGGGCCTGAACATTATCCGCAAGGAACACGAGCGCCTGGGCTACAAGCCGGGCTTCTCGATCTTCGATGAGTCCGACATCAAGGCGTTGCTGTCGGACATCATGCAGAAGGAATACTCCGGCGACGACGGCATCGACGAGATCAAGAACATGATCGGTGCCTGGAAAAACGACCTGATCCTGCCGCCCGAAGCCCTGGAAAAGGCACGCAACCCGCGCGAACAGACCGCAGCCATCGTCTACACCCACTACCAGCGCACGCTCAAGGCGTTCAACGCGGTGGACTTCGACGACCTGATCCTGCAGCCGGTCAAGCTGTTCCAGGAGCACCCCGAGGTGCTGGAGCGCTGGCAGAACCGCGTGCGTTACCTGCTGGTGGACGAATACCAGGACACCAACGCCAGCCAGTACCTGCTGGTGAAGATGCTGATCGGCATGCGCAACCAGTTCACCGTGGTAGGCGACGACGACCAGTCGATCTACGCCTGGCGCGGTGCCCGCCCCGAGAACCTGATGCTGCTCAAGGAGGACTACCCCTCCCTGAAGATCGTCATGCTAGAGCAGAACTACCGCTCCACCAGCCGCATCCTGCGCTGCGCCAACGTGCTGATCGCCAACAACCCGCATGCTTTCGAAAAGCAGCTGTGGAGCGAGATGGGCGTGGGCGACGAGATCCGCGTAATCCGCTGCAAGAACGAGGAAGCCGAGGCCGAACGCGTGGCCATGGAAATCCTCACCTTGCACCTGCGCACCAACCGCCCGTACAGCGACTTCGCCATCCTCTACCGCGGTAACTACCAGGCCAAGCTGATCGAACTGAAGCTGCAGCACCACCAGGTGCCGTATCGCCTGTCGGGCGGCAACAGCTTCTTCGGCCGCCAGGAGGTCAAGGACCTGATGGCCTACCTGCGCTTGCTGGTGAACCCGGACGATGACAACGCCTACCTGCGGGTGATCAACGTGCCGCGCCGCGAAATCGGCTCCACCACCCTTGAAAAGCTCGGTAACTACTCCACCGAGCGCGGCATTTCGATGTACGCCGCCAGCGAAGAGCTGGGCTTGGGCGAGCACCTGGACGCGCGCTACACCGAGCGCTTGCAGCGCTTCAAGCACTGGCTGGACGGGGTGCGCCACAAGGTTGCCCTGGAAGACCCGATTGCCGCGTTGCAAGAGATGATCCGTGACATCGACTACGAGAACTGGATCCGCCAGCAGACCGCCAGCGACAAGGCGGCTGAGTTCCGCATCAGCAACGTCTGGTTCCTGGTCGAAGCGCTGAAGAACACCCTCGAGAAGGATGAAGAGGGTGAAATGACCATCGAGGACGCCATCGGCAAGCTGGTACTGCGTGACATGCTCGAGCGCCAGCAGGAAGAAGAAGAGAATGCCGAAGGTGTGCAGATGATGACCCTGCACGCCTCCAAGGGCCTGGAATTCCCTTACGTGTTCATCATGGGCATGGAAGAGGAAATCCTCCCGCACCGCTCCAGCATCGAGGCCGACACCATCGAAGAGGAACGCCGCCTGGCCTACGTGGGCATCACCCGTGCGCGCCAGACCCTGGCCTTCACCTTCGCTGCCAAGCGCAAGCAGTACGGTGAAATCATCGACTGCACGCCTAGCCGGTTCCTCGACGAACTGCCACCGGACGACCTGGCCTGGGAGGGCCTGGACGATGCGCCGGTCGAGGTGAAGGCCGCACGCGGCAACAACGCCTTGGCCGATATCCGGGCAATGCTCAAACGCTGATCAACCATTATTCTTAAACTCTGCCGCTTTTAGCGGCCACCTTTGTTACATCGAGGAATACCACAGTGGAAGCACTGCATCAGAAGATTCGCGAAGAAGGCATCGTGCTTTCCGACCAGGTTCTCAAAGTCGACGCGTTTCTCAACCACCAGATCGATCCGGCGCTGATGCAGTTGATCGGTGACGAGTTCGCCCGCCTGTTCGCCGATGCCGGCGTGACCAAGATCGTCACCATTGAAGCCTCGGGCATTGCCCCGGCGGTGATGACGGGCCTGAAGCTGGGCGTGCCGGTAATCTTCGCGCGCAAGCACCAGTCGCTGACCCTGACCGAGAACCTGCTGACTGCGACGGTATACTCCTTCACCAAGCAGACCGAGAACACCGTGGCCATCTCGCCGCGCCACCTCAACAGCAGCGACCGCGTGCTGGTGATCGACGACTTCCTGGCCAACGGCAAGGCCTCGCAGGCACTGATTTCCATCATCAAGCAAGCCGGCGCCACCGTAGCCGGCCTGGGCATTGTTATCGAGAAGTCGTTCCAGGGCGGCCGTGCCGAGCTGGACAGCCAGGGCTACCGCGTTGAGTCGCTGGCCCGGGTGAAATCGCTGGAAGGTGGTGTGGTCAGCTTTATCGAGTAAGCCTGCACCGCGCCCTGTGTAGGAGCGGGTTTACCCGCGAATGCGATGGCAGATTCAATATCGCATTCGCGGGTTAATCCGCTCCTACATCGGGCCAATGCACCCTGGGGTTTATTGAGTTGCCGCAAGCCCCGCCAGCAACAACCGCTGATACAGCTCCTCCTTTAGCCCCTGCGGCTGGTCCAGCCCCATCCGCCCCAGATGCCGCTCATACCCCTCAGGCCCCGGCGCATCCAACGCAGCCTTGCCCAGCTCCAATACCTCGCTCAGCTTGAACTTGCTCTTCAACCAGTTCAGCGCCCTCAACAAATCCCGCTCTTCAGCGGTAAAGTCCGTGCCCAGCGGATACTCCGGGAACAACCGCGCATGCCCCGCCCTGACAGCCTCCAGCCGCTGCGGCGTGTTGTCGGCAAAGCGTGTATCCAGCTGAAAATCCCTGGCCAGCTTACCAGCGCGCTTGGCCTGTTCGATCAGCCCCTGCTGGAACCGCGAATCACACACCGCCAGCAACCGCGCAATCACCTCGCTGTCGGTCTGCCCACGCAGGTCGGCAATGCCGTACTCGGTCACTACGATATCGCGCAGGTGCCGGGGGATGGTGCAGTGGCCATAAGCCCAGAAAATGTTTGACGTCACCTCCCCGCCCGCCTCGCGCCAGCTGCGCAACAGCAGGATCGAGCGCCCGCCCTCCAGCGCATGGCCTTGGGCAACGAAGTTGTACTGCCCGCCCACGCCGCTGAGCACTCGGCCGTCTTCCAGCTGGTCGGCCACCCCGGCGCCAAGCAGGGTCATGCCGAACGCGGTGTTGATAAAGCGTGCATCGCGGCGCTGGCGGCGCTTGAGTTCCTCCTCCCCATACAGTTCGTTGATGAAGCTGATACGGGTCATGACGAACTGCGCACGCTGCTCCAGCGGCATCTCGCGCAAGCGCTGATAGAACGCCTGCGGGCCAAGGAAGAAGCCACCGTGCAATAACGCACCGTGCTCATCCGCCGGGCGTCGCAACAGGCCTGCCTCGGCCAGCACCAGCAGGCCGTTGACGAACATCTCGCTGCAGCCGTACAGGCCCTGGGCGAAGGTATCTAGCCCCCCTTCCCGTGCGATCAGCGCCTGCCACGGGCCGACATCCAGCGCGTCGAGCACTGCACGGTAGCCGGCGTTATCACCCTGGCGCGCCAGCAATGCCGCGGCCACCGCATCGCCCATGGCACCAATACCGATCTGCAGCGTACCGCCGTCACGCACCAAGCTGCTGGCGTGCAGGCCGATGCAGTGGTCCTGGATGCCGACCGGCATGTTCGGCGTGGAGAACAGCCGACGCTGTTCGGCTTCATCGAGCAACAGGTCGAAAGCATCGATGGGCAGCTCGGCATCGCCTGGCATGTAGGGCAGCTCGGCATGCACCTGGCCGAGCATGAGGATCGTTTCGCCAGCAGCGCGGCGCTTGGCGATCATCGGCAACAGGTCGAGGGTGATATCGGGGTTGCAGGCCAGGCTCAGGTGGATCGGCTTTTCCGGGGTGGCGGCCACCAGCTGAGCGACCAGGTTCAGGCCCTTGGCGTTGATATCACGTGCGGCGTGGCTGTAGTTGCTGCTGACGTAACCCTGCTGAGCCGATTCGCTGTGCAGCAGGCTGCCCGGCTGCATGAAAAACTGCTCGACGCGAATGTTGGGTGGCAACGTGTCATTGCGCAGGTCGGCGAGGTAGGCGAGTTCTTCGTAGTCGGCGAAGACGCGTTCGACAAAGGGTTCGAGAAAGCGCCGTTGCAAACCATCACCCAGTGGCGGGCGGCCGAGGGACAGGGCCGTGTAGATAGTCAGTTGCCGCTCTGGTAGCTCGCGGATGCGGGCGTACAGCGCGTTGACGAAGGCGTTGGGCTTGCCCAGGCCCAACGGCAGGCCCATGTGAATGTGGGCTGGCAGGCGCGCCAGGACTTGCTCGACAGCCTGGTCGATGGAGCAGAGGTGCATCGGGGCCTCCTGAGACATCCATGGGTTCAGGGGTTGGACATGGGTTCAAGCAGGTTGGTTGCCTGGGCGGGCCTCTTCGCGGGTAAACCCGCTCCTACAACAATCCGTGTGGTGCCTGGATCTTTGTAGGAGCGGCTTTAGCCGCGAAAGGGCCGGCACTGGCCCCACAAAAACAAAGCCCGCCATCAAAGGCGGGCCTCATGCCATTCAGCTGCTGCTCACAGCCCGGACATCTTCTTGATCGCCCCTTTCAGGTCGTCATCCGAGCAGTCCGCGCAGGTGCCTTTCGGCGGCATGGCGTTGATGCCGGTAATGGCCTTGGCCAGGATGCCGTCCAGGCCGCCCTGGTGGTCCGCGCGTTCTTTCCACGCTGCGGTATCACCAACTTTCGGCGCACCGAGCAGGCCGCTGCCATGGCAGGCGTTGCAGTGTTTGGCGATGATCTCGTCCGGCGTTTTCGCCCCCCCGCCACCGGCAGCTACAGCCACTTCCATGCCTTTGCATTCCTGGCCCTGGACGCACACCTGGCCAACCGGCTCCAGGCGTTTGGCGATGTCGTCATTGGTCGCAGCGGTTGCGCTCATTGCCCAGAGGGCGAATACGGCTGCTGGTACGGCCAGCATCTTCTTGATTTGGTTCACGCGAACACCCTCATGGTGGCTAATCACGCTCGCGGCCACGGAACGGCGAGCGTTGAAAAGTATAGCGGGAACCCAGAGGCCGTGAAACGACCCTACACAGGAAAGGGGTATTGCCGAGTCAATGCACTGCGCTGGATCAAAAGTTTGAAGGCGTCGCCGCACTGATCAGCCGCGCAGGCTGGTCGAACGGGTTGCGAAAACGGTGCGGACGGGTGCTTTCGAAGTAGTAGCTGTCACCTTCTTCGAGGATGAAGATCTCGTTGCCGACCACCAACTCCAGACGCCCTTCCAGCAAGATGCCGGTTTCTTCGCCGTCGTGGGTGAGCATTTCAGCACCGGTGTCAGCACCTGGCGGGTACACCTCGGTGAGAAAGGCGATGGCACGGTTAGGGTGCGACTTGCCGACCAGCTTCATGGTCACCGCACCGTCCGAAATATCGATCAGCTCATGGGCCTTGTAGACGATTTGCGCCGGGCCTTCTGCCTCCAGCTCCACCGAAAAAAACTCGACCATGGACATGGGAATGCCGCTCAGCACCTTGCGCAGCGAGCTGATAGACGGGCTAACGCTGTTTTTCTCGATCATCGAGATAGTGCTGTTGGTCACCCCGGCTCGCTTGGCGAGTTCGCGCTGGGACAGGCCCTTGAGCTTGCGGATGGCTTGCAGTCGTTCGCCGACGTCCAAAGCTGGAGCCTCCTGAAACGGTGGAAAGGGGGGTGGATGTGAACGATATCATGGCAATGCCGTTCAGTATTTACAACACACCGCCCCTCAACCTGTCCGCTTCAGCGTGTCATTCGCCGACGTAGTCCCGTGGTACCCGCTTCAGGTTGCAGAAGATCTGGTACGGAATGGTGCCGGCATGTGCGGCCACTTCGCTGGCCAGCACCTGCTTGCCCCACAGCTCGACCGGGCTGCCGACGGAGGCTTGCGGCACGTCGGTCAGGTCGATGCACAGCATATCCATCGACACCCGGCCGATCAGCTGGGTGCGCGTGCCGGCCACCAGCACCGGGGTGCCGTTAGGCGCCTGGCGCGGGTAGCCATCGGCGTAGCCCATGGCGACCACGCCAACGCGGGTTGGCCGTGGGCTGACGAACTTGGCGCCGTAGCCCACCGGCTCGCCGGCAGGCAGCTCGCGCACGCTGATGACGCGCGATTGCAGGGTCATCACCGGTTGCAGACGCGCGGCCTCGGCCTGTGCCACTTCGAACGGCGTAGCGCCGTATAGCATCAGGCCCGGGCGTACCCAGTCGCTGGGCGCCTGTGGCCAGCCCAGTACGCCAGGCGAGTTGCGCAGGCTGCACTCGGCGGCCAGACCCTGGCGGGCGGCTTCGAACACGGCGATCTGCTGCGCGGTGGCATCGGCGTCCAGCTCGTCGGCGCGGGCGAAGTGGCTCATCAGCACGATGCGCGAAACTTTGCCGGTGGCCAGCAGGCGCTGATAGGCGTCGTGGTAATCCTTGGGGTGCAGGCCGACGCGGTGCATGCCGCTGTCGAGCTTCAGCCACACGGTGAGCGGCTTGTGTACCTGGGTCTTCTCGATGGCTTCCAGCTGCCACAGCGAGTGCACCACGCACCACAGGTCATGCTCGGCGATCAGTGCCAGTTCGCTGGCTTCAAAGAAGCCCTCCAGCAGCAGCACTGGGGCCTTGATACCGGCGGCGCGCAGCTCCAGCGCCTCTTCGATGCAGGCCACGGCAAAGCCGTCGGCTTCGTTTTCCAGGGCCAGGGCACAGCGTACGGCGCCGTGGCCGTAGGCATCAGCCTTGATCACGGCAAGGGCTTTGGCACCGGTCAGTTCACGGGCCAGACGGTAGTTGTGGCGCAGGGCCTGGAGGTCGATCAGGGCGCGGGCGGGACGCATGGCGGCTGCCTTATGGTGGTTCGGGTTGAAATCGGTGTTGGGTTCTTCGCGGCTAAAGCCGCTCCCACAGGAGATCGCACAATGCCCAGGCACATGCTATTCCTGTGGGAGCGGCTTTAGCCGCGAAAGGGCCGGTGCAGGCTATTACTGCTGGTGAGCCGGCGCAGTCTGCCCGTGCTTGGCCACTTCGGGGCTGTTGCCATAACGGGAAATGTCCAGGCCTTCGGCGCTGATTTGCGGCTTCTTGCGCGCAATCAGGTCGGCCAGCAGGCGACCGGAGCCGCACGCCATGGTCCAGCCCAAGGTACCGTGGCCGGTGTTCAGGAACAGGTTGCGGAACGCCGTGGCACCGACAATCGGGGTACCGTCCGGGGTCGCCGGGCGCAAGCCGGTCCAGAAGCTGGCCTGGCTCAGGTCACCGCCCTGAGGATAAAGGTCGTTGACGATCATCTCCAGCGTTTCGCGCCGACGTGGGTTCAGCGACAGGTCAAAACCGGCGATTTCCGCCATGCCGCCAACACGGATGCGGTTGTCGAAACGGGTGATCGCGACTTTGTAGGTCTCGTCGAGAATGGTCGAGGTCGGGGCCATGTCGCCGTTGGTGATCGGCACGGTCAGCGAGTAGCCTTTCAACGGATATACCGGGGCCTTGATGCCCAGCGGCTTGAGCATCTGCGGCGAGTAGCTGCCCAGCGCCAGCACGTAGCGGTCGGCAGTTTCCAGCTTGCCGTCGATCCACACGCCATTGATGCGGTCGCCGGCAAAGTCCAGGCGCTGGATGTCCTGGCCGAAGCGGAATTCCACACCCAGCTTCAGCGCCATGTCGGCCAGCTTGGTGGTGAACAGCTGGCAGTCGCCGGTCTGGTCGTTAGGCAGGCGCAGGGCACCGGCCAGGATGTCTTTCACGCCGGCCAGGGCCGGTTCGACGCGGGCAATGCCGTCGCGGTCGAGCAGCTCGTAAGGCACGCCGGACTGTTCGAGCACGGCAATGTCCTTGGCCGCAGCATCCACCTGGGCCTGGGTGCGGAACAGCTGGGTGGTGCCCAGGCTGCGGTTTTCGTAGTTGATGCCGGTTTCGGCGCGCAGCTCGTCAAGGCAGTCACGGCTGTACTCGGACAGGCGCACCATGCGCTCCTTGTTCACCGCATAACGGCTGGCGGTGCAGTTGCGCAGCATCTGCGCCATCCACAGGTACTGGTCGACGTCGCCGGTGAGCTTGATGGCAAGGGGGGCGTGGCGCTCCAGCAGCCACTTCACGGCCTTGAGCGGCACACCTGGGGCGGCCCAGGGCGAGGCATAGCCGGGCGAGATTTGGCCGGCGTTGGCAAAGCTGGTTTCCATGGCCACTGCCGGCTGGCGGTCGACCACCGTGACTTCGAAGCCTTGCCGGGCCAGGTAATAGGCACTGGCGGTTCCGATTACGCCGCTACCAAGTACCAGAACTCGCATCGTTATATCCCTCACACGCGGCACGCCGCAGACTTTTATTGAAATGGCATGAATGGGCGCAGTATAGGAATTCGAGACCAGTGCAATTCACTATATAAAAGCCTAGTATTGGCGAGAATTCTCGGCAAAATCGCCTTTCACGGAGGGGCATCCCCTATGAGAACCCAGCACCAGAGCAAGCGTGAACTGGACAAGATCGACCGCAATATCCTGCGTATCCTGCAGAATGACGGGCGTATTTCCTTCACCGAACTGGGCGAGAAAGTTGGGCTGTCCACCACCCCTTGCACCGAGCGGGTTCGCCGCCTGGAGCGCGAGGGCATCATCATGGGCTACAACGCCCGCCTGAACCCGCAGCACCTCAAGGGCAGCCTGCTGGTGTTCGTGGAAATCAGCCTGGACTACAAGTCGGGCGACACCTTCGAGGAGTTCCGCCGCGCGGTGCTGAAGCTGCCGCACGTGCTGGAGTGCCACCTGGTTTCCGGTGACTTCGACTACCTGGTGAAAGCACGCATTTCGGAAATGGCCTCGTACCGCAAGCTGCTCGGCGACATCCTGCTGAAGCTGCCGCATGTGCGCGAGTCGAAGAGCTACATCGTGATGGAGGAGGTAAAGGAGAGCCTCTGCCTGCCGATCCCGGACTGAGGCTAGACCAGTACCTGCCGGGTGGTGGCAATGAACTGGTGCACCAGCTGCTCGGCAGCGGGATCGATCATCGGTTCAGGGCCACGGCCACGCGGGCATGCCAACTGCGGGGTGGTGCCGAACAGGCGGCAGATCATTGGCCGCTCTTCATACACCGTGCAGCCGTTGGGGCCCAGGTGCACGCAGTCCAGGCGCTCCAGCGCGGCGTCCTGCTCGGCCTGGGTCTTGCGCGGCAGGCGGGCCATTTCTTCCGCCGAGGTGGTGACTGGGCCGCAACAGTCGTGGCAGCCGGGTACGCACTCGAAGGAAGGAATGAGTTCGCGCAGGAAGTGGATTTTGTGGCGGTTGCAGGACATGGCTGAGATGACTGTTTTATCTAGATAACGCTTGTGCTCGGTGAAAGCGGTGGACCTGGTAACTCTGACAGTTGTGGGTAAGCCTACTTGCTACACACACTGACGGGACAGCGACCCATTCCAGCTAATCGAGCCTAGCGAATGAAGAACCACATTCTACTCTTTTACAACCGAAAGAACCTTGCTGTGCTGAAAGGTACCCAGGATACGCTTCGCATCGCTCAGGCGCTGGACCTCCCCCTCGCCGAAAGGAAAGCCGCGGGTGTTGCCTTGGTCGCTCTAGATCAAAGACAAACGCCCGTAATGATCGGATCGAGTAAAACTCACCACTCTTTTGCATTTACTCCTTTTGGCCATATGCCCACTGCAATCTCAGTGAGCATTGGATTCGTCGGGGAGCGGCTGGATTTTGCCAGTGGTTGCTACCTACTCGGGGCGGGTCATCGCAGCTACAGTCCTGGATTGATGCGCTTCCATAGCCCCGACTCACAAAGCCCGTTCCTCAGAGGCGGGATCAATACTCATGCTTACTGCTCGAACGATCCGGTCAACTACTCGGACCCGTCGGGGCGATTCAGGTGGAGTGACCTCTGGAAAGGTCCGCAAAGCCTTATTCATTCAACCTTCCGGGGTAACCGTAACCAGCATCCGGCACAGCCTACGCTGCCTCCCTATTCACCAGCCGCCCCCGGAGCAGTAGTCACAGGCGACAGCCCAGCCCCACCAACGTACTTTGGTTGGGGCGAGCCACCGCCACAGTACGATCCAGATGCGCCGCTGATATCCAACGGCAATCAGACAAGGGCGTATCGCGTAACCCCAATGAATGGGGAGCAAGTTCTGGAAATGCACAATGGCAATACAAGGGTGGTCAACTCACTGGTTGAGCTTACGCAGGCAAAGGATCAAGCCAGGAACAGGTCACTCCCGAAGACTGCGTCTATGAGGGCAGGCGAAACGCTGGTACAGATGAGTAGAAACAAGCTACCCATACAAACCGACAACGGGATTCTTGCTGCGGTAGCCACAGCTCGCCAGCTTTACGACATTCGGGGCGCCGGCACCATGGATGCGCCCGACCCAACGCAATCTCTACCATTGGCGGTTGGGGTAACAAGACAAACCTGAATAGCTACTTGGTTGCCCCCCTCCAGGCCCCGAGCTTATCCTCCATGCTTTGTCGACAACCTCGGGACCTGCACAATGATCCACAGCGCGCAGCACGCCGCCTCCTACTACGCCGCCAGCAGCGCGCCACACCCCGATCACTCTTTCCTGCAAGGTGAACACAGCGCCGACGTGTGCATCGTCGGCGGAGGCTACTCAGGCCTGAACACCGCCATCGAACTGGCCGAACGTGGCTTCTCGGTGATCCTGCTGGAAGCGCGCAAGCTCGGCTGGGGCGCCAGCGGGCGCAATGGCGGGCAATTGATTCGCGGGGTAGGCCATGGCCTGGAACAGTTCCTGCCGGTGATCGGCGAGGACGGCGTGCGCAGCCTGAAGCTGATGGGCCTGGAGGCCGTGCAGATCGTGCGCGAGCGGGTCGAAAAGCACGCCATCGCCTGCGACCTGACCTGGGGCTATTGCGACCTGGCCAATAAACCCGCCGAGCTGCTGGGCTTTGCCGAAGACGCCGAAGCACTGCGCAGCCTGGGCTACCAGCACGAGTTGCGCCTGGTCGGCAAGGACGATATCCACAGCGTGGTCGGCGCCGACTGCTATGTGGGCGGGCTGGTCGACATGGGCTCGGGGCACCTGCACCCGCTCAACCTGGCCTTGGGTGAAGCGGCCGTGGCCGCGCGCCTGGGCGTTAAGCTGTTCGAGCAGTCCGAGGTTTCCCGTATCGACTATGGCCCCGAGGTGCAGGTGCATACTGCCCAGGGCCGGGTACGCGCCAAGACCCTGGTACTGTGCTGCAACGCCTACCACAACAACCTCAACCGCGAACTGGGCGGCAAGGTGCTGCCAGCCGGCAGCTACATTATCGCCACTGAACCGCTGGGTGAGGCGCGCGCCCGCAGGTTGCTGCCGCAGAACATGGCGGTGTGCGACCAGCGCGTGGCACTGGACTACTACCGCCTGTCTGCCGACAACCGCCTGCTGTTCGGCGGTGCCTGCCATTACTCGGGTCGCGACCCGAAAGACATCGCCGCCTACATGCAGCCGAAGATGCTCAAGGTGTTCCCGGAGCTGGCCGATGTACGCATTGACTACCAGTGGGGCGGCATGATCGGCATAGGCGCCAACCGCCTGCCACAGGTTGGCCGCCTGGCTGACCAGCCGAATGTGTATTACGCCCAGGCCTATTCGGGCCACGGGCTCAACGCCACCCACCTGGCTGCGCGCTTGCTGGGCGAGGCCATCAGCGGCCAGGAGAGCGGGCGTTTCGACCTGTTCGCCAAGGTGCCGCACATCACCTTCCCTGGCGGCCAGCATTTGCGCTCGCCGCTGCTGGCGTTGGGGATGCTGTGGCACAGGCTCAAAGAGCTGGTCTGAAAGCAACGCGGTCAGTGTAGGAGCGGCCTTGCGTCGCGAAAGGGGTGCGAAGCGCCCCCAGGGTTTCAGCTTCGCCGCAGGAATCGCCGGGGCCGCTTTGCGGCCCTTTCGCGACACAAGGCCGCTCCTACATAGACCGCGCAGCACTTGCCTGATTAGTCTTTCCAGAAGGGCTTACTCCCCTCGATCCGCGCCTGCTCCCAGCTCAGCCCGACATCGCGCAGCTCATCGTCAGTCAACTGCAGCAGTGCCCTGCGGGTATGCCAGCGGTGCAGCATCAGCCCCCAACGCCCAAGCCCTTGCGGCGCGTTGAATACCTTGGCCTGCTGCCCGGCTTCCAGTTCCCTGGCCAACAGTTGCAAGCGCACATCGCTCATGCCACCCATCACCGCACCCTCCCGTTCCGTCGATATCGTAGGGAAAGCATGCGCGTCGGCAGCAGCGCCAATACAGATCCAATACAGCCTTATTATTCCCATACAGAATTGGCCGTAGCCCGACTGAATGCTGTATTTTCCCCCAAACTGTACCGGTCGCTGCACCAGGCAGCGCAGGAGTATGCCGTGACGCTCTACCTGAACCTCGCCGAACTGCTCGGCGCCCGCATTGAACAGGGCTTGTACCGCCCCGGTCAGCGCCTGCCGTCGGTACGCGCCCTGAGTGTGGAGCACGGGGTCAGCCTGAGCACCGTGCAGCAGGCCTACCGCATGCTCGAAGACAGCGGCATGGTCTCGCCACGTCCCAAGTCCGGTTACTTCGTCAGCGACCACCGCCAGCTGCCGGCGCTACCCGCCGTCAGTCGCCCGGCCCAGCGGCCGGTGGACATCTCGCAGTGGGAGCAGGTGCTGGAGCTGGTGCGCAGCACCCCACGCAAGGATGTGGTGCAGCTTGGCCGCGGCATGCCCGACATCGATAGCCCTACCCTCAAGCCGCTGCTACGTAGCCTCGCCCAGTTGAGCCGGCGCCAGGACATGCCTGGCCTGTACTACGACAACATCCACGGCAACCTGGCCCTGCGCGAGCAGGTGGCGCGGCTGATGCTCGATTCCGGCTGCCGCCTGGGCCCGGCCGATCTGGTGATCACCACTGGCTGCCACGAAGCGCTGTCATGCAGCATCCGCGCGGTCTGTGCGCCAGGCGACATTGTCGCGGTCGACTCGCCCAGCTTCCATGGCGCCATGCAAACCCTCAAGGGCCTGGGCATGAAAGCGCTGGAAATCCCCACCGACCCGGTCACCGGCATCAGCCTTGAGGCGCTGGAGCTGGCCCTGGAGCAGTGGCCGATCAAGCTCATCCAGATCACCCCCAGCTGCAACAACCCACTCGGCTACATCATGCCCGAGGCGCGCAAGAAGGCCCTGCTGAGCCTGGCCCAGCGCTACGACGTGGCGATTCTGGAAGACGATGTGTACGGCGACCTGGCCTACACCTACCCGCGCCCGCGCACCCTCAAGTCGTTCGACGACGACGGCCGCGTGCTGCTCTGCAGTTCGTTCTCCAAGACGCTGGCCCCCGGCCTGCGGGTAGGCTGGGTGGCGCCCGGGCGCTACCTGGAGCGGGTACTGCACATGAAGTACATCAGCACCGGCAGCACGGCCTGCCAGCCACAACTGGCCATCGCCGACTTCATCGCCGGCGGGCACTACCAGCCCCACGTGCGGCGCATGCGCAGCCAGTACCAGCGTGGCCGCGACCTGATGAGCGACTGGGTAACCCGCTACTTCCCGGCAGGCACCCGGGTCAGCCGGCCGCAAGGCGGCTTCATGCTCTGGGTAGAATTACCCGAACATTTCGACACGCTGCGGCTGAACCGCGCTTTACTGGAGCAAGGTGTACAGGTTGCCGTAGGCAGCATCTTCTCTGCCTCGGGCAAGTTCCGTCATTGCCTGCGCATGAACTTCGCCGCGCGGCCGACGCCGCAGATCGAAGCTGCCGTGCGCAAGGTCGGTGAAGCCGCCCTTCGTCTACTGGATGAAGAAAGCGCCGACGCGTAACTTTGCGCCGCCCGCCACGGTCCAACCCCCTATAGCCCTTGCTGCACAGGACGATCCACCCTTGAGACGCCAGCGAGCCTTGCCTCTGCTGCTGGTGCTGCTGCTCGCCCTTGCCGGCTGCGCCAGTGTCAGTACGCCCCGCGAAACCAGCCAGGCGCTGCCTGCCAACGACTCGGCCTTCGGCCGCTCGGTGCAGCGCCAAGCCGCGCCCTACGGCGGCCGTTCGGGCTTTCGCCTGCTGCCTAACAGCAACGAGGCCTTTCGCGCCCGTGCCGAGCTGATTCGCAACGCCCAGGCCAGCATCGACTTGCAGTACTACATCGTCCACGACGGCCTCAGCACCCGCGCCCTGGTGCACGAACTGCTGCGCGCCGCCGACCGTGGCGTACGCGTGCGCATCCTGCTCGACGACACCACCAGCGATGGCCTGGATACCATCATGGGCACCCTCGATGCCCACCCGAACATCCAGATTCGCGTGTTCAACCCGCTGCACCTGGGCCGCAGCACCGGGGTGACGCGCGCTGTCGGTCGGCTGTTCAACCTGTCGCGCCAGCACCGGCGCATGCACAACAAGCTGTTCCTGGTGGACAACAGCATGGCCATCGTCGGCGGGCGCAACCTCGGTGATGAGTATTTCGATGCCGAGCCCAACCTCAACTTCACCGACATCGATCTGCTGGGCGTCGGGCCGGTGGCCGAGCAACTCGGGCACAGCTTCGACCAGTACTGGAACAGCGCACTCAGCCGCCCAATCACCGATTTCCTCTGGAGTGACCCGGACGCCGACGACCTGCGCGCCAGCCGCCACCGCCTGGAGGTGTCGCTGGCTGAAGCCAGAACCCAGCGCAAGGCCCTGTATGACCGCCTGATGGCCTACCAGTCGCAGCCGCGCCTGGACGTGTGGCGCAACGAGCTGATCTGGGCACACGCCCAGGCGCTGTGGGATGCACCCAGCAAGGTACTGGCCGACGACGAGCCGGACCCGCAATTGCTGCTGAGCCAGCAACTGGCGCCAGACCTGGCCAACGTGCACAGCGAGCTGATGCTGACATCGGCGTACTTTGTGCCGGGTGAACCGGGGTTGCTGTACCTGACCGGCCGCGCCGACGCTGGCGTTTCGGTGAAGCTGCTGACCAACTCGCTGGAAGCCACCGATGTACCGGCAGTGCACGGCGGCTATGCGCCCTATCGCCGGGCCTTGCTTGAGCACGGGGTGCAACTGTACGAGCTGCGCCGCCAGCCCGGCGACCCCAGCGCGGGGCGCCTGAGTTTCCGTGGCAGTTCGGATTCCAGCCTGCACACCAAGGCGATCGTGTTCGACCGGCGCAAGACCTTTATCGGTTCGTTCAACTTCGACCCGCGTTCAGTGCTGTGGAACACCGAGGTCGGGGTGCTGGTGGACAGCCCGGAGCTGGCTGAATACACCCGCGAGCTGACCCAGCAAGGTATGGCGCCGGCGTTGAGCTACCAGGTGAAGCTGGTGGGCGACAGGCTGGTGTGGGCGACCGAGGACAATGGGCAGCGGCATATGCTGACGTCTGAACCGGGCGGGATGTGGCGGCGGTTCAATGCCTGGATCAGCAAGGCGGTTGGCTTGGAGAAGATGTTGTAGCGGCAATTTTGGGGCTGCTTTGCAGCCCATCGCGACGCAAGGCCGCTCCTACAGGGGATCGCGTAACTCCTGTAGGAGCGGCCTTGCGTCGCGATGGACCGCAAAGCGGTCCCAAAATGGGTCAGGCAGACACAGCCTCGAAAGCCCCGCGCCTCTGGGTCAACACCACCAACCCGGCAGCCCCGACCGCCATCAGCAACAACAACGCATGCCCACTGATCCACTGGCTCCCCGCCCCCGCCAACAATGGCCCAAGCAGGCAACCAATACCCCACAGTTGTGCCACATGAGCATTGGCCCGCACCAGCTCATCATCGCGGTAGCGTTCGCCGATCAACACCAGTGACAAGGTGAACAAGCCACCAGCACTGGCCCCGAACAGCACCCACAACGGCCACACGGCCGGGGTATGCAGCAGCAGCGGAATTGCCAGGCTGGACACCAGCAAGGTCACCGCACAACCGGTGAACAACACACGGCGCGACATATGGTCGGCCAGCGCACCAATGGGCAGCTGCAGCACCGCATCGCCGACCACCACGGTACTGACCATGAACAGGGCGATTTCGGTGGTAAAGCCTTGCTGCAGGCAATACACCGGCAGCAAGGTCAGGATCATCGCCTCGAACGAGGCAAACAGGGCAATGGCCCAGGCGATCACCGGCAGGCGCCGGCAGAAGGCGAACAGATCGCGGAAGGTGACGCTGCAGGCTTCGGTGCTCGGTGCCCCGCCACGCCCCATCAGCACCAACGGTGCGAGCAGCAGCAGGCCAGTCGCGGCCCAGAAGCCGAAGTCGTCATCGGAACCAAGAACGCCCAGCACCAGTGGCCCGGCCAACTGGCTCAGGGCGTAGCTGCTGCCATACAGTGCCACCAGGCGGCCGCGCCATTGTTCGACCACCAGTTGGTTGATCCAGCTTTCGCCGAGGATGAACACCACGGTCAGGGACATGCCGATCATCAGCCGCAGCAGCAGCCACAAAGGGTAACTGGGCAGCAGTGCGACCAGTCCGATCGACAGCGCCCCGCCCCACAGGCAGATGCGCATGGCCGAGGGCACGCCGACCCAACCGGCCAGGCGGCTGGCCAGGCTGGCACCGGCCAGAACGCCCAGCGCCGGCATCGCCGCCATTACGCCAATGGCAAAGCTGCCGTAGCCCCAGGCCTCCAGGCGCAGGGACACCAACGGCATGCTCACGCCGAGCGCCAGGCCGACACTGAGCACCGATGCCAGCACGGCGAAGTAGGTACCCCAACGCATCCTTGACCTCTTGAATTGTTGGGGGCTGCTTTGCAGCCCGATAGCGACACAAGGCCGCTCCTACAGGAAATCGCGAATCCCTGTAGGAGCGGCCTTGTGTCGCTATCGGGCCGCAAAGCGGCCCCCTGGGATTACAGCTTGATCCAGGTCGCTTTCAGCTCGGTGTACTTCTCCAGCGCATGCAGCGACTTGTCACGGCCGTTGCCCGACTGCTTGAAGCCACCGAACGGCGCGGTCATGTCGCCGCCGTCGTACTGGTTGACCCAGACGCTGCCGGCGCGCACGGCACGGGCGGTCTTGTGGGCCTTGGAAATGTCCGAAGTCCAGATACCCGCCGCCAGGCCATACGGCGTGTCGTTGGCAATGGCCACGGCCTCTTCGGCGGTGTCGAAGGCGATTACCGACAGCACTGGGCCGAAGATTTCTTCTTGGGCAATGCGCATGGCGTTGGTCACGCCGTCGAAAATGGTCGGCTCGACGTAGGTGCCGCCAGTCTCTTCCAGCGTGCGCTTGCCACCGGCCAGCAGCTTGGCGCCGTCCTTGTGGCCAGCTTCGATGTACGACAGCACGGTGTTCATCTGCTGGGTATCGACCAGGGCACCGACAGTGGTCTGTGGGTCCAGTGGGTTGCCTGGCTTCCAGCCTTTCAGGGCCTCGACCACCATAGGCAGGAACTTGTCCTTGATCGAGCGCTCGACCAGCAGGCGCGAGCCGGCGGTGCACACTTCGCCCTGGTTGAAGGCGATGGCACTGGCAGCCGCTTCAGCGGCAGCTTGCAGGTCCGGGGCGTCGGCGAAGACGATGTTCGGGCTCTTGCCACCGGCTTCCAGCCAGATGCGTTTCATGTTCGATTCGCCGGCGTAGACCATCAGCTGCTTGGCGATCTTGGTCGAACCGGTGAACACCAGGGTGTCGACATCCATGTGCAGGGCCAGGGCCTTGCCCACGGTATGGCCATAGCCTGGCAGCACGTTCAGCACGCCAGCCGGGATGCCGGCTTCGATCGCCAGTTGGGCGATGCGAATGGCGGTCAGCGGCGACTTTTCGGACGGTTTGAGCACTACCGAGTTACCGGTGGCCAGCGCCGGGCCGAGCTTCCAGCAGGCCATCAGCAGCGGGAAGTTCCACGGAACGATGGCACCGACCACACCCACCGGCTCACGGGTAACCAGGCCAAGCTGGTCGTGCGGGGTCGGGGCGACTTCGTCGTAGACCTTGTCGATGGCTTCGGCGGTCCAGTGAATGGCCTGGGCCGCGCCTGGGATGTCGATGCTGGAGGAGTCGCCAATCGGCTTGCCCATGTCCAGGGTTTCCAGCAGCGCCAACTCTTCGACATTCTTGCGCAGCAGATCGGCGAAACGGATCAGCTTGGCCTTGCGCTTGGCCGGGGCCAGCTGCGACCACACGCCGGAGTTGAAGGTGGCACGGGCGTTTTCCACAGCGCGGTTGGCATCGGCCAGGTCGCAACTGGCAACCTTGGCCAGGAAGCGTCCGTCGACCGGGCTCAGGCACTCGAAGGTTTCACCGGATGCGGCATCGGTGTATTCGCCGTTGATGAAGGCACGGCCTTCGATCTTCAGTTGCTGGGCACGTTGTTCCCAGTCCGCACGGGTCAGGGTGGTCATACGAAACTCCTCCTCTTGTTTAGGTGCAACGCCGCACTGAGGACTCACAGGCGTTGTCAGAATTCTGGCCGGGCGACGAGCGCACACTGGCAAGCGATACCCTAAACCAGCCGGTGTAAACTATCAATATATTTGACACGGAAGGCTCAAAAGCCTACTGATGTTCATTTTATTAAACAACAACAGGAGCCGCACCATGCGCATCGACAGCATCATCGACTTCGCCCAGGTCATCACCGAGGCCGAACGCTACCGCCCTGCGGCGGAAAAAATCCTCAAGGGCGAGCCCGACCAGGCGGTCTACAACCACTATTCCAGCCCATGCGGGCAATTTGCTGCTGGCGTGTGGGAAGGTGAGGTGGGCCAATGGAAGGTGAACTACACCGAGCACGAATACTGCGAGATCGTCCAGGGCGTTTCGGTGCTGCGCGACCAGGACGGCGGGGCGAAAACCTTGCGGGCCGGCGATCGGTTTGTCATCCCGGCCGGGTTCAAGGGCACCTGGGAGGTGCTGGAGCCATGCCGCAAGATTTATGTGATGTTCGAGCAGAAATAAGCGGCGGCAGTGCCGGCCTCTTCGCGGGCTTGCCCGCGAAGAGGCCCGAGCAGGCATAAAAAAACCCGCGTCCTTTCGGATGCGGGTTTTTTTCAGGTCGCCGATCAATTACTTGATCTTGGCTTCCTTGTACACCACGTGCTTGCGAACAACCGGATCATATTTCTTGATCTCGATTTTGTCCGGGGTGGTGCGCTTGTTCTTGTCGGTGGTGTAGAAGTGGCCGGTACCGGCACTCGAAACCAGACGGATCAATTCACGCATGATGCTCTCCCTTAAACCTTGGCGCCAGCTTTACGGATGTCAACCAGAACGGCGTCGATGCCGCGCTTGTCGATGATACGCATGCCTTTGGCGGAAACGCGCAGACGCACGAAACGCTTCTCGGATTCAACCCAGAAACGGTGGTGCTGCAGGTTCGGCAGGAAACGACGACGGGTTTTGTTGTTTGCGTGGGAAATGTTGTTCCCGGTTACTGGACCCTTACCAGTAACTTGACAGACTCTCGACATGACTCAGCCCTCTAAAACCACATGCCCAACCCGGCATGGGTTGGCCGCTTAATCTCTCAGTCTTTGGCGCCTGGGCGCCGTGATTCTGGAGGTCTTATCGACCGGATCCGCTGATGCGACAGGCCGAGCCCCTAGAAAAGAGCGCTGCTTTATACCAGAAAGACTTGGCTGCAACAACAGTAGATACACATTGCCGCACGCCAGAACGCGCCGGGGCAGCATAGCGGCAGGCCCCGCCAGCCGTCGACCGCTCGTCGCCAGTTTTGTAAAAAAGGGTGTGGTCATTTACGGGCAGGCACACTAGGGTAGGCCTTTTCCAGACTGCACTGGCAGATGGGCCACTGACAGCCAAGGAGCCACCATGCGTGCCGCCGCCCTTTCCTTACTCCTCAACTCTTTGTTCGCCGCAGGCACCGTGTTCGCTGCCAGCACTGCCCAGGCCGCACCGCTGAGCGTTTGCAGCGAGGCCAGCCCCGAAGGCTTCGACGTGGTGCAGTACAACTCGCTGACCACCACCAACGCCACCGCCGACGTGCTGATGAACCGCCTGGTGGAGTTCGACGCGGCGCAGGGCAAGGTGGTACCGAGCCTGGCGGCCAGCTGGACGGTATCGGCCGACGGCCTGGTGTACGACTTCACCTTGCGCGATGGCGTGAAGTTCCACAGCACCCCGTATTTCAAGCCTGGCCGGGAACTGAATGCCGACGACGTGCTGTTCAGCTTCCAGCGCATGCTCTACCCGGCACATGCCTGGCACAAGACCGCACCCGGCGGCTACCCGCACGCGCAGTCGCTGCAACTGGGCAGCTTGATCAAGGCCATCGAGGCGCCGGCGCCGAACACCGTGCGCTTTACCCTCAGCCACCCGGACGCCACCTTCCTGGCCACCCTGAGCATGGGCTTCGCTTCGATCTACTCCGCCGAATATGCCGACAAGCTGCTCAAGGCCGGCACCCCGGAGAAGCTCAACAGCCAGCCGGTTGGCACTGGCCCGTTCGTGTTCCAGCGGTTCCAGAAAGACGCCGTGGTGCGCTACCGCGCCAACCCGGACTATTTCGCCGGCAAACCAGCGGTCGACCCGCTGATCTTCGCCATCACCACCGACGCCAACGTGCGCCTGCAGAAACTCAAGCGTGGCGAGTGCCAGGTGGCCCTGTCGCCCAAGCCGCTGGATATTGCCGAGGCGGGCAAGGACGGCAACCTCAAGGTGGCCAGCACCCCGGCATTCATGACGGCCTTTGTCGCCATCAACAGCCAGCACCCGCCGCTGGACAAGCCGGAAGTGCGCCAGGCGATCAACCTGGCCTTCGACAAGCAGGCCTACCTCAGGGCTGTGTTCGAGGATTCGGCGGTGGCCGCCAACGGCCCCTACCCGCCAAACACCTGGAGTTACGCCAAGGACCTGCCCGGCTACCCGCTGGACCTGAAGAAAGCCAAGGCCCTGTTGACCAAGGCCGGCCTGGCCGAGGGTTTCAGCACCACGATCTGGACCCGCCCTTCGGGCAGCCTGCTCAACCCCAACCCCAGCCTTGGCGCGCAGATGCTGCAGGCTGACCTGGCCAAGATTGGCGTAAAAGCGGAAATCCGCGTAATCGAATGGGGCGAGCTGATCCGCCGCGCCAAGGCTGGCGAGCATGACCTGCTGTTCATGGGCTGGGCCGGTGACAACGGCGACCCGGACAACTTCCTCAGCCCGCAGTTTTCCTGTGCGGCAGTGGAGTCGGGGACCAACTTCGCGCGCTTCTGCGACAACCGCCTGGACCAACTGATCAGCGCCGGGCGTACTACCAACGACCAGAGCGTGCGCAGCCGGCTGTACCAGCAGGCCCAGACGCTGATCCAGCAGCAGGCACTGTGGGTGCCGCTGGCACACCCGACAGCGGCGACCTTGCTGCGCCAGGAGGTCGAGGGGTACCAGGTAAGTCCGTTTGGGCGGCTGGATTTCAGTAAGGTTTCGGTGACCAAGTAAGGTCTGGAGGGGCCTGTCTTCAGGGCTGTGTTGCCTGTGAGATCGAGCGCCGCCCGCGCGGCGCTTCGCGGGGCAAGCCCGCTCCCACATCTGTTTCGGGCCAATGATTCCTGTGCCTTAGGCGCGCGCACCCTGGGTGTATGGCTGGAGAGAGATTAAGAACAGCGGTGCAGCCGATATTGAAGGGGACAAACAAGGCGAACAGCGGTGACCTCACAGGACTGATTGGCCCGAAACAGATGTGGGAGCGGGCTTGCCCCGCGAAGCGCCGCGCGGGCGGCGCTCGATCTCACAGGCGCCATACCTCTCAAGACAGGCACCTGGCAGCCCTGACCCCATTGACCTGCCTCAGGCCACAATCCACCCCTGCTCAACCATCGATAACGGCTCTCCGTCACCAACGATGATGTGATCCAGCACCCGCACATCGATCAACGCCAAACCCCGCTTCAACGACAAGGTCAGATGCACATCGTCCTGGCTCGGCTCACTGTTGCCCGAAGGATGGTTGTGGCACAGGATCAACGCCGCCGCGTTATGCAGCAGTGCCCGCCGTACGACCTCCCGCGGGTAGACGTTGGCCCGGTCGATCGTGCCCCTGAACAGGATCTCGAATGCCAACGGCCGGTGCTTGGTGTCGAGAAACAGGCAGCCGAACACCTCACTGGGCTCATGACGCAACATGGCCTTGAGATAACGCCGGACCGCCACAGGCCCTTCAAGGGGCGCTGCGCGCTCGATGCTCTCATCCAGGTAGCGCCGGCCAATTTCCAGTAGCGCTTGCAACTGCGCGTATTTCACAGCCCCTATGCCCGGCTCACGCAACACGGCCTCGCGGTCAGCCTCAAGAAACTGCCTCAGCCCACCAAAACGCACCAGCAGCCCCCGCGCAAGGTCCAGCACATTACGCCCGGCGACCCCCGAGCCCAACAACACGGCCAGCAACTCGGCATCCGACAGCACCGCCGCCCCACGCTGCAACAACTTCTCCCTCGGCCGCTCTTCCGCCGGCCACTCCCTGATATTCATCCCCGCCCCTCTGCCCTTGCTGCGGCCCATTTCGGCCCTGTGTTAATCTATTTCGCCTCGTACATGCGACGTTCTGCCGCAGGCATTTTCAAACGTCGCCGCCCGCTCTCACTGGAAAAAGGCAAGCCTATGCAGCGGCTGTATCGCAAGCGCATCGTTCTCGGCGTGGGTGGCGGCATTGCCGCCTACAAAAGCGCCGAGCTGATTCGCCGACTCCTGGAGCACGGCGCGCAGGTGCGCGTCGTCATGACCCGTGGTGGTGCCGAGTTCATCACCCCGCTGACCCTGCAGGCGCTGTCGGGCCACCCGGTGCACATGGACCTGCTCGACCCGGCCGCCGAAGCGGCCATGGGCCACATCGAACTGGCCAAGTGGGCCGACCTGGTGCTGATCGCCCCGGCCACCGCAGACCTGATGGCGCGCATGGCCCAGGGCATGGCCGATGACCTGCTGACCACCTTGGTGCTGGCCACCGACGCCACCGTGGCCGTGGCCCCGGCGATGAACCAGGCCATGTGGCGCGACCCGGCCACCCAGGCAAACCTTGAACTGCTCAAGAGCCGTGGCATCCAGGTGTTCGGCCCGGCCTCCGGCAGCCAGGCCTGCGGCGACGTCGGCCTGGGGCGCATGCTCGAAGCCACCGACCTGGCCTGGTGCGCGGCAGAAAGCTTCAAGCGCCAGGCGCTGACCGGCAAACACGTGCTGATCACTGCCGGGCCGACCCAGGAAAACATCGACCCGGTGCGGTACATCACCAATCATAGCTCCGGCAAGATGGGCTTCGCCCTGGCCGAGGCGGCCGCCGAAGCCGGGGCTCGGGTAACCCTCGTCACCGGCCCGGTGCACCTGCCTACCCCCGACCGGGTCAGCCGTATCGACGTGGTCAGCGCGCGGGATATGCTCGCGGCCTGCGAAGCGGCCATGCCATGCGACCTGTTCATCGCCTCGGCAGCGGTTGCGGACTACCGCCCGGAAGTGGTTGCCGCACAAAAACTGAAGAAGGATCCTACGACCGGCGACGGCATGCTGCTGCAGATGGTGCGCAATCCCGATATCCTTGCCACCCTTGCTGGCCGCGCCGACCGCCCGTTCAGCGTCGGCTTTGCCGCCGAGACCGAACACTTGCTCGATTACGCCACGCGCAAGCTCAAGGACAAGAACCTCGACCTGATCGTCGCCAATGATGTGGCCAACCCCAGCATCGGCTTCAACAGCGAAGAAAACGCCTTGACCGTGATCGACCGCCAGCAGCACCAGACTCTCTTCGCGCAGACCAGCAAGGGCAAGATCGCCCGGCAACTGGTCGCCTTCATCGCCGAACGGCTCAATCAGGTTCAATAAGTTCCATGCACGCTCTTCAAGCCAAGATCCTCGACCCACGCCTGGGCAGCGAATTCCCGCTGCCAACCTACGCCACCCCTGGTTCCGCCGGCCTCGACCTGCGCGCCCTGCTCAAGGAAGACACTGTCCTTGAGCCTGGCCAGACCCTGCTGATCCCTACCGGCCTGTCGATCTACATCGGCGACCCGGGCCTGGCTGCAGTGATCCTGCCGCGCTCGGGCCTGGGCCATAAGCACGGCATCGTGCTGGGCAACCTGGTCGGGCTGATCGACTCGGACTACCAGGGCGAGCTGATGGTCTCGTGCTGGAACCGCGGCAACACCCCGTTCACCATTGCTGTTGGCGAGCGCATCGCCCAGCTGGTGCTGGTCCCGGTGGTACAGGCCCACTTCGATATCGTCGAAGCATTTGATGAAAGCCAGCGTGGCGCTGGCGGCTTCGGTCACTCCGGCAGCCACTGAGCCGACAGAACGACCGTTCAGGCCAAGGATGGCGAACTCTCTGGCGAAACCACCGTCCAAGCGTTCAGTTTGCGCCTGCCCAGAAAGCCTTTGACTAATGGAGCTTCCAGAGATGAACGACATGGCCCACCTGGTCCCCGCCGAATTGCCAGACAGCATTTTCCGCGCGTATGACATCCGTGGCGTGGTCGGCAAGACCCTGCACGCCGAAACCGCCTACTGGATCGGCCGCGCCATCGGCGCGCAAAGCCTGGCCCAGGGCGAGCCGCAGGTTTCGGTAGGCCGTGACGGCCGCCTGTCGGGCCCGATGCTGGTGGAACAGCTGATCAAGGGCCTGGTCGATGCCGGTTGCCAGGTCAGCGACGTCGGCCTGGTGCCCACCCCGGCGCTGTACTACGCCGCCAACGTGCTGGCCGGTAAATCGGGTGTGATGCTGACCGGCAGCCACAACCCGTCGGACTACAACGGCTTCAAGATCGTGATTGCGGGCGACACCTTGGCCAATGAACAGATCCAGGCCCTGCTGACCCGCCTGAAAACCAATGACCTGACCCTGGCCGAAGGCCGCGTGGAAAAGGTCGAGATCCTTGACCGCTACTTCCAGCAGATCGTCGGTGACGTGAAGCTGGCGAAAAAGCTCAAGGTGGTGGTGGACTGCGGCAACGGCGCTGCTGGGGTGATTGCGCCACAGCTGATCGAGGCGCTGGGCTGTGAAGTGGTCCCGCTGTTCTGCGAGGTTGACGGCAACTTCCCCAACCACCACCCAGACCCGGGCAAGCCGGAAAACCTCGAAGACCTGATCGCCAAGGTCAAGGAAACCGGTGCAGATATCGGCCTGGCCTTCGACGGTGACGGCGACCGCGTCGGCGTGGTGACCAACACCGGCAGCATCGTCTACCCCGACCGCCTGCTGATGCTGTTTGCCCAGGACGTGCTGGCGCGCAACCCGGGCGCCGAGATCATCTTCGACGTCAAATGCACCCGCCGCCTGACCCCGCTGATCGAACAGCACGGCGGCCGCGCACTGATGTGGAAAACCGGCCACTCGCTGATCAAGAAGAAGATGAAACAGACCGGTTCGCTGCTGGCCGGCGAGATGAGCGGTCACATCTTCATCAAGGAACGCTGGTACGGTTTTGACGACGGTATCTACAGCGCTGCACGCCTGCTGGAGATCCTCAGCAAGGCCGGGCAGAGCGCCGAAAACCTGTTTGCGGCCTTCCCGAACGATATTTCCACGCCGGAAATCAATATTGATGTGACCGACGAGGGTAAATTCAGCATCATTGATGCACTGCAACGCGACGCCGACTGGGGCGAAGCCAACCTGACCACCATCGACGGTGTGCGGGTCGACTACGCCAACGGCTGGGGCCTGGTTCGCGCCTCCAACACCACCCCGGTGCTGGTGCTGCGCTTCGAGGCCGACAGCGACGCCGAGTTGCAACGTATCAAGGATGTTTTCCGTACCCAGTTGCTGCGGGTTGAGCCTGAGCTGCAACTGCCGTTCTGACCGACTATCTGTTCCTTACAGGAGCCCTGCATGACCCTCGATCGCGATGCCGCTTCCCATGTAGCCGAGGTTTTGTCCGAAGCACTGCCTTACATTCGCCGCTTTGTCGGCAAGACCCTGGTGATCAAGTACGGCGGCAACGCGATGGAGAGCGAGGAGCTCAAGACCGGCTTCGCCCGTGACATCGTGCTGATGAAGGCTGTGGGCATCAACCCGGTGGTGGTCCACGGCGGTGGCCCGCAGATCGGCGACCTGCTCAAGCGCCTGTCGATCGAAAGCCACTTCATCGACGGCATGCGCGTCACCGACTCGGCGACCATGGACGTGGTAGAGATGGTGCTGGGTGGCCAGGTCAACAAGGACATCGTCAACCTGATCAACCGCCACGGCGGCAGCGCCATCGGCCTGACCGGCAAGGACGCGGAGCTGATCCGCGCCCGCAAGCTGACCGTCAGCCGCCAAACGCCCGAGATGACTACCCCGGAAATCATCGACATCGGCCACGTTGGCGAAGTGGTGAGCGTGAACACTGACCTGTTGAACATGCTGGTGAAGGGCGACTTCATCCCGGTCATCGCGCCAATCGGCGTGGGTGCCAACGGTGAGTCGTACAACATCAACGCCGACCTGGTGGCCGGTAAGGTGGCCGAGGCGCTGAAGGCTGAGAAGCTGATGCTGCTGACCAACATCGCCGGCCTGATGGACAAGCAGGGCCAGGTCCTGACCGGCCTGACCACCGAGCAGGTCAACGAACTGATCGCCGACGGCACCATCTACGGCGGCATGCTGCCGAAGATCAAGTGCGCGCTGGATGCGGTGCAGGGCGGCGTGAACAGCTCGCACATCATCGACGGCCGCGTGCCGAATGCGGTGCTGCTGGAGATCTTCACCGACAGCGGCGTGGGTACCCTGATTACCAACCGCAAGCCACGCTGAGTGATTGGTTAGCCTGTTCGGGCTTATTCGCGGCGGTTCGACGCCTCGATAAACCCGCTCCTACAAGGCAATCGCAGCCTTCGAGCCTGGCGCTGCCCCATGTAGGAGCGGGTTCACCCGCGAAGAGGCCCGAACAGGCGACACAAAAAAAGGCGACCTTCACAAGAAGGTCGCCTTTTTCAGTTCCAGGCCAGGATCAGATCCCGTACTGCGCCCGGTAAGCCTCGACAGCCGGCAAGTGCTGCTTCAGCTGTGGGTCATCGGCCAGGAACTCCAGCACTTGGGTCAGCGAAACGATGCTGACCACCGGGATGCCGAAGTCGCGCTCCACCTCCTGGATCGCCGACAACTCGCCATTGCCACGCTCTTCGCGGTTCAGCGCGATCAGCACGCCGGCGGCCTTGGCCTGCTGGGCGTTGATGATTTGCATGACCTCACGAATGGCGGTACCGGCAGTGATCACGTCGTCGATGATCAACACCTCACCGGCCAGCGGTGCGCCAACCAGGCTGCCGCCTTCGCCGTGGTCCTTGGCTTCCTTGCGGTTGAAGCACCATGGCACGTCGAGCTGATGCTGGTCTGCCAGCGCCACGGCGGTAGTCGCCGCCAGCGGGATACCCTTGTAGGCCGGGCCGAACAGCACATCGAACGGGATCTTGCTGTCGACGATGGCGGCGGCGTAGCAACGGCCCAGTTCGGCCAGGGCGGAACCGGTGTTGAACAGGCCGGCATTGAAGAAATACGGGCTGGTACGCCCCGATTTCAGGGTGAATTCACCGAAACGCAGTACCCCGCGATCGATGGCAAAACGGATAAAGTCGCGCTGATACGGCTGCATGAATAGTCCCGGACACCACGGATTTAGCTAAATGGGTTGAGCTCGGGTATCATACACGCACGAGATTTATGGGGCCATTTATGCGGATCATCAGTGTGAACGTAAATGGCATTCAGGCTGCGGCCGAGCGTGGTTTGCTCAGCTGGCTGCAAGCCCAGAATGCCGACGTCATCTGCCTTCAGGATACCCGCGCCTCGGCCTTTGAACTCGATGACCCAGCTTTCCAGCTCGATGGCTATTTCCTTTATGCCTGCGACGCGGAGGTGCCTGCCCAAGGTGGTGTGGCCCTCTATTCGCGCATGCAGCCCAAGGCAGTCATCACCGGCCTGGGCTTCGAGACAGCCGACCGTTACGGGCGTTACCTGCAAGCAGATTTCGACAAAGTCAGTATTGCCACCCTGCTGTTGCCTTCGGGCATGAACGGGGATGAAGACTTGAACCAGAAGTTCAAGTTGATGGACGACTTTGCCAAGTACCTGGACAAGCAACGCCGCAAGCGTCGCGAATACATCTACTGCGGCTCGTTCTACGTGGCGCAACAGAAGCTCGACATCAAAAACTGGCGTGACAGCCAGCAGTCGCCGGGCTTCCTGGCGCCCGAGCGGGCCTGGATGGATGCGATCACGGGCGAGATGGGTTATGTCGATGCCCTGCGCGAAGTCAGCCGTGAAGGTGACCAGTACAGCTGGTGGCCGGACAACGAACAGGCCGAGATGCTCAACCTGGGCTACCGGTTCGACTACCAGATCCTCACCCCGGGCCTGCGCCGCTTCGTGCGCAACGCCCGCCTGCCGCGTCAGCCGCGCTTCTCGCAGCATGCGCCGCTGATTGTGGACTATGACTGGACGTTGACCATCTAACATGGCATGGGGCCGCTTTGCGGCCCTGTCGCGACACAAGGCCGCTCCTACAAGGGTTATGCATTCCCCTGTAGGAGCGGCCTTGTGTCGCGATAGGGCTGCAAAGCAGCCCCAGCTTTATTTGATCGGCCGCCAGATCATCGGGTAGCGATAAGGCTTGCCCTCATTCGCCCGCACCGCGGCAATGATGATCAGGATCAGCACTGCCACCGTCAGCATGGCGAACAGCACCAGCCCGATAAACACGAACATCAGCAAGAAGCAGATGAACCCGGCAATGGTCACGCTGATCTGAAAGTTCAGCGCCTCTTTGCCCTGGGCGTCGATGAAAGGGTCTTGTTCGCGCTTGAGGTGCCACAGCACCAGCGGGCCCAGCAGGTGCCCGAGCGGCACCACCAGGCCCAGCAGCGCGGAGAGGTGGCAGAACATCGCCCATTGCCGGATTTCGGCATTGGGCGGGGTAATCGACAGGTTCGAATCGCTCATGCCCCCGCACCTCCCTGGCTGGTTTCAGTCGGCCAGCGCGGCCTGCTGCAGTTCGAAGATTTCAGTCATGCCTTTCTGCGCCAGGGCGAGCATGGCGTTGAGTTCTTCAGGCTGGAACGGCGCGCCTTCGGCGGTGCCCTGTACCTCGATGAAGCCACCGGCACTGGTCACGACCACGTTCAGGTCGGTCTCGGCTGCGGAGTCTTCGAGATAGTCCAGGTCGAGCACGGCTTCGCCCTGGTACATGCCGACCGAAACAGCACCGATCATGTGCTTGAGCGGGTTGCCGCCCTTCAGGCCGCCGCGCTTCTTGATCACCGCCAGGGCGTCGCACAGGGCGACCATGGCACCGGTGATGGACGCGGTGCGGGTGCCGCCATCGGCCTGGATCACGTCGCAGTCGACGTACAGGGTGATGTCACCGAGCTTGCTCATGTCCAGCGCGGCGCGCAGCGAACGGCCGATAAGGCGCTGGATTTCCAGGGTGCGACCACCCTGCTTGCCGCGGCTGGCTTCGCGCTGGTTACGCTCGCCGGTGGAACGCGGCAGCATACCGTATTCGGCGGTCAGCCAGCCTTGGCCCTGGCCTTTGAGGAAGCGCGGTACACCGTTTTCCACGCTGACCGTGCAGATGACCTTGGTGTCACCGAACTCGACCAGTACCGACCCTTCGGCGTGCTTGGTGTAGTTGCGGGTGATGCGGATCGAGCGGAGCTGATCGGCGGCGCGACCACTTGGACGTTTCATCTGGGATACCTGTACTGGGACTTTGAATCTGCCGTGCATTATAGAGCCCGCAGCCCGGCGAGGACATGCCTATTGTCGCGCGCGGGGCTGCCCGTCGCCTTTTCCTACCGCTGCAGGCACCCCTCGGTAACATAGGCGGATTGGGCGCCACGGCCCCACTGCGCTACAATCCTGCGCCTTGCAGCCAAGTGGCTGCCACCGTTCATTCATCTACGCGAGGTACTCCCCATGGTGCACAGCATGACCGCTTTTGCTCGTGTCGAGCGCGCCGGCAGCCAGGGCACCCTGGTCTGGGAGCTGCGTTCGGTCAACCATCGCTACCTGGAGCCGCACCTGCGCCTGCCCGAGGCCCTGCGCGACCTTGAAGGCGGCGTGCGTGAAGGCCTGCGCCAGGGGCTGTCGCGGGGCAAGGTGGAATGCACCTTGCGCCTCAACGAAGACAGCAACGGCAAGCCGCTGAAGGTAGACCGCGAGCGCGCCGCGCAGCTGGTGGCCGCCGCCGAGGAAGTGGCCGGTCTGATCAAGCAGCCGGCGCCACTGAACCCGCTGGAGGTGCTGTCGTGGCCGGGCGTGCTGGTGGCCGACACCAGCGACCCGCAGGCGCTGAACGCCGAAGCCATGGCGCTGTTCGACGAAGCCTTGGCTGAACTCAAGGCCGGGCGCCTGCGCGAAGGCCAGGAGCTGGCCCGGTTGATCAACGAGCGCCTGGACAACATGGCCGGCGAAGTCACCACCCTGCGCGCGCTGGTGCCGCAGATGCTGGCGGCACAGCGGCAGAAGATTCTCGACCGTTTCGGCGACATGCAAGCGGAACTAGACCCGCAGCGCCTGGAGCAGGAAATGGTGCTATTGGCCCAGAAAAGCGACGTGGCCGAGGAACTCGACCGCCTCAGCACCCATGTCACCGAAGTGCGCCGGGTGCTCAAGGGTGGTGGCGCCGCCGGCCGGCGCCTGGACTTCCTGATGCAGGAACTCAACCGCGAGGCCAACACCCTGGGCTCCAAGGCCTTCGACCCACGCAGCACGCAAGCGGCGGTCAACCTGAAGGTATTGATCGAACAGATGCGTGAACAAGTACAGAACATCGAGTAAGGCCACCCCGACCATGAACCACAGCAGCGGCACCCTCTACATCGTTTCGGCCCCTTCGGGCGCCGGCAAGACCAGCCTGGTCACCGCCCTGACCAAGGACGACCAGCAAATCCGCGTCTCGGTCTCGCACACCACCCGCGCCATGCGCCCGGGCGAGCAGCACGGGGTGAACTACCACTTCGTCGTCCACGAGGAATTCAAGGCGCTGATCGCGCAGGGTGACTTCCTGGAGCATGCCGAAGTATTCGGCAACTTCTACGGCACTTCGCGCAGCGCGCTGCAAGAAGTGCTGGACCAGGGCAATGACCTGATCCTGGAAATCGACTGGCAAGGCGCCCAACAGGTGCGCAAGCTGATGCCGCAGGCACTGTCGGTGTTCATCCTGCCGCCGAGCCAGGAAGCGCTGCGCCAGCGCCTGGACGGCCGCGGGCAGGACAGTGAAGCGATCATTGCCGGGCGCATGAAGGAAGCGGTCAGCGAGATGGTGCACTACGACGAGTATGACTACGTGATCATCAATGATGATTTCGACGTGGCGCTGGAAGACTTGAAGGCAGTGTTCCGCTCCAATCGCCTGCTGCTGAAGAAACAGCAACAGCGCAACAGCGGGCTGCTGAAAGAACTGCTCTCCTGAAAGACCGCACGGGGCTGCTTTGCAGCCCTCTCGCGACACAAGGCCGCTCCTACATGAGACCGCGCAAGACTGACTGACGCGATCTTTTGTAGGAGCGGCCTTGTGTCGCGATAGGGGCGCAAAGCGCCCCCCAGCTTTATTCCTGCAACGGCAAGGTAGCCTGCTGACGCAGGGTAGCCCCCAGGAAATACGCCGGCGCGCGCATGCGCGACAGCATCATCAGCCCGATGCCCAGCACCGAGATGATCGCGGCAATCACGAACACCAGCCCCAACCCGCCCACATGCGAGCCGCTGCCGAAGTCCGGCGAGGCGCTGTCGATGGCGGTACGCGCAAAGATCACCGACAAAATCACCCCACCCACCAGCGGGCACATGCCGCGCATGATGAAGTGGCGCAGGCTGCTGAACAGGCTGTCGCGGAAATACCAGACGCAGGCAAACGCCGTCAGCGAATAGTAGAAGCAGATCATCATGCCCAGTGCAGTAATGGTGTCCGCCAGCACGTTCTCGCTCAGGGTACGCATGGTCACGTAGAACAAACCTGCGGCGATGCCGGCACAAATGGTGGCGTAGCGCGGGGTTTGCGAGCGCGGGCAGACGCTGGCGAACTTTGGCGGAACCGCGCCGTAGTAACCCATGGCCAACAGGGTGCGCGCCGGCGCCACGAAGGTCGACTGCAGCGACGCTGCGGTGCTGGCCAGTACGGCAATCGACATCAGGATTGCCAGCGGCCCCATGACCGGGCCGGCCAGGTGGGCAAACACGTTCTCCTGGATGCGCGGGTTGTTCAGGCCCAGGCCCGTTTCGCTGATACCGGCAAACTGCAGGGTGGCGATGGCAGTGAACAGATACAGGCCAAGAATCAGCATTACGGTCAAGGTGGCAGCCTTGCCCGGCACCTCTTCACTGCCGACCGACTCTTCGCTGACGGTCAGGCAGGTATCCCAACCCCAGAAGATGAAAATCGACAACGACAAGCCCGCAGCAAAGGCCGAGAACGACTCGACGCCGAACGGGTTGAACCAGGCGAAATCAAACTCCAGCGATGGCGGCGCGGCGGTTCCACCGAAGGCGGCGAAGGCAAAACCGATCAGTACCAGCAACTGCAGGGCCACCAGGCCGTACTGCACAGTCATCGTGGTGGCAATGCCGCGACAGCAGATCCACACGGCCAGGGCGATGAATACGCAACAGGTGGTGATGTTGATCAACAGGTTGTCGGCCAATGCCGCCAACTCGTGCTTACCCGTGATCTGGCCGAGGAACAGGTAGAAGAAGTCGACCGCCACGCCGGCCAGGTTGGACAGCACGATGGTGGTGGCCACCACCAGACCCCAGCCGCCAATCCAGCCGATCATCGGGCCGAAGGCACGCGCCGACCAGGTAAACGAAGTGCCACTGTCCGGCTCGGCCGAGTTCAGCTCGCGGTAACCCAGAGCCACCAGCAGCATCGGCAGGAAGCCGACGATGAACACGGCCGGCAGGTGCGCACCCACCTCGCGCACGGTCGGGCCAAGGGCGCCGGTCAGGGTGTAGACCGGGGCGATGGTGGAAATGCCCAGCACCACGCTGGCCAGCAAGCCCAAGCGGCCTTTGGCCAGCCCCTTGCTGCGCTGGGTGTTGCCCGCGTCGGCCGCCACGTCGGGTGGGCGGCCGGCTTCTGTGTAATTGCTCATGAGTATTTGCCGTAAATTTTGGAATTGTTTTCACAGGCCTTGCGTACAAGGCCCGCTTTCACTCATTGAAAGCGTGCTATCGGGAACAGGTCATCCGAGACCTCGGCTGCCGTCAGAATCACTCCTGGCGTGCGCCCTCCCGTGCTGCATAGGCAAAGCAGGCCTCGCGAAACGCCTGAAACAGGCGCAGCGAGACCGGGTTTTCGTTGAACCGCCACTCCGGGTGCCACTGCACGCCAAGCACGAAGCCCGGCGCCGCAGGCATGGACACCGCTTCGATCAGACCATCCGGGGCCCGTGCTTCGACCCGCAGGCCCGGGGCGAGGCAGTCGATGCCCTGGCTGTGCAGCGAGTTGACCTGGAACTGCGTAGCCAGGCCCAGGCGCTCGAACAACCCGCCAGGCTCGATGCCGACCGGGTGACGAGGGCCGTATTGCACCTCCAGGGGGGCGTCCTCGGGTTCGCGGTGATCAAGGTAGCCCGGCAGCTCCTGCACACGCTGGTGCAGGCTGCCGCCAAGGGCCACATTCAGTTCCTGGTAGCCACGGCAGATGCAAAACACAGGCACGCCGGCGGCAATCGCCGCCTGCAGCAGCGGCAGGGTCAGGCGATCGCGCGCCAGGTCGTGCCGGGTACCCGCTGCACTGGGGGCGCCATTGTAATGATGCGGTTCGATATTTGAAGGCGAGCCGGTAAAAACAATGCCGTGCAGCCGGGCCAGCAGCGCGGGCGTGTCACTGCCCCCGTCACGGGCCGGCAAGATCAGCGGCAGGCCGGCAAAGCCGGCCGCCTCGACATACTTGTCGCCCACCGTGTGCGAGGAGTTCTTCCCCACCTGCTGGCGGCAGGCACTGATACCGATCAAGGGGACCGCAGTTGCGCTCATGGGCTTACACCGTGTGCAGGTACCAGTTGTACTCAAGGTCGGAAATCGACACTTCGAATTCGGCCAGCTCGCTTTCCTTGCAGGCCACGAAGATATCGATGTAGTCCGGGCTGATGTATTGGTTGAGGACTTCGCTGTCGTCCAGCGCGCGCAGGGCATCGCGCAGGTTGTTCGGCAGGCTTTGCTCCAGTTGTTCGTACGAGTTGCCTTCGATCGGCGCTTCGGGCTCGACCTTGTTGGTCAAGCCGTGATGCACGCCGGCCAGGATGGCCGCCAGCATCAGGTACGGGTTGGCATCGGCGCCGGCCACGCGGTGCTCAAGGCGCACGTTATCGCTGCTGTCGGTGGGCACGCGTACCGCCACGGTGCGGTTGTCCAGGCCCCAGCTCGGCGCATTAGGCACATAGAACTGCGCGCCGAAGCGGCGGTAGGAGTTGACGTTCGGGCAGAGGAAGGCCATCGACGCCGGCATGGTCTCCAGCACGCCACCGATGGCGTGGCGCAGCGTATCGCTTTGCAGCGGATCGTCACTGGCGAAAATGTTCTTGCCGGTTTTCTTGTCCAGCAATGAGATGTGCACATGCAGGCCATTACCTGCCTGGCCCGGGTAGGGCTTGGCCATGAAAGTGGTGTCCATTTCATGGTCGTAGGCCACGTTCTTGATCAGGCGTTTGAGCAGGATCGCGTAGTCACAGGCCTTCAGCGGGTCGGCCACGTGATGCAGGTTGACCTCGAACTGCGCCGGGGCGCTTTCCTTGACGATGGCATCAGCCGGCAAGTCCTGTTCCTTGGCCGCTTCGAGCATGTCCTGAAGGCAGTCGGCGTATTCGTCGAGGTCGTCGATCAGGTACACCTGGGTCGACTGCGGGCGTTTTCCGGAAATCGGCGAACGCGGCGGTTGCGGGCGGCCGTTGAGGTTGTCCTGGTCGATCAGGTAGAACTCCAGCTCGAATGCGGCGCAGATATCCAGGCCCAGGTCGTCGAACTTGCTCACCACCTGGCGCAGCACTTCGCGCGGGTCAGCGAAGAACGGCTGGCCTTCAAGCTCGTGCATGGTCATCAGCAGCTGGGCGGTGGGGCGTTTTTGCCACGGCTCATTACAGAGCGTGCCGTCGATTGGGTAGCAGATGCGGTCGGCATCGCCGATATCCAGCCCCAGCCCGGTGCTTTCGACTGTGGAGCCGTTGATGTCCAAGGCGAACAGCGACGCCGGCAGGTTGATGCCCTTTTCGTATACCTTGTGCAGGCTGGCCCGCTCGATGCGCTTGCCACGTACCACGCCATTCATGTCCGAGATCAGCAGATCGACGTACTGCGTGTCCGGATGGGCCTGGAGGAAGTCATTCATCTCGCTGGAAGAACTGGCGCACGGGGTTACCGACGTCATGGCTGTACATCCTTTGATTTGCTGCGGCGATGTGGGGATACGGCTGGCGCCTCACGGGCGACGATGGTTGCAGCTGTTGTTCTTTTCACTTTCCCATCGTGGGGATTGGTTACCCGACCGGGCGCATTGATTCCGGGGGGCCGTTTCACTATAAAATGGCCCTGATGCAACAGACATTGGCAATTCGGCAAGCAGAGCGTGCACCAATGCAATATCAGATTACCCACGCCGACCTCTCCCTGGTCTTGGCACTGGAGCGTGGCCGCTCGCTGGCCAAGGCCGCCGAGCTGCTGAAAGTCGACGTGTCGACCGTGTTCCGTTCGATCCGCCGGCTGGAATCGGCACTCGGTACCGCGCTGTTTGTAAAAAGCCGCAAAGGCTACCTGCCGACCGACACTGCGCAGGCCTTGGCCGAGCAGGCCGAGCGCGCCGAACAGGCGCTGGAGGCGGCGCGCATCGCCATGACCAGTGGCGAGCAGGTGGTCAGCGGCACGGTGCGCCTGACGTGCACCGAGGCGGTGATGCACAGCCTGTTGCTGCCGGCGCTGGCCGAGTTCATGCCCAATTACCCGGCCCTGTCGCTGGAAATGGGCACGTCCAACACCTTCGCCAACCTCAGCCGTCGCGACGCCGACATTGCCCTGCGCCTGACCAACACACCACCGGAGCACCTGGTGGGCCGCAACCTGGGGTCTACCTCCTATGTTGTCTGCGGTCAGCCGCAGTGGCGCGAGCGCCTGGCCGAATCGCCGGCCAGCACGCCGTGGATCGCCCCTGACGACTCGATGCAAGACCACCCCACAGTGGTCTGGCGCAACCAGCAGTACCCAGGGTTGAGCCCGCGCTACCAGTGCAGCAGCATGTCGACCATCGCCCAACTGGTGACCGCCGGGCTGGGCGTGGCGGCGCTGCCGGACTACATGGTGCATGCACTGCCCGGGGTGGACGCGCTGAGCGGGCCGCTGGCCGGCTGCGACACCCAGTTATGGCTGCTGACCCGGCCGGATTGCCGGGCCCTGCGCTCGGTGCAGACATTGTTCGAAGAGCTGACCCCGCGGTTGCGCGGTGCGATGCTCTGAGGTTATCGTCAGCTTCAAGCATTGAGGGTGTCTGTTCCGGCCCTTTCGCGGCTGAAGCCGCTCCCACAGGGTGCGGTGGCAGGCTTGGGGATGAAGCGGCTCGGCAAAACAGCGCTTCCCTATTGGCTGGTGAATTTTTATACTATCGAGTCCGCCTGCCCATTATCGGGCTGCACGCCCACCGCATTTGCTACTGAGGAAGACCATGGCCCGCGTAACTGTTGAAGACTGCCTGGAACACGTGGATAACCGCTTTGAGCTGGTCATGCTCTCGACCAAGCGCGCTCGCCAGCTGGCGACCGGCGGCAAAGAGCCACGCGTAGCATGGGAAAACGACAAGCCTACCGTTGTTGCCCTGCGTGAAATCGCCGAAGGCATCGTCACCAACGAGTTCATCGCCGCCGAAGAGATCGTCACCGAGGATCCGGTGTTCGCCGCATTCGAGGACGAGAACAACGAGGCTGTCTGATTGATGCCAGGTCGACGTCGCACGGCGCAAGGCCCTCTTCCTCGGCAGGAGGTGAACCCATGCCGGGTATAGAAGCCTTGGCCGAACGGCTGTCGACCTATCTTGGCCCCGAACAGGTCAACCTGGTCCGGCGCGCCTATTTCTACGCCGAACAGGCCCACGACGGGCAGCGCCGCCGCAGCGGCGAGCCCTACGTGACCCACCCGCTGGCCGTGGCCAGCATCCTCGCCGACATGCACATGGACCATCAAAGCCTGATGGCGGCCATGCTGCACGACGTGATCGAAGACACCGGCATCGCCAAGGAAGCCCTGAGCCAGCAGTTTGGCGAGACCGTGGCCGAGCTGGTCGACGGGGTCAGCAAGCTGACCCAGATGAACTTCGAGACCAAGGCCGAGGCGCAGGCCGAGAACTTCCAGAAGATGGCCATGGCCATGGCCCGCGATATTCGCGTGATCCTGGTCAAGCTGGCCGATCGGCTGCACAACATGCGCACCCTGGAAGTGCTGTCTGGCGAAAAACGCCGACGCATCGCCAAGGAAACCCTCGAGATCTACGCCCCCATCGCCAACCGCCTGGGCATGCACACCGTGCGCGTGGAATTCGAGGACCTCGGCTTCAAGGCCATGCACCCGATGCGCTCGTCGCTGATTCACCGGGCGGTGAAAAGCGCACGCGGCAACCGTAAAGAGATCGTCGCCAAGATCGAGCACTCGCTGGCCAACTGCCTGGCTGCCGACGGTATCGAAGGCGAGGTCAGCGGCCGGCAGAAACACCTCTATGGCATCTACAAGAAGATGCGCGGCAAGCGCCGCGCCTTCAACGAGATCATGGACGTGTACGCCTTCCGCATCATCGTCGACAAGGTCGACACCTGCTACCGCGTGCTTGGCGCCGTGCACAACCTGTACAAGCCACTGCCCGGTCGATTCAAGGATTACATCGCGATCCCCAAGGCCAACGGCTACCAGTCGTTGCACACGACGTTGTTCGGCATGCACGGCGTGCCCATCGAAATCCAGATCCGCACCCGCGAAATGGAAGAGATGGCCAACAACGGCATTGCCGCGCACTGGCTGTACAAGTCCAACGACGACGAGCAGCCCAAGGGCAGCCACGCCCGGGCCCGCCAGTGGGTCAAAGGCATCCTCGAGCTTCAGCAACGCGCGGGCAACTCGCTGGAATTCATCGAGAGCGTGAAGATCGACCTGTTCCCGGACGAGGTCTACGTGTTCACGCCCAAAGGCCGGATCATGGAGCTGCCCAAAGGCTCCACGGCCGTCGACTTCGCCTATGCGGTACACACCGACGTCGGCAACAGCTGCATCGCCTGCCGCATCAACCGCCGCCTGGCACCGCTGTCCGAGCCGCTGCAGAGCGGCTCGACGGTGGAAATCGTCAGCGCCCCGGGCGCCCGGCCAAACCCGGCCTGGCTCAACTTCGTGGTCACCGGCAAGGCGCGTACGCACATCCGCCACGCGCTCAAGCAGCAGCGACGCTCCGAGTCCATCAGCCTGGGCGAACGCCTGCTGAACAAAGTGCTCACCGGCTTCGACAGCAGCCTTGAGAATATCCCCCAGGAGCGCATTCAGGCGATTCTCGCCGAGTACCGCCTGGAGCTGATCGAAGACCTGCTCGAAGACATCGGCCTGGGCAACCGCATGGCCTACGTGGTCGCACGCCGCCTGCTATCGGCCGAAGGCGAACAATTGCCGGCGCCGGAAGGCCCGCTGGCGATCCGCGGTACCGAAGGCCTGGTGCTGAGCTACGCCAAGTGCTGTACACCGATCCCGGGCGACCCGATCGTCGGCCACCTGTCGGCGGGCAAGGGCATGGTCGTGCACCTGGAAAACTGCCGCAATATCAGTGAAATCCGCCACAACCCGGAAAAATGCGTGCAGCTCTCCTGGGCCAAGGACATCACGGGCGAGTTCAATGTTGAACTGCGTGTCGAACTGGAACACCAACGCGGCCTGATCGCCCTGCTGGCCAGCAGCGTCAACGCCGCCGACGGCAACATCGAGAAGATCAGCATGGACGAACGCGACGGCCGTATCAGCGTGGTCCAACTGGTGGTCAGCGTGCACGACCGTGTGCACCTGGCACGTGTGATCAAGAAGCTGCGTACCCTGACCGGTGTGGTCCGCATCACCCGCATGCGTACGTAGTCCGCCAACCGCAAGGAGTCATCATGAGCAAGACCGTCATCAACAGCGACAAGGCCCCAGCCGCTATCGGTACCTACTCGCAAGCGATCAAGGCCGGCAACACCGTGTACATGTCGGGCCAGATCCCGCTGGACCCGAAGACCATGGAACTGGTCGAAGGCTTCGAAGCCCAGACCGTGCAGGTGTTCGAGAACCTCAAGGCCGTGGCTGAAGCCGCTGGCGGTTCGTTCAAGGACATCGTCAAGCTGAACATCTTCCTGACCGACCTGAGCCACTTCGCCAAGGTCAACGAGGTCATGGGCCGCTACTTCGAACAGCCTTACCCGGCCCGCGCCGCCATTGGCGTTGCCGCGCTGCCGAAAGGCGCCCAGGTCGAAATGGACGCCATCCTGGTCATCGAATGATGCCTCGGGTGATGGGCGCCCTGCCCGTCACCCTCCCTCCTCTGCAAGGTTTTCCCGTCATGCGTCAAGCACTGCCCCTCGCGCTGGCAGCCCTGCTACTGGGCGGCTGCGCCAGCCACAAACCCGAAGATTTCAACGGCACCTGGATCAACCAGGCCGCGATCAAGGCTGCCGTGAAAGGTGACAGCCTGCGCCAGGCCCTGAATGAACATGGCCCGGTATTCGAGTGGAAACTCGACGTCGCCAACCACCAGGCCAGTTTCAGCAATGGCTTCGAAGCTGCCGACGGGCAGTTGACCCCCCTTGAGAAACAACTGCAGGCCAGTTTTTTCGGTGGCCAGACCGAGCGGCTTGAGCTGGACGGCGACGAACTGCTGACCACTGACCAGGCTGGCACCCAGCAGACCTTCGTGCGCGTCAACGCCCCGGCCACAGCCAACGCCCCGTTGGGCAGCAGCTTCGAAAAAGCCCTGTATCAGGCTTACCTGGGTGGGGAGTGGAAAATTCTCGAAGGTCAGGGCAAAGGCGAAAAGGTGCGCTTCAGCGACACCGGCAACGTCACTGGCTTGCCAGGCCCGGACCGCTTCGCCCTGTGCCTGGCCGGCGACTGCGCGACCATGGGTGGCAGCAACGACAGCCTGTGGCTGGAGCGCAACCAGCGTGGGGCGCCATTCATTATCAAGCGCGATGGCGACACACTGGAGATTTTCCAGGCAGTGAACCGTGCGCGGTCGGATGAAATGCCGCAGCTGGCAGCGGGTACGCGTCAGTGGGTGCTGGAACGCAACTAGAGGCCCCACGCGCACCTGTAGGAGCGGCCTTGTGTCGCGATCGGGCTGCGAAGCAGCCCCAGCAATTTATGCTGAGACGCTGAAACCCTGGGGCCGCTGCGCGCCCCGTCGCGACACAAGGCCGCTCCTACAATCGACCGCGTCAGTCTGAGGGCTGGTTTTTTCCTTTCAAGATCGCCGCGTAGCCTTCCTTGTAACTCGGGTACACCGGCGCCCAGCCTAACGCCCGCGCGCGGGCGTTGCTGCAGCGCTTGCTGCCAGTACGCCGCACACGCTGCTCATCGGACCACTCGGTAACGCCCATGTACTCGCGCAGCCAGGCCACCACGTCGGCCAGTGGTGCCGGGTCGTCGTCCACGCCGATGTAGCAATTGTCCAGCACCTTGCCATCAGCATCGGCCTGCAGCAGGAACGCCAGCAGGCTGGCAGCGTCCTCGGCGTGAATGCGGTTGCCATAGAGCGGCGGCTCTACGGCCACGCGGTAACCCTGGCGCACCTGGCTCAGCAACCATTCCCTGCCTGGCCCATAAATGCCGGTCAGGCGCACCACGCTCGCCGGAATGCCACTGGCCAGTGCCAGCCGTTCAGCCTCCAGCATCACCCGCCCGGAATAACCCTGAGGCTCAGTGGCCGCGTCCTCCTCTATCCATTCGCCGTCCTGTTGCGCATACACGCTGCTGCTGGAAACGAACAGCAGGCGGCGCGGGCGCTGGCCACGTTCGGCCAACCACGCCAGCACATGGCGCAAACCGTCTACATAGGCTGCCTGGTAACCCGCCTCGTCGTGCTGGCTGGCGGCCACGCAATACACCAGGTAATCCAGCGCGCCCGTTGGCCAGGCTTGCGGAAGCGACGCTTCGGCCAGGTCTGCGGCAACCGGCTGAACACCTGCTGGTAGCTCCCCGACCGACCGGCGCAGGCCGCTCACCTGCCAGCCGCGCGCCAGCATCTGCCGGGCCAGACGACCGCCCACATCACCACAACCCACCACCATCACACAAAGGTCTGACATCACAAAACTCCCTAGACCAATTGATCAGCCGACCACGCTACACGATGGGTGGCTAGACCATAGGCGAAAAAAGCAACAAGATTACTTTTGTTAACAAGAATTACTTGCAATAATGGTCGCCAATTTGTTCTCGGCCTACCTCGAGGCCTTGGAGAACGTTTACCTTTTTTCTTCATCAGGTCCGGCCAGCATGACACGTAATCAACCTTCCGCTTCGCCAACCCCGTCGCGCGCCTGGCGCGCCATCGCCGCGCTGACACTCAGCCTGGTGCTGGCCCCGGTGGCCATGGCCGATGAGCCAACCGCCAATACCGGCACCCCGGCTGCGGCCACTGCCGCTGCTGCGCCGGGTACTGCCCCGGGCGCCCCGGCTGGCGACGTACAGGCACCGGCCGCTGCCGCCGCTGCCCCAGCCGATGCACCGGCTGCAGTCGACCCAAGCGTCGAAGCCATGGTTGAAGACACCTCGCTGGGCATGGCCCACGACCTGTCCCCATGGGGCATGTACAAGAATGCCGACATCGTCGTGAAGATCGTCATGATCGGCCTGGCCATCGCGTCCATCATTACCTGGACCATCTGGATCGCCAAAGGCTTCGAACTGATGGGCGCCAAGCGTCGCCTGCGTGGTGAAATCGCCCAGCTGAAGAAATCCACCACCCTCAAAGACGCCAGTGAAGCCGCCAACAAAGAAGGCACCCTGGCCCACACCCTGGTCCACGACGCCCTCGAAGAGATGCGCCTGTCGGCCAACGCCCGCGAAAAAGAAGGCATCAAGGAGCGCGTAAGCTTCCGCCTGGAACGCCTGGTACACGCCAGCGGCCGCACCATGAGCAGCGGCACCGGCGTACTCGCCACCATCGGTTCCACTGCGCCGTTCGTCGGTCTGTTCGGTACCGTATGGGGCATCATGAACAGCTTCATCGGCATCGCCAAGACCCAGACCACCAACCTGGCGGTGGTCGCACCAGGCATCGCCGAAGCCCTGCTGGCCACCGCCCTGGGCCTGGTCGCAGCAATCCCGGCCGTGGTCATCTACAACGTCTTCGCTCGCTCCATCGCTGGCTACAAGGCTCAGGTGTCCGACGCCTCCGCCCAGGTACTGCTGCTGGTCAGCCGTGATCTGGACCATCAGGGCAGCGAGCGCGCCGCCCCGCACATGGTGAAAGTGGGGTAAACCATGGGCCTGCATCTCAACGAAGGTGGCGACGACCTCGCCGAAAACCACGAAATCAACGTTACCCCGTTTATCGACGTGATGCTGGTGCTGCTGATCATCTTCATGGTCGCAGCCCCCCTGGCCACGGTCGACATCAAGGTCGACCTGCCGGCCTCGACCGCCAAGCCGGCGCCGAGGCCCGAGAAGCCGGTGTTCGTCAGCGTCAAGGCCGACCAGAAGCTGTACGTCGGCGACGATCAGGTTGCTGCACCCGACCAGCTTGGCCCGATGCTCGACGCCAAGACCAAGGGTGACAAGGAAACCACCATCTTCTTCCAGGCCGATAAAGGCGTGGATTACGGTGACCTGATGGAAGTGATGAACAACATGCGCGCGGCCGGCTACCTGAAGGTCGGTCTGGTAGGTCTCGAGACGGCAGCCAAGAAATGACAAAACCGCGCTCAAACATGGCGCGCTACGGTGGCAGCCTGGCGATCGTGCTGGGTGTGCACGTGGTCGCCGTGCTGCTGACGCTCAACTGGTCGGTGCCCCAGGCCATCGAGCTGCCGCCGGCAGCCATGATGGTCGAACTGGCACCGCTGCCGGAGCCTGCGCCACCACCACCTCCAAAGGCGGCGCCGCAGCCACCGGCACCGGTCGAGGAACCGCCGCTGCCGAAGCTGGTGGAAGCACCCAAACCGAAAATCGCCATTCCCAAGCCGCCCAAGCCGAAGGCCAAGCCACAGCCGCCGAAGCCCGAGAAAAAGCCTGAGCCGCCGAAGGAAGCACCGCCGACCGAGCAGACGGTAGACGCACCGCCAAGCAACACGCCACCGCAGAAATCTGCGGCACCGGCACCGAGCATTGCGTCCAACAGCAACGCCCTGCCGACCTGGCAGAGTGACCTGCTGCGTCACCTGGCCAAGTACAAGCGGTACCCGGAAGACGCGCGCCGTCGCGGTCTGCAGGGCATCAACCGCCTGCGCTTCGTGGTCGATGCCGAGGGCAAGGTAGTGTCGTACTCGATGGCCGGTGGTTCGGGCAGTGCTGCCCTGGACCGGGCGACCCTGGAAATGATCCGCCGGGCCGGCACAGTACCCAAGCCGCCACCCGAGTTGTTGAACAATGGCACGATCGAAGTCGTGGCACCGTTCGTCTACTCACTGGACCGCCGCTGACACTTTTGCTTCTGTCACAAATCGGCAACTCTGATAACGTGCGTCTATCGATTGCAGCCGCTATGCTGGGGCCGCAACTTCATGGACGCACGTTATGACCCTCACAGAATTACGCTACATCGTCACACTCGCCCAGGAACAGCACTTCGGCCATGCCGCCGAGCGCTGCCATGTGAGCCAGCCGACCCTGTCGGTCGGTGTGAAGAAGCTCGAGGATGAGCTAGGCGTTCTGATCTTCGAACGCAGCAAGAGCGCGGTACGCCTGACCCCGGTCGGCGAAAGCATCGTTGCTCAGGCACAGAAGGTACTGGAGCAGGCCCAAGGCATTCGCGAGCTGGCCCAGGCCGGCAAGAACCAGCTGACTGCCCCGCTCAAGGTTGGCGCCATCTACACCGTCGGCCCCTACCTGTTCCCGCACCTGATCCCGCAGCTGCACCGCGTGGCGCCGCAGATGCCGCTGTACATCGAAGAAAACTTCACTCACGTGCTGCGCGAAAAACTGCGCAACGGCGAGCTGGATGCAGTGATCATCGCCCTGCCGTTCAATGAAGCCGACGTGCTGACCCTGCCGCTGTACGACGAACCGTTCTGCGCCCTGATGCCGGCCGACCACCCGTGGACGGCTAAAAAAACCATCGACACCGCCATGCTCAACGACAAGAGCCTGTTGCTACTCGGTGAAGGCCACTGTTTCCGAGACCAGGTACTGGAAGCCTGCCCGACCCTGAACAAGGGCGGTGAAGGTTCCCGGCACACCACGGTCGAGTCCAGTTCGCTGGAAACCATCCGCCACATGGTGGCCTCGGGCCTTGGCGTGTCGATCCTGCCGCTGTCGGCCGTGCACAGCCATCACTATGCGCCGGGGGTCATCGAAGTGCGCCCGCTGACCGCACCGGCGCCGTTCCGTACCGTGGCCATTGCCTGGCGTGCCAGCTTCCCGCGGCCGAAGGCCATCGAGATCCTCGCCGACTCGATCCGCCTGTGCTCGGTCGCCAAAACCCCTGCGGAACAGCCGGCCTGAGTCATGACTGAGCTGTCGAACGTCCCGGTCACCGTGCTCAAGGGTGTTGGCGAGGCCATGGCCGAGAAACTCGCCAAGGTCGGCCTGGAGAACCTGCAGGACGTGCTGTTTCACTTGCCCCTGCGCTATCAGGACCGCACGCGCGTGGTACCCATCGGCCAGCTGCGCCCGGGGCAGGATGCCGTGATCGAGGGTGTGGTCAGCGGCGCCGACGTGACCATGGGCAAGCGCCGCAGCCTGGTGGTGCGCCTGGGTGACGGCAGTGGTGTGTTGAGCCTGCGCTTCTATCACTTCAGCAACGCGCAGAAGGAAGGCCTCAAGCGGGGCACCCACCTGCGCTGCTACGGCGAGGCGCGCCCCGGCGCTTCGGGCCTGGAAATCTACCACCCGGAATACCGCGCCCTGAATGGCGACGAACCGCCGCCACCGGTCGATCAGACCCTGACGCCGATCTACCCGTCTACCGAAGGCCTTACCCAGCAACGCCTGCGCCAGCTATGCCAGCAGAGCCTGGCCATGCTTGGCCCGCGCAGCCTGCCCGACTGGCTGCCCGACGAACTGGCCCGCGACTACCAGTTGGCACCGCTGGACGATGCCATCCGCTACCTGCACAACCCGCCAGCCGACGCCGACGTCGACGAGCTGGCCTTGGGGCACCACTGGGCTCAGCACCGCCTGGCTTTCGAAGAGCTGCTGACCCACCAGCTTTCGCAACAGCGCCTGCGCGAAAGCCTGCGCAGCCTGCGTGCTCCCGTGTTGCCCAAGGCTACCCGCCTGCAGGCGCAATACCTGGCCAACCTGGGCTTCCCGCCGACCGGTGCACAGCAGCGGGTAGCCAATGAAATTGCCTACGACCTCAGCCAGCACGAGCCGATGATGCGCCTGGTGCAAGGCGACGTGGGCGCGGGCAAGACCGTGGTCGCGGCGCTGGCCGCCCTGCAAGCCCTGGAGGCCGGCTATCAGGTGGCGTTAATGGCACCTACCGAGATCCTCGCCGAACAGCACTACATCACCTTCAAGCGCTGGCTGGAGCCGTTGGGCATCGAAGTGGCCTGGTTGGCCGGCAAGCTCAAGGGCAAGGCCCGGGCAGCGTCCCTGGAGCAGATCGCCAACGGGGCGCCGATGGTGGTCGGCACCCACGCACTGTTCCAGGAAGAGGTGAAGTTCAAGCACCTGGCCCTGGCGATCATCGACGAGCAGCACCGTTTTGGCGTGCAGCAGCGACTGGCCCTGCGCAAGAAGGGCGTGGCTGGCGAGTTGTGCCCGCACCAGTTGATCATGACCGCCACACCGATCCCGCGTACCCTGGCCATGAGCGCTTATGCCGACCTGGACACCTCGGTGCTCGACGAGCTGCCACCTGGGCGTACGCCGGTGAACACCGTGCTGGTCGCCGACAGCCGCCGCTTCGAAGTGGTCGAGCGAGTACGCGCCGCCTGTGCCGAAGGGCGCCAGGCCTATTGGGTATGCACCCTGATTGAAGAGTCAGAAGAGCTCACCTGCCAGGCCGCCGAAAGCACCTACGAGGAACTTGGCAGCGCCTTGGGCGAATTGCGGGTGGGGCTGATTCACGGGCGCATGAAACCGGCGGAAAAAGCCGAAATCATGGCGCAGTTCAAGGCCGGTGAATTGCAGCTGTTGGTCGCTACCACGGTGATCGAAGTCGGCGTGGATGTGCCTAATTCCAGCCTGATGATCATCGAGAACCCCGAGCGCCTGGGCCTGGCCCAGCTGCACCAGCTGCGCGGCCGGGTTGGCCGGGGCAGCGCCGTCAGCCATTGCGTGTTGCTGTACCACCCGCCGCTGTCGCAAATCGGTCGCGAGCGCCTGGGGATCATGCGTGAAACCAATGACGGCTTCATCATTGCCGAAAAAGACCTGGAGCTGCGTGGTCCGGGCGAGATGCTCGGCACCCGCCAGACCGGCCTGCTGCAGTTCAAGGTCGCCGACCTGATGCGCGACGCCGACCTGCTGCCGGCCGTGCGTGACGCTGCCCAAGCGCTGATCGCCCGCTGGCCGGAACACGTCAGCCCGTTGCTGGACCGCTGGCTGCGTCATGGCCAGCAATATGGCCAAGTGTGACGCCAGTCCCATAATGGATCCAGATTTGCGCCGAGGCTGGTTATACTTCGCGTTTAAAAGAATCAGTGGATACGGACCATGACTGAAGTTGCCCTGGACACCGCAACCCCACACACACCTTCCGTTATCAGGCTGCTGCTTGAAAAGCTCGGCGTAGCCTACCGCGAGGTGCTCGAAGATTCGCGCCTGCAGGCCGCCTCACGGGTTCAGGCTGTGCTGCTCGACGACGAGGTCGGCGCCCTGATGGTGCTGTTCCCGCAGAGCCAGTTGCTGGACCTGAACCGCCTGACCGAGGTGACCGGGCGCAAGCTTACGGCCGTGTCGGTGCCGCGCCTGAAGCAGATGCTCGACAAGCACCAGCTCAAGGCCCTGCCGGGGATCCCGGCGCTGACCAGCTCGCCGTGCCAGTACGAGAAACGCCTGCTCGACGTCGACCCCGTTTATATCCAGTCGGGTGAAGCCGGCCTGCTGCTGGAAATCGAACGTGCACACTTCAAGCGCATGCTGGCCAAGGCCAGCGAAAGCAGTTTCGGCCAGGAAGTCGAGGCGATCAGCCCCAACCTCGACCGCCCCGATGACGACACCCGGGAAATCACCAATGCCGTGCGGGCCTTCACTGCCCGGCGCATCCAGAAGCGTCTGGAAGAAACCATCGAAATCCCGCCGCTGGCCGACACTGCGCAAAAAATCATCAAGCTGCGGGTAGACCCCAATGCCAGCATCGATGACATCACTGGCGTGGTCGAAACCGACCCGGCGCTGGCCGCGCAAGTGGTGAGCTGGGCGGCGTCGCCTTACTATGCCTCACCGGGCAAGATCCGCTCGGTGGAGGATGCCATCGTGCGCGTGCTGGGCTTCGACCTGGTGATCAACCTTGCCCTGGGCCTGGCCCTGGGCAAATCCATGAGCCTGCCAAAAGACCAACCGCAGCAGGCCACGCCGTACTGGCAGCAATCGATCTATACCGCCGCCATCATCGAAGGCCTGACCCGTGCCATGCCGCGGGCAGAACGCCCCGAAGCTGGCCTGACCTACCTGGCCGGGCTGCTGCACAACTTTGGCTACCTGTTGCTGGCGCACGTATTCCCGCCGCACTTTTCGTTGATCTGTCGCCACCTGGAGGTCAACCCGCACCTGAGCCACACCTACGTGGAACAGCACCTGCTGGGCATCAGCCGTGAGCAGATTGGCGCCTGGCTGATGAAGTTGTGGGACATGCCGGAAGAGCTGTCGACCGCGCTGCGCTTCCAGCACGACCCGGCCTACGACGGCGAGAATGCGGCGTTCCCCAACCTGGTGTGCCTGGCTACCCGGCTGCTGCGCTCGCGGGGGATCGGTTCAGGGCCGCTGGAGGAAATTCCTGATGAGCTGCTTGAGCGGTTGGGGATTACCCGGGACAAGGCCGAGGAGGCGGTGAACAAGGTGCTGGAGGCCGAGAGCCTGTTGCGCGATCTGGCTTTGCAGTTCCACGCACCGCATTAAGGGCCATTGGGGCCGCTTTGCGGCCCTATCGCGACGCAAGGCCGCTCCTACAGGGACCGCACAAACCCTGAATGGGACGCGGTCCCTGTAGGAGCGGCCTTGTGTCGCGATGGGCTGCAAAGCAGCCCCAGCAATTTCAGTCCTACTTCTTCGGTTTCAGGTATTTCATCAACCCCTGGAACCACATCACCAACGCCGGATTGCCCTTGATCTGGATGTTCTTGTCCTGAATCCCCTGCATGAACGCCAACTGCTTGTTGCCCGCCTGCATCGTGGCAAAGCCGTAGGCCGCATCCTTGAAGGCGATGGCGAAGGCCGGCTCTGGGTGCGCGCCGCCCTTGCTGCTGATGCGCTCGTTGTTGACGGTGAAGTGCCGGGCAACCTTGCCGTCCAGGGTCTGCATCTGGAACACCAGGTCCTTGCCCTTGAGCTGCTGCTGAAATGCCGGGTTGTTACAGCTGGCCCTGGCCATCAACAGCCCCATGGCCCAGAGAAGAAAGCGGAACTTCATCAACGCGCCTCGAATAAAAAGTGACTAAGACGCGCAGTCTATCCTTTTCCAGAACTATTTATGCAAGTTCGAAACATTTTGCCTGCAGAAAGCACAACGGGCGCCCTGGGGCGCCCGCTTGGCTGACACTGGGGTTGTCAGGAAGCGATCACTTGCCTTTCTTGGCTGGCTTGGCCGGGACATTGACGCTGTCGCGCAGGTTCTTGCCTGGCTTGAAGGCCACGGTGTTGCTTGCCTTGATCTTCACCGGCTCGCCGGTTTGCGGGTTCTTGCCGGTACGCGCGCCGCGATGACGTTTTTCGAAGGTGCCGAAGCCGACCAGGGTCACGGTGTCCTTGTCCAGGGCACCGGTGATGCTGTCGAGAATCGCGTTCAAAACCTGATTGGCCTTTTCCTTGGTCAGATCGGCCTTATCGGCGATGACGGCGGCGAGTTCTGGTTTGCGCATAGTGAAGCCTCTTTGACGGAATTCTTGTTGTTATGCCGTGCTGCCTTTGGGAGCAGCGCTCAAGGCACCGCAGGCTCTAATCTGCGGCAGACGGGAGTGAGAATGGCACGTGCTCCGGGGCCGCGCCAGTATCTGGACGGCCATTGTGCAGGCAACAACAGGATAAATCCGACAGAACGCCCGCTATTTACGCCATAACCGCTGGCAACTGGCGATTTAGCGCCAGTTTCTCCATCACCGCCGCCCCGGTCAGGGCGTAACCCAGCAGCTTGCCGTCGGCATCCAGGCACAGCACCGTGAGGTCATTGCCCTGCCCCTCTACCTGCCAACTGCCTTCGCGGCCCTGCGGTGGCGGCGAAACCACCAGCGGGCACGCCGGGGTTTTCACGGTGATCGGCATCGGCCCGTAAGCCACCGCCGTCGGCTTGCCGGCCAGGGTTTGCGCCAAGGCACGGGCACAGCTCATCAGCGGCATCACATAGAGCAGGTTGATGCCATCGACTTCGGCACAATCGCCGAGGGCGAAGATGTTGGCGTGGGAGGTGCGCAATTCTCGGTCGACGCTGACGCCGCGGTTGGTCTGCAGGCCGGCAGCGGCGGCCAGGTCGGTGCGCGGGCGCAGGCCAATGGCGGAAACCACCAGGTCACAGGCAATCACGCTGCCATCCGACAGGTGCGCTTCCAGACCTTGGTCCACCTGCTGCAGGCGGGTCAGCACCGGCCCAAGGTGAAAGCGTACGCCCAGGCCTTGCAGCCCGGCCTGCACCGCGCTAGCGGCAGCCGGGTGTAGCAGGGTCGGCATGACCTGCTCACACGGCGCCACTACGTCGACCTGGAAGCCGCCCAGGCTCATGTCGTTGGCGAATTCGCAGCCGATCAGGCCGGCGCCGAGGATCAGCACACGCTGCTTGCCGGCAGCCGCGGCGCGGAAGCGTGCGTAGTCTTCCAGGTCGTTGATCGGGAACACCAGGTGGCTGCCGTCACCTTCGACCGGCACCTGCACGGTTTGCGCGCCCAAGGCCAGCACCAGGTCGCGGTATTCCACCGCCTCTTCGCCGATCCACAGGCGCTTGTGGCCTGGGTCGATGCCGCTGATGCGGGTATGGGTACGGATCTCGGCATTCAGTTGCTCGGCCATGGCGCCCGGCTCGGCCATGCACAGGCCGTCGGCGTCTTTCTGCTTGGCATAACCCATGGAGAGCATGGGCTTGGAGTAGGAACGACCGTCATCGGCAGTGATCAGCAGCAGCGGCGTCTGCGCATCGAGCTTGCGAAATTCACGGGCCAGGTTATAGCCCGCAAGGCCGGTACCGATGATTACCACAGGGGACGTCATGTCGTGCTTGCCTCGCTTAGCCGATGGAGATCATTTCAAAGTCGCTTTTGCCGACGCCGCAGTCGGGGCACAACCAGTCTTCCGGTACATCTTCCCAACGGGTGCCGGGGGCGATGCCGTCGTCGGGCCAGCCTTGGGCTTCGTCGTAGATCAGGCCACAGACAATACATTGCCACTTTTTCATCAGGTCGTTTTCCTCGGCTCGGGCTTGGGCTTTGTGTTGTTGCTTAGGGCCTCTTCGCGGCTAAAGCCGCTCCTACAGGGATCACGGCAGGCTCAAGAACAGCAGAGACCTGTAGGAGCGGGTTTACCCGCGAAGAACCCAGCGCGCAATTCATGGGGGGCTTTGTAGCGGCCCTGCCAGCAGTATGCAAGCAGTCGGGGCAATCATGCTAAGCTCGCCGCCTCTCTGGTTGTAACAAGCAGACCGTCGTGTCGTACGAATCCCCGCAAGCAGCCGCTGTAGCGTGGCTGCCGTATTCACAGCTGGCCACCGACATCGACCAGCCTACCCTTGACTGGCTGTTCGACGAAGGCTCGCTGACCCGCCGCCTGATCCGCCTGTCCAACGATCACTTCTCCGTCACCCCGCTGTTCGAGGGCTGGCAAGCGCTGCGCGATGACGAGTGCCAGGCGCTGGGCATCGCTGCCGGCGCCGAAGGCTGGGTGCGCGAGGTGTACCTGCGTGGCCATGGCCAGCCTTGGGTGTTCGCCCGCAGCGTGGCCAGCCGCAGCGCCCTGGAACGTGGCGGGCTGGACCTGGAATCTCTGGGCAGCCGCTCACTGGGCGAGTTGCTGTTCTGCGACCAGGCGTTCACCCGTCACCCGCTGGAAGTGTGCAGTTATCCACAGGCCTGGCTGCCTTCTGAAGCTGCCCATGCGGCACTGTGGGGCCGCCGTTCGCGCTTCGAGCGCAACGGTCTCGACCTGCTGGTGGCAGAGGTGTTCCTGCCGGCACTCTGGCAAGCGGCCAAGGAGGAAAACCGCTGATGTACCTGCAACTGCTCAAGTCTCTCAACCGCCTGCACCCACGGGCCTGGGACTTCGTCCAGCTCAGCCGCATGGACCGGCCGATCGGCATCTACCTGCTGCTGTGGCCGACCCTCACGGCGGTATGGATTGCCGGCAACGGCTCGCCGACTCTGGCCAACGTGCTGATCTTCGGCCTTGGCGTGGTGCTGATGCGCGCTGCCGGCTGCTGCATCAACGACTTTGCCGACCGCAAGGTGGACGGCCACGTCAAGCGCACTGCCGACCGCCCGCTGGCCAGTGGCCGCGTACGGCCACGCGAGGCGCTGGCACTGTTCGCCATCCTGGTCGGGGTAAGCTTCCTGCTGGTGCTGTGTACCAACAGCCGGACCGTGTGGCTGTCGTTCGGCGCGGTAGCGCTGGCGTTCTGCTACCCGTTCATGAAGCGCTACACCTATTACCCTCAGGTGGTGCTGGGGGCGGCGTATTCGTGGGGCATCCCGATGGCTTTCACGGCCGCGGGCGGTGAGCTGCCGGCCAGCGCCTGGCTGCTGTACATCGCCAACCTGCTGTGGACGGTGGGTTACGACACCTACTACGCCATGGTCGACCGGGATGACGACCTGAAGATTGGCGTGAAGTCGACGGCGATCCTGTTTGGTGATGCCGACCGCACCATTATCCTGACCTTGCAGTTGCTGTCGCTGGGCTGCCTGTTGCTGGCGGGTAGCCGCTTTGACCTGGGTGGCTGGTTCCACTTGGGGCTGTTGGGTGCGGTGGCGTGCTTTGCCTGGGAATACTGGTCGACGCGCAAGCTGGACCGGGAGTCTTGCTTCAAGGCGTTTCTGCACAACCACTGGGCGGGGTTGCTGGTGTTCATTGGGGTGGTGCTGGATTACGCTCTGCGTTGAATTTCACCAGCCCTTTGCAGGAGCGGGTTTACCCGCGAATGCGTCGGTACAGCCACTATCGCATTCGCGGGTAAACCCGCTCCTACAACGCTACGTGGCGCTGTTCAGGGTTTGGCGATATGCCAGACGTCTTTCACGCCGTCACCGGTCTTGTCTCCGGCTTTCTTGTCCTTGATGAAGGTGTACAGCGGCTTGCCGTCATAAGCCCACTGCATCGTGCCGTCATCACGCTTGATCTGCGTCCACTTGCCCTCGTTCTTCTCGCCTGCCTTGGCCATGAGTGGCGGCCAGTTCTCCGCACAGGCGTCATTGCACATCGACTTGCCGCCCGCATCCTTGTCAAAGGTATAGAGCGTCATATTTGCAGGATCAGGTGTAACCAACATGCCGTCCATTTCCTTAGCCTGATGGTGGGCCGACGCCACCCCCGGGAGCGCCAGCGCAGTGAAAAGGGCCATCCAGCTCAGCGTTTGTCGTGTCATTGGATTCACCATAGTTTCGGGGGGATTTAGGTTCAGGTTGCCGCCGCTGCGGCCCTTTCAAGCCTAGTCCAGTCACGGAATGTCGCCAGAACGGCCAACACCCTGTCACACAGCTGCAATAATTCCGTTATCTAATGCGGGCCAAGACACCGAATCCAGGAGAGGTTTTGAGCATGGTTGGCAGGAACATTCTGATCGTCGACGACGAAGCGCCTATTCGCGAGATGATCGCCGTTGCCCTGGAAATGGCCGGCTATGACTGCCTGGAAGCGGAAAACTCCCAACAGGCCCACGCGATCATCGTTGACCGCAAGCCGGACCTGATCCTGCTCGACTGGATGCTGCCAGGCACCTCTGGCATCGAGCTGGCCCGCCGCCTGAAGCGCGACGAGCTGACCGGCGATATCCCGATCATCATGCTGACCGCCAAGGGTGAAGAGGACAACAAGATCCAGGGCCTGGAAGTGGGTGCCGACGATTACATCACCAAGCCGTTCTCACCACGTGAGCTGGTCGCACGCCTGAAAGCCGTGCTGCGCCGCACCGGCCCGAGCGACAGCGAAGCGCCGATCGAGGTGGGTGGGCTGCTGCTCGACCCGATCAGCCACCGCGTGACCATCGACGGCAAGCCGGCCGAGATGGGCCCTACCGAATACCGCCTGCTGCAGTTCTTCATGACCCACCAGGAGCGCGCCTACACCCGTGGCCAGTTGCTCGACCAGGTGTGGGGCGGCAACGTCTATGTCGAAGAGCGCACGGTCGACGTGCATATCCGCCGCCTGCGCAAGGCGTTGGGTGAAGCCTACGAAAATCTGGTACAAACCGTCCGGGGCACTGGCTACCGCTTCTCGACCAAGAGCTAGCTGCAAGCTGCAAGCTGCAAGAAAGAGCGGCAGCGTAAGGCTCGAAAAGGACTATCAGCACCACGATCCACTTCTTCTTGCAGCTTGAGGCTTGCAACTTGCAGCTGGATCCGAAGGATCTCGTCAATTGAACCAGAACTGGCACGCGACCCTGATTCGCCACCTGTTGCTGCTGATCACCGTCTGCCTGATCGGCGGCTTGGTCAGCGGCTATTACGGCTGGAGCCTGGCCATCGGCCTGGCGCTCTACCTGGGTTGGACCCTCAAGCAGCTGCTGCGCCTGCATGACTGGCTGCGCAACCACCAACCCGACGAAGCACCGCCCGACGGCTACGGCCTGTGGGGCGAAGTGTTCGACAGCATCTACCACCTGCAACGCCGCGACCAGCGCGTGCGGGGCCGCCTGCAGGCCGTGATCGACCGGGTTCAGGAGTCCACCGCCGCGCTGCGTGACGCGGTGATCATGCTCGACAGCGACGGTAACCTGGAATGGTGGAACCGCGCCGCGGAGACCCTGCTGGGCTTCAAGACCCCACAGGACGGTGGCCAGCAAGTGACCAACCTGGTGCGCCACCCGCGCTTCAAGGAGTACTTCGAGGCAGAAAACTACCTGGAACCGCTGGAAATCCCCTCACCGATCAATGACCGCCTGCGCGTGCAGCTGCACATCACCCGCTACGGCAACAACGAGCACCTGATGCTGGTGCGCGATGTCACCCGCATTCACCAGCTGGAGCAGATGCGCAAGGACTTCGTCGCCAACGTGTCGCACGAATTGCGCACGCCGCTGACGGTAATTGCCGGCTACCTGGAAACCCTGCTGGACAATGTCGAGGACGTGAACCCGCGCTGGAGCCGCGCCCTGCAGCAGATGAGCCAGCAAGGCGCGCGCATGCAGACGCTGCTCAACGACCTGTTGCTGCTGGCCAAGCTGGAAGCCACCGATTACCCGTCGGACAACCAGCCGGTGGCGGTCGATGCCCTGCTCGCCGCCATCAAGAACGATGCCCAGGCCTTGTCCGGCCCGCGTAACCAGCGCATTACCCTGGAGGCTGCACCCGGCGTGAAGCTCAAGGGCAGCGAGTCGGAACTGCGCAGCGCCTTTTCCAACCTGGTGTTCAACGCGGTCAAGTACACCCAGGACGAAGGCAACATCCGCATTCGCTGGTGGGCCGATGCGCAGGGCGCGCACTTGTCGGTGCAGGACTCGGGGGTGGGCATCGATGCCAAGCACCTGCCTCGCCTGACGGAGCGCTTCTACCGGGTGGACTCCAGCCGTGCGTCGAATACCGGCGGTACGGGGCTGGGGCTGGCGATCGTCAAGCATGTGCTGATGCGTCACCGCGGCAAGCTGGAAATCAGCAGCGTGCCGGGGCATGGCAGTACCTTTACCTGTCATTTTGCGCCGGCACAATTGGCTAGCGGTAAAGGCTGAGGGCCTCGGGGGCTGCTGCGCAGCCCAATCGCGACACAAGGCCGCTCCCACAGGGAGTCGTGTACGCCTTTGAGGCCAATGAGTCCTCTGCCCTTTGCTTTTGCGGCCCCAGCCGCTACATTGGATCCCCTGTGCCAGCAAGAGCTGGCACCTTTTTTCTCTCCTTTTCTAAGACGGACCCCGTAAAAAATCCATCATGGACCCTTCCCCTGGTATCAGCCTCACTTCGTTATTCGCCGATTTCGGCATGATCATCTTTGCCTTCCTGCTGGTGCTGCTCAACGGCTTCTTCGTTGCTGCCGAGTTCGCCATGGTCAAGCTGCGCTCCACGCGCGTCGACGCCATCGCCGAGCTGCACGGCTGGCGCGGCAGTATCCTGCGCAAGGTGCACAACCAGCTCGACGCCTACCTGTCGGCTTGTCAGCTGGGCATTACCCTCGCTTCGCTGGGCCTGGGCTGGGTCGGTGAACCCGCGTTTGCCCACCTGCTCGAGCCGCTGCTGGCGTACTTTGGTGTCGACTCGCCCGAACTGATCAAAGGCGTCTCGTTCTTCGTCGCCTTCTTTGTCATCTCGTACCTGCACATCGTGGTCGGCGAGCTGGCGCCCAAGTCCTGGGCCATCCGCAAGCCGGAGCTGCTGTCGCTGTGGACCGCCGTGCCGCTGTACCTGTTCTATTGGGCGATGTACCCGGCCATCTACCTGCTCAACGCCAGTGCCAACACCATCCTGCGCATCGCCGGCCAGGGCGAGCCGGGGCCGCATCACGAGCACCACTACAGCCGTGAAGAACTGAAGCTGATCCTGCACTCCAGCCGCGGCCAGGACCCAAGCGACCAGGGCATGCGCGTGCTGGCGTCGGCCGTGGAAATGGGCGAGCTGGAAGTGGTCGACTGGGCGAACTCGCGCGAGGACATGGTTACCATCGATGCCCATGCGCCGCTGAAGCAGATCCTGGCCCTGGTGCGCCGCCACAAATTCAGCCGTTACCCGGTGTACGATGCCGAACGCGAGGAATTCACCGGCCTGCTGCACATCAAGGACCTGCTGCTGGAACTGGCGGAGCTTGAGCACTTGCCCGAGACCATCGACCTGGACGACCTCGCCCGGCCGTTGGAACGCGTGTCCCGGCACATGCCGCTTTCCCAGCTGCTGGAGCAGTTCCGCAAAGGCGGCGCACACTTCGTGCTGGTGGAGGAAGCCGATGGCAAGGTGATCGGTTACCTGACCATGGAAGACGTGCTGGAAGTGCTGGTGGGTGATATCCAGGACGAGCACCGCAAGACCGAGCGTGGCATCCTCGCCTACCAGCCGGGCAAGCTGCTGGTACGTGGTGACACGCCACTGTTCAAGGTCGAGCGGCTGCTGGGCATTGACCTGGACCATATCGAAGCAGAGACCTTGGCTGGCCTGATCTACGAGACGCTCAAGCGCGTGCCTGAGGAAGAGGAAGTGCTGGAGGTCGAAGGGCTGCGGATCATCATCAAGAAGATGAAAGGGCCGAAGATTGTGCTGGCCAAGGTGCTGAAGCTGGATTAGAGGCTGGGGGGCTGCTGCGCAGCCCATCGCGACGCAAGGCCGCTCCTACAAGGGATTCGCGTATACCTGTAGGAGCGGCCTTGTTTCGCGATGGCCTGCAAAGCAGGCCCGGCAATCTCAAGGGTTACCCGCAGTAAAGTCCGGCAACCCGCTGATCGGCCGGTCGAACCGGTAAGGGATCGATTCCAGCGCCAACCCCACATTGCGCTGCACCACAAAATGCAGGTGCGGCCCCGTGCTGTTGCCGGTGTTGCCCGACTTGGCCAGCATTTGCCCTTGCCGTACCCGCTGCCCCTCCTTCACCACCACCGAACCGCGCAGCAGGTGCAGGTACACGCCCATGGTGCCGTCCGGGTGCAGGATGCGGACAAAATTACCCGACGGGTTGGGCTCGCGCCCGCTCTGGCTGTTCTGCGTCTTTACCACCACCCCTTCCCGCGCCGCGATGATCGTGGTGCCTTCTGGCATGGCGATGTCCATGGCATAGCGCCCCTTGGGCCCAAAATGGCTGACACGGCCATTGGGGCCCTGGGTTACGCGGAATGGCCCGCCAATCCACGGGAACGCATAGCGAAAGCCCTGCGGCCGCTTGCCCGGGTCACCCATGGCCTGCAACAGGGTGGAGCGGTAGTTCAGCAGCAACCCAGGCCGCCCCCTGAGTACGCTGAGCATCTGCGTGGTGCGCGGCGGCAGCAGCCGGCGCACGATACGCGGGGCATCGCCGCCTTGGGCGTTGACCAGGTTGTCCAGGCGCAACTCGACCTCTACCGGTACGTGCAGCTCGTTGCGTGCCGAAAAGCTCACCCCGCCGTCGAAGGTTTTTGCGTTCAGCAATACCTGGCCTTCGAGCGTTTCGACCATGGGTTCGAGCAGCACCAAAGGCTTGGCACCTGGGCCGGGGCGGTCGGAATAGGAGATGACACCGGATTCGTCGGTGATCTTGTAAAGGGTCACACCCAGGCTCGACGCCGAGGCCATGAGCAATGCACAGAACAGCAGCAGGCGCGTGGGCATGATAGTGGCTTTTTGACAGTTGTTATCTGTCGAAGCCTAGCAGCGGGTTTTGTGGCGGGTATTGCAGTTGGTCGGATGGCTCAGGTTGCGCAGGCCTTTTTGTAGGAGCGGCCTTGCGTCGCGATAGGGCCGCAAAGCGGCCCCAGAAATTGATGCCTCGACGCTGAAATCCTGGGGCTGCTGCGCAGCCCTATCGCGACACAAGGCCGCTCCTACACAGAATGCGCCGCATGGCCGGCATCAAGCCCCCGGGGTGAAATGCTTCTGCGCAGTCCCACGGGCAATCAGCCGCGACAGGTAGTCGAGCTTCTGCGCATCCTGGTCGACGAACTTGAACGTCAGCTGCAGCCAGTCACTGTCCGGCTTGGGCTCCAGCGCCGCGACGGCATGCAGGTAGCCGTTCAGGCGAGCGACTTCGGCGCTTTCGCCCTGTTCCAGGTCCAGTACCGCGCCTTCCAGCACCTGTGGCAGCGCTTCACCACGACGCACTACCAGCAGCGCCTCCTTCAAGCTCAATGCCTTGATCACGCACGGCTGCATGCCACTGGCCAGGCGCAGCTGGCCTTGGCCACGGCCGGCCGGTGCGGCAGCAGGTGGCGTTGGTGCACTGACCAATGGCTTGGCCGGGGCCGGGGCTGGCGCCGCGACCTTCACCGCTTCCGGCTTACCGGCCGTCAGCGCGTTCAGCGAATCGTTGGCAAACGCCGGGTTGGCACGCGCCGGGCCGATGGCCATCAGGCTGTCGAGCTTGCCGATCTTGCTCAGGGCCTTTTTCACCTTGGTCAGCAACTGCTCGTTGGTGAACGGCTTGCCGACAAAGTCGGAAACGCCCGCCTGGATCGCCTGAATGACGTTTTCCTTGTCGCCACGGCTGGTCACCATGATGAACTGCAGGTTCTTCAGCGCAGGCTGCTGGCGGCACCAGGTGAGCAATTCCAGGCCGGACATCTCCGGCATCTCCCAGTCGCACAGGACCAGATCGAACGCTTCCTTACCGAGCATGGCCATGGCCTTGCGGCCGTTGACCGCATCGTCGATCGCCATGCCCGGGAAGGCATTGCGCAGGCACTTGCGGACCAGGTCACGGATAAACGGCGCGTCATCCACGACCAGCACATTCACTTTACTCATCGATACTCCTTCTGAACCCGACTAGCCTACTGCCAAATACTGGCCACTTGCTACAACCTGGTCACGCCGGGACTTCATCACATCGTTCGCGGGTGCCTGCCGGCTCTCGACCACAAACGAAAACGCCCGGCCAAGGCCGGGCGTCGATGCTCGGGAGCAACCTTACTTATCGTCAGATTCGCCCGGAACATTAGCCTTTTCGCCGTCAGCGATGGCAGTGCCCTGCACTTCTGCGGTCATGCGCTTGAGGCCCATGTGGCGCACGTCGGTGCCGCGCACCAGGTAGATCACCAGCTCGGAGATGTTGCGTGCATGGTCGCCAATCCGCTCCAGCGAGCGCAGCACCCAGATCACGCTGAGTACCCGCGAGATCGAGCGCGGGTCTTCCATCATGTAGGTCACCAGCTCGCGCAAGGCGGTCTTGTATTCGCGGTCGATGGTCTTGTCGTACTGGGCCACCGACAGCGCCAGGTCGGCGTCGAAGCGGGCAAAGGCGTCCAGCGCATCGCGAACCATGTTGCGCACCTGGTCACCGATGTGGCGTACCTCCACATAGCCGCGTGGCGACTCGCCCTCTTCGCACAGCTGGATGGCGCGGCGGGCGATCTTGGTCGACTCGTCACCAATGCGCTCCAGGTCGATCACCGACTTGGAGATGCTGATGATCAGGCGCAGGTCGGAAGCCGCGGGTTGGCGACGGGCGAGAATGCGCAGGCACTCTTCGTCGATGTTGCGCTCCATCTGGTTGATCTGTTCGTCAACCTCGCGCACTTGCTGGGCAAGGCCCGAGTCGGCTTCGATCAGCGCGGTAACCGCGTCATTGACCTGCTTTTCCACCAGCCCGCCCATGGCCAGCAGGTGGCTGCGCACCTCTTCCAGCTCGGCGTTGAACTGCTGGGAAATGTGGTGGGTAAGGCTTTCTTTGTTGATCATGCTGTCGCTCCGCGAAGTTGCTAGCTTCAAGCTGCAAGCTTCAAGTGGTTCGTGTCGTTCCCTGGCTCCGCGCTAACCGCTTTATCTTGCAGCTTGCAGCTCAAAGCTTGCAGCTGCGCCAAAGGCGCTCTTAGCCGTAGCGACCGGTGATGTAGTCTTCGGTCTGCTTCTTCGCCGGGTTGGTGAACAGGGTGTCGGTATCACCGAATTCGACCAGTTTGCCCATGTACATGAACGCGGTGTAGTCCGAAACACGGGCCGCCTGCTGCATGTTGTGGGTCACGATGACGATGGTGTACTTGGATTTCAATTCGTAGATCAGTTCTTCGACCTTCAGGGTCGAGATCGGGTCCAGCGCCGAGCACGGTTCGTCGAGCAACAGCACTTCCGGCTCCACGGCGATGGTGCGGGCGATGACCAGACGCTGCTGCTGGCCACCGGACAGGCCCAGTGCCGATTCGTGCAGGCGGTCCTTGACCTCGTCCCACAGCGCCGCGCCCTTCAGCGCCCACTCGACCGCTTCGTCGAGCACGCGTTTCTTGTTGATGCCCTGGATACGCAGGCCGTAGACCACGTTCTCGTAGATGGTCTTGGGGAACGGGTTAGGCTTCTGGAACACCATGCCCACGCGGCGGCGCAGCTCGGCCACGTCTTCGCCCTTGCGGTAGATGTTGTTGCCGTACAGGTTGATGGCACCTTCCACGCGGCAGCCGTCAACCAGGTCGTTCATGCGGTTGAAGGTGCGCAGCAGGGTCGACTTGCCGCAGCCGGACGGGCCGATGAAGGCGGTCACGCGCTGCTTGGGGATGTTCATGCTGACGTCGAACAGGGCTTGCTTGTCGCCGTAGAACAGGCTCAGGCCCGGCACTTCGATGGCCACGGTTTCTTCGGCCAGGCGCAGGCTTTGCTTGCTGCGGCCCAGGGCAGACATGTCGATGCCGTGGGTATGGGATTCGTTCTGCATGGTTGACTCCGTTTGTAGCTGCCAGCTTCGAGCTGCAAGCTGCAAGTTTGGGCAAAGCGGCAATCTGCTTGGAGCTTGCCGCTTGTGGCTTAAAGCTTCAATCAGCTGTCCAGTGCCTTGTACTTCTCGCGCAGGTGGTTACGGATCCACACCGCCGACAGGTTGAGGGTCGCGATCACCAGCACCAGCAACAACGCCGTGGCGTACACCAGCGGCCGCGCGGCTTCGACGTTGGGGCTCTGGAAGCCGACGTCATAGATGTGGAAGCCCAGGTGCATGATCTTCTGGTCCAGGTGCAGGTACGGGTAGTTGCCGTCCACCGGCAGCGACGGCGCCAGCTTCACCACCCCCACCAGCATCAGCGGCGCCACTTCACCGGCGGCGCGGGCCACGGCGAGGATCATGCCGGTCATCATCGCCGGGCTGGCCATGGGCAATACGATCTTCCACAGCGTCTCGGCCTTGGTCGCGCCCAGTGCCAGCGAGCCTTCGCGCACGGTGCGCGGGATCCGTGCCAGGCCTTCTTCGGTAGCCACGATCACCACCGGCACTGCCAACAGCGCCAGGGTCAGGGAGGCCCACAGCAGGCCCGGTGTACCCAGGGTCGGCGCCGGCAGGGCTTCGGGGAAGAACAGCCGGTCGATCGAGCCGCCCAGCACGTAGACGAAGAAGCCCAGGCCAAACACGCCGTAGACAATCGCCGGTACGCCGGCCAGGTTGTTCACGGCAATGCGGATCAACCGGGTCACCGGGCCTTGCCGTGCATATTCGCGCAGGTACACGGCCGCCAGCACACCGAACGGGGTGACGATCACGGCCATGATCAGGGTCATCATCACGGTACCGAAAATGGCCGGGAAGATACCGCCCTCGGTGTTGGCTTCACGCGGGTCGTCACTGAGGAACTCCCAGACCTTGGCGAAGTAGGTGCCCAGCTTGGTGAACGCCGACATCCCGTTCGGCTGGGTGGCGTGCACCACCTTGCTCAGGTTGATTTCCACTTCACGGCCATTACCATCGCGCGCCACCAGGCTGTCGCGGGCGAAGGCCTGGTGCAGGCCGCTAAGGCGATCTTCGATAGCCTTGTAGCGGCTGTTCAGCTCGGCGCGGTCGGCGTCCATGTCGGCCTGGGCGGCGGCGTCCAGCTTGCCGTGCAGCTCCAGCTTGCGGGCTTCCAGACGCAGGCGTTCGAGACCATGGTTGATGGCACCGATGTCCTTCTTCTCCAGTTGCTGCAGCTCGCTGTTGAGCTGGTTGGCACGCTTGAGGCGGGCCTGCAGCTCGTTCCAGGCGGCAGGGCCTTCGGCGACCACGCGGCCTTGCTCCTTGACGCTGACCAAATAGCCATAAAAGTTGCCCCACTCACGCCGCTCCAGGGCGATCAGGTCGGCCGGTCGCTGCTCGTCGACCAGCCAGTCGCCGACCACCCAGGTGAAATCGCTGCCATTGAGGTCGCGGTTACCCACCTTGATCAGCTCGCGGGTCATGAACTCGGGGCCTTGGTCCGGTACCGGCAGGCCGGCGCCCTTCAGACGGGCGCGTGGGACTTCTTCCTTTTGCACCACTTCGCCGATAACTACGTGATCAGCCTGGCCCGGCACCTTGTAGGTGGCCTGGACCAGGTCGGCCGGCCAGAAGTGGCCCAGGCCGCGCACGGCAATGACCGCCAGCAGGCCGACGGTCATGATCACCGCCATGGCCACCGCGCCGCCGCTCATCCAGACACCTGGGGCGCCGCTCTTGAACCAGCCTTTGAGGGAATCCTTTTTCACGGATCGCTACCTTTCTATCAAAGCGACGAGTATTTCTTGCGCAGACGCTGGCGAATCAGCTCGGCCAAGGTGTTCATGACGAAGGTGAACATCAGCAGCACCAGCGCGGCCAGGAACAGCACGCGATAGTGGCTGCCGCCGACTTCCGATTCGGGCATTTCCACGGCCACGTTAGCGGCCAGCGTGCGCATGCCCTCGAACAGGTTCATCTCCATCACCGGGGTGTTGCCGGTGGCCATCAATACGATCATGGTCTCGCCCACCGCACGGCCCATGCCGATCATCAGCGCCGAGAAGATACCGGGGCTGGCGGTGAGGATGACCACGCGGGTGAGGGTCTGCCAGGGCGTCGCACCCAGCGCCAGCGAGCCCAGTGTGAGGCTGCGCGGCACGCTGAAAACGGCGTCTTCGGCGATGGAGTAGATATTCGGGATGACCGCGAAGCCCATGGCGATACCCACCACCAGGGCGTTGCGCTGGTCGTAGGTTATCCCTAAGTCGTTGGTGATCCACAGGCGCATGTCGCCGCCAAAGAACCAGCTTTCCAGGTGCGGGCTCATGGTCAGGGCAAACCAGCCGGTAAACAGGATGACCGGGATCAGGATCGCGGCTTCCCAGCCGTCCGGCACCCGCAGGCGGATAGACTCAGGCAGGCGGGTCCAGGCGAAGCCGGCCAGCAGGATGCCGAATGGCATCAGCAGGAACAGGCTGAACACACCTGGCAGATGGCCTTCCAGGTACGGGGCGAGGAACAGGCCGGCAAAGAAGCCGAGGATCACTGTCGGCATCGCTTCCATCAGTTCGATCACCGGCTTGACCTTGCGGCGCATGCCCGGGGCCATGAAGTAAGCGGTGTAGATAGCAGCGGCAATGGCCAGCGGTGCCGCCAGGATCATTGCGTAGAAGGCGGCCTTGAGGGTGCCGAAGGTCAGCGGCGACAGGCTCAGCTTGGGCTCGAAGTCGGTGTTGGAAGCGGTCGATTGCCAGACGTATTTCGGCTCGTCGTAGTTCTCGTACCAGACCTTGCCCCACAGCGCGCTGAAGGAAATTTCCGGGTGCGGGTTGCGCAGGCTCAGCGGCAAGAGCTTGCCGCCTTGTTCGATGATGATGCGGTTGGCGCGTGGCGACAGGGCCAGGATACCTGGGCCTTCAGCGGCAGGCTCGACCAACAGGGTGCGGTGCGCGGTGCTGTGGAACACGCCCAGCTTGCCTTCGGCGTCGAGGGCGATGAAGCCCTTGCGGCGCTCTTCTGCATCGATCTGCACGATCGGCGCCTTGCCCATCTGGAAGGTGCGGATCTGCTTGAAGCGCGATTCGCCGTCGGGGTCGCGGGCCATGAACCACTGGGCCAGGCCACCCTTGGAGTCGCCGATGATCAGCGAAATGCCGCCGACCAACTGGCCGGTGGCGGTCACTTCGGTGTCGGCGCTTTCGGACAGCTTGTAGCGGCCATTGAGGCTCTTGTCGCGCAGGCTGAATACATCGGCCGTGGCGCGGCCGTTGATCACGTAGAGCCACTGCTGACGCGGATCGATGAAGATGTTCTTCACGACCTCGGTCATTTGCGGCAGGACGATGCGGTTCTGCTCGGTGGTGACCTCTTCGGTCATCATGTTTTCGCTGCGGGTCAGCGCCAGTACCTGCAGTTGCGCACCGGTGGAGCCGGCCAGCACCAGGGTGTCGCCATTGACGTTGATGCTGACGTGATCCAGCGCGCGCCCCTGCTCGTCGAGCGCGAACGGCTGTTCGCCGTACGGGTAGTCGATGCCGGCGGTGATGGTTTTCTTGTTGTCCGGGTAGGTGATCTTGTAGGTGTGGTGGAACACCAGCGCCTGGCCGTTGGACAAGCCCAGCACCACCAACGGGCTGCCCGGCTGATCGGCACCGATCGACGTAACCTGGGTGCCTGCAGGCACGGGCAGGTCGACGCGCTTGATCTCGTTACCGCTCTTGGTATCGAAGAATAATGCCTGGCCCTTGTCCGAAACCCGCATGCCCACCAGGTTCTGCTCTTCCAGCGCGATCATCAGCGGCTTGCCGGCGTCCTGCTGCAGCCAGGTCGGTTCCAGGGCCTTCTTGCTGGTCAGCTCGGCGCCCTGGAACAGTGGCAGCACCACATAGGCCAGGTAGAAGAAGATCAGGGTGATGGCAGCCAATACGGCAAGCCCGCCCACCAGCACATACCAGCGGGTCAGGCGGTCCTTGAGCGCACGCATGCGGCGCTTGCGTTGCAACTCGGGCGTATTGAAGTCAATGCGCACGGGCTGGGAGTTTTGGGTCATGTTGGAATTGGCCAGATCATTCATGCGCACACCCTAGCGGTCCCGTGTGACAAAAACATTACAAAGTGGTGACGCGCGAAAGCCCGCCGCACAGGATACCTGGCTTCGGGCCGGGAATTCGTGGAAGAGGCCCGGCAGTGGCGCCGGCCTCTCCTTGAGTTACTTACTGCTTGGCAACGTTACCGGCGTGCGACAGGCCCAGGTCAGCCAGGGTCTTGTCGACGACTTTGGCCGGCAGCGGGATGTAACCATCCTTCACCACGACCTGCTGGCCAGCTTGCGACAGCACCAGCTTGACGAACTCGGCTTCCAGCGGGGCCAGAGGCTTGTTCGGCGCCTTGTTCACGTACACATACAGGAAGCGCGACAGCGGGTAGCTACCGTTCAGGGCGTTGGCTTCGTTGTCTTCAACGAACTCGCCGCCTTCTTTCTTGGCCAGGGCTACGGTTTTGACGCTGGCGGTCTTGTAACCGATGCCCGAGTAGCCGATGCCGTTCAGCGAGGAGCTGATCGACTGCACGACCGAAGCCGAGCCAGGCTGTTCGTTGACGTTAGGCTTGAAGTCGCCTTTGCACAGGGCCTCTTCCTTGAAATAGCCGTAGGTGCCCGATACCGAGTTACGGCCGAACAGCTGGATTGGCTTGTTGGCCAGGTCGCCGGTCACACCGACGTCACCCCAGGTCTTGATCTCGGCCTTGCCACCGCACAGGCGGGTGGAGGAGAAGATGGCGTCGACCTGAGCCATGGTCAGGCCCTTGATCGGGTTGTCCTTGTGCACAAACACAGCCAGGGCGTCGACGGCAACCGGGATGGCGGTCGGCTTGTAGCCGTACTTCTGCTCGAAGGCCTGGAGCTCGACGTCCTTCATCTTGCGGCTCATCGGGCCGAGGTTGGCGGTGCCTTCGGTCAGCGCGGGTGGCGCGGTGGAGGAACCGGCCGCCTGAATCTGGATGTTTACGTTCGGATATTCCTTCTTGTAGGCCTCAGCCCACAGCGTCATCAGGTTCGCCAGGGTGTCGGAGCCTACGCTGGAGAGGTTGCCCGAAACACCGGTGGTCTTGGTGTAGGTCGGGATCGCAGGATCGACAGCGGCTACCGCGTTGGCGGTTGCAACGCCAGCGGCGGCAAAGGTGAGGGCCGCCATCAAACGCTTCAGTTTCATGCCTTGCTCCTAGCAGGAATATTGGGGTGTTGGATGGAACGGGCCAAGTATCTGCAGGCCGCATGAATAGGATATGACCTAATTGTGACAAATGGATGAAAGGCCATCATCTGTAGGAGCGGCCTTGTGTCGCGATGGGCTGCATAGCAGCCCCAGAGATCGCAAACCCAGCACAGATTGTCTGGGGCTGCTGCGCAGCCCATCGCGACACAAGGCCGCTCCTACAGGGACCGCGCCAAACCTCCAGCGCAGATCAGCGCTTGTTGGCGAGCAGGTACAGCCCCACCGCCAAACCAACGGCGCACAGCCCCGCCACATAATAGGCCGGCGCCATCGGGCTTACCTTCAGCAGTGCGGTCACCACCATCGGCGTCAACCCGCCGAAGATGGCGTAGGCGACGTTGTAGGAGAACGACAGCCCACTGAAGCGCACCACCGCGGGGAACGCCTTGACCATCACATAAGGCACCGCGCCGATCACGCCCACGCACAAGCCGGTCACGGCATACAGCGGGAACAGCAGCTCGGGGTGGGTCGGCAGGCTGTGGTAGAAGGCCCAGGAGCTGGCCAGCAGCAGCAGGCTGCCGATCACGAACACCCGGCCCGCACCAAAGCGGTCGGCCAGGCTGCCAGCGCCGATGCAGCCGAAGCTGAGCAGTACGATGGCCATGCTGTTGGCCTTGAGCGAGTCGATCGGGCTGATGTGGTAGATGCTCTGCAGCAACGCCGGCGTCATCAGGATAACTACCACGATGGCGGCTGACAGCATCCAGGTCAGCAGCATCGACAGGATGATCGCGCTGCGATGGTCACGCAGCACGGCGCGCAGCGGCAGCTCTTCGGCCAGCGCCTTGCGCTGCTGCATTTCGGCGAACACCGGGGTCTCGTGCAGCCAGCGGCGCAGGTACACCGAGAACAGGCCAAACACACCGCCGAGCAGGAACGGGATACGCCAGGCGTAGTCGGCCACTTCTTCGGCGCTGTACACGCTGTTGATCAGCGTTGCCACCAGCGAGCCCAGCAGAATGCCGGCAGTCAGGCCCGCAGTCAGGGTGCCGCAGGCGTAACCGGTATTGCGCGCGGGCACGTGCTCGGAGACGAACACCCAGGCGCCCGGCACCTCGCCACCGATCGCCGCGCCCTGGATCACGCGCATCAGCAGCAACAGCACCGGCGCCCACATGCCGATCTGAGCATACGTCGGCAGCAGGCCCATGATCAGCGTCGGCAAGGCCATCATGAAGATGCTCAGGGTGAACATTTTCTTGCGCCCGAGCAGGTCGCCGAAGTGGGCCATGATGATGCCGCCCAGCGGCCGCGCCAGGTAGCCGGCGGCAAAGATGCCGAAGGTTTGCATCAACCGTAGCCACTCGGGCATGTCGGCCGGGAAGAACAGCTTGCCGACCACCGTGGCGAAGAACACGAAGATGATGAAGTCGTAGAACTCCAGGGCGCCGCCCAGGGCGGACAGTGAGAGGGTCTTGTAGTCACTGCGGGTCAGCGGCCGCGAGGGCTGCTCGATACTGCTCGGCACGGAAGTCATCGCTCGTTGTTCTCTTTGTAGGGCATGCAGGCCGCTTGGCACGCGGCTTCTGGATTGGGAGACAGGCGAAGATAGCAAATTGCCGAGCCCGGCCGAAAGCGATACAAAAACCAAGCGGATATTCATGAATGCGCGGTCGTCGCTGGCCGTTATGCTCTATATACTGGCGTTTCGTAGGAAAAGGTTGCCCCTAACGTGGGATGTTGTGCGAAAACGCCGGTCTTTATTGTCAGGCGGTTTCGCAGAGTTTCCCTACGGCCGCCCAGTGAAACGAAATCGGCGTAGTATGTTTCAAGCTGAATCGTTTACCCGGCCTTTGCGCCACACCAACGAAAGCGTCACGGGTCAGAGGCCCCATCGCATGATTGAGCTCGAACAAGAAGATCCTATCCCGCAAGGCGACCTGGCCTTGCAGATCACCGCGCTGCCGCGCGAAACCAACGGCTTTGGCGACATCTTCGGCGGCTGGCTGGTTGCCCAGATGGACCTGGCCGGCACCGCCATGGCCAGCCGTGTCGCCGGCGGCCGTGTGGCCACCGTGGCCATCGACCGCATGGCTTTCCTGGTACCTGTCGCGGTAGGCGCGCAACTGTCGTTCTATACCCAGACCCTGGAAATCGGCCGCAGCTCGATCCAGATGATGGTCGAAGTGTGGAGCGATGACCCGCTGTCCAGCGAATGGCGCAAGGTGACCGAAGCGGTGTTCGTCTTCGTTGCCATCGACGGCAGTGGCCGCACCCGCTCCGTGCCTCGTCGCTAAGCCTGGCTGGCGGTAAACTCATTGCATGTGCCCGGGTCCAAGGCCCACTGGCAATCAATGAGACGAGTGCAATGGCTACCTTTCAGGTCGTAACCGAGCAACATGGCGAACTCAACTGCTGGCGTATCAGCAGCGACCACGCCGAACTCCTGATCGCCCAGCAGGGCGCGCAGATTCTCAGCTACCAGCGGGTCGGTGAACCGCCGCTGCTGTGGCTGAGCGACCAGGCCATCTTCAGCAAGGGCAAGTCGGTACGCGCCGGGGTGCCGGTGTGCTGGCCGTGGTTTGGCAACTTGCAGCGCAACCCAGAGGCCGTGCAGGCCATGTACCAAGGTGAGCAGGCGCCTGCCCACGGGCTTGCGCGTGCGCGCGACTGGCAGTTGCTGGGAATCGAAGAAGTGGGCGAGCGCCTGCGGATCGAGTTCGAACTGCCTGAAGCGCAGGGCGATCTGCCCGGCTGGCCGCATGATGTGGAACTGAAGCTGGTCGTGGAGCTGGGCCCAGACCTGAAGCTGACACTGACAAGCCGTAACATGGGCAATAGCCCAGTGACCATCAGCCAGGCCCTGCACAGCTACTTTGCGGTCAGCGATGTGCGACAGGCGCGGGTCGAAGGGGTCGAGGGGCTGAGCTATATCGAGACCCTGGCTGACTGGGAGCAGCGCCAGCAGCAGGGGGCGCTTGAATTTGCCGGGGAGACTGACCGGATCTACCTGGCCACCCCGCCGCCACTGAGCATTGTCGACCCGCACTGGAACCGGCGGATAACCCTGACCAGCAGCGGCTCGCGTTCGGCGGTGATCTGGAACCCCTGGACTGAGCGGGCCAGGGAGTTGGTGGACATGGCCGATGATGGCTGGCAGCGGATGCTGTGCATCGAGACGGCGAATGTGTGGGATGACCTGGTGGAGTTGAAGCCTGGGGTCAGCAGTACGCTGGGGGTGAGGATTGGTTGTGAAATGATCTGAGTCTAGTAGCGCCTGTGCCGGCCTCTTCGCGGGTAAACCCGCTCCTACAGGGGATCGCGCCGTTCCTACGACCTGTGTAGGAGCGGGTTTATCGAGGCGTCGAACCGCCGCGAAAGGGCCGGTATAGGCAATCAGAGATCAGCGTCCTCCACCACCCTCACCTTCCCCGCATCCAGCGCATAGGCTGCATCAGCCAGATCATTGCTGACCTTCTCCACCTTCAGCGTGCCGCTGACCCACAGCGGTGTGTAGATGTCGTCGATCTTCAGGCCTTTGGGGTAGCGCACCAGCACCAGCTGGTTCGGCGGCGGTGGTGGCACGTGGATGCAGGCGCCCGGGTACGGCACCAGGAAGAACAGTGTGCTGTTGCCCTTGGCATCGCTCTCCAGCGGCACCGGGTAGCCACCCAAGCGGATGTCCTTGCCGTTCATGGTCGCCACGGTCTTGGTCGAGTACATCACCGCCGGCAGGCCCTTGCTCTGCTTCATGCCGCCCTTGGCAGTAAAGGTGCCCATGGCCTCTGGCGAGTTGTGGTCGATTTCGGGCATTTGCTCAAGCGCCTTCTGGTCCGACTTGGGCATCAGCTCCAGCCAGTCGGTTTCGGGCAGTTCGGCATGGGCCAGGGTGCTGGCCAAAAACAGGGGAACGAGGAAAAAGGCACGCATGGCAATGCTCGGCAACTCGAATGAATTGCCGGGCATTCTAACCAGTATTCAGCGTTTCTTGATGAATCCGTAGATCACCAGCAGTATCACGGCACCGACCAGCGCGCCAATGAAGCCCGCCGCCTGCCCAGCCTGGTAAATACCCAGGGCCTGGCCGCCATAGGTGGCCAACAGGGAGCCGGCGATACCCAGCAGGATGGTCATGATCCAGCCCATGCTGTCGTCGCCCGGTTTGATGAAGCGGGCCAGCAAGCCGACGATAAGGCCGATGAAAATGGTTCCGATGATGCCCATGGCAATCCCTCTGCAGTGAAGATAGAACAAGCCAAAGCCTAGACAGCGCTTTGGCTTGTTGCCATTTCAGAGGGCAAGCCGTGGGCAGAAGTTCGATCAGTTGCTGATCAGAGCCTCTACTTCGGCAATCTTGCGCTCGAGGGTAGCCATGTCATGGCAGCGCAGGGTGGCGTGGCCAACCTTGCGGCCGACCTTGAAGGCTTTGCCGTAATGGTGCAGGTGGCAGTCATCAATGGCGACAACCTTGTCCACGGCCGGCACTTCACCGATGAAGTTGAGCATCGCGCTCTCGCCCACCTTGGCGGTCGAGCCCAGCGGCAGGCCGGCAACGGCGCGCAAGTGGTTCTCGAACTGGCTGCACTCGGCACCTTCGATGGTCCAGTGCCCGGAGTTGTGCACGCGCGGGGCGATTTCGTTGGCCTTCAGGCCGCCGTCGACCTCGAAGAACTCGAAGGCCATTACGCCGACGTAGTCCAGCTGCTTGAGCACACGGCTGACGTAGTCTTCGGCCAGGCCTTGCAGCGGGTGCGCCGCGCTGGCCACCGACAGTTTCAGGATGCCGCTCTCGTGGGTGTTGTGCACCAGCGGGTAGAAGCGGGTTTCGCCATCACGGGCACGCACGGCCACCAGCGACACTTCACCGGTGAACGGCACAAAGCCTTCCAGCAGGCATGGCACGCTGCCCAGTTCGGCGAAGGTATCGACCACGTCTTCTGGCGTGCGCAGCACCTTCTGGCCCTTGCCGTCGTAACCCAGGGTGCGGGTTTTCAGCACGGCTGGCAGGCCGATGCTGGCCACTGCCGCGTCCAGGTCGGCCTGCGAGAGGATGTCGGCGAAGGCCGGGGTAGGAATACCCAGGTCGCGGAACATGCTCTTTTCGAACAGGCGATCACGGGCGATGCGCAGCGCTTCGGCGCTGGGGTACACCGGCACGAACTGCGAGAGGAAGGCCACGGTCTCGGCCGGCACGCTCTCGAACTCGAAGGTGACCAGGTCGACTTCGTCAGCCAGCTGGCGCAGGTGGTCCTGGTCGCCATAGTCGGCACGCAGGTGCTCGCCCAAGGGCGCGGCGCAGGCATCCGGCGCCGGGTCGAGGAAAGCGAAGTTCATGCCCAGCGGGGTGCCCGCCAGGGCCAGCATGCGGCCCAGCTGGCCGCCACCGATTACACCGATCTTCATGGGTTGAGCCTCAAGCCTGACGCGGGTCTGGGTTGTCCAGCACGGTGTCGGTCTGTTCCGTGCGGAACTGCTTCAGTGCCGCGTGGTACTGCGGGTACTTGGCGCCAAGGATGCTGGCCGACAGCAGCGCAGCGTTGACCGCACCGGCACGGCCGATGGCCAGGGTGGCAACCGGCACGCCCGCTGGCATCTGCACGATCGACAGCAGCGAATCGACGCCCGACAGCATCGACGACTGTACCGGCACGCCGAGCACCGGCAGGTGGGTCTTGGCGGCGCACATGCCTGGCAGGTGGGCAGCGCCACCGGCACCGGCGATGATCACCTCGATGCCACGGCCCTCGGCCTCCTCGGCATACTGGAACAGCAGATCCGGGGTGCGGTGGGCGGAAACCACCTTCACTTCGTAGGGAATGCCGAGTTTTTCCAGCATATCGGCGGTGTGGCTAAGGGTGGACCAATCGGACTTGGAGCCCATGATCACGCCAACCAGTGCACTCATCGTCGAGCCTCTTCGCTTGTGCGCCCGTGGGCGCGTCAAAAAACAACAAGCCACGCGGGACGGCCGGCGTGGCTTGTTTGCTGATCAGGACCGGACGCATCCGGTCGAAAGGCCGCGCAGTATACCGTAAGGTGGTGCGTTTAAGGCACCCCGGCGACCAACTGTCGGGCCTTATTTTTCGGGGCTTTGGCTGACTTTCGGGTCAACCGCGGCAGCACCCTCGAGCTTGCGCCATAGCAGCCTGACGTTGGCCTTGCGCACCAACGCGCAGCGGTACAGGCGGATTTCCAGCGGCACGTGCCACTGGCTGCCGCCACAGATCGCCAGTTCGCCGCGCTCCAGCTCGCCACGCATCGACAGCCGCGGCACCCAGGCGATGCCCATGCCCTCCAGCGCCATGCTCTTGAGGCTGTCGGCCATGGCCGTTTCATAGACAGTGGTATAGCGCAGGTTGCGCTGGCGCAGCAGCAAGTTGACCGAGCGGCCGAGGAAGGCGCCTGCGGAATACGCCAGCAGCGGCACACTGCCCTCGCCTTCCAGGTCGAACAATGGCTTGCCCTCGGCATCCACGGCGCACACGGGTAGCATTTCGGTGTTGCCCATGTGCAGCGACGGGAAGATCTCGGCATCCATCTGCAAGGCAGCATCGGGGTCGTAGAACGCCAGCATCAGGTCGCAGCCACCTTCGCGTAATGCGTGTACGGCATCCCCTACGTTAGTCGCAACCAGGCGGGTGGCGATGTTCAAACCGTCGTTGCGCAACTGCGCTACCCAGCGCGGGAAAAAGCCTGACGCCAGGGAGTGCGCCGCCGCTACCTGCACCACCTCGCCCTGACCACCCTCAAGGTGGTGCAAATGGCGCAGAATTTCGCCCAACTGGTCGACAACAGTGCGCGCCGTTACGAGAAACAGCTGCCCGGCCTCGGTCAGTTCGATCGGCGTGCGGGAACGGTTCACCAACTGCAGGCCCAAGGCCGCTTCCAAGCTGCGAATACGTCGGCTGAAGGCCGGTTGGGTGACGAAACGCCGCTCTGCCGCCTGGGAAAAACTGCGGGTAGCGGCCAGTGCGCTGAAGTCTTCCAGCCATTTGCTTTCAAGGTTCACGAAGCACATCTCCCGGCATGCACCAAAATGGAACACGCTCGAATGTCAATTGGCGTCACATGAAACACTATGCCGTTTGTGCATAGGTTAGCGTGCAACAGCATTGGCCGCAAAATCACCTTCAGGCCTAGGATTGGCGCCATTCCGGCATGTGCCGGGTCAAAATCGAGATGATATACATCATGTCCTCCGCTGCATCGTTCCGCGTCGAAAAAGATCTGCTGGGTACCCTTGAAGTTCCTGCTGATGCCTACTACGGCATCCAGACCCTGCGCGCTGCCAACAACTTCCACCTCTCTGGCGTTCCACTGTCGCACTACCCGAAACTGGTAGTCGGCCTGGCGATGGTCAAGCAGGCTGCTGCTGACGCCAACCGGGAGCTGGGGCACCTGAGCGATGCCAAGCATGCTGCCATCAGCGCTGCTTGCGGCCGACTGATCAAAGGCGACTATCACGAGCAGTTCGTGGTCGACATGATCCAGGGTGGCGCCGGTACCTCCACCAACATGAACGCCAACGAAGTCATCGCCAACATCGCACTGGAGGCCATGGGCCACCAGAAGGGTGAGTACCAGTACCTGCACCCGAACAACGATGTGAACATGGCGCAGTCCACCAACGACGCCTACCCGACGGCTATCCGCCTGGGCCTGCTGCTGGGCCACGATGCCCTGCTGGCCAGCCTCGACAGCCTGATCCAGGCTTTTGCTGCCAAAGGTAAAGAGTTCGACCACGTTCTGAAGATGGGCCGTACCCAGCTGCAGGACGCCGTGCCGATGACCCTGGGCCAGGAATTCCGCGCCTTCGCCACCACCATGACCGAAGACCTGCAGCGCCTGCGCTCGCTGGCCCCGGAACTGCTGACCGAAATCAACCTGGGCGGCACCGCCATCGGCACCGGCATCAACGCCGACCCTGGCTACCAGGCCCTGGCCGTACAGCGCCTGGCAATCATCAGCGGCCAGCCGCTGGTACCGGCTGCCGACCTGATCGAAGCCACCTCCGACATGGGCGCCTTCGTGCTGTTCTCCGGCATGCTCAAGCGTACCGCGGTCAAGCTGTCGAAGATCTGCAACGACCTGCGCCTGCTGTCCAGCGGCCCGCGTACTGGCATCAACGAGATCAACCTGCCAGCGCGTCAGCCAGGCAGCTCGATCATGCCAGGCAAGGTCAACCCGGTTATTCCGGAAGCCGTCAACCAGGTGGCCTTCGCCATCATGGGCAACGACCTGGCCCTGACCGTCGCTGCCGAAGGTGGCCAGCTGCAGCTGAACGTGATGGAGCCGCTGATCGCCTACAAGATCTTCGACTCGATCCGCCTGCTGCAACGCGCCATGGACATGCTGCGCGAGCACTGCATCGTTGGCATCACCGCCAACGAACAGCGCTGCCGTGAACTGGTCGAGCACTCGATCGGCCTGGTCACCGCCCTGAACCCTTACATCGGCTACGAAAACGCCACCCGTATCGCCCGCGTCGCCCTGGAAACCGGCCGCGGTGTGCTGGAACTGGTGCGCGAGGAGAAGCTGCTGGACGAAGAGATGCTCAACGACATCCTGCGTCCGGAAAACATGATCGCTCCACGTCTGGTGCCGCTGAAGGCGTAACCCGGCTGCTGCAAACTGTCTCACCAGGTTAAGGGACTAGACACCTCTCAACCTTTCAAGGCCCGAGCCAATGGTTCGGGCCTTTTTTTGCCTGATGAATTCTGGGGCTGCTGCGCAGCCCTTTCGCGGCACAAGGCCGCTCCCACAAGGGCCGTACAGTGGCCCCACCGGATAACGGCACACAACTTGCTCCATAATGCGTCCCAGGCCCACGGGATTACCCAGCATGCTGCACAGCCACCTGACCACCCTCAACGCGGTATCGCTAATCCTCAACGTCTTCCAGGCAGACGGTTGCGAGGCTTCGGCGCTGCTGGCCGGCAGCGGCATCGGCCCGGCCAACCTGGGGCATGCCGATGCGCGCATCACCACCCAGCAGGAACTGCAGGTGTGCGCCAACGCCGTGGCCCGACGCGAGGACATCGGGCTGGAACTGGGCCAGCGCATGCATGTGTCGTGCTACGGCATGCTCGGTTACGCGTTGCTCTCCAGTGCCACTTTGGGTGACGCCTTGCGCCTGGCGTTGCAGTATCCGGCACTGCTGGGAACAGTCTTCAAGCTACGTTTGCGCGACGATGGCCAGCGCGTATGGTTCAGCGCCAGCGATTACCACGACAGCCCGGCACTGAGCGCATTCAATGCCGAGTTCTGCCTGGTGTCGCTGAAAGTCATCTGCGACGACCTGCTCGGCCGCCCGTTGCCGTTGCTGGGCGCGCGCTTCGAGCACGCCCGCCCTGGTTACCACGCGCGCTATGCCGGTGCATTCCAGTGCCCGATCGTTTTTGCTGCCGAGGACAATGCCTTTGCTTTCGAAAAGCGCTGGTTGGACATGCCGCTGCCACTGGCTGACCCGATTACCCACAAGGCCATGAACGAACGCTGCCGGCGCCTGAACCTGGAATTCACGGGTCGCCAGGCCTGGCTGGGGCGGATTCGCCAGTTGCTGACGCAGCAACTGGACGCTGCACCCGGCCTGGATGGGCTGGCACGGCAGATGAACTGCTCATCGCGCACATTGCGCCGGCATTTGCAGGCGCTGGGCAGCAGTTATCAACAGCTGCTGGACGAACTGCGGTTCGAGCGGGCCAAGCAATTGCTGGCCGATGAGCAAATGCCGATCTACCGGATTGCCGAGACCTTGGGGTTCAGTGAGACCGCCAGTTTCCGGCATGCCTTCCAGCGCTGGAGTGGTGTGGCGCCTAGCCACTTCCGCGGTTGACCTGTTCCGGCCTCTTCGCGGCGGTTCGACGCCTCGATAAACCCGCTCCCACAGGTATCCCACTCGCCTTCGGGCCTGTGGAGTACCTGTGGGAGCGGGTTTACCCGCGAAAGGGCCGGTACAGGCCAAATACCTTGGCCACATCGATCCCCTTTTGGCCGTTTGCGTCGTTCTCCCCCACTGGCCCGCCCATGACAATGGACCCACGCCAGTCCCCACCGGAGAACAACAATGCTGACGATCTATTCCGATGACCACCGCCTGCACCACGGCCGCTGCGAGCTGATCGACGGCAAGCTGATGCCCTGCTTCGAAATGCCTTCGCGCGCCGACCATGTGCTCGACCAGGTGAAACAGCGCAAGCTCGGTGACATCAAAGGCCCTATCGACTTCGGCCGCGCGCCGTTGCTGCGGATTCACAGCGCCGACTACCTGAACTTCTTCGAAGGCGCCTGGGCGCGCTGGGCCGCACTGGGCCAGGAAGGCGACCTGCTGCCGTTCACCTGGCCTGCACGCACCCTGCGCCAGGTAAAACCCACCGGCCTGCACGGCGAACTGGGCTACTACAGCTTCGATGCCGGGGCGCCGATCACCGCCGGTACCTGGCAGGCCGCCTACAGCGCTGCCCAGGTCGCACTCACTGCACAAGCGGCGATCCAGCAAGGCGCACATTCCGCCTTCGCCCTGTGCCGCCCACCAGGGCACCACGCTGCTGGCGAGGTGATGGGCGGTTACTGCTATTTGAACAACGCCGCCATCGCTGCCCAGGCCTTCCTCGACCAAGGCCGGCGCAAGGTCGCCATCCTCGACGTCGACTACCACCACGGCAACGGCACCCAGGACATCTTCTACAGCCGCGACGACGTGTTCTTCGCCTCGATCCACGGCGACCCGCAGGACGAATTCCCGTTCTTCCTCGGCTATGCCGATGAAACCGGCGCCGGTGCCGGCGAGGGCTGCAATATCAACTACCCATTGCCCGCCGGCAGCGACTGGGCCGCCTGGAGCGCCGCCCTGGAACACGCCTGCCAGCGCATCGCCAGCTACGACGCCGACGTGCTGGTGGTCTCGCTGGGTGTGGATACCTTCAAGGACGACCCGATCTCGCAGTTCAAGCTGGACAGCCCCGACTATCTGGAAATGGGCAAGCGCATCGGCCAACTCGGCAAGCCGACCCTGTTCGTGATGGAAGGCGGCTACGCTGTGGAAGAAATCGGTATCAACGCGGTCAATGTGCTGGAAGGCTTCCAGCGCGCCCAGCCAGGAGCCCGGTAATGGTCCGACTCAAGCGTCTGCTCGCCCCGTTCATCGCTGCCACCCTGTTCACCGGTGCCCTGCACGCGCAAGCCGAGCAGCGCACCCTGCGTGTGTATAACTGGTTCGATTACATCACCCCGCAGACCTTGACCGACTTCCAGAAGGACAGCGGCGTCAAACTGATCTACGACATCTTCGACACCAACGAGGCGCTGGAGGCGAAGCTGCTGACCGGCAACTCCGGCTATGACGTGGTGGTGCCGTCCAACGTGTTCCTCGCCAAGCAGATCGAAGCCGGGGTGTTCCAGCCGCTGGACCGCAGCAAGCTGCCGAACTGGCAACACCTGGACCCGGCACTGATGAAGCTGATCGAGGCCAATGACCCGGGCAACAAGTTTGCCGTGCCGTACATGTACGGCACCGTGCTGATCGGTTTCAACCCGGCCAAGGTCAAGGCTGCGCTCGGCGAGAACGCGCCTGTGGACAGCTGGGACCTGATTTTCAAGGAAGAGAACATCGCCAAGCTCAAGCAGTGCGGCGTAGCCCTGCTCGACTCACCTTCTGAAATCCTGCCACTGGCCCTGCAGTACCTGGGCTTGCCGCCAAACAGCGACAAACCGGCCGACTACAAGAAGGCCGAGGCGCTGATGCTGAAGATTCGCCCCCACATCACCTACTTCCATTCCTCGAAGTACATGGCTGACATTGCCAACGGCGATATCTGTGTTGCGGTGGGTTACAGCGGCAGCTTCTCGCAGGCCGCCAACCGCGCCCGCGAAGCGAAGAACGGCGTGGAGGTGGACATGCGTCTGCCCAAGGAAGGTGCGCCGATCTGGTTCGACATGCTGGCGATACCGAAGAACGCGGCCAATCCGGAAGACGCCCATACGTTCATCAACTACCTGTTGCGGCCAGAGGTGATTGCACCGATCAGTGACTTTGTCGGCTACCCGAACCCGAACAAGGATGCCACCGACAAGGTGAACCCGGCGATTCGCAACAACCCCAACCTGTATCCCACGGCGGAGGCGATGGCCAAGCTTTATACGCTCAAGCCTTTGGCGCGGGATGCCGAGCGGGCTAGAACTCGGGCATGGACGCGGATCAAATCCGGGACCTGATGTATTTTGGGGCTGCTTTGCAGCCCTTCGCGGGTAAACCCGCTCCTACAGGTGCGCGCAGGCCTTGTAGGAGCGGGTTTACCCGCGAAGAGGCCGTCAGCCTCAACCCTTGCGCCAAGCCTTACGCAACTTCATCAACGCCTCGGCAATCTCCCCCTCCGGCACCGCCGCAAACCCCAACACCAACCCCGCACGCTTATCCACAGGCACCTCACTGTCCGCCAACCAGAAATTACTCAGCGGCGTCACCTCCACCCCCACTGCTTCGGCCTTGGCCACCAGCGCCTGCTCACGAGCAAAGTTATCCACACCCACCTTCACATGCAGCCCGGCCGCCACTTCCGGCATGGCGCCCAGCCCCGGAATGTCCATTGGCCAGCCTGCCTTGAGCACATTCCGCCGACTTAGCGCTGCCTTGCGCATCCGGCGGATATGCCGCTGAAAATGCCCGCGCGCCATGAACTCGGCCATCACGCATTGCGTACTCACCTCCGAATGCCGCACCGCCAGCGCCTTGCCCTGGCTGAACGCCTGCTCCAGCTGCGGCGGCAACACCAGGTAACCCAACCGCAACGCCGGGAAGGCGATCTTGCCAAACGTACCGACGTACAACACCCGCCCGTGCCGGTCGAGCGCCGCAAGCGGGGCCAAGGGCGCGCCGCTGTAACGGTACTCGCCGTCGTAGTCGTCTTCGATGACCCAGCTGTCGTTGCGCTCGGCCCAGGCCAGCAACTCCAGGCGTCGCGCCAGGCTCATGGTCACCCCGGTCGGGTACTGATGGGCCGGCGTCACATAGGCCAGCCTGCAGTCCGCCAACTGCCCAAGCCGCGTGCAGTCCATGCCGTCCTCATCCACCGCCACGCCGTGCAACGTGCCACCGGCCAGCGCAAAGGCATGCCCGGCCGCCCGATACCCAGGGTTTTCCACAGCCACGCCGTCGCCTGGCTGTAGCAGCAGCTGTGCACAAAGGCTAATGGCCTGCTGTGCACCGCTGGTGATCACAATTTGTTCAGCCGTGCAGCTCAGCCCACGCGAGCGGCGCAAGTAGGCCGCAATCAGCTCACGCAGTGCCGGCTCACCTGCCGGGTCACCATAACCCAGCTTTGCAGGGGACGGATTGCGCCAGAAACCCGCCTGTAGCTTGGCCCACACGTCGAAAGGGAACAAGTCGAATGCAGGAATACCGACACGAAAAGCACGCGGAGCACCGCTCTTTGGCAGCGGCAGGTGGTTACTTTTCAGACGCTGTAACGGCTCGCTGAAACGTCGCCTGCTGGATAAATCCTCAGTGTAATCCGAGGAAAATGTGGATAAGCCTGTTGATAAACCCAGGGATAACCCTGTGGATACTTGTGTGGATAGTTTCGGCAGCCGGCTAACGTAAGTGCCATCCCCCACCCGGCTTTCGATGTAGCCCTCGGCATACAGCTGGTCATAGGCACGCACCACGCTGTTGCGTGACAGCGCCAGCATCGCGGCCAGATCGCGGGTGGCCGGCAACCGCGTGCCGCTGCTCAGGCGCCCGTCCAGTACCCGTGCGCGCAGCGCCTGGTACAGCTGCTGGCTTAGACCGCCGCGGCGATCCAGGGCGATTCCGGCGGGGTCGAAAGGCAGGATGAGGGGGCGCTCGCTCATGGCATTGGACCTATGAAATCAGCTGGTAATGGCTCTTACTCAGAACCAATAGCCTGCCTAGGATGAAGCCATTCGACAAGGACCCTGCCCATGTACAACAGCAAACCCCATCAGGAACACGACCTCGCTCGCCTGCACCAGCACATGCTCGACACCCGCCTGGCCGTTTTGGTCAGCCACGGCGAACAGGGCCTGCTGGCCACGCACCTGCCGGTGCTGGTCAATACCACCGAAGGCAAGTTCGGCACTGTCTATGCGCACCTGGCCCGGGCCAACCGCCAATGGCAGGACCTGGAGCAAGGCGGCGAAGCCTTGCTGGTATTCCCCGGTGACGATGCCTACGTCAGCCCCAGCTACTACCCGAGCAAGGCCGATAACCCCAAGGTGGTGCCGACTTGGAACTACTTGGCCGTGCACGCCTATGGCCCGGCCGAAGTGATCCATGAAGCCGAGCCGTTGCTATCTATCGTCAGCCGCCTTACCGACCGCCACGAGCACGGCCGCAGCGAGCCGTGGAACGTCAGCGACGCCCCTGCCGATTACCTCGAGGGCATGCTCCGCGCCATCGTTGGCATCCGCCTGCCGATTGCGCGCCTGCAAGGCGCACGCAAGCTCAGCCAGAACCGTTCCGAACAAGACATCGCCGGCGTGCGCGAAGCCCTGAGCGCCAGCCCCGATCAAATGGACAACCAACTCGCCGCGCACATGCGCCAACTCTGAAGGAATAGCCCCATGCCCAGCGTTACCCTGCGCTCTGTCACCGCTCAAGATCAAGCCGCCTGGCATGCCCTGTGGCAAGCCTACCTGCACTTCTACGAAACCGAGTTGGCCGATGAAGTCAGCCTCAGCACCTGGCAGCGCCTGCTCGACCCCAGCGAGCCAACCCACTCGGCGCTGGCCTGGGTCGATGGCAAGGCGGTGGGCATGGTCAACTTCATTTACCATCGTTCCAACTGGAGCATCGAGAACGCCTGCTACCTGCAGGACTTGTACGTGGACAGCACGCAGCGCGGCCTGGGCATTGGCCGGCAGCTGATCGAGCATGTCTACAGCAGCGCCAAGGCCGACAACTGCATCAAAGTGCACTGGCTGACCCACGAAACCAACGCCACCGCCATCAGCCTGTACCAACAGGTTGCCGAGCGCTCGGGCTTCATTCAATTCCGCAAAGGCTTGTAGGCTGAACATGACAGATGCATTGAACTGGAAACCCGCCGCAACGCCCCAGGCCGAGCCCATCGAGGGCCGCTTCATCCGCCTGGACAAGCTCGACCCCGCACGCCACGGCGACGACCTGTGGGAAGTGCTGCAAGGCCCGACCTCCGACCCGGTGCTATGGGACTACCTGCCCTATGGCCCGTTCACCGAGCGTGCCGCCTTCGACCGCTGGCTGGACAGCAACGCCGCCGGCCGCGACCCGTTGTTCTATACCGTCATCGACCGCCCCAGCGGCCAGGCCCAGGGCATTCTCAGCCTGATGTCGATCGTGCCCGACCACGGCCGCATCGAAATCGGCCACATCGCCTTCGGCGCCGCCATGCAGCGCACACCCAAGGGCACCGAGGCGGTTTACCTGCTGGGCAAGCTCGGTTTTGAGCTGGGCAACCGTCGGCTGGAATGGAAGTGCAACAATGCCAATGCCCGCTCCAAGCGCGCGGCAGAGCGGTTCGGGTTTACTTTCGAAGGGGTGTTCCGTAAACACTTGGTGGTGAAGGACCACAACCGTGACACGGCGTGGTATTCGATTACCGATGATGAGTGGCCGCAGGTGGCTGCCGGGTTTGAGCGGTGGTTGAGTGACACAAACCAGCAGCCGGGCGGACAGGTGGAAACCTTAGAGGTGTGCCGCAAAGGTTGAAAGTTATGCTGGATCAGCGGGCCTCTTCGCGGGTAAACCCGCTCCTACAGGGGACGCGGTCTTTGTAGGAGCGGGTTTACCCGCGAAGAGGCCGGTGAATCCAGTGCAAAAAAAAGGGGAGCATCCGCTCCCCAGAGGTAAACCGCTTGTAGATGAGGGTCTGAATCAGCCCTCGATCTCGATCAGGATTTCACCCGGCGTGACACGGTCGCCCTTGGCCACGTGGATGGCCACGACCTTGCCGGCGATGGCCGCCTGCACTTCGGTCTCCATCTTCATGGCTTCGGTGATCAGCACCGCCTGGCCGGCCTTGACCCTGTCACCTTCCTTGACCAGCACATCGACAATGTTGCCGGGCATGTTGGTACTGACGTGGCCCGGCTCGGTAGCCTGCTTGCGCTTGCTGCCGCCGCCACCAACGAACTCATTGAGGGGTTCGAACACCACTTCTTCCGGCATGCCGTCGATCGACAGGTAGAAGTGACGCTTGCCTTCGGCCTTCACGCCCACGCCGGTGATGTCTACGCGGTAGGTCTCGCCGTGCACGTCGATCACGAATTCGGTCGGTACGCCTTCACCGCCTGGGGCCGCCACGGCGCCAGCTTCCGGAATTGGCAGCAGCGCTTCAGGGGTCAGGGTGCCGGCTTCGCGCTCTTCAAGGAACTTGCGGCCGATGTCCGGGAACATGGCGAAGGTCAGCACGTCTTCTTCGCAACGGGCCAGGGCGCCGATGTCACCACGCAGCTTGGCCATTTCCGGCTTGAGTAGGTCGGCCGGGCGCACGTCGATCACTTCTTCGCTGCCGATGGCCTGGCGGCGCAGTTGCTCGTTGACCACACCCGGAGCCTTGCCGTAACCGCCTTGCAGGTACAGCTTCACCTCGTTGGTGATGGTCTTGTAGCGCTCGCCGGCCAGCACGTTGAAGAAGGCCTGGGTGCCGACGATCTGCGAGGTCGGGGTCACCAGTGGTGGGAAGCCAAGGTCTTCGCGCACACGCGGGATCTCAGCCAGCACTTCGTTCATGCGGTTGAGGGCGCCCTGCTCCTTGAGCTGGTTGGCCAGGTTGGAAATCATGCCGCCCGGTACCTGGTTGACCTGCACGCGGGTGTCCACCGCGGTGAACTCGCTTTCGAACTGGTGGTACTTCTTGCGCACGGCGTAGAAGTACAGGCCGATCTCCTGCAGCAGTTCCAGATCCAGGCCGGTGTCGAACTCGCTGCCCTTGAGCGCAGCAACCATCGACTCGGTACCCGGGTGGCTGGTGCCCCAGGCGAAGCTGGAGATGGCGGTGTCGATGTGATCGGCACCGTTTTCCACAGCCTTGAGCTGGCACATGGCAGCCAGGCCGGCGGTGTCGTGGGAGTGGATGAACACTGGCAGCGACTGCTCGGCCTTGAGCGCCCTGACCAGCTCGCCGGTAGCGAATGGCGTCAGCAGGCCGGCCATGTCCTTGATCGCGACCGAGTCGCAACCCATGGCTTCCATCTGTTTGGCCTGGGCCACGAAGGCGTCGATGGTGTGCACCGGGCTGACGGTGTAGGCAATGGTGCCTTGGGCGTGCTTGCCGGCAGCCTTGACCGCTTCGATGGCCACGCGCAGGTTACGCACATCGTTCATGGCGTCGAAGATTCGGAAGACGTCGATGCCGTTGACCGCGGCCTTGGCGACGAAGGCCTTGACCACGTCGTCGCTGTAATGGCGATAGCCCAGCAGGTTCTGGCCACGCAGCAGCATCTGCAGGCGGGTGTTGGGCAGTGCTGCGCGCAGCTTGCGCAGGCGCTCCCACGGGTCTTCCTTGAGGAAGCGTACACACGCGTCGAAGGTGGCACCGCCCCACACTTCCAGCGACCAGTAGCCGACCTTGTCGAGCTTTTCGCAGATCGGCAGCATGTCTTCGGTACGCATGCGGGTGGCCAGCAGGGACTGGTGGGCGTCGCGCAGGATCGTGTCGGTTACGTGAATTTTCTTGGACATTGTTATCTCCTCGTAGCTTCAAGCTTCAAGCTACAAGCTGCAAGAAAAAGCTGATCTGCTTCTACTTGTAGCTTGCCGCTTACAGCTTGCAACTGCATTCATAGGCCTGCGTGGGCGGCGATGGCGGCGGCGATGGCCAGGGCGAGCTCTTCGGGTTTGCGCTTGATCGAGTAGTTGGTCAGTTCCGGGTGGCTTTCGACGAAGCTGGTGTTGAACTGGCCGCTACGGAATTCCGGATTGCGCAGGATTTCCTGGTAGTACGCGGCGGTGGTCTTCACCCCTTGCACGCGCATGTCGTCCAGGGCCCGCAGGCCGCGGTCCATGGCTTCTTCCCAGGTCAATGCCCACACCACCAGTTTCAGGCACATGGAGTCGTAGAACGGTGGAATGGTGTAGCCGGTATAGATCGCCGTGTCGGTACGCACGCCCGGGCCGCCGGGGGCGTAGTACCGGGTGATTTTGCCGAAGCTGGGCAGGAAGTTGTTTTTCGGGTCTTCGGCGTTGATACGGAACTGCAACGCGTAACCACGGTGCTGGATGTCTTCCTGCTTCACCGAAAGCGGCAGGCCCGAGGCGATGCGGATCTGCTCACGGACGATGTCGATACCGGTGATTTCCTCGGTGATGGTGTGTTCCACCTGCACCCGGGTGTTCATTTCCATGAAGTACACCTCGCCATCGGCGAGCAGGAACTCCACGGTACCGGCGTTCTCGTAGTTCACCGCCTTGGCTGCACGTACCGCCAGGTCGCCGATGTAGGCGCGCTGCTCGGGGGTGAGCTGTGGGCTTGGGGCAATTTCGATGAGCTTCTGGTTACGGCGCTGGATCGAGCAATCGCGCTCGAACAGGTGCACCACGTTGCCGAAGCTGTCACCGAGGATCTGCGCCTCGATGTGCTTGGGGTTGACGATGCACTTTTCCAGGAACACTTCGGCCGAGCCAAAGGCTTTAGTCGCCTCGGAAATAACCCGTGGGAAGTTCTGTTCCAGTTCTTCACGGCTGTTGCAGCGGCGAATACCACGGCCACCGCCACCGGAGGTCGCCTTGAGCATTACCGGGTAACCGATGCGCTCACCTTCGCTCAGGGCTTCATGAATATCGGCAACGTTGCCTTCGGTGCCCGGAGTTACCGGCACACCGGCGGCGATCATGGTGCGGCGCGCTTCGGTCTTGTCGCCCATGCGACGAATCACGTCGGCGGCAGGGCCGATGAACTTGATCCCGCGCTCGGCGCAGATCTCCGCCAGTTCGGCGTTTTCCGACAGGAAACCATAGCCTGGGTGCAGGGCATCACAGCCGGTTTCCACAGCCAGGTTCACCAGCTTGCGCGGGTTCAGGTAACCGGCCAGTGGCTCGGCACCAATGCTGTGTGCTTCGTCGGCACGCTTGACGTGCAAGGCGTGGCGGTCGGCGTCGGAATAGATCGCTACCGAGCGAATGCCCATCTCGGCGCAAGCACGCACGATCCGAACTGCAATTTCACCTCGGTTGGCGATCAGGATTTTTTTTATCACTGGAGTCTTCCCAAAGCCGTAGGAACAGTCGAGCCGGTTCTACCGGTCGGCGCGTGACCAGGCGTTGCTGGCCAGTCGCACATTCACCCTAGCGCTGTAGGTCGATAAACAAAAATCAATATTTGTTAGGGGCTGCATTAGCAAAAGCTTATAGTTCGGTAACAAGGTGTTGCCGAAGAGCCAATAAAAAATGCGTAAGTCCTTGATGCGTATGACTTTGCGTCAAATGCAGATCTTCAACGAGGTGTGCGATTTGCGCTCGTACAGCCGAGCGGCGGAGGAGATGTCACTGACGCAACCCGCCGTTAGTCTACAGATCCGCCAGCTCGAAGAGCTGATCGGCCAGCCGCTGTTCGAGTACGTCGGCAAGAAGCTCTACCTGACTGAAGCGGCCGAAGCCTTGCAGCGCGCCAGCCACGACATTTTCGGGCGCCTGGAGAACCTGGACATGCAGCTGTCGGACATGCAGGGCTCACTGCAGGGGCAGTTGAAGCTGGCGATCGAGTCCAGTGCCAAGTACTTCGTGCCACACCTGTTCGCCGCCTTCAAGCAGCGTCACCCGGAGGTCAACCTGACCCTTACGGTAGTCAACCGCGCCCAGGCCATCCGCCGCCTTTCCGACAACCGTGACGACCTGATCATCATGTCGATGGTGCCGCAGGACATGGGCCTGGAATTCCTGCCGTTTCTGAACAACCCGATTGTTGCCGTTGCACCGCCCGAGCACCCGCTGTGCAAGCTGGAGCAGCTGCGCTTGCAAGACCTGGAACCTCATACCCTGTTGGTCCGCGAGCAGGGCTCGGGCACGCGCAAGGCATGTGAAGAGTACTTCAAGGACAAGCGCGTGCATTTCACCCAGACACTTGAAGTGGCCTCGGCCGATGCCCAGCGCGAGTGCGTGATCGCCGGCCTGGGTATCGCCCTGCTTACCCGCCACGCAGTCAACCTGGAGCTGGCAACCGGGGTGCTGAAAGAGCTGCCGGTGGAGGAATTGCCGCTGTACCGCAGCTGGTGCGTGGTGCAGGCCAAGGCCAAGCGGCAGTCGCCGGTGGCCTTGGCCTTTCTGGCGTTCATACGTGGCGAACGTGCGCTGATCAGCGCGCTTGTTGAACGTTTTTCGGGGAAGTTGCTGACGACGCCTGCCAAATCGTGAGGTCCTGCAACTCGGGGTAGTCCACCAGGTCGCGGAGCAGTTGACGTTGGTCGCAATAGCTTTCGATCGCGCGGCGGTACTCCATGCGGCGCTGATCCTTTTCCTGCTGTTTGCGAGCCTTGGCGTTGGGTTGGTACGTACCGTCGAAGTCACGAGCCATTGCCTGTCTCCCAGATAGGATGCGGGAGTTTCAGACTGGCCTTGATGGTTTACCGTTTGGCTGTGGAATGGTGACAAAACCGTGAATTTTGTAGCGCCTGTGCCGGCCTCTTCGCGGGTTCACCCGCGAAGAGGCCGGCACAGGCAACGACAATCAGTCGTCGGTAGCCTTGATCGACTTGGGCGACAAACGCAGGCTGCGCAAGCTGCGCTTCACGCTCTTGAGGTGGTTGACCAGGCTCGGCCCGCGCGCCATGGCTACGCCCATGGCCAGCACGTCGATCACCACCAGGTGAGCGATACGCGAAGTCAGCGGGGTATAGATTTCGGTGTCTTCATGCACATCGATGGCCAAGTTGACCGTCGACAGCTCGGCCAGCGGCGTCTGGCTGGGGCACAGAGTAATCAGGTTGGCGCCGCTCTCACGCACCAGGTTGGCGGTAATCAGCAAGTCCTTGGAGCGCCCCGACTGGGAAATGCACACTGCCACATCGCCCGGTTTCAAGGTAACCGCCGACATCGCCTGCATATGCGGGTCGGAATACGCCGCTGCGCTGAGCAGCAGGCGGAAAAACTTGTGCTGGGCATCGGCCGCCACCGCACCGGAGGCGCCAAAACCGTAAAACTCCACACGCTGCGCCTGGGCCATGGCACTCACCGCCTGTTGCAGCGCCAGCGGGTCGAGGTGCTCGCGCACTTCCATCAGGGTGTGCAGGGTAGTGTCGAAAATCTTCAGGCTGTAGTCGGCGACCGAGTCATCTTCATGAATGGCGAACTGGCCAAAACTGGCCCCGGCGGCCAGGCTCTGCGCCAGCTTCAACTTCAGGTCCTGAAAGCCCGAGCAACCAATGGCGCGGCAGAAACGCACGATGGTCGGTTCACTGATACCCACGCTGTGTGCCAGGTCGGCCATCGAGCTGTGCATGACGGCAGCCGGGTCGAGCAGCACGTGGTCGGCCACTTTCAGTTCCGATTTGCGCAGCAGGTGGCGCGATTGGGCGATATGTTGCAACAGATTCACGGGCTGGACTCGGTTATGATCGGCTGGCCGGGTTGTAGCTTTCTTGTAGTTATACTACATGGACGCCAACCCGCCCAGTTAAACGAACGTGGAGAGTGGCGGTTTGACTATTCCTTGCGACATTCTGGTCTTCGGCGGCACCGGCGATCTGGCCCTGCACAAACTGCTTCCGGCGCTCTACCACCTGTTTCGCGAGGCCCGTTTGAACCCAGCCGTGCGGGTCATTGCCCTGGCCCGACGCAACTTGCGCCGAATCGACTACCTGAAGCTCGCTGAACGCCACTGCCGAGCACAAATTGCCCGCAACGACTTCGACGATGAAGTGTGGCAGCGTTTTTCAGCACGTCTCGACTACTTCCCCATGGATGCTTCGCAGAGCGCCGATTTCGGCCGCCTGGCACGTTACCTGGGTGAACCCGGCGGGCTGACGCGCATCTTCTACCTGGCCACGGCGCCCAACCTGTTCGTACCGATCGCCAACCACCTGCGCGTTGCCGGGTTGGCCGACAGTGAAGCGCGTATCGTGCTGGAAAAACCGATCGGCCATTCGCTGGAATCGGCTACAGCCATCAATGAAGCAATTGGTGCGGTGTTCGAAGAAGGCCAGGTGTTCCGCATCGACCACTACCTGGGCAAGGAAACCGTACAGAACCTGATGGCCCTGCGTTTTGCCAATGCCCTGCTGGAACCGGTGTGGCGTAACAACCAGATCGACCACGTGCAGATCAGCGTCTGCGAGACGCTGGGTGTAGAGAACCGTGGCGGCTACTACGACCGCGCCGGGGCGATCCGCGACATGCTGCAGAACCACCTGTTGCAGCTGCTGTGCCTGGTGGCCATGGAGCCGCCCGCGCAATTCGAGGCTGAAGCGGTACGCGACGAGAAGGTGAAGATCCTGCGCGCGCTCAAGCCGATCGCTGGCCAGGATGTGCAGGACAAGACCGTGCGCGGCCAATATGGCGCCGGGCGTATCGGCGGCCAGGAGGTGCCGGCGTACTACTTCGAGAAGGACGTCGACAACGACAGCGACACCGAAACCTTCGTCGCCATCGAGGCGCATATCGAGAACTGGCGCTGGGCGGGCGTACCGTTCTACCTGCGCACCGGCAAACGCATGGCACGTCGCTCTTCGCAGATCGTCATCCAGTTCAAGCCGGTGCCCCACGAGCTGTTCAACGGTGGCCAGGTCAACCAGCTACTGATCCAGCTGCAACCGGACGAACGCATCAGCCTGCGCATGATGACCAAGAGCCCGGGCAAGGGCATGCGCCTGGAACCGGTGGACCTGGACCTGAACCTGGCCCAGGTGTTCAGCCAGACCCGTCGCTGGGAGGCGTACGAGCGTCTGCTGCTGGATGTGCTGGAAGGGGATTCGACGCTGTTCATGCGCCGCGACGAAGTCGAAGCGGCCTGGGCCTGGGTCGACCCCATCCTCAAGGGCTGGGAAGAACACTTCCAGGCACCTCGTCCCTATCCAGCGGGAGCTTCCGGGCCGGAACAGGCCAACAGTCTGCTCGCCAGGCACGGTAGACATTGGCATAACTGAAATATTGCCCTGCTCCTGAGGTGTGCGGAAACCGTGAAAGTAGTCGCCGCGCAACCGCGCTACGTTCAATCCGATCAGGAGCAGACCATGGCTGTAATCGACAACCTCGTTGCAATCAATGACATCGCCGGCAACGAGAAGGTGTTCAGGGTTCACGGTACCGTGACAGTTGCCAACCCAGCGATCGAGCCGGTGCTGGTGGAACCGAAAATGCGCCACAGGGGCGGCTGGGAAGTACTGGAACTGCAGCTGAAAGACACGGGGGCTGTCACCATGCAGGTACTCGCGGAAAAAACCGTGATGTTCGAGCGAGTAGGCGGTACTCCTTGGAAGAGCCTGGAGATCGTCCAGGCCGATGGTTCTCAGCGATGCGAAATCCGCACCCTGGAAACGATTGACTGAGCCACTTGCTGCCGGGCCAGCCCAAGGTGGCGGCCTGGCTGCCTTTACCGGGTCGATGAACGGACAAAAGGTGCATATTTATACAGTAGAGATTTGCCCGATTTCCTGGCGCACCCTAGAATGGCCCGATGCGCACAGACGACCTCTCCCTCCTGCTGAACTCTCTTAACGATGCCCAACGCCAGGCCGTAGCGGCCACGCTCGGGCGTCAACTGGTGCTTGCCGGCGCCGGTTCCGGTAAAACCCGCGTGCTGGTGCACCGCATCGCCTGGCTGATCCAGGTGGAGCAGGCATCGCCGCACTCGATCCTGTCGGTGACCTTCACCAACAAGGCCGCTGCCGAAATGCGCCAGCGGATCGAGCAACTGCTGGGGATCAACCCGGCAGGCATGTGGGTGGGCACGTTCCACGGCCTGGCCCATCGCCTGCTGCGGGCGCACTGGCAGGAAGCGCGGCTGGTACAGAACTTCCAGATCCTCGACAGCGACGACCAGCAGCGCCTGATCAAACGGGTGATGCGCGAGCTGGGCCTGGACGAACAGAAGTGGCCGGCACGCCAGGCCCAGTGGTTCATCAACGGGCAGAAGGACGAGGGCCTGCGCCCGCAACATATCCAGGCCGGTGGCGATCTGTTCCTGGCGACCATGCGCGAGGTCTATACCGCCTACGAACAGGCTTGCGAACGTGCCGGGGTCATCGACTTTTCCGAGCTGCTGCTGCGTGCGCTGGACCTGTGGCGCGACCACCCGGGCCTGCTGGAACACTACCAGCGGCGCTTCCAGCATGTGCTGGTAGACGAGTTCCAGGACACCAACGCCGTGCAGTACGCCTGGCTGCGCCTGTTGGCGCGCGGCGGTGCCAGCCTGATGGCGGTGGGCGATGACGACCAGTCCATCTACGGCTGGCGCGGCGCCAAGATCGAGAACATCCATCAGTACACCGCCGACTTCCCCGACGCCGAAATGATCCGCCTGGAGCAGAACTACCGCTCCACCGGCGGCATCCTCAAGGCGGCCAACGCGCTGATCGCCAATAACAGCGGGCGCCTGGGCAAGGAGCTGTGGACCGACCTGGGCGAAGGCGAACCGCTGACCCTGTACGCGGCCTACAACGAACACGACGAAGCGCGTTACGTGGTGGAAACCATCGAGAGCCTGGTCAAGCAGGGCAATGCGCGCAGCGAGATCGCCATTCTCTACCGCTCCAACGCCCAGTCGCGGGTATTGGAAGAAGCCTTGCTGCGCGAGCGCATCCCCTACCGTATCTATGGCGGCCAGCGCTTCTTCGAACGCGCCGAAATCAAGAACGCCATGGCTTACCTGCGCCTGATCGAAGGCCGTGGTAACGATGCCGCCCTGGAGCGGGTGATCAACGTGCCGCCACGCGGCATTGGCGAGAAAACCGTCGAAGCCATCCGCGAGCACGCCCGCCACAGCCAGCTCTCCATGTGGGAGGCCATGTGCCAGCTGCTCGCCGCCAAGGCGCTGAAAGGCCGCGCCGCCAGTGCACTGGGGGCGTTCATCGAGCTGATCGAAGGCCTGGCTGCCAAGGTTGTGGACATGCCGCTGCATACCATGACCCAGACCACCATCGAGCAGTCCGGGCTGATCATTTATCACCAGGAAGAAAAGGGTGAAAAGGGCCAGGCGCGGGTAGAAAACCTTGAAGAACTGGTCAGCGCAGCGCGCAACTTCGAGTCCACCGACGAAGATGCCGATCTTTCGCCACTTTCCGCTTTTCTCGGCCACGCTTCGCTGGAAGCCGGCGATACCCAGGCCGATGAGCATGAAGACAGCATCCAGCTGATGACCTTGCACAGCGCCAAGGGCCTGGAGTTCCCGTTTGTGTTCCTGGTGGGCATGGAAGAAGGCCTGTTCCCGCACAAGATGAGCCTGGAAGAACCCGGCCGCCTGGAAGAGGAACGCCGCCTGGCCTATGTGGGCATCACCCGCGCCATGCGCCAGCTGGTGATGACCTACGCCGAAACGCGCCGCCTGTATGGCAGCGAAACCTACAACAAGGTGTCGCGTTTCGTGCGCGAAATTCCCGCAGGCCTGGTGCAGGAAGTGCGCTTGTCCAACAGCGTCAGCCGCCCCTTCGGTGGCGCCAAGACAGCCACCAACAGTAACCTGTTCGCCAATGCCAGCATCCCGCAGACCGCCTTCAACCTGGGCCAGCGTGTGCAGCATGCGGTGTTTGGCGAGGGCGTGATCCTCAACTTCGAAGGTTCCGGCGCCCAGGCCCGGGTGCAGGTGAACTTTGCCGAAGGCAGCAAGTGGCTGATGCTGGGGTATGCCAAGCTCGAGGCTATCTAAGCCCCTGCGCCGGCCCTTGTAGGAGCGGCCTTGTGTCGCGATGGGCTGCGCAGCAGCCCCAGAAAATCAGTGTCACCGCCACAATTATGGGGCTGCTGCGCAGCCCATCGCGACACAAGGCCGCTCCTACAGGGATGACGACAGTATTCAGAGGGGCGGTGGTGCCGGCGTTTTAACATTCAGGCAAAAGCTCGAAACATTATGTCGCTGGTCATGTGCCCGGGAACCTGTGCACCATGGCGCGCGTGCAATCCACAACAGGGGATATCCCAACTATGCAACGTTTTCTTAGCATCGCACTGGCGCTCTGCGTCGGCCTGACGCTGAGCCTGGACGCCAACGCCAAGCGTTTCGGCGGCGGCAAGAGCTCGGGCTCCGCGCCTATTCACCAGACCCGCCAAGCCACGCCAACCACGCCTGCCGCCGCGCCGACCGCACCTGGTCGTGCAGCTCCGGCCGCCAGCGGTGCTTCGCGCTGGTTGGGCCCACTGGCCGGCCTCGCCGCCGGTGGCCTGCTGGCGTCCATGTTCATGGGCGACGGTTTCGAAGGTTTCCAGATCATGGACTTCCTGATCGTGGCGCTCATCGCCTTCCTGGTGTTCCGTTTCATCGCCGCGCGCCGTCGCCAGCAACAGCCGCACATGGCCATGCCTGGCCATGCGCCGATGCAGCGTGAGGCACACGGCCAGCCTGCCCAGCCGTCGGTGTTCGGTGGTTCGGCCGCTCCTGCTGCCGCAGCTGCCCCGGTGATCAACGCCCCGGCCTGGTTCAACGAGCAGAGCTTCCTGGCTGCCGCCCGCAACCACTTCCAGTCGCTGCAGCAGCACTGGGATGCCAACGAAATGGACAAGATTGCCGAATTCGTCACCCCGCAAATGCTTGAGTTCCTCAAGCGCGAACGTGCTGAGTTGGGTGACGGTTTCCAGGCCACCTACATCGACAACCTTGAAGTGCAACTGGACGGCCTCGACGACCGCTCCGATCGTACCGACGCCACCCTGACCTTCCGTGGCGTGTCGAAGAACTCGCGCTTCGACCAAGGTGAAGTGTTCAGCGAAAGCTGGCACATGGTTCGCGCCCAAGGCGAGAACCAGCCTTGGCTGGTCGCCGGTATCCGTCAGAACGGCTAACCACTGCGTGCTGTACAAAAAACCCCGGGCCTGCCCCGGGGTTTTTGCTTTTGCCAGAGTGGCCTACTAGGGTATAACGCGCAGCGTTGTCATCTAGGTCAGAGGAAGTTAACCGTGGAAGAAGTGATCGAACAACTCCGTGAAGCCAATGAACCGGTACCGGTGCCCCTGGAGCTTCCCGACGAGGACCAACTGGTCGAGATCGAAGAGCAGCTGTTCATCAACATTCCATTCGTGTTCAAAGAGTTTCTGCTCACCGTAAGTGATGTGGTTTACGGCTCCCTTGAGCCTGTCACTTGTACCGACCCACAGTCGCACACTTATCTGCCAGAAGTTGCCGCCAACGCCTGGGATGCCGGCGTGCCGCGTGAGCTGATCCCGCTGTGCCAGGACGGCGACAACTACTACTGCGTTGAAGAAGACGGCACTGTGGTGTTGTGGGATGCGGAAGAAGAGCTAGTCGGTGAGGACAGCTGGGAATCGGTGTGGCACTGGGCGCGGGATGTTTGGCTGGAGAGCTGATCATTACCCATTGCCAGGCTAGCGCGGTCCCTGTAGGAGCGGCCTTGTGTCGCGAAAGGGCTGCAAAGCAGCCCCACGATTTCTGCACTGGTGCATAGATTGCTGGGGCCGCTTCGCGGCCCGATCGCGACGCAAGGCCGCTCCTACAAAGGCCATGCATAGTCTGCGACAGGAAAACTAATGGCTTAGTGCCATCATTGTAGTTTAAATCGCCAGGCTTTCTGCGCCTGGCGACATCACTACCGCTCCATCCCCTCGGACGACGGTGAAATCTTGGGCAGGGAGCGTTACCCCCTCCTCCAGCTTCAGTGCGAATTCTCGCGGCTGTTCTCCAGCGTTTCCAGCAAGGCAATCTGCATGCGCGTGTGCACGCGGATGAACCAGCGCCACAACAAGGCCACTACCACCGCAGCCACCACGGCAATCACCAGCAGTAACTCGCTGGTCGGCAGAATGCTCGCCGACAACGCCGACAGCAGCAGGAAAATCACCAGCAGCGAGAGCAGCGGGATCACTTCGGCGATCACCCGGCGCACCCGCTGGGTGTGCCGCCCGGCCATTTCCGGCTTCACGCCCATTTCTGCCAGCAGCATCGACAGCGCCTTCAGCTTACGGTACGCGGCGATCAAGAAGGGCAACGACAGCAACAACGCTGCGCCCCAGATAACCGCTTTCTGCTGGCTGGCGTCGCTGACCCATTCGCTGAGCCAGTTGCCAAGGCGCCCGGCAAAGTAGCCGCCACTGAAGAAAATGGCGATCACCAACGCCAGGTTAACCCCCACCTGCAACAAGATGCGCCGGATCATCGCTGCCAGCATGGCGCTCTCGCCCTGCGGCTGAATGTTGCGTAGCCATTCACCATACAGCGACAGCACCCGTGCCAGGCGGCCAGGCACCACGTTGCCCAGTTTTTGCGACAGCGGGTCGGCAGCGCGGATCAGGTAGGGGGTGAGCAGCGTGGTGATTGCCGATACGGCGACAGCCACCGGGTACAGGAAGTCGCTGGTCACCTGCAGGGTCATACCCAGTGCGGCAATGATGAAGGAGAACTCGCCAATCTGCGAAAGCCCCATACCCACCCGCAGCGAGGTACGCCCGTCATTGCCGGCGATGAACGCGCCCATGCCACAGGACAACATCTTGCCCAGCACCACCGCCAAGGTAATGACCACGATCGGCCAGGCGTAATCGACCAGTACCTGAGGGTCGATCATCAGGCCGATGGCGACGAAGAAGATGGCGCTGAACAGGTCGCGTACAGGCTCGATCAAGCGCTCGATCTTCAGCAGCTGGCGCGATTCGGCCATGATCGCGCCAATCAGGAAGGCCCCCAGTACCATGCTGTATTCCAGCTTCACCACCAGCAGGCAGAAGCCGAAGCACAGGCCCAGCACGGTAATCAGCAACATCTCGTTGCTTTCGAACCTGGCCACGTAGGCCAGCAGCCGTGGCACGAGCAAAATGCCGATGACCAGGGCAACGATCATGAACAACGACAGCTTGCCGACCGTGGAGAACACTTCGCCAGAGCTGACCGTGCCGCTCACGGCGATGCCCGAAAGCAGGGCGATGATACCGATGCCTAGGATGTCCTCGACGATGAGCACGCCAAAAATCAGCTGGGCAAAGCGCTCGTTCTTCATCTTCAGGTCGTTGAGCGCCTTGACGATGATGGTGGTCGAGGAAATGGCCAGAATGGCGCCGAGGAACAGCGAATCCATGGTGTTCCAGCCGAACCAGCGGCCGATCTCGAAGCCGATCCAGATCATCAGCACGATTTCCAGGAACGCGGCGATGAATGCCGTGGCCCCCACCCTGAACAGCTTACGCAAGCTGAACTCGAGCCCCAGGCAGAACATCAGGAAGATCACCCCCAGCTCGGCGAGGGTCTTGATGGTGTCTTCGTCGTGGATCAGGCCGAATGGCGGGGTGTGCGGCCCGATAATGAAGCCAGCGACAATGTACCCCAGTACCACCGGCTGTTTCAGACGGTGAAAAAGGATGGTGACTACGCCAGCGACCAGCATGATGACTGCCAGGTCCTGGATAAAGCTGATGGCATGCATGGCGTGATACTCCTTTTCTCGTCTTTTTTATGAATGCCTGGTCAGACCGCTCCTCTGCCGAGGCAAACCTGAGCGAGCAGCAAGTACATACTGTATTGAATGCCGGAAGGCCCATGTTGCATGGGCGTACTCAGGTTAACATCGCGCTCAGCCGCAAAAAGCCGGTGCAATATGCAGAAACAGATCGGCTGGAAAAGCGCCGTTGATGGCATGATCAGCGTGACGATAGCGCCGCAGCCAACGTCCCGTATCAGCAAGGCAAAATCAAAGAGGGGAACGAAAGTGTCAGCAGATAACGCCCTCCATTCGCCCGATTCAGCGCAACCTAACCGTGAGCACACTATGGAACCTGGAAACGCCCAGCTGAGCATGACCGTCCTGATGACACCGGACATGGCCAACTTTTCTGGCAACGTACATGGCGGCACCTTGCTCAAGTACCTCGACGAAGTCGCTTATGCGTGCGCTAGCCGCTATGCCGGCAGCTACGTGGTCACGTTGTCGGTCGACCAGGTGATCTTCCGCGAACCGGTACATGTGGGAGAGCTGGTGACCTTCCTGGCGTCGGTCAACTACACCGGCAACACCTCGATGGAAGTCGGCATCAAGGTGGTGACAGAGAACATCCGCGAGCGCTCGGTGCGCCATTCCAACAGCTGCTTCTTCACTATGGTCGCGGTCGACGACAACCGCCGCCCGGTGCCAGTGCCTCCACGCCAGCCGCACAGCAGCGAGGAAAAGCGCCGCTTCCTGCAGGGCCAGCAGCGCCGGCAGATCCGTCAGGAACTGGAAAAGCGCTACCAGGACCTGAAAACCGACGCCATTTAAAACGCCAGTAACTGCGCTTCGAAGCGTACCCGTGGGTGGGCGATGCGATCCTGGGCCCGCACCGGTTGCAGCTCGTAGCTGGCGCAGGCCTGGGTTTCAAGCAGGACTTCGTGCACTGCTGCAGCAGTGAACTCGAAGGCCTGTACCCAATTGTCGCCAAGCAACACGCGAGCAAGGAACAGCCCGGACGTCAGGTCACCCACCCCCACTGGCTGGCGCGGGAATGCCAGCAGCGGGCGGCGCAAGTGCCAGCTGTGCTCGGCGGTTACCAGCAACATTTCGAATTGGTCATCGTCACGCCCGGGGTAGGCCAGGTGCTTGACCAGCACCACCTGAGGCCCACGCTGCAACAGGCTGCGTGCCATGTTCACGCAATCCTCCAATGACTGCGCGCGGCGGCCGCAGAAGCTGTCCAGCTCCAGCTGGTTGGGGCAAAGGATGTCCGCCTTGGCAGCGGCCTCGTCCAGCAGGAACTCGCTGACTTCCGGCGGCACGATACACCCCTTCTCAGGATGCCCCATGACCGGGTCGCACAGGTATAACGCCTTGGGGTTCACCGCCTTGATCCGCTCGACGCCGGCCAGGATTGCCCGGCCTTGTTCGGCACTGCCCAGGTAGCCGGAAAGCACCGCATCGCAGTGGCCCAGCTCGCCGATGTTGAAAATACCTTCCACCAACGCAGGAATTTGCGCCGGGGCAAGCACTTCACCTGCCCACTGGCCATACTGTGTGTGATTGGAGAACTGCACGGTATTGAGCGGCCAGACATTGACCCCGATACGCTGCATGGGAAACACCGCGGCGCTGTTGCCGGCGTGGCCGAACACCACATGGGACTGAATGGCGAGCAGGTGCGGGGTACGTTTCATGCGGAAGGTTTCCAAAGCGGTTTCAAAGGATTGTGCGCAACGCAGTATGAACTCGATTGCCACCTGTACGACAGGCCAGGGACGCAGTTAAGCTGGATCTACCTGTTTGGAGCATATGCAAATGTTGACCCTGGAGAACCTCTTCGTCCTGATGCTGATAGCCACGGCAGGCGCCTGGTTGTGGCACAACCATGGGTTGCGCGAAAAAGCCCTGGAACGGGTCAAGCAGCATTGCGCCAAACTAGACCTCGAGTTGCTCGACGACGCTGTGGCGCTCAAGCGCATCGCCTTCGTGCGGGATGCCAACGGCCGCAAGCGCCTGGCTCGCATCTATGCCTTCGAGTTCACGGTCACTGGCGAACAACGCCACCCTGGCACCGTTACCCAGTTCGGCGCACATAGCGTGCAAATCGAACTGGCCCCCTACCCGTTCGAAATCAAGACCCCGCCGCGCGCCGATAACGTCATCGAAATGCAGCAGTGGCGCCAGGAACACAATCGCTGGCGTAACTGATCAGCTGACGCGGCATTCGCTCAACCCGGCTTGCAGGGCGGGTTGAGCCTGCGGCTGGTCGAAAATCAGCTCTATACGCGTGTCCCTGCGCCAGTCGCTGGGCTGCCAGGCGGGCATATCCCCATCAAGCCCGTTAAATGACTGCCAGCCTTCCACGCTGTGGATAACTCCTTTGGCGCGACGCCAGGGCCAAGCGCGCAAAAACGCCTGCAGTCGCTGTGGATAAAACCGCTCGCCGGGGTGCCAGCGCCAGCCAATACTCCAACCTCCCTCCCCCTGCTGGGCAAGACAGATCGGCTGGCTGGGGTCTGTCCATAGTGAAGCTGGGGCGCTCGCAATATTGTCGACAATCCTGAAATCGCGAAATGGGCTGTCAACAATCTGCCGAGGCGCTGTAGGCAGGCCCGAAAAGGCTAGCTCTCCCTGTACGGTCCAGCTGATCAACTTGTCTTTTAATTTATTAGTTATCAACAACTTAGATGATTGATCCACAACTTCAGACTTGTTGAAAACCAGTCTCTCGCAAGCGTCGAAAGCTTGCTGCTGAGCGTCCGAAAGCGGCTCGTTTCGGACCATGGCTTGAGCATCCAGAACCATCAATAAAGGCTGAATTGTCAGCACTCCAGCCCACGGTGCTTGTTGCAGTTGTGCCAACAGCTGCAAGGGGTGGCTCAGCCCGGAAGGCTCGATAAACAACCGGTCTGGCCGGAATTTGCGCAGCAAACGGCCTAGCCCCACCTGGAACGGCATACCGTTGACGCAGCACAGGCAGCCGCCAGCGACCTCACCGATGGCGATGCCGTCTTCATCGCGGCTGAGCAAGGCCGCATCCAGGCCTACCAGGCCAAATTCGTTGATCAGTACCGCCCAGCGCTCATTGGCCGGGCGCTGTGCCAGTAGATGACGGATCAGGGTGGTCTTGCCGGCACCCAATGGGCCGGCAATTACATGGGTGGGTATGTTCTGCAGCATGGGCGGGGCTTCGACGAGGGTGATGGCTCACTATGCGCCGTCAGGCAAGCCAGTCAAGGCTGAGCAACAGCCGCCCCTGCTGGCCCGAAGGCGAACGGTGAACCAGCCCTGCGCCTTCGTTGCCCTGCCACTTCTCGCCCTTGAGCACGGCAACATCGCCGGCTTTCAGGTGCTGAATGTTATCCACAGAAGATTCTGCTGTGGGTAACTCGACTCGCGGGCTCGCCGGTTCCTGTAACCACTCGCTACCTGGGCCAATGTAGGTGGTGAGCAGCCGCAATGGCACGTTATCCACATGGAAGCGCGGGCACATGGGGCCATCCAGCACCCGTAGCCGCAAGCCGACCCGGCGTGCGCCCACCAGGCAGGTGTAGGCCGCCACCAGCCAGGTCACATCGGCAACAAAAGACTCGTAACCCTGCAAGTCCGCAGCTTCGCGCAGTAGATCAGGCAATATTGGCGGGCGCTGCTCATCCACCTCGATAACTCGCTGATCAGCCAACGGCTGGCCGAGGCTGATCACCAGTGCGGCAAAGTCTTCCAGCTAAGCCGGCAAGCGCCGGCGCCATACCGCCAGATTCACGCCGTCCTGCAGCACTTCGGTCAGTACTTGTGGGTTCTCGCCGACTACCTGAAAGATATCCACAGGGCGCTGGGCCAAGTTCATGCTGCCGCTTCCTCGTGCCAAGGGCCGAACGGATCGGGCAGGCGCAGCCAACCCATATGCCCCAGGCTCATTTCCTCATCCGTCAACAGGCAGGCATCCAGGTCTGTGGATAGTTTTTCGAAGTCGATATTCTGCCCAATGAATACCAGCTCCTGTCGGCAGTCGCCGGTTTCCGCGGTCCAGTGTTTCAAGATCGCACTAGTGTTATCCACATCCTGTGGCCACTGATCGCGCGGCACGAAGCGCCACCAGCGACCTGCCAGGCCATGACGCATCATGCCACCCGCTTGCGACCAGCTACCGGCTTCCTGATATTTGCTGGCCAGCCAGAAAAAACCTTTGGAACGCAGCAAGCGTCCATTGCTCCAATGGCTGTGGATAAAGTCGAAAAAGCGCTGTGGGTGAAGCGGCCGTCGTGCTAACCAGGTGGTGGCCGCGATGCCATACTCTTCGGTTTCCGGCACATGTTCACCGCGCAGCTCCTGCAACCAGCCCGGCGCCTGGGCTGCCTGATCGAAGTCGAACAAGCCGGTATCGAGAATGCGCGCCAGCGGCACCTGGCCCATGACCACGGGCACGATCTGCGCTCGGGCATTGAGGCTGCGCAAAATGGCGGTGAGTTCTTCGCGATCATGCTGGCTGATCAAGTCGATCTTGCTCAGCAACAGCACATCGGCGAATTCGACCTGTTCGATCAGCAGGTCGCTGATTGAGCGCTCGTCTTCCTCGCCCAAGGTTTCGCCGCGGCTGGCCAGGCTGTCTGCGGCCTGGTAGTCGCGCAGGAAGTTTAAGCCATCGACCACGGTGACCATGGTGTCCAGCCGCGCCATGTCGGACAGGCTGCGACCTTGCTCATCACGGAAGGTGAAGGTCTCGGCTACCGGCAGAGGCTCCGAGATACCAGTGGACTCGATGAGCAGATAATCGAATCGTCCCTCTTCGGCCAGCCGCGCCACTTCTTCGAGCAAGTCTTCACGCAGCGTGCAGCAGATGCAGCCGTTGCTCATCTCGACCAGTTTCTCTTCAGCGCGGTTGAGGCTGACATTGCGCTGCACCTCACTGGCGTCGATGTTGATTTCACTCATGTCGTTGACGATCACCGCAACCCGCAGGTTATCGCGGTTACGCAGCACATGGTTGAGCAAGGTGCTTTTGCCGGCGCCAAGGAAGCCGGACAGCACGGTGACAGGGAGACGATTGGACATGGCGAACCTCTTCAGGCAGACGCATTCGAAACGATGCATTGCACAATGTTATAAAGTAACAATACAATTTCGCCAAGCCGTTCTCGACGGACGCGTGCTCACCGGGGATGAAACATGAAGCTTTCTCGTGCCATGGCGGTACTGCTACTCGCCATGCCCACCACGCTCATCGCCATGCCACAAGGCAGTGCATTGGCGCTGTGTACCCGTAGCGCAACGCTGCTCGCTTGCCAGGATGGCAAGGGCAGTTATTACAGCGTGCGCACCGAGGGCAGCACGTTCTACCTGCGCGGCTACGATTTCAACAGCCAGCGCTTATGGGCACAGACCAACAGCCGTTATGGCTCGTTGACCTTTTTTACCGGCCTGGCCAGTGATGGCGAGGCCTGGGTGGGCTACAGCCGTCGCGTTGGCTGGACCACTTTGAACCGCGTATCCAGTTCCAGCGGGCAGCGCTTCAACCTGCATTGCAGCTTGATCGGTGGTTGCCGCTGAGGCCAATTCTTTGTGTGGAAAGCCAAATGACCCAGCTCCCCGACATCGCTGCACAAACCCAGCAGTACACCTTGCCGTTGAACTGGGTGGGCATGTGCGGCATTGCCCTGCCTGTTCAGTTCGAAGGGCGCACCGCCGCTGCAAAAGTTGATGCTGGCGTCAGTCTGGTCGATGGCAGTTCACGCGGCATCCACATGTCGCGGCTTTACCTTGCCCTGGAATCACTGGAGAACCAGCCCCTCACACCACTGGCCATGTGGCAGCTTTTAAACGGTTTTCTCGCCAGCCACGAAGGGCTTTCGTCTGCGGCCTATTTGCGCCTCAGCTTCGAGCACTTGTTAAAAAGGCCTGCACTGATCAGCCCCCTGGCGGGCTGGAAAAGCTATGCCGTAACAGTCGATGCACGCATCAAAAATGAAATGTTCCACGTGGAACTATCCGTTTCCGTACCTTACTCGTCGACCTGCCCATGCTCGGCGGCACTTGCACGGCAGTTGATCCAACAGCAATTTCAGGCGCATTTCAGCGAACAGCACATCGAAAAAACTGCAGTACTGGATTGGCTCGGCACGGCCGAAGGCATTGTCGCCACCCCGCATAGTCAACGCAGTAATGCGCAAATCCAGGTACGGTTACGCAACAACCACCACGTTTTGCCGATTACGGAACTGATCGATTGCATTGAGGACAGCCTCGGAACGGCGGTGCAGACTGCTGTGAAACGCGCAGACGAACAGGCATTCGCCTTGGCCAACGGACAGAACCTGATGTTCTGTGAAGATGCCGCTCGACGCCTGCACAAGGCGCTGCGACAAATAGAATGGAGTACAGGCTTCAATCTGCGTGTGGAACATGCAGAAAGCCTGCATGCCCACGACGCGGTTGCCACCAGCCAGTGGCAATGGGATTTCAACTGCGCGGTTTGACCGTGCCGCAGTCGCTACCCACCCACACTGCCCGGGTGTTCATGCTGCCTTGCTGCTGAACACCCGAGGCATTGAACGTACCACTCACCTGGGTCGTGAATTCGCGATCGCTAAGAAAGGTCGCCTGACCGCTACCCTGCGCCTTCGGGCAACTGAACTGGAACTTCCATACGTTCCCAGTACGGTCGGTAATTTTCTGGGTACAACCTGACTTCGGGTCCTGCAGCGGGATGTCATTGGTTGCAACCTGCTCGGGTGTAAGGCACGAGCGTACGCCGTTGCCGCCGACAGTCACCCCTTGCTTGGCCAATGCCCCTTCCATCATTGCGCGCTGTTCCGGCGGCAGGTTCTTCAACTGGCCGAGCATGAACGCCATGTCGGGCAGCGGCTTGCCATCGACCTGCATGTTGCTGGTGGTCAGCTCCCACAAACCGGGCTGGAGCATCTGGGCATGCACCAGCGGGCTGCTCATAGCCAGGGCCAACGCCAACAGTGGCAGACGAATCTTCATGGGTGAACGCTCCTGGAAAAACCGGCCAAGTGGGCCGGGCTGAGCCTTAGACGTCAAATCCACCTACTGGTTGCAAGGCGGACCGGGAAGTGTTCTGTTAGCTCAAGTGTATATGGCAAGCAGGATGCATATGGATTACCACAGCCCCTACTTCTTGGGTTACCTCTTCGGTCTGATTCATCTACTGGGTATCGTCGCCGCACTGCACGCGCTGTTCACCGTGCGGACCGCCCAAGGTGCCATCGCCTGGGCCATGCCCTTGTTCTTCATTCCCTACTTTACCTTGATCCCCTACTTGGTCTTTGGCGCCCGCTCCTTCTATGCCTACATCAAGGCACGGCGGCAGGCCAACCAGGAAATGCACGTGGCCATGGCCAACCTCAACTGGCGGCCCTGGGTAGAAGAAGCGCTTACCGCCCGCGAATCAGAAAGCTACGCAGCCTTGCGCGCCATGCCCAAACTGGGGCGTATGCCGTGTCTGGCGAACAACCAGGTGAAGCTGCTGATCAATGGCAAAGCCACCTTCGATGCCATCTTCGCTGCTATCGATAAAGCTCGCGATGTGGTGCTGGTGCAATCCTTCATCATCCATGACGACAACCTCGGCAAGGCACTGCAGCAGTTGCTATTGCGCAAAGCCGCCGAAGGCGTGCAGGTTTTTGTGCTGTACGACCGCGTCGGCAGCCACGCCTTGCCTGCCAGCTACAGCCAACAGTTGCGCGACGGCGGCGTGCAGATCCATGCCTTCGCTACCCGGCGCGGCTGGTTCAACCGCTTCCAGGTGAATTTCCGCAACCATCGCAAGATCGTGGTGGTGGATGGCCTGTTCGGTTTCATCGGCGGGCACAACGTGGGGGATGAATACCTGGGTGAACACCCGCAGCTATCACCCTGGCGCGACACCCATGTGCAGATCAACGGGCCGGTGCTGGCCTGCCTGCAGGAATCGTTTGCCGAAGACTGGTACTGGGCCACGCGCCAGCTGCCACCGCTGATACTGCCCGATACCTATCCGGACAACGGCGTGTTGTGTCAGGCCTTGGCCAGCGGCCCGGCCGACCCGCAGGAAACCTGCTCGCTGTTCTTCCTTGAAGCCATCCACTCAGCTACCCGCAGGGTGTGGATCACCAGCCCGTACTTCATCCCGGACGAGGCAGTGTTCGCCGCGCTGCGCCTGGCGGTATTACGTGGGGTAGATGTACGGGTGCTGATTCCGTCACGGCCTGATCACCGCATCGTGTATGCCGCCTCTAGCTTGTTCGCCTTCGAAGCGGTACGTGCAGGCGTGCGCATGTTTCGTTACCAGCAGGGGTTCCTCCACCAGAAGGTGGTGCTGGTGGATGACGATGTCAGCGCGATTGGCAGTGCCAATCTGGACAACCGTTCGTTCCGCCTGAACTTCGAAATCACCCTGCTGACAGTCGACCGTGGCTTCGCCGACCAGGTCGAGCAGATGCTGAATGATGACTTTGAACAGGCGAGGGAGATAACGGCCGAGGACAGCCGCGATACCCATCGCCTGCAGCAGTTGGGGATGCGCATCGCGCGGCTTATCTCCCCAATCCTGTAATAACGCATTTTCACTCAGGCCCCTGTGGGAGCGGGTTCACCCGCGAATGCATCGGTGAATCCACCATCGCATTCGCGGGTGAACCCGCTCCCACAGGGTAGAGGTTTATCTACAGAAGTCAGCGGTAGAGATCTTCTCGCGTCCATGGCAAGTCATGATGCCCATCGGCATACGGCTTAACCGCCAGAATCTGGTGCAGGTTGATCCAGCCCTTCTGGAACGCATAGGCACACCCAGCCAGGTACAAGCGCCAGATGCGCAGGGTTTTCTCAGGCACGAGCGCCGCCGCCTTGTGCAGCTGGTTTTCCAGGTTCTCGCTCCAGTGGTGCAGGGTCTTGGCGTAATGCAGGCGCAGGCTTTCCACGTCCACTACTTCCAGGCCCGCTTCACAGATACTGGCGCTGATCATCGACAGGTGCGGTAACTCGCCATGGGGGAACACGTAGCGGTCGATGAACTCACCCGCGCCGCGTCCAACGGGTCGACCGTCGATATGCTTGGCGGTGATGCCATGGTTCATCACCACCCCCCCTTCCCTCACTGCACCAAAAAGTTTCTGGCAATAGAGCGCCAGGTTCGCATGCCCGACATGCTCGAACATACCCACGCTGACCACCTTGTCGAAGCGGCCATCCTGAGGCAGGTCGCGGTAATCCAGAATCTGAAGATCGACCTTGTCGCCCAGGCCCTCTGCCTTGACGCGCGCGCGGCCGAGCTTGAGCTGCTCTTTGCTCAGGGTGATACCGAACACCTTGGCGCCATACTCACGCGCAGCAAAACGCGCCAGCCCACCCCAGCCACAACCCACATCAAGCAGGTACTCGCCAGCGTCCAGCCGCAACTTGCGGCACAGGTGATCAAACTTGTCTTGCTGCGCCTGATCAAGCGTATTGTCGGGCTCGCGGAAATACGCGCAGGAGTACGCCATGTCCTGATCCAGCCACAGCTGATAGAACGCGTTGGATACGTCGTAGTGGTAGGAGATGGCTTTAGCGTCGGTGCTCTTGTCATGTGACAACCGTTGCGGCGGCGTTTCATCCTCACCCGCCGACAGTGCTTCGCTAAGCTCATCGCAGACGCGGATGGCCTCGCTGATATCACCTTCCAGCTCCAACTTGCCTTCTACGAATGCAGTACCCAGCTGGTCCATGCTTGGGTGGGTCAACTGGCTGATCAGCTGGGGCTCTTTCACCAGTATGGTGACCTGTGGGCTAGGCCCCAGATCGAACTGGTTACCGTCCCAAAGTTTCAGCCGCAGCGGCAGATGCAAGCTCTGCAATGCCGGTGGAAGTTGCGCAAGCATGTACGACCCTCCTGTCCTTATTTGGCCACGACGCCTGACATTTCGAACGTCGCCGGATCAGAGTAGTTCATTCGTGGGATGTTTCCTCTAAACACGACCATGGTCTAGATCCAACTGATCTTATCCACCAGCCGATTGTATACAATTTTCGCATCTCAGCTTAACCTTGTGCCCCTCTCGCGCTTCTACATCCTGGAGTTGAACCCATGAAATCCTATGACGTGGTGATCATCGGCGGTGGCCCTGGCGGCTACAACGCAGCCATCCGCGCTGGCCAGTTGGGCCTGAGCGTCGCTTGCGTGGAAGGCCGCTCGACCTTGGGCGGCACCTGCCTCAACGTGGGCTGCATGCCGTCCAAGGCACTGTTGCATGCTTCCGAACTGTACGAAGCAGCCAGCGGTGAAGCGTTCGCCCACCTCGGCATCGAAGTGAAGCCCACCCTCAACCTCGCCCAGATGATGAAACAGAAGGACGAGAGCGTGACCGGCCTTACCAAGGGCATCGAGTACCTGTTCCGCAAGAACAAGGTCGACTGGATCAAGGGCTGGGGCCGCCTGGACGGCGTCGGCAAGGTCGTGGTCAAGGCCGAGGACGGTAGCGAAACCACGCTGCAGGCCAAGGACATCGTCATTGCAACCGGCTCCGAGCCCACTCCACTGCCGGGCGTGACCATCGATAATCAGCGCATCATCGATTCGACCGGCGCGCTGTCGCTGCCGCAAGTGCCCAAGCACCTGGTCGTCATCGGTGCGGGCGTGATCGGCCTCGAGCTTGGTTCGGTCTGGCGCCGCCTGGGTAGCCAGGTCACGGTCATCGAGTACCTCGACCGCATCTGCCCGGGCACCGACACCGAAACTGCCAAGACCCTGCAGAAAGCCCTGGCCAAACAAGGCATGGTATTCAAGCTGGGTAGCAAAGTGACTCAGGCCACCGCCAGTGCCGACGGCGTGAACCTGACGCTGGAGCCTGCCACCGGCGGCACGGCTAAATCACTGCAAGCCGATTACGTGCTGGTAGCAATCGGCCGCCGCCCTTATACCAAAGGGCTCAACCTTGAAAGCGTGGGCCTGGAAACAGACAAGCGTGGCATGCTCGTCAACGAGCACCACCGCACTTCCGTGCCAGGGGTATGGGTAATTGGCGACGTCACTGCTGGCCCGATGCTGGCTCACAAGGCCGAAGACGAAGCTGTAGCCTGCATCGAGCGCATCGCCGGCAAGCCGCACGAGGTCAACTACAACCTCATCCCTGGGGTGATCTATACCCGCCCGGAGCTGGCCACGGTAGGCAAGACCGAAGAACAGCTCAAGGCCGAAGGCCGTGCCTACAAGGTTGGCAAGTTCCCCTTCACCGCCAACAGCCGCGCCAAGATCAACCATGAGACCGAAGGCTTCGCCAAGGTCATCGCCGATGCCGAAACCGATGAAGTCCTCGGCGTGCATCTGGTGGGCCCAAGCGTCAGCGAGATGATCGGCGAGTTCTGCGTGGCCATGGAGTTCTCGGCCTCGGCGGAAGATATCGCTCTCACCTGCCACCCCCACCCAACCCGCTCCGAAGCCTTGCGCCAGGCAGCGATGAATGTGGATGGCATGGCCATGCAGATCTGATGCTGCTATGCGGCCAAAAAAAAGCGGCTGCGGGCATCACTGCCGGCAGCCGCTCGTGGCGGGTTCGATGACTTACTCGACCGTCACCGATTTCGCCAGGTTACGCGGCTGGTCCACATCGGTGCCCTTGAGCACGGCCACGTAGTACGACAGCAACTGCAGCGGAATGGTGTACAAAATCGGCGCCAGAGCGTCGGCAATGTGCGGCACCTTGATCACGTGGGTACCTTCACCATTGGTCATGCCAGCCTGCTCGTCGGCGAATACCACCAACTCGCCACCACGGGCGCGCACTTCCTGCAGGTTGGACTTCAGCTTCTCCAGCAGTTCGTTGTTCGGCGCAACGGTAACCACCGGCATGTCGTTGTCCACCAGTGCCAGCGGGCCGTGCTTCAGCTCGCCCGCCGGGTAGGCTTCGGCGTGGATGTAGGAGATTTCCTTGAGCTTGAGTGCACCCTCCATCGCAACCGGGTACTGCGCACCACGGCCGAGGAACAGGGTGTGGTGCTTGTCTGCGAACAGCTCGGCGATTTTCTCGACCGTGGCGTCCATGGCCAGGGCTTCGCCCAGGCGGGTCGGCAGACGACGCAGTTCTTCGACCAGCTCAGCTTCAACACCCGCTTCCAGGGTGCCGCGCACTTGGCCCAAGGCCAGGGTCAGCAGCATCAGCGAAACCAGCTGGGTGGTGAAGGCCTTGGTCGAGGCCACGCCAATTTCCGGGCCAGCCAAAGTCAGCAGGGTCAGGTCCGATTCACGTACCAGCGAACTGATGCCCACGTTGCAGATCGCCAGGCTACCGAGGAAGCCCAGCTCCTTGGCATTGCGCAACGCAGCCAAGGTGTCGGCGGTTTCGCCAGACTGCGAAATGGAAACGAACAGGGTGTCCGGCTGCACCACCACCTTGCGGTAACGGAACTCGCTGGCCACTTCTACCTGGCACGGGATGCCAGCCAGGCTTTCCAGCCAGTAACGGGCGACCATGCCGGCATGGTAGCTGGTGCCGCAGGCAACGATCTGCACGTTACGCACCTTGGCGAACAGCTCGGCAGCCTGTGGACCGAAAGCCTGGACCAGGACATGGTCTTTACCCAAGCGACCTTCCAGGGTGCGCTGAACCACGGTTGGCTGCTCGTGAATTTCCTTGAGCATGAAGTGGCGGTAGTTACCCTTGTCTGCCGCCTCGGCACCTTCGTGGTACTGCACGGTTTCGCGCTGGACCTGGTGGCCGGCCTGATCCCAGATGGTGACCTGGTCACGGCGGATTTCGGCAATGTCGCCCTCTTCCAGGTACATGAAGCGGTCGGTGACCTGGCGCAAGGCCAACTGGTCGGAGGCCAGGAAGTTCTCGCCCAGGCCCAGGCCGATTACCAGTGGGCTACCGCTACGTGCCGCCACCAGGCGGTCAGGCTGCTTGGCGCTGATCAGAGCCAGACCATAGGCGCCATGCAGGCGCTTCACCGCGGCCTTCAGGGCATCGGCGAGGTCCGGAATGCTCTTCAGGGTGTGGTGAATCAGGTGGACAATGACTTCAGTGTCGGTCTGCGATGTGAAGGCATAGCCCAGGCCCTTCAGCTCTTCGCGCAACTCTTCGTGGTTTTCGATGATGCCGTTATGCACCACAGCCACTTCACTGCCCGAGAAATGCGGGTGGGCGTTGCCTTCGGTCGGAGCACCATGGGTAGCCCAACGGGTGTGGGCGATGCCCAGTTGGCCGGCCAGGGGGTCAGCAGCAACAGCAGCTTGCAGTTCGCTGACCTTGCCGATGCGGCGGCGGCGCTGCAACTCACCGTTCTGGGTAAGCACGGCCAGGCCGGCGCTGTCGTAGCCGCGGTACTCAAGACGCTTGAGGCCTTCGATCAGGATGGCGGTGATATTGCGTTCGGCGACGGCGCCAACGATTCCACACATGGTTATTGCTCCTGGCTGATCGCGGCGCAGATCAGGTTGATGCCGCGGGCTTGAATGTGTTCGCGTGCCGCTGCGGGCAGGCGTTCATCTGTAATAAGGGTGTGTACGCTGCCCCAGGGCAGCTCAAGGTTGGGTATCTTGCGTCCGACCTTGTCCGACTCGACCATCACGATCACTTCGCGGGCAACCTCAGCCATGACCCGGCTCAGCCCGAGCAACTCGTTGAAGGTGGTGGTGCCGCGGCCGAGGTCGATGCCGTCGGCACCGATGAACAGCTGGTCGAAATCGTAGGAGCGTAGTACCTGCTCGGCGACCTGGCCCTGGAACGATTCCGAATGCGGGTCCCAGGTACCGCCGGTCATCAGCAGTACCGGCTCGTGTTCAAGGTCGCAAATGGCCCGGGCCACATTCAGCGAGTTGGTCATCACCACCAGGCCAGGCTGGCGCCCCAGTTCCGGGATCATCGCTGCCGTGGTGCTGCCACTGTCGATAATGATGCGCGCATGCTCACGGATACGCCCGACGGCGGCGCGGGCGATAGCCTTCTTGTAGGAAGACACCGGCTGGGCGGGTTCACCGAGCAGTTCTTGCGGCACCGGCACCGCACCACCATAACGGCGCAGTAACAGGCCGTTGGTTTCCAGGGCGGCAAGGTCTTTGCGAATGGTCACTTCCGAGGTTGCGAAACGCTTGGCCAAGGCGTCCACGCTCACCTCGCCCTGCTCGCTGAGCAAGGCCAGGATGTTGTGCCGCCGTTGTGGGGTGTTTCGTTTCGACATGAGCGGTTAAGTTTCGATTCGAAAGATAATGGTTGCAATCAAAACCTAAGATGAGCGATTCGTCAAGCTGTGGATAAATCTTTGCGACAACATGGCCCCTGTAGGAGCGGGTTTACCCGCGAAGAATGCAACGCGGTGTATGGCACCGGCTTCGCCGGTGTTCGCGGGTAAACCCGCTCCTACAGGGATCGCGCCGGTGTTTAAAAATTGAGTACGACTATTAATCCGAGGGGATGTGACCAACCAATAAAAAAGCCGACTTATTCACACAAGTCGGCTTTCGATCGAAACAGCTGTGAATAACTCAGCTTTTCTTGATCTTCTCCGGCCGCTTCCAGCCCGGGATGTTGCGCTGGCGCGCACGTGCCACGGCCAGGTCACCAGCCTCGACGGTCTGGGTAATGGTCGAACCGGCCGCTGTGGTCGCGCCTGCCTGGATTTCCACAGGCGCCACCAGCGAGTTGTTCGAGCCGATGAACACGTCCTCGCCCATCACGGTCTTGAACTTGTTGGCCCCATCGTAGTTGCAGGTGATGGTACCGGCACCGATGTTGGTACGCGCACCGATCTCGGCATCGCCCAGGTATGTCAGGTGACCGGCCTTGGCGCCTTCACCCAGGTGGGCGTTTTTCAGTTCGACGAAGTTACCCACATGGGCCTTGGCGTCCAGTACGCTGCCCGGGCGCAGGCGGGCGAACGGGCCGGCATCGCTACCCTCGCCCATCACCGCACCTTCGAGGTGGCTGTTGGCTTTTACCACCGCGCCTTTACGCAAGGTGGTGTTCTTGATCACGCAGTTCGGGCCGATCTGCACGTCGTCCTCGATGACCACCTTGCCTTCAAGAATCACGTTGATGTCGATCAACACATCACGGCCCACGGTGACCTCGCCGCGAACATCGAAGCGCGCCGGGTCACGCAGGGTTACACCCTGGGCCATCAGGCGACGGCCTTCACGCAGCTGGTAGTGACGCTCCAGCTCGGACAACTGGCGACGGTCGTTGGCGCCCTGCACTTCCATTGGGTCGTGTGGCTGCTCGGTAGCCACCACCAGGCCATCAGAGACCGCCATGGCGATGACATCGGTCAGGTAATACTCGCCTTGGGCGTTGTTGTTCGACAGGCGGCCCATCCAGTCAGCCAGGCGTGCAGCCGGCAGCGCCAGAATGCCGGTGTTGCCCTCTTTGATGGCTTTCTGCGCGTCATTGGCGTCCTTGTGCTCAACGATGGCAGTGACCTGGCCTTGCTCATCGCGGACGATGCGGCCATAGCCGGTCGGGTCGTCGAGGGTGACGGTAAGCAGCCCCAGCTGCTGCTCATTAACCTTGGCCAGCAGGCGCTGCAGGGTTTCCACTTCGATCAGTGGCACGTCGCCGTACAGCACCAACACGGTGTCGGCGGTCAGCGCCGGCAGTGCCTGGGCAACCGCATGGCCAGTCCCCAGCTGCTTTTCCTGCATGACGAAGTTCAGGTCGTCAGCGGCCAGGCGCTCGCGAACCAGCTCGGCGCCATGGCCGATAACCACATGGATACCTTGCGGCTGGAGCTGGCGCGCGCTGTGGATAACATGGCCGAGCATGGAGTTGCCGGCTACCGGGTGCAGTACCTTGGGCAGCGCCGAGCGCATGCGGGTACCTTGGCCGGCGGCAAGAATTACGATATCGAGTGACATTACTGGCTACCAATCCTGGGCGGTCAGCTACGTGACCAAAATAGAAATTCAGAAAAAGAAAAAGGGTAGCCGAGGCTACCCTTTAACTCAATCGCAACGGAAGTACCTGGCCTAAGCCGGATTACCTGCCTTTGCGCAATTGCTGGACAGTACGCAGCTGAGCTGCAGCCTCGGCCAGACGTGCGGCAGCAGCGCCGTAGTCGAAGTCCGAGCCCTTAGTGTTCAGCGCGTTCTCGGCAGCCTTGAGGGCTTCCTGAGCCTGAGCTTCGTCCAGGTCGGCAGCACGTTGCACGGTGTCGGCAAGAACCTTCACCATGTTTGGCTGCACTTCGAGGAAGCCACCGGAGATGTAGAACACCTCTTGAGTGCCACCCTGCTTGGTCAGCGTGATCGGACCTGGCTTGAGATTGGTGATCAGCGGCGCGTGGCCTGGAGCGATACCCAGATCGCCCAGGTTGCCGTGCGCTACTACCATCTCGACCAGGCCGGAGAAGATTTCCCCTTCCGCGCTGACGATGTCGCAATGGACTGTCATAGCCATCTGCTTGCCTCAACCTGATTAGCGCCCCTTGCGGGGCGCCGGGATTACAGTTTCTTGGCTTTCTCGATCGCTTCGTCGATGCTGCCGACCATGTAGAACGCTTGTTCTGGCAGGTGGTCGTAGTCACCTTTGAGGATGCCGCTGAAGCCAGCGATGGTGTCTTTCAGGGAAACGTACTTGCCTGGCGAGCCGGTGAAGACTTCGGCCACGAAGAACGGCTGCGACAGGAAGCGCTGGATCTTACGAGCGCGGGCTACCAGTTGCTTGTCGCTCTCGGACAGTTCGTCCATACCCAGAATCGCAATGATGTCCTTCAGCTCTTTGTAGCGCTGCAGAACATACTGAACGCCACGAGCGGTCTCGTAGTGTTCGTTGCCGATCACGTTCGGGTCCAGCTGGCGCGAAGTCGAGTCCAGTGGGTCGACCGCCGGGTAGATACCCAGGGAGGCGATGTCACGGGACAGAACGACGGTGGCGTCCAAGTGGGCGAAGGTGGTCGCTGGCGACGGGTCGGTCAGGTCGTCCGCAGGTACGTATACGGCCTGGACGGAGGTGATCGAACCTTCCTTGGTGGAGGTGATGCGCTCTTGCAGAACGCCCATCTCTTCAGCCAGGGTCGGCTGGTAACCTACTGCCGAAGGCATACGGCCCAGCAGAGCGGATACTTCAGTACCGGCCAGGGTGTAACGATAGATGTTGTCGACGAACAGCAGAACGTCGTTACCTTCGTCACGGAACTTCTCAGCCATGGTCAGGCCGGTCAGCGCTACGCGCAGACGGTTTCCTGGTGGCTCGTTCATCTGACCGTAGACCAGCGCTACCTTGTCGAGAACGTTAGAGTCCTTCATCTCGTGGTAGAAGTCGTTACCCTCACGAGTACGCTCACCCACACCAGCGAACACGGAGTAACCGCTGTGTTCCATGGCGATGTTACGGATCAGTTCCATCATGTTTACGGTCTTGCCGACACCGGCACCACCGAACAGACCAACCTTACCACCCTTGGCGAACGGGCAAACCAGGTCGATAACCTTGATGCCGGTTTCCAGCAGGTCGTTGCCGCCTGCCTGGTCAGCGAACGAAGGCGCTGGCTGGTGGATACCGCGACGCTCTTCTTCGCCGATCGGACCGGCTTCGTCGATTGGGTTGCCCAGTACGTCCATGATACGGCCCAGAGTGGCCTTACCAACTGGAACGGAAATGGCAGCGCCAGTGTCGACGACATCCAGACCACGCTTCAGGCCTTCGGTCGAGCCCATCGCAATGGTACGAACCACGCCGTCGCCCAGCTGCTGCTGAACTTCCAGGGTGGTTTCCGCGCCTTGTACTTTCAGCGCGTTGTATACACTCGGCACGACGTCACGTGGGAATTCCACGTCGATGACGGCGCCGATGATTTGAACGATACGTCCGCTACTCATAGCTGGATCCTCTGAATATTTGAACCGTTAAACCGCGGCAGCGCCGCCGACGATTTCCGAGATCTCCTGGGTGATCGCAGCCTGACGCGCCTTGTTGTAGATCAACTGCAGCTCTTTGATCAAATCACCGGCGTTGTCTGTGGCGTTTTTCATGGCGATCATCCGGGCCGCTTGTTCAGCAGCGTTGTTCTCGACCACCGCCTGGTATACCTGCGACTCCACGTAACGCACCATCAAGCCGTCCAGCAGCTCTTTTGCGTCGGGTTCGTACAGGTAATCCCAGTGATGCTTGAGATCCTGATCCGGGGTTGCCACCAACGGTACCAATTGCTCGACCGTCGGTTGTTGGGTCATGGTGTTGATGAACTTGTTCGAAACCACGGAGAGGCGATCGATACGGCCGTCCAGGTAGGCGTCCAGCATCACTTTGACGGAGCCGATCAGATCATTGATCGATGGCTCTTCGCCCAGTTGGCTGATCGCGGCTACGACGTTGCCGCCAAAGATGCGGAAGAAAGTCGCACCCTTGCTACCAATCACGCACAGGTCGATTTCAACGCCCTGTTCGCGGTTTGCGTTCATGTCCTTGACCAGGGCCTTGAACAGGTTGGTGTTCAAGCCACCGCACAGACCACGGTCACTGCTCACCACGACATAACCGGCGCGCTTTACAGGGCGGTCGATCATGAACGGGTGGCGGTATTCCGGGTTGGCGTTGGCCAGATGACCGATCACCTGGCGGATACGCTCCGCGTAAGGACGGCTAGCAGCCATGCGCATTTGTGCCCTGCGCATTTTGCTGACCGCCACTTTCTCCATGGCGCTGGTAATTTTTTGCGTGCTTTTGATGCTCGCAATCTTACTGCGAATCTCTTTTGCGCCTGCCATGTATCACCTATCAGGTTAGCAAGCGGGGGCCAGGGCCCCCGCTGCGGCTTACCAGGTCTGGGTGGCCTTGAACTTCTCGATACCGGCTTTCAGGCCAGCGTCGATTTCGTCGTTGAAGTCACCCTTCACGTTGATCTTCGCCAGGAGTTCGGCGTGATCACGGTTGAAGTAGGCGATCAGCGCTTGCTCGAAGCTGCCGACCTTGGAGACTTCTACGTCAGTCAGGAAACCACGCTCAGCGGCGTACAGCGACAGGGCCATGTCCGCGATGGACATTGGCGCGTACTGCTTCTGCTTCATCAGCTCGGTTACGCGCTGACCATGCTCCAGCTGCTTGCGGGTCGCTTCGTCCAGATCGGAAGCGAACTGGGCGAATGCAGCCAGTTCACGGTACTGAGCCAGAGCGGTACGAATACCACCGGACAGCTTCTTGATGATCTTGGTCTGAGCGGCACCACCAACGCGCGATACCGAAACACCGGCGTTCACTGCAGGGCTGATGCCCGAGTTGAACATGGCCGTTTCCAGGAAGATCTGACCGTCGGTGATGGAAATCACGTTGGTCGGAACGAACGCGGAAACGTCGCCAGCCTGGGTTTCGATGATCGGCAGGGCGGTCAGGGAACCGGTCTTGCCAGTGACTGCACCGTTGGTGAACTTCTCGACGTACTCTTCCGAAACGCGCGATGCACGCTCCAGCAGACGGGAGTGGAGATAGAACACGTCACCTGGGTACGCTTCACGTCCTGGTGGACGGCGCAGCAGCAGGGAGATCTGACGGTAGGCAACGGCCTGCTTGGACAGGTCATCGTAAACGATCAGGGCGTCTTCACCGCGGTCACGGAAGAACTCGCCCATGGTGCAGCCGGCGTAAGGCGCCAGGAACTGCAGTGCGGCGGATTCCGAAGCACTGGCAACAACCACGATGGTGTTGGCCAGGGCGCCGTTTTCTTCCAGCTTGCGAACGATGTTGGCAACGGTGGAACGCTTCTGGCCGACAGCAACATAAACACAGAAAATACCGGAGTCTTTCTGGTTGATGATGGCGTCGATGGCCATGGCTGTCTTGCCGATCTGACGGTCACCGATGATCAGCTCGCGCTGGCCACGGCCGACAGGGATCATGGCGTCGACGGACTTGTAGCCAGTCTGTACAGGCTGGTCTACCGACTTACGCCAGATCACGCCTGGGGCTACTTTTTCGACTGCGTCAGTCTGGGTATTGCCCAGCGGACCTTTGCCGTCGATCGGGTTACCCAATGCGTCAACGACGCGACCCAGCAGTTCCTTACCAACCGGAACTTCCAGGATGCGGCCGGTGCACTTGGCGCTCATGCCTTCGGCGAGGGTGTCATAGGCACCCAGGATCACTGCACCTACGGAGTCTTGCTCCAGGTTCAGGGCCATGCCGTAGACGCCGCCAGGGAACTCGATCATTTCGCCGTACATGACGTCGGCCAGACCGTGGATCCGCACGATACCGTCGGATACCGAAACAACGGTACCTTCGTTACGGGCTTGGGAGCTCACATCGAGGTTGTCGATGCGGCCCTTGATGATTTCACTAATTTCGGAAGGATTGAGTTGCTGCATTGCTCTGCTGCCCCTTCAAACTCAAGATTTCAATGCTTCGGCCAGTTTCGCGATTTTGCCGCGAACAGAGCCATCGATTACCAGGTCACCAGCGCGGATGACGACGCCGCCAATCAGGCTGGCATCCTCCGACGCGTGCAGGCGAACTTCCTGGCCTAGCCGTGCACTGAGAACCTTGGCGAGTTTGTCTTGCTGTTCTTGGTTCAACGCGAAGGCACTGGTGACTTCCACGTCCACGGACTTCTCTTGCTCGGCCTTGTACAGGTCGAACAGATTGGCAATCTCCGGCAGAAGCAGGAGACGGTCGTTTTCCGCGGCAACATGAATGAAATTCTGTGCCTGTGCATTGAACTTGTCACCGCACACGTCAATGAACGTGGCGGCCTTTTCTGCGCTCGTCAGTCGCGGGGCCTTGAGCAGGCGCTGCATGGTGTCGTCTTGCGACACCGCAGCAGCCAGGCCGAGCATGGCTGACCAATTGGCCAGTTGCTGATGGGCCTGGGCATGCTCAAAGGCAGCCTTAGCGTAAGGTCGGGCCAACGTGGTCAGTTCTGCCATGATCGCCCTCGCTTAAATTTCAGCGGCCAGTTTGTTAACCAGCTCCGCATGCGCGTTTTGATCGATTGTGGCGCCAAGGATCTTTTCAGCACCGCCAACGGCCAGGGCACCCACTTGGGCACGCAGGGCGTCTTTAGCGCTGTTCAGTTCCTGTTCGATCTCGGCCAGAGCCTGAGCCTTCACACGGTCAGCTTCGACGCGGGCCTGGTCACGGGCTTCCTCGACAAGCTGAGCAGCGCGTTTCTTGCTTTGCTCAATGATTTCGGCTGCCTGTGCTTTAGCTTCACGCAGTTGCTGACCCGCTTTCTCTTGGGCCAGCTCCAGGTCGCGAGCTGCGCGGTTGGCAGCGTCCAAGCCGTCGGCAATCTTCTTTTGACGCTCTTGCAGGGCAGTAATGACCGGAGGCCATACGTACTTCATGCAGAAGAGTACAAAAATCAGGAAGGCAACGGATTGGCCAATCAGGGTTGCATTAATGTTCACGCCAACACCTCGCTCGGTCTTTGGTTCATCACAGCTATCAACTCGTGGTTAACGAGTGATTAGCCGGCGATTTGACCAACGAACGGATTCGCGAAGGTGAAGAACAGAGCGATACCAACACCGATCATGGTTACGGCGTCGAGCAGACCGGCAACGATGAACATTTTAACCTGCAGCATTGGAACCATTTCTGGCTGGCGAGCAGCGCCTTCCAGGAATTTGCCGCCCAGCAGGCCGAAACCAATGGCGGTACCCAGAGCACCCAGGCCGATCAGCAGAGCAACAGCGATAGCGGTCAGACCAACTACAGTTTCCATCTTTCCTCCCGACTTTTACGTCGTATTGGTTAGGTTTTTAAGTTGAAGCGGTAAAACAAATCGTTTGGTACAGCATGCCCTTGCGGACTTTTTAAGCCCTCCCCCCAAACGGGCGGGGAAGGCTATCAGACACGCCAGGCGGTCTTAATGGTTATCTTCGTGGGCCATCGACAGGTAGACGATGGTCAGCATCATGAAGATGAAAGCTTGCAGGGTGATGATCAGGATGTGGAACACAGCCCACGCCCATTGCAGCACCACACCCAGGCCGCTCAGCCAGAGCAGGCCGGAGCCGAACATTACAGCGATCAGGATGAACACCAGCTCGCCGGCGTACATGTTGCCGAACAGACGCAGTGCCAGCGAGATCGGCTTGGCGATCAGGGTGACGAATTCCAGCAGGAAGTTGACCGGAATCAGCAGGATCTGCACGAAGATGTTCTTGCTGCCGAACGGGTGCAGGGTCAGCTCACCGATGAAGCCGCCCAGGCCCTTGACCTTGATGCTGTAGAAGATGATCAGGGCGAACACGCAGAAGGCCATGGCCAAGGTCGCGTTCGGGTCGGTGGTCGACACGGCGCGGAATGGAATGTGCGGATCACCGGAAATCAGGATGGCCAGCTGAGGAATCCAGTCGACCGGTACCAGGTCGACGGCGTTCATCAGGAATACCCAGACGAAAATGGTCAGCGCCAGCGGTGCAATGACCGGGCTACGGCCGTGGAAGGAGTCCTTCACGCTGCCGTTGACGAAGTCGACCATCACTTCCACAAAGTTCTGCAGACCGCCAGGCTGACCGGAAGTCGCCTTCTTGGCCGCCATGCGGAAGATGAACAGGAAGATCAGACCCAGCGCAACGGACCAGCCCAGGGTGTCCAGGTGGAACGCCCAGAAGCCCATTGCCTTGGCTTCTGCAGCCGAATGGGCGAAGCCCCAGCTGCCGTCTGGTAGTTGACCGTAGGTCAGGTTCTGCAAGTGGTGCTGGATATAGCCCGAAGCGGTTTCTGCTGCCATGGTTGCCTCAAACGCCCTAAGGTCTCGAAAGTCTTTTATTCATTAGCAGTGGCGCGAACCAGCTGACCATGAGGGTCAGCAGGAAGACGCCGAATACTGCTAACGGCGCCAATGGCTTCACTCCTGCGAAGGTCAGTGCAAACAACACTGCCGTCAAAATCATTTTGCCTGCCTCGCCAGCGTAGAACGACTTGACGATGGCCTGCGCTGCCCGGGCTCCGCTGAAGCGAAAAGCCTTCCAGGCGAAGTACAGATTGGGTAGCCAGGCAATCAAACCTCCGCAGAGACCTGAATATCCACTGACCGCCCCTTTCCACTGCCACAACACCAACGTTGCCAGCAGCGCTACAACAAACTGAGTCAGCAGTACCGGAAAAACCGCCCAGCGATGGAAAGGCAGGCGGTTGGGCGTGCGTATTTCCATCACAACTGCTCCTCGGAAGTCGACCAACAAGTCAGCTATGACTTGGCATAATTTGTGCCGACAAAATGCGCGCAGAGTATAGGGGTGGATTAACCCCTATTCAACTCTTCGGTAGTGATTTCCGACTGCGCGCTACAACAGGAATTGTTTCAGCGGATGTGAGCAAGCACACCTTGCAACTCGTCAAGCGAGTTGTAGCGAATAACCAACTGGCCTTTGCCCTTGTTGCCATGACGGATCTGCACGGCAGAGCCCAGGCGCTCTGCGAGCCGCTGTTCAAGGCGTGCGATATCCGGATCAGGTTTGCTCGGTTCGACCGGATCAGGCTTGTCGCTGAGCCACTGACGGACCAGTGCCTCCGTTTGGCGCACAGTGAGGCCACGTGCGACAACATGACGCGCCCCCTCTTCCTGACGATCTTCGTCCAGGCCGAGCAATGCGCGGGCATGGCCCATTTCCAGATCGCCATGGGCGAGCATGGTCTTGATCGCCTCGGGCAGGGTAATCAGGCGCAGCAGGTTGGCCACGGTCACCCGCGACTTGCCCACGGCGTCAGCCACCTGTTGCTGGGTCAGCTCGAACTCTTGCTGCAGGCGCTGCAGTGCCAGGGCTTCTTCCAGCGGGTTGAGGTCTTCGCGCTGGATGTTCTCGATCAGCGCCATGGCAATGGCAGCTTCGTCGGCCACTTCGCGGACCATGGCCGGGATGGTATCCAGGCCGGCCTGCTGGGTGGCGCGCCAACGGCGCTCACCGGCGATGATCTCGTAGCGGTTGTCGCCGATCGGGCGTACCACGATCGGTTGCATCACGCCATGGGTGCGAATCGAGTGCGCGAGTTCTTCCAGCGCCTGCGGGTCCATGTCCCGGCGTGGCTGGTACTTGCCACGCTGGATCAGCTCGACCGGCAGGTGTTGCAGTTCTTTCTGGTCGATCTTCACAGCCTGCTCTTCGAGCGCGCTGACGGAAGGACCACTGAGCAGTGCATCCAACCCACGTCCGAGACCCCGTTTCTTGACGGCCATACGGATTCCTTAAGTTGTTTGTGCAGTGCGTGATTGACGGCGTTGACGGCGAACCAGTTCCCCAGCCAGGGCCAGATAAGCCAGCGCGCCACGCGATTGCTTGTCGTAGGCCAAGGCCGGCATGCCGAAGCTTGGGGCCTCGGCCAGGCGAATGTTGCGCGGGATGACCGTGTCGTACAGCTGCGGGCCGAAGTGCTCCTTCAGCTGCGCCGAAACATCGTTGTTCAGGCTCAGGCGCGGGTCGTACATGGTCCGCAGCAGGCCTTCGATCTTCAGCTCCGGGTTCAACCGGGCAGCGATGCGCTTGATGTTATCCACAAGGTCACTGAGACCTTCCAGCGCGTAGTACTCGCACTGCATGGGGATGATCACGCCATCGGAAGCGACCAGGGCGTTCAGTGTCAGCATGGACAGCGAAGGCGGGCAGTCGATGAGGATGTAGTCGTAGTTCTCGCGGATGGGCGCCAGCGCGTTGCGCAGGCGGCTTTCCTTGACCTGCATTTCCAGCAGCACCACTTCGGCGGCGGTCAGGTCGCGGTTGGCCGGCAGCAGCTGGAAACCACCGTGCTCGGAGTAATGCATGGCCTGGGCCAGGTCGCATTCCCCGATCAGCAGGTCGTAGACCGAGTGCTCGAGCTCGTGTTTGTCCACACCGCTGCCCATGGTGGCGTTGCCCTGCGGATCGAGGTCGATCAGCAGCACACGACGCTTGGTCGCGGCCAGCGAGGCGGCGAGATTGATACAGGTGGTGGTCTTGCCTACACCACCTTTCTGGTTCGCGATTGCGAATACCTTAGCCATTGATGCGCGTGTTCCCAGTCATGCCTTGCGGCGCAGTATCAGCAGATGGCGCTGGCCCTGGCAACCCGGAACGGTCAGGGCCTGTTCGCTTTCCACTGTGAAGTCTGCGGGCAATGCTACCAGTTCATCGGCAGGATGCAGCCCCTTCATTGCAAGCCATTGCGTCCCGGTGTCGCCCAGGTGGCGGGTCCAGTTGGTGAAGTTCTCCATGCTGCTGAAGGCACGAGAGATGATTCCGTCGAACGGTTGCGCTGGCTGGAAGGCTTCGACCCGGCTGTGGATAACCGTCAGGTTGTCCAGCTTGAGCTCCATTTTCACCTGGGTCAGGAAACGCGTTTTCTTGCCATTGGCGTCCAGCACGGTAACGCGTTTGTGCGGATGCAGGATAGCCAACGGGATGCCAGGCATGCCACCGCCGCTGCCCACATCCAGCCAGTTGTCACGCTCGCTGTGGATAAACGACATGATGCTGAGGCTGTCGAGCAAGTGCCGTGAAACCATCTCGTCCGGGTCACGCACAGCAGTCAGGTTGTAGGCTTTGTTCCATTTGATCAACAGGGCCAGATAACCAAGCAGCCTCTCGTGCTGATCGGCACTCAGCTCGACGCCTAGCTGGCGCGCGCCTGTGGACAACTCTTCAGCGTGTTGCGGGGTGACCAGGGAACTCAAGCGCTTTGCTCCAATTCGCGGCCAGCGCCGCGTTTTTTCAAGTGAATCAGCAACAGGGAAATCGCCGCCGGGGTCACGCCCGGGATGCGTGAAGCCTGGCCCAAGGTTTCCGGGCGGGTCTGGCCCAGCTTGCCCTGGATCTCCTTGGACAGGCCGGAAATCGTCGTGTAGTCGATATCCACAGGCAGGCGGGTATCTTCGCTGGCGCGCAGGCGGGCGATTTCATCCTGCTGGCGGTCGATGTAGCCGGCGTACTTGGTGCGAATTTCGACCTGCTCGGCGACCTGTGGGTCGATCGCTGCAGCACCGGTCGCCTCGATCAGGCCGGCATAGTCGATTTCCGGGCGCGCCAGCAGGTTCAGCAGGCTGTACTCGTGGCTGAGTGGGGTGCCGAACTTATCCACAATGGCCTGGCCTTGCTCGGTATTCGGCCGTACCCAGGTCGATTTCAGGCGCTGTTCTTCGCGCTCGATGCCGTCGCGCTTGGCGCAGAACGCGGCCCAGCGCTGGTCATCGATCAGGCCCAGTTCACGGCCCTTCTCGGTCAGGCGCAGGTCGGCGTTGTCTTCGCGCAGGATCAGGCGGTACTCGGCACGCGAGGTGAACATGCGATACGGCTCCTGGGTACCCAGGGTGATCAGGTCATCCACCAGCACGCCGATGTACGCCTCGTCGCGGCGCGGGCACCAGCTTTCACGGCCCTGCGCCCGCAGTGCGGCGTTGGTCCCGGCCAGCAGGCCTTGGGCACCGGCTTCTTCGTAACCGGTGGTGCCGTTGATCTGCCCGGCGAAGAACAGGCCGCCGATGACTTTGGTCTCGAGGCTGTATTTCAGGTCGCGCGGGTCGAAGTAGTCGTACTCGATTGCGTAGCCCGGGCGCACGATGTGGGCGTTTTCCATGCCGCGGATCGACCGCACCAGCTCCAGCTGCACGTCGAACGGCAGCGAAGTGGAAATACCGTTGGGGTACAGCTCATGGGTGGTCAGGCCTTCCGGCTCGATGAACACCTGGTGGCTGTCCTTGTCGGCGAAGCGGTGGATCTTGTCTTCGATCGACGGGCAGTAGCGCGGGCCAACCCCTTCGATGACACCCGAGTACATCGGCGAGCGATCGAGGTTCGAGGCGATGATCTCGTGGGTGCGCGCGTTGGTGTGGGTAATCCAGCAGCTCACCTGGCGCGGGTGCATGTCGGCACTGCCCATGAACGACATCACCGGGATCGGTGTATCACCTGGTTGCTCGGTCATGACCGAGAAGTCTACCGAGCGGCCATCGATGCGTGGCGGGGTGCCGGTTTTCAGACGGCCAACGCGCAGCGGCAGTTCACGCATGCGGTGGGCCAGCGCGATCGAAGGCGGGTCGCCGGCACGACCGCCGGAATGGTTTTGCAAGCCAATGTGAATAAGCCCGCCGAGGAAAGTCCCGGTGGTCAGTACCACCGATTCGGCGAAGAAACGCAGGCCCATCTGGGTAACCACGCCCTTGACCTGGTCCTGCTCGACGATCAGGTCGTCGCAGGACTGCTGGAATATCCACAGGTTCGGCTGGTTTTCCAGGATCTCACGTACCACTGCCTTGTAGATGGCGCGGTCAGCCTGTGCACGGGTGGCGCGTACGGCCGGGCCCTTGCGGTTGTTCAAAACGCGGAACTGGATGCCGCTCTTGTCAGTGGCCAGCGCCATGGCGCCGCCGAGCGCATCGATCTCTTTCACCAGATGGCTTTTGCCAATACCGCCGATGGCGGGGTTGCAGCTCATGTGACCGAGGGTTTCCACGTTATGGGTCAGCAGCAGGGTTTTCACACCCATACGTGCAGACGCAAGCGCAGCCTCGGTACCGGCATGGCCGCCGCCGATGACGATCACTTCAAAACGGGAAGGGAAATCCACCACGCACCTCGTGCCTGTTTTGCGAATAGAGAAGGTAAGCGGACAAGTATAGGGACTTCACCCCCCTTAAAGAAACCTTCTGAGCAAATTTTGACCAGTCTGTGGATGAGTGGCAAACAACAGAAATCAAAGAAGAGAAATTTATAAAAGCTTTGTTTTTATGTTTATTCTTATGCACAGCCTTATCTGTGGATAAACCGTTACAGCCCATTAATTACGCCATGTACAGAGAAATTAAACCCTGTGATTGGAGTGCCATGAGGGGTATGGATAACGTGGTTTAGCCTGTGGATTAAATGGCTGTTTACCCACAGGGGGATTTTTCCTCAGAAAAAAAGCCTGCTTATCAACGGACCTGAAGGCGGGTTTTCCACAGGGCTCCTGAGGGCAGTTTTGTGTCTGTGAATAAAATTTGTGAGCCTGCACTGGCCTCTTCGCGGGTAAACCCGCTCCTACAGGTGCTGTGTATCGCCAAGAGAAATGCGATCGATGTAGGAGCGGGCTTGCCCGCGAATGCGTTGGGACAGACACAATCAATTCCACAGGTGAAGCGGTTCGCCTTCCCACGGCCATCTTCGGCAACAAATTTCAGCCAAAAAAAAGCCGCTCTCGAAGGAGCGGCCCATTTCCTTGCCTGCCTGTGGATTACTTACCGATGCAGAAGCTGGAGAAAATCCGCCCCAGCAAATCATCCGAACTGAATGCCCCAGTGATCTCGCCCAACGCATGCTGTGCCTGGCGCAGGTCTTCTGCCAACAGCTCTCCTGCGCCTGCCAAGGTCAGTTGTGCACGGCCGTGCTCCAGGTGCTCACCGGCCTGGCGCAACGCATCCAGATGGCGCCGGCGGGCGCTGAAACCGCTCTCGGCAGTCTGTTCATAACCCATGCAGGCCTTCAGGTGGTCGCGTAGCAGCTGCAGGCCTGCGTCATTGCCCTTGGCACTGAGGGTGATGGTGACGTGGCCGTCATCGCATTGTTCCAGCGCTACCCGCTCGCCACTCAGGTCCGCCTTGTTACGGATGAGGGTAACCTTGGCCGGGTCTGGCCGCTGGTCGAGAAACTCTGGCCACAATGCAAACGGGTCGCAGGCCTCGGGCGCGGTGGAGTCGACCACCAGCAACACCCGGTCAGCCTCGCCAATGGCCTTCAACGCACGTTCCACACCGATCTTTTCCACATGGTCATCGGTATCGCGCAAACCGGCCGTATCGACCACATGCAGCGGCATGCCGTCTATGTGGATATGTTCACGCAGGATATCCCGTGTGGTGCCGGCGATATCGGTAACGATGGCCGCTTCCCGTCCGGCGAGTTGGTTCAGCAGGCTGGATTTGCCAGCATTCGGCCGGCCAGCGATGACCACCGTCATGCCATCACGCAGCAAGGCACCCTGCCCGGCTTCACGTTGCACGGTGGATAACTCGCCACGCACCGCATCAAGCATCGACAGCACATGGCCATCGGCAAGGAAGTCGATCTCCTCCTCGGGGAAGTCGATGGCTGCCTCGACGTAGATACGCAGGGCGATCAACGCCTCGGTCAGGCCATGCACACGCTTGGAGAACTCCCCCTGCAACGAGCGCAGCGCGTTGCGCGCAGCCTGACTGGAGCTGGCCTCGATCAGGTCGGCGATAGCTTCTGCCTGGGTCAGGTCGAGCTTGTCGTTGAGGAATGCACGCTCGCTGAACTCGCCGGGGCGGGCCAGGCGGCAGCCCACCTGTACACAGCGCTGCAGCAGCATGTCGAGGACCACCGGGCCACCGTGCCCCTGCAGTTCAAGCACATCTTCACCGGTGAACGAATTCGGCCCTGGGAAGAACAACGCGATCCCCTCATCCAGCACCAGCCCTTCCTCATCACGGAACGGGCCGTAGTGGGCGTGCCGCGGGGTAAGTGTACGACCGGTTATCAACTGGCCAGCCTTGGCAGCCAGAGGGCCGGACAGCCTGACAATACCCACACCACCGCGGCCCTGGGCAGTAGCGATGGCGGCGATGGTTTCACGCACAGTGTTCATGCTCAAAGCCTCTACGACAAAAACGACAGATAGCAAAAACGCCCCACTAGGGGGCGTTTTTTATTCACAGGCTAGCGTACTAGCCCGTCAAGCAGCAGCTTTTTTCGTTGCTGCTTCGATGCGACGGGTGATGTACCACTGCTGCGAAATCGACAGGCAGTTGTTCACAACCCAGTACAGCACCAGACCAGCCGGGAACCACAGGAAGAAGAAGGTGAAGATGATTGGCATCATTTTCATGACCTTGGCCTGCATCGGATCCGGCGGGGTCGGGTTCAGCCGCTGCTGGATGAACATGGTAGCGCCCATGATGATCGGCAGGATGAAGAACGGATCCTTGATCGACAGGTCGGTAATCCACAGCATCCATGGGGCCTGGCGCATTTCCACGCTTTCCAGCAGTACCCAGTACAGGGCCAGGAAGACCGGCATCTGCACCAGGATCGGCAAGCAGCCGCCCAACGGGTTGATCTTCTCTTTCTTGTACAGCTCCATCATCGCCTGGGACATCTTCTGGCGATCGTCACCGAAGCGTTCCTTCAGTGCGGCAAGCTTCGGCGCAACGGCACGCATGCGTGCCATGGAGCGGTAGCTGGCAGCCGACAGCGGGAAGAACAGGCCTTTGATCAGCATGGTCAGGACGATGATCGACCAGCCCCAGTTACCCAACAGGCTGTGGATATGTTGCAGCAGCCAGAAGATTGGCTGAGCGATGAACCACAGCAAGCCGTAGTCGACAGTCAGTTCCAGGCCTGGGGACAACTCTTTCAGCTTGGACTGGATCTTCGGACCGGCGTACAGCATGGCGCTGGTCTCAACCTTGCCACCCGCGGGTACGTTGAGCGTCGGGCCGGTGTAGCCGATGATGTAGTTGCCTTGGCTGTCCTTGCGGGTCTGAACAACGTTGTTGTCCGATTTAGCCGGAATCCAGGCGGTTACGAAGTAGTGCTGCAGCCAGGCAACCCAGCCGCCAGACACATTTTCTTTCAAACTACCTTTGTCGATGTCCTTCATCGAGACCTTTTTGTAAGGCTCGGAAGCTGTCCACAGGGCTGCGCCCAGGTAGGTCGCGGTGCCGGTGGCAGTACTCGACGACGGATCACCGCTGGCGTCACGCTTGAGCTGGGCAAACATGTTGCCGCTCCAGGCCTGACTGCTCTGGTTGTCGATCAGGTAGCTGACATTCAGGTCGTACTCACCGCGCTTGAAGCTGAAGCGCTTGATGTAGTTGACGCCGTTGTCGCTGAACTTCAGGTCGACCACCAGTTGTTGCTGGCCGTCAGCCAGCTGGTAGCTCTTCTGTTCGGCGGCATACAGTGGGCGACCGCTGGCGCGGGCGTCCGGGCCGTTGGCGCCGGTCAGCCCGCTTTGTGCCAGGTAGACACGCTCACCACCGTTGTCGAACAACTGGAATGGAATGTCCGGGTGGTCCTGACGGCGCGGGTACTGCGGCAGGTTCAGCTGGACAATGTCACCACCGACCGGATCGATAGCCAGTTCCAGGACGTCGGTCTTGACTCGGATCAGGTCCTTGCTGAGTGCGACCGGTGCCAGTTCGGCAGGGCTCGATTCGGCGTTGGCGCTCGGTACATCGGCGCTGGCACCGTTGTTACCGGCCGGCACGCCATCGGGCAAGCCCGGAGCAACAGTGCTGGCAGCAGTATTCTGAGTCGGCAGGGCAGCCTGGCCGTAGTCATCGTTCCACTTCAGGACCATGACGTAGGACACGACTGCCAGCGCGGCGATCAGGATCGTGCGTTTAATATCCATGATTACTCGGCTATCGAAGAAGTTCGGGAGGAAGGAGCGGGTGGAACGGGGTCGAAACCGCCGTCATTCCACGGATGACAACGCCCCAGGCGACGAACGGCCAGCCACCCACCACGCCAGAGGCCATGGTTTTCGATGGCTTCATATGCGTAACAGGAGCAGCTGGGGAAGAAACGACAGTGGCTGGCCATCAGAGGACTAATGGCGTAACGGTAAAACTGGATCGGAACGAGCGCCAGTTTACGCATCTTGGCTGTCTACCCCTGCCGAATTGGCGGTGACTGCTGGAGTTGGCCGGCTGCGCGCCAGGCGTTTCCAGAGCTTGCCAAAGTGTTGGTGCAATTCCGGGTTTTCTACCTCACCCAATCCCTTGCGCGCGACGATCACAATGTCCAACCCGGCAAGCATTTGCTGGTTCAGACGAAAGGAATCGCGCATCAAGCGCTTGAGGCGATTGCGCTGAACGGCGAGCTTGACGCTCTTCTTGCCGATCACCAGGCCGAGGCGTGGGTGATCAAGGCCGTTCTCGCGAGCAAGGATCAGCAGGTTTTTCCCTGGAACCTTGCCGGTTGGGGAGTCGAAGACCGCTTTGAAATGTCGGGGTGTAAGCAGTCGCTTTTCCCGACTGAAGTCCTGACTCACCACCTGTGCCGAAAAATCAAATGGCCAGACGCTTACGGCCTTTGGCACGACGACGCGACAGAACAGCGCGGCCGTTCTTGGTAGCCATACGGGCACGGAAACCGTGAGTGCGCGCGCGCTTGATGGTGCTTGGTTGGAAAGTACGTTTCATGGCGTGTTACCTGGTTTGTCGACGACGGGCCGGGATGGCCCCCTTTTTAAGAGACCGGCGATTCTAGAGAAAGCAAGCCCGTAGGTCAATTTCCAACCAGTCTTTCCCTATAGAGCACGTGATGGACGGTGCTTGTTGGTTCATCGCCAGAGGGTGCTTGATCGGACACGCGAATCGGGGACAACATGAAAAAAAAGAAGAGACATATAAAAAGCTTTTCTGAAGAATCTATAAATCTTAAGTGGATAAGTTTCTGTGGATAACACGCTGAAGCCTAGGATTCATGCACTGTACAGAGTTTCATAAGGTTGTTCTGAACCCGTGCTGCGCTTGTTTTCTACGTGGTCGAAACCTGTGGATTAAAAGGCCACTTATCAACAGCTGAGTTATCAACAGGCTTGACCTCAGGGTTGTGCATAGCCCTCATGGGCGGTTATCCACAGAGCTTATGCACATGGCTGGCAAGCCGATTTGGTCGATAAATGGCTGTTTTGCCATGGTTCCTAACGTGTCCACATGTGGATAACTGAACGCTCGACCGGTACAATGGCGGTTTGTTTTTGCCTCATCCGGCTTTCAAACTCAGGGGATATCCGTGTCAGTGGAACTTTGGCAGCAGTGCGTGGAGCTTCTGCGCGATGAACTGCCTGCCCAGCAATTCAACACCTGGATCCGTCCGCTACAGGTCGAAGCCGAAGGCGACGAGTTGCGCGTCTATGCGCCTAACCGTTTCGTTCTCGATTGGGTCAATGAAAAGTACCTGGGCCGCTTGCTCGAGCTGTTGGGTGAGAACGGCAGCGGCATTGCACCTGCCCTTTCCTTATTAATAGGTAGCCGCCGCAGTTCGGCGCCACGGGCTGCGCCTAACGCGCCGGTTAGTGCCGCCGTGGCGGCTTCGCTGGCGCAGAGCCAGCCCAGGGCCGCTCCGCCGGTAGCTGCGGCCGAACCGGTTGCCGTGGCTGCAGCCGAACCTGTGCTGGTGGTCGATCAACTCGCCGAGCCGTCTTCACGTGACAGCTTCGATGCCATGGCCGAGCCTTCTGCTGCACCCGCTGCCAGTGGCCGGGCCGAGCAGCGCACCGTGCAGGTTGAAGGCGCGCTCAAGCACACCAGCTACTTGAACCGTACCTTCACCTTCGACACCTTCGTCGAAGGTAAGTCGAACCAGCTGGCACGCGCAGCTGCCTGGCAGGTGGCGGACAACCCCAAGCATGGTTACAACCCGCTGTTCCTTTATGGCGGCGTAGGCCTGGGTAAAACCCACCTTATGCATGCTGTGGGTAACCATCTGCTGAAGAAGAACCCGAATGCCAAGGTGGTGTACTTGCATTCGGAGCGCTTCGTCGCCGACATGGTCAAGGCGTTGCAGCTCAATGCCATCAACGAATTCAAGCGCTTCTACCGCTCGGTGGACGCGCTGCTGATCGACGATATCCAGTTTTTCGCCCGTAAAGAGCGCTCGCAGGAAGAGTTTTTCCACACCTTCAACGCCCTGCTTGAGGGTGGCCAGCAGGTAATTCTGACCTCTGACCGCTATCCCAAGGAGATCGAAGGCCTGGAAGAGCGCCTGAAGTCGCGCTTTGGCTGGGGCCTGACGGTGGCCGTGGAGCCGCCAGAGCTGGAAACCCGCGTAGCGATCCTGATGAAGAAGGCCGACCAGGCCAAGGTCGAGCTGCCGCATGACGCAGCCTTCTTCATTGCCCAGCGTATCCGCTCCAACGTACGTGAGCTGGAAGGTGCACTGAAGCGGGTGATTGCCCACTCGCACTTCATGGGCCGCGACATCACCATCGAGCTGATCCGTGAGTCGCTGAAAGACCTGCTGGCGCTGCAAGACAAACTGGTCAGTGTGGATAACATCCAGCGTACCGTCGCCGAGTACTACAAGATCAAGATCTCCGATCTGTTGTCCAAGCGCCGTTCGCGCTCTGTGGCGCGTCCGCGCCAGGTGGCCATGGCCCTGTCCAAGGAGCTGACCAACCACAGTCTGCCGGAAATCGGCGACATGTTCGGTGGTCGCGACCATACGACCGTGCTGCACGCCTGCCGCAAGATCAACGAACTGAAGGAATCCGACGCGGACATCCGCGAGGACTACAAGAACCTGCTGCGGACGCTGACGACCTGATGGCCGTTTGCGCAGCTAATTGAAGGCAAGGGACTAGACCATGCATTTCACCATTCAACGCGAAGCCCTGTTGAAACCCCTGCAACTGGTCGCCGGTGTCGTCGAGCGCCGTCAGACCTTGCCGGTCCTGTCCAACGTATTGCTGGTCGTACAAGGCCAGCAACTGTCGTTGACCGGTACCGACCTGGAAGTCGAACTGGTAGGCCGCGTGCAACTGGAAGAGCCGGCTGAGCCTGGCGAGATCACTGTACCGGCGCGCAAGCTGATGGACATCTGCAAAAGCCTGCCGAACGACGCCCTGATCGATATCAAGGTCGATGAGCAGAAGTTGTTGGTCAAGGCCGGTCGCAGCCGCTTCACCCTGTCGACCCTGCCAGCAAACGACTTCCCGACCGTGGAAGAAGGCCCGGGCTCGCTGACCTGCAACCTGGAGCAGAGCAAGCTGCGCCGCCTGATCGAGCGTACCAGCTTCGCCATGGCTCAGCAGGACGTGCGTTACTACCTCAACGGCATGCTGCTTGAGGTGTCCCGCAACACCCTGCGTGCAGTATCGACTGATGGCCACCGGCTGGCGCTGTGCTCCATGACTGCGCCGATCGAGCAGGATGATCGCCACCAAGTCATCGTGCCTCGTAAAGGTATCCTGGAACTGGCGCGCCTTCTGACCGACCCGGAAGGCATGGTTAGCATTGTCCTGGGCCAGCATCATATCCGTGCGACCACCGGTGAGTTCACGTTCACCTCCAAGTTGGTGGACGGCAAGTTCCCTGATTACGAGCGCGTATTGCCTAAAGGCGGCGACAAACTGGTAGTCGGTGACCGTCAGGCCCTGCGTGAAGCCTTCAGCCGTACCGCAATTCTCTCCAACGAGAAGTACCGTGGTATTCGCCTGCAACTGGCTGCCGGCCAGTTGAAGATCCAGGCCAACAACCCCGAGCAGGAAGAGGCGGAAGAAGAAATCAGCGTGGACTACGAAGGTAGCTCGCTGGAAATCGGCTTCAACGTCAGCTACCTGCTGGACGTGCTGGGCGTGATGACTACAGAGCAAGTTCGTCTGATCCTGTCTGATTCCAACAGCAGCGCCCTGCTGCAGGAAGCTGGCAACGACGATTCTTCCTACGTTGTCATGCCGATGCGTCTGTAACCGTAGCAGGCGACATGTCCCTTCGACGTATCATGGTCACCGCGGTGCGCAACCTGCACCCGGTGACTCTCTTACCTTCCCCCCGCATCAACATCCTTTACGGCGCCAATGGCAGCGGCAAGACCAGCGTGCTCGAAGCTGTGCATTTGCTTGGGCTGGCGCGGTCTTTCCGTAGCACCCGCTTGAACCCGGTCATTCAGTACGAACAGCCTGCCTGTACCGTGTTTGGTGAAGTGCAGTTGACCGAGGGTGGCGCCAGCAACCTGGGTGTTTCTCGCGAGCGCCAGGGGGAATTCACTATCCGCATCGACGGGCAGAATGCGCGCAGCGCTGCCCAGTTGGCAGAGTTGTTGCCGCTTCAGCTCATCAACCCTGACAGTTTCCGGCTGTTGGAAGGTGCCCCAAAAATACGCCGCCAGTTCCTGGATTGGGGGGTGTTCCACGTGGAACCTCGCTTTCTACCTGCTTGGCAACGGCTGCAGAAGGCACTGCGGCAGCGGAACTCATGGTTGCGGCATGGTACACTTGACCCAGCTTCGCAAGCCGCTTGGGACCGGGAATTGTGCCTGGCCAGCGCGGAAATAGATGAATACCGTCGCAACTACATCAAGGCCTTGAAGCCCGTCTTCGAGCGAACCCTGAGCGAACTGGTCGAGCTGGACGGGTTGACCCTGAGCTACTACCGAGGCTGGGACAAGGATCGGGAACTGCAAGAAGTACTCGCCTCCTCTCTCCTTCGCGATCAGCAGATGGGCCATACCCAGGCCGGTCCGCAGCGCGCTGATCTGCGTCTTCGTCTGGCTGCCAACAATGCAGCCGACATTCTGTCGCGTGGTCAGCAAAAGCTGGTGGTATGCGCATTGCGCATTGCCCAAGGCCACCTCGTTAGCCAGGCTCGCCGCGGTCACTGTATTTATCTCGTGGATGACTTGCCGTCCGAACTGGACGATCAGCATCGCCGCGCACTGTGCCGCTTGCTTGAAGAATTACGCTGCCAGGTGTTCATCACCTGTGTAGATCACGAATTACTGAGGGAAGGCTGGCAGACGGAAACGCCAGTTGCTTTGTTCCACGTGGAACAAGGCCGTATCACCCAGACCCACGACCATCGGGAGTGAAGGCATGAGCGAAAATCAAACGTACGACTCCTCCAGCATCAAGGTGCTGAAAGGTTTGGATGCCGTACGCAAGCGTCCCGGCATGTACATTGGCGACACCGATGATGGTAGCGGCCTGCACCACATGGTCTTCGAAGTGGTCGACAACTCGATCGACGAAGCCCTCGCCGGTCACTGCGATGACATCACCGTCATCATCCACCCGGACGAATCCATCAGTGTGCGCGACAACGGTCGCGGTATTCCGGTCGACGTGCATAAAGAAGAAGGCGTTTCCGCAGCCGAGGTCATCATGACCGTACTGCACGCCGGCGGTAAGTTCGACGACAACTCCTACAAGGTCTCCGGGGGTCTGCACGGCGTAGGTGTATCGGTTGTTAACGCCCTGTCCGAGAAGCTGGTGCTGACAGTTCGCCGCAGCGGCAAGATTTGGGAACAGACTTACGTTCACGGTGTTCCACAAGCGCCGATGGCGGTTGTCGGTGACAGCGAAACGACCGGTACCCACATCCATTTCAAGCCGTCGGCCGAAACTTTCAAGAACATTCACTTCAGCTGGGACATCCTGGCCAAGCGTATCCGTGAGTTGTCGTTCCTCAACTCGGGCGTTGGCATTCTGCTGAAGGATGAGCGCAGCGGTAAGGAAGAGTTCTTCAAGTATGAAGGCGGCCTGCGTGCGTTCGTCGAGTACCTGAACACCAACAAGACGCCGGTCAACTCCCAGGTTTTCCACTTCAACGTCCAGCGTGACGATGGCGTGGGTGTTGAAGTCGCCCTGCAATGGAACGATAGCTTCAACGAAAACCTGCTGTGCTTCACCAACAACATTCCCCAGCGTGACGGTGGTACTCACCTGGTGGGCTTCCGTTCTTCGTTGACCCGTAGCCTGAACAGCTACATCGAGCAGGAAGGCTTGGCCAAGAAGAACAAGGTGGCAACCACTGGCGACGACGCCCGTGAAGGCCTGACCGCGATCATCTCGGTGAAGGTACCGGACCCGAAGTTCAGCTCACAGACCAAAGACAAGCTGGTTTCCTCGGAAGTGAAAACCGCCGTGGAGCAGGAGATGAACAAGTACTTCTCCGACTTCCTGCTGGAGAACCCGAACGAAGCCAAGGCCGTCGTTGGCAAGATGATCGACGCTGCCCGTGCGCGTGAAGCGGCCCGTAAAGCCCGTGAGATGACTCGCCGCAAAGGTGCGCTGGATATCGCCGGCCTGCCGGGCAAACTGGCGGACTGCCAGGAGAAAGACCCTGCACTTTCCGAACTGTACCTGGTGGAGGGTGACTCCGCAGGTGGTTCGGCCAAGCAAGGCCGTAACCGTCGTACCCAGGCGATCTTGCCGCTGAAGGGTAAAATCCTCAACGTCGAGAAAGCGCGTTTCGACAAGATGATTTCGTCCCAGGAAGTGGGCACGCTGATAACGGCGCTGGGCTGTGGTATTGGCCGCGAAGAGTACAACATCGACAAGCTGCGCTATCACAACATCATCATCATGACCGATGCTGACGTTGACGGTTCGCACATTCGTACCCTCCTGCTGACCTTCTTCTTCCGTCAGCTGCCGGAGCTGGTCGAGCGCGGCTACATCTACATTGCCCAGCCACCGCTGTACAAGGTGAAGAAAGGCAAGCAGGAGCAGTACATCAAGGACGACGAGGCCATGGAAGAGTACATGACCCAGTCGGCCCTGGAAGATGCCAGCCTGCACCTGGACGAGTCGGCGCCAGCAGTTTCTGGCGTGCAGCTGGAGGCTCTGGTCAATGAGTTCCGCAGTGTGATGAAGACGCTCAAGCGTCTGTCTCGCCTGTACCCGGAAGAGTTGACCGAGCACTTCATCTACCTGCCTGAAGTTACGCTGGATCAGCTGGGCGACCATGCTGTCATGCAGTCGTGGCTGAGCAAGTTCCAGGAGCGTTTGAACAACAGCCAGAAGTCTGGCCTGGTGTACAAGGCAAGCCTGCGCGAAGACAAGGAGCGCAACGTTTGGCTGCCGGAAGTGGAAGTGACTTCCCACGGTCTGGCCAGCTACGTCACCTTCAACCGCGATTTCTTCGGCAGCAACGACTACCGCACAGTGGTCAACATCGGTTCCAAGCTGTCCAGCTTGCTGGGTGAAGGTGCCTACGTTCAACGTGGGGAGCGCCGCAAGGCGATTGTCGAATTCAAGGAAGGCCTGGACTGGCTGATGAACGAGACCACCAAGCGTCACACGATCCAGCGATACAAAGGGCTGGGTGAGATGAACCCTGATCAGTTGTGGGAAACCACCATGGACCCAACCGTCCGCCGTATGCTCAAGGTCACCATCGAAGACGCGATCGCTGCCGACCAGATCTTCAACACCCTGATGGGTGATGCGGTCGAGCCGCGCCGTGACTTCATTGAAAGCAACGCGCTGTCGGTTTCGAACCTGGACTTCTGATTCAGGTGTAGATTCTGCAAGCACAAGAAAGCCCGCTGATGCGGGCTTTTTTGTGCCTGAAAGAATCAGTAACCAGTGAGGATATTGACGATCACGCCACTGGCAATGGCTACCAGTACATAGTCCCCGTTCACATACAACCAGCGGTGATCGCGCGGCGGTGCATACAGGTGGCGTGCTTTCCAGTCGGTCACCCAGTAACGGTCGCCACGGTAATGTGGGTCAACCGCATGCCCACGCTGCCACTGCTGATGCGGTACCGGCATGCCTTGTTGCGGGCGGAAATTCGGGTCGCGGTACGCCGGCCCGCGGCCATTGTCATGACGGCCTTGTTGCTGCGGCTTGCCATGCGAAGGGTTGCCCTGGTGCGATGGGCCGCTGTCGTGCCGGTCAGGTGGGCCTGGCTGGGCGAAGCTGGCCAGAGGTGCACTGAGCATGAGTGCTGCGCAGATCACGGTTAGGGTTTTCTTCATTTGTTGCGGTCCTCTGTGCGGTTAACTCATCAGACCATGGATTTGGCTACTTAATGTCAGGACAGAGGTAAAGGTCCGGTAAAGGTGGCCCTTGTAGGAGCGGCCTTGCGTCGCGAAAGGGCCGCAAAGCGGCCCCAGAGATTTTTGCATCTGTGCCGAAACCCTGGGGCTGCTTCGCAGCCCTTTCGCGACGCAAGGCCGCTCCTACACTGACCGCGTCTGAACTGCAGTACCTAGCTCAGGCCGAGCGCTTTCAAGCGGCGATACAGCGTGCGTTCGCTCATTCCTAAATGAAGGGCAAGCTCACTACGCGAACCCTTGAACTGCTCAAGGGCCTGCGCCAGCTCCCCCAGGTCATTACGCCGTCCGCCTGACTTCACCACTGACGCTGGCCCAATGTCTTCCGGCAAATGCTCCGGCCGAATCACCCCGTCATCGGCAAACAATCGCGCACGCTCCAGAATATTGCGCAGCTCGCGGATGTTGCCCGGGAACGGATGCAAACCAAGCTGCTGCATGGCATCGTCGCTCAAGCTGGGCGTCGACTTACCGGCCATGCGTTGTAGCAGGCTCTGCGCCAGCAAGGGCAGGTCCTCGACTCGCTCGCGCAGCGCCGGCAGACGAATCGGGAAACCGCTAATGCGGTAGTAGAGGTCTTCGCGGAAGCTACCCTCGGCAACCATCTGCCTGAGCGGTTTGTGCGTCGCCGATACCAGGCGAAAATCGGAATGAACGGTACGCAGGCTACCCACCGGGCGAAAACTGCCTGACTCGATCAGGCGCAGCAGCTTCACCTGCATCGCCAGCGGCACTTCGCCAATTTCATCGAGGAACAACGTACCGCCATGGGCCGCTTCGGCCAGGCCGATCTTGCGCTGGTTGGCACCGGTGAACGCGCCCTTCTCGTAGCCGAACAATTCGCTCTCGAACAACGATTCGGTCAGGCCGGTGCAGTCGACCACCACCAACGGGCCTGTGGCCCTGGGGCTACCCATGTGCAGCGCGCGGGCGAAAAGCTCCTTGCCGGTACCCGACTCACCCTGCAGCAATACCGGGATCTGTGCTGGCGCAGCGCGTTGCAGGCTGACCAGGGCCGCTTTGAAGGCAGGCGCCCGGCCGACCAGGCCCTGCTCCTGAGGCTGTGCCGAAGCGAGGGTGATGGTAGTCAGGCGTTCGACAAAGGCCACCACCCTGGCCTGCTCGTCCAGAATCGGCCGCAGTTCGACATCGACATGCTCCGGGCCACGTGGCGTGTGATGAATGTGCAACACCCGCTCCGGTACCTTGCTGTCCCACGCCTTGCGCATCGGGCAATGCTCGCCAGCCTGGTCGCACGGTACGGCGTAGTGGTGCGAGACCTTGTGGCACTTTTCGCCCAGCGGTGCGTGGTCATGCTGGCCGAACTGGCGGCGATAGGCCGCGTTGGCAGCCAGGATGTTGTAGTCGGTGTCCAGCACGATGGTGGGCAGGGCATCGTGCTCAAGGTAGGAAACCAGGGCTAGGATGAGGGGATGGGCTTCAGGCATGACGGCACCGTTTGGATGACCGGCGCAGGGTAACAAGGACTGCCAAACACTGCCATTGGCTGACAGTCGACTGCCATTCGAGCTGCCAGTATTGCCCACCGCTGTCAGCACCCGGCCAGTTTCATTGAGCCATGCGCAGGAAAAAGCCTGGCATGCATCTTGATAAACCTCCTGTCACTGCCTACGCCTTACAAGGCGCGGCGGATAAATTGGAGAACGTGATGATCATCGGCAACAACCTTCACGTGGACGCCTTTTACGACAAGGCGACCTCGACCATCAGCTACCTGGTCATGGACCGTGAAACCCGGCAGTGCGCGTTGATCGACAGCGTGCTGGATTACGACCCCAAGTCCGGGCGTACCTGCAGCGCGTCGGCGGATCGCTTGATCGAGCGCGTGACCGAGCTGAATGCCAGCGTGCGGTGGGTGCTGGAAACCCATGTGCACGCCGACCACCTTTCAGCAGCGGCCTACCTGAAGGAGAAGCTCGGCGGCCATACCGGCATCGGTGCGCACATTACCCAAGTGCAGAAAGTGTTCGGGGCCCTGTTCAATGCCGAGCCTGGTTTTGCCCGCGATGGCAGCCAGTTCGACGTGCTGTTCGAAGACGAGGAAGGCTTCCGCATTGGCAACCTGCATGCCCGCGCCCTGCACACCCCGGGGCATACGCCCGCATGCATGAGCTACATGATCGAGGATGCTGGCGAGATTGCAGTGTTTGTCGGTGACACCCTGTTCATGCCCGACTACGGCACCGCCCGCTGCGACTTCCCCGGTGCCGATGCCCGCACCTTGTACCGCTCTATCCGCCGGCTGTTGGCATTCCCCGACCAGACCCGCTTGTTCATGTGCCACGACTACCTGCCCGGTGGCCGCGACATGCAGTACGTCACTACCGTTGCCGAGCAGCGCACCAGCAATATCCACATCCATCAGGGCATCGATGAGGAGAGCTTCGTTGCCATGCGTGAAGCCCGTGACAAGACCCTCGACATGCCCGTGCTGATCCTGCCTTCGGTGCAGGTGAACATGCGCAGCGGCCAACTGCCTGCGCCGGAAGCCAACGGTGTGAGCTACCTGAAGATTCCGCTGAACAAGCTGTAAGCGCCCTGCCCCCATAACCAGATTTCCAGGATTTACCGCCATGCCTGCCTTGTTGTCCCCTGCCACTAACGACCACCACAAGGTGGTCATCGTAGGTGCCGGTGCCGCTGGTATCGCCACTGCTTCCAGCCTGATCAGCCGCGACCCGTCTTTGGACATCACCTTGATCGATCCCGCCGAGGTGCACTACTACCAGCCCGGCTGGACCATGGTCGGCGCCGGTGTGTTCAATGCACCGAGCACCGCCCGCACCATGGCATCGACCCTTCCGCGCGGTGTGCGCTGGGTCAAGGCGCGCGTTCAGGGCTTCGATCCGTTGGGCCAGTTGGTCATGCTCGAAGATGGCCGTGCCATCAGCTATGAACAGCTGGTGGTCTGCCCCGGCCTCAAGCTGGACTGGGCCGCGATCGATGGGCTTAGCGAGACCCTGGGCCGCAACGGTGTCACCTCAAACTACCGCTACGACCTGGCGCCCTATACCTGGGAACTGGTGCAAAAGCTCAAGCAAGGCCGTGCCCTGTTCAGCCAACCGCCCATGCCGATCAAGTGCGCCGGTGCGCCGCAGAAGGCATTGTACCTCTCGTGTGACCACTGGCTGCGCAACGGCCATCTGGGGGCGGTTAAGGCCAGCTTCTTCAATGCCGGCGCAGTATTGTTCGGCGTGGCGGACTACGTGCCCGCACTGATGAAGTACATTGAAAAGTACGCCGTTGACCTGAAATTTTCCCACCGGCTGGTAGCCGTGGATGGCCCGAACAAACGCGCCACCTTCGTGCGCAGCCTGCCCGATGGCAGCAGCGAAACCTGCACCGAGGCCTTTGACATGCTGCATGTGGTGCCGCCGCAGGTAGCGCCGGACTTCATCCGCCAAAGCCCGTTGGCCGACAGCGCCGGCTGGGTCGATGTCGACCCGCACACCCTGCGCCATCGCAAGTACGGCAACGTTCATGCCTTGGGTGATGTAGCCAATACCAGCAACGCCAAGACCGCTGCGGCTGCTCGCAAGCAGGCACCGGTCGTGGCCAACAACGTGCTGGTGGCGCTGGGCAGGTTGCCGACCCTGGCCCAGTACGACGGCTACGGCTCATGCCCGCTAACCGTCGAGCGCGGCAAGATCGTACTGGCCGAGTTCACCTATGGCGGCAAGCTGGCCCCGAGCTTCCCCAACTGGCTGCTGGATGGCCGCAAGCCGACGCGCCTGGCCTGGTTGCTCAAGGCTCAGGCGCTGCCGCCGCTTTACTGGCAAGGCATGCTCAAGGGCCGCGAGTGGCTGGCGCGGCCACAGCCGCTGGCAGCCGAGGGTGGGCAGTGATCGAACATCAATTGTTGGGCGCAGGCCTGGGCGCAATCATCGGCGCAGTGCTGGCGTTGACCGGCGCAGGCGGTGGGATTCTCGCCGTGCCGCTGCTGGTGTTCGGCCTTGGGTTGTCGATGGTGGAGGCGGCACCGGTCGGCCTGTTGGCAGTAGGTCTTGCTGCAGCGGTGGGCGCGGTACTGGGCCTGCGCCAAGGTTTGGTGCGCTACAGGGCAGCATTGTTCATTGCCCTGATGGGTGTGGCGGCAGCGCCGTTCGGGTTGATGCTGGCGCACCGTTTGCCGGATACACCCTTGCAATTGGTGTTCGCCGGGGTGCTGGTTTACGCCTGCCTGCGCATCTGGCGCAAGGCGGCCAAGGAACTACGCGGCGAAGCCAATGATGCTCACCGCTTTATCGAGCCTTGTGTGTTGAACCCGCTTCAGGGGCGCTTGCGCTGGACACTGCCCTGCGCACGCGCGCTGGCCTGCACCGGGGCGTTGTCCGGTTTGCTGTCGGGGCTGCTCGGTGTGGGCGGCGGGTTCGTCATTATCCCGGCCCTTAACCGCTACACCAACCTGCGCATGGCCAGCATCGTTTCCACCTCGTTGGCGGTAATCGCTCTGGTATCGACCGGCAGTGTGGTCAGCGCCAGCCTTGCGGGTGTCATGCATTGGCAGGTGGGCGCCCCGTTTGCCGTTGGTGCAGTGCTCGGCTTGCTATTGGCGCGGCCGCTGGCGGCCAGGTTGGCCGGGCCGCGCCTGCAGCAGATGTTTGCCTTAGCAGGCTGGGCCGCGGCCCTGCTGCTGGCCGGCAAGGCGCTACTGAGCTAGCAGTTCGCTCTGCTCTTCTGCGCACAGCGCCAGCAGGTAGTCCCACACTACCCGCAGGCGCACCGACTTGTGCAGCTCGCGGCGGGTGCAGATCCAGTAGCTGCGCTGGATGGTTTCGCCCGGCAGCACGCGCACCAGGGTAGGATCATGGCGGGCCATGTAGTTGGGCAGCACGGCGATGCCCAGCCCGGCGCGGGCGGCGGTTTGCTGGGCGATCACGCTGGTGCTGCGGAACACCACGTTGGGTGCTCGGCAAAAACTGTTGAGAAACAGCAGTTCCTGGCTGAACAACAGGTCGTCGACGTAGCCGATCCAGTTGTGCCGCGCCAGGTCTTCGCGGTTGAGCAGTGGCGGCGCACGGTCCAGGTAAGCTTGGCTGGCGTACAGCGCCAGGCGGTAGTCGGTGAGTTTGCGCGTGATCAGCAAATCGGCGTTGGGCCGCTCCAGGTGGATGCTGATTTCCGCTTCGCGGTTGAGGATGCTGACGAAGCGCGGCACTGCTACCAATTCCACTTCCAGCCCCGGGTAGCGCTCGAACAGCGCGTTCATGCGTGGGGTGAAGAACATGATGCCGATGCCTTCGGTCACCCCCAGGCGAATCTTGCCCAGCGGGGTAATGGCCTGGGTGATTTCTTCCTGCGCCAGCAGGGCAACGTTCTCCATGGCTTCGGCGTGCTTGAGCAAGGCCTGGCCCGAAGGGGTCAGCTCGTAGCCTTGGGCATGCTGCACGAACAGCGCAGTGCCCAGGCTCTGCTCGATGCTCTCGATGTGCCGGGCCACGGTGCTGTGGGTGGTATTGAGGCGCTTGGCGGCGGTAAGCAGGCGGCCGCTGCGCTGCAACTCGAGGAAAAACCGCAGATCGTTCCAGTCGAACATGCTTGTCCCTATGCATCCAGACGGCGTACCCCTTGTAGGAGCGGCCTTGCGTCGCGATGGGGCGCGCAGCGGCCCTGAATCAGCACATACGGTTTTTCAGATGGACCGAGTTTGCTGAATTTAGGGCCGCTGCGCGCCCCATCGCGACACAAGGCCGCTCCTACAGGACAGCACCGTCGCAATGATGGTCGCTGTGCTAAAACGCACAACGGCTGCGCGAAATCTCGTGTTTCCCCCACGAAATTACTCACTAAGATGGATCGGGACAAGAATAATAATCAGGCCCGAGGTTGCACATGCCATCAGCCGATTCTGTCTTTGATTACGTGGTCGTAGGGGCCGGCCCTGCCGGGTGCCTGCTGGCCAATCGTTTGTCCGCTGACCCTGCCTGCCGCGTGCTGCTGCTGGAAGCGGGCGGGCGTGACAACTATCCCTGGATTCACATTCCCGTCGGTTACCTCTACTGCATCGGCAACCCGCGCACCGACTGGTGCTTCAAGACCGAGGCACAGCCCGGCCTGGCTGGTCGCGCACTGGGTTATCCACGGGGCAAGGTGCTCGGTGGCTGTTCCTCGATCAACGGCATGATCTACATGCGCGGCCAGGCCGCCGACTATGACCACTGGGCCGAGCAAGGCAACGACGGCTGGGCCTGGAAGGACGTGCTGCCACTGTTCAAGGCCAGCGAAAGCCATTTTGCCGGCGCCAGCGAACACCATGGCAGTGACGGCGAATGGCGAGTCGAGCGCCAGCGCTACAGCTGGCCAATCCTCGATGCCTTCCGTGATGCTGCCGAGCAAAGCGGTATCGGCAAGGTCGATGACTTCAACACCGGCGACAATCAGGGCTGTGGATATTTTCAGGTCAACCAGCGCAGTGGTGTGCGCTGGAATGCTTCGAAGGCGTTCTTGCGGCCCATCAAGGACCGCGCCAATCTCACCGTGCTGACCGGCGTACAGGTTGACCAGGTGCTGCTGAACAACACACGCGCCCGCGCGGTGAAAGCGTTCTGGCAAGGTACTTGGCACGAGTTTGCCGTACGCCGCGAAATCATTCTTTGCGCTGGCGCTGTCGGCTCGCCCGGCATCCTGCAGCGCTCCGGCATTGGCCCTCGCCAACTGCTGGAAGGTTTGGGCATCGGTGTGCGTCATGACATGCCTGGCGTTGGTGGCAACCTGCAGGACCACCTGCAACTGCGGCTGATCTACCAGGTTCGCAATACCCGTACCTTGAACCAGATGGCCAACAGCCTGTGGGGCAAGATGGGCATGGGCCTGCGCTATCTCTACGATCGCAGCGGCCCGCTGGCCATGGCGCCGAGCCAGCTAGGCGCGTTCGTACGTTCCAGCCCGGACCAGGCCACTGCCAACTTGCAGTACCACGTGCAGCCGCTGTCACTCGAGCGCTTTGGCGAACCGTTGCATCAGTTCCCGGCATTCACCGCTTCGGTGTGCAACTTGCGCCCGGCCAGTCGCGGGCGTATCGATATTCGCAACACCGACATGAACAGCACCCCACTGATCGACCCCAACTACCTCAGCGACCCCCAAGACCTGCGGGTCGCCGCCGATGCCATCCGCCTTACCCGGCGCATCGTCCAGGCCCCTGCCCTTGCGGCATTCGAGCCTCAGGAATATTTGCCAGGCTCGGCGCTGCAAACCGAGCAGGATCTGTTCGACGCCGCCGGCAAGATCGGCACCACCATTTTCCACCCGGTCGGTACCTGCCGCATGGGCAATGGCGCCATGGACGTTGTGGATAACCAGCTGCGTGTACATGGCATCCCCGGCCTGCGCGTGGCTGACGCTTCGATCATGCCGCAGATCACCTCCGGCAATACCTGTTCCCCCACCCTGATGATCGCCGAGAAGGCGGCGCAACTGATCCTCAAAGGAGCGGCTACCCAAACCTACTTGAACGAAGACGCGTTACCGACGCCCTGACCCGGGTGCGTGCAGTAGCGGCAGCTTGCGGTCGAAAGCTGTCGGCAGTGGAACAACAAGAATAATCACTGTGGCCTGCGGGCCGAGGACAGCAACGATGTCGGATTACATCCAGGAAAAGGGTGCGGCGGCCAGCAGCCCAAGCCGCCGTGAAGAACGCAAGATCATTTTCGCGTCATCCCTCGGGACGGTTTTCGAGTGGTATGACTTTTTTCTCTATGGCGCGCTGGCAGCGGTCATCAGCAAGCAGTTCTTTGCGGGTGTGAACGACACCACGGCCTTTATCTTCGCCCTCATGGCATTTGCCGCCGGCTTTCTGGTGCGGCCGTTCGGCGCGCTGGTGTTCGGCCGACTGGGTGACATGATCGGGCGCAAGTACACCTTCCTGGTCACCATTGTGCTGATGGGCCTGTCCACTTTCGCGGTGGGCTTGTTGCCCACCTACGCCAGCATTGGCATCGCTGCACCGATCATCCTGGTGATCCTGCGCATGCTGCAAGGGCTGGCGCTGGGCGGTGAGTACGGCGGTGCGGCTACTTATGTGGCCGAGCATGCGCCGCAGGGCAAGCGTGGCTTCCACACCGGTTTCATCCAGTCCACCGCCACCCTGGGCCTGTTGCTGTCGCTGCTGGTGGTGCTGGGTAGCCGCTACATCAGTGGCGACCAGTTCGAAACCTGGGGCTGGCGCCTGCCGTTCCTGCTGTCTATCGTGCTGCTGGCCATCTCCACGTGGATTCGCATGAGCATGCACGAATCGCCGGCCTTCGTGAAAATGAAGGCTCAGGGCAAAGTCAGTAAATCGCCGATCCGTGAATCGTTCACCTCCTGGCCGAACCTGAAGGTGGTGCTTACCGCGCTGTTCAGCATCAACGCCGGGCAAGCCGTGACCTTCTACACGGCGCAGTTCTATGTGCTGTTCTTCATGACCCAGATGCTGAAGATGGACCCGGCCCAGGCCAACACCCTGCTGATCATCAGTGTGGTGATTGGTGCACCGTTCTTCGTATTCTTTGGCTGGTTGTCCGACCGTATTGGCCGCAAGCCGATCCTCATGCTCGGCCTGCTGCTGGCCACCGTGCTGTACTTCCCGCTGTTCAAGGCGCTGAGCCACTACGCCAACCCGCAAATTGACGCCGCCAGCCGCCAGGCACCCATCGTGGTAACGGCCGACCCGCAAAGCTGCACCTTCCAGTTCGACCCGGTTGGCAAAGCACGCTTCGACAGCCCGTGCGACAAGGTCAAGACCTTCCTGGTCAAGCAGGGCCTGCCATACAGCTCGGTGAGCGTGGCCGGTAGTGATGTGGTGGTGAACATTGGCGACAAGACCATCAACGGCTTCGACGAAGCGGCCATGCGTACGGCGGTGGAACAGGCTGGCTACCCGGCCAAGGCCGACCCGGCGCAGGTCAATCAGGTGATGGTGGTGGTACTGATCGTGGCGATGATCCTGATCGCGACCATGACCTACGGGCCACTGGCGGCGGTGATGGTCGAGCTGTTCCCAACCCGCATCCGCTATACCTCGATGTCGCTGCCCTACCACATAGGCAACGGCTGGTTCGGGGGCTTCCTGCCGACGGTGTCGTTCGCGCTGGTGGTGTACACCGGGGATATTTTCTACGGGCTTTGGTACCCCGTGCTGGTCACCGGGATCAGCCTGGTGGTGGGGATCTTCTGCCTGAAAGAAACCAAGGATGTGGATATCGACAAGATCTAACGGCCGATGCGAACCCTTGTAGGAGCGGCCTTGTGTCGCGATCAGGCCGCGCAGCGGCCGCAGGATTTCTGCCTTGATGCACAAATTGCTGGGGCCGCTTTGCGGCCCGATCGCGACGCAAGGCCGCTCCTACACAAAGCGATCCGTGCTTGCATGGAGCCATAAAAAAACCGGCTGTAAAAGCCGGTTTTTTTATGCCTCGAAAAAACTTATGCACGCTTTTCAGAAAAATGTCATACAAAGAAATAAACAGCTAATTCAATAACTTAGAGCTTATTTCAAGCTTTTCATGGAAAAACTGCTCACAAGTTATCCACAGATTCTCAGGCCATCTGCTCCTGCGGTTTTTCTTCGGCTGGCGGCAGTGAGCCCATGGCTCGCTGGGTCGCTTCGTTCCACGCCTGGGCGCGGTCGTTGAGCTCGGCGATGGCCCGTGGCCCGGTGCCGTTGGCGTACATCGGCTCGCCAATCACCACCTCGATGGTGCCGGAGCGTTTACCCCAGCCGGTCTTCGGCCAGAACTTCCCGGCGTTGTGGGCAATCGGCAACACCGGCAGCCCGGCATTGACCGCCAGCGCAGTGCCGCCGCGGGAGAACTTGCCGACCGTGCCGAACGGCACGCGGGTACCTTCCGGGAAAATCAGCACCCAGGTTTTCTGCTTGAGCAGCTCATCGCCCTTGCTCGCCACCTGGCGCAGCGCTTCCTTGGGGTTGTCGCGGTTGATCGCGATCGGCCGCAGCATGGCCATGGCCCAGCCGAAGAACGGCACATACAGCAGTTCGCGCTTGAGCACCTGGCTCAGTGGCGAGAAATACTGGGACAGGAAGAAGGTTTCCCAGGTGCTCTGATGGTTCGACAGGATCACGCAAGGCTCAACCGGCACGTTCTCGGCGCCAGTGATCTTGTAGTCGATGCCCAGGATGGTGCGCACCAGGAACAGCGCGCAGCGGCACCAGTACACGTTGATGAACTTGTAGCGCTTGGGGAACGACAAGAACGGCGCGACGAAGAAGCTCAGCGAGCACCACAGCAGCGAACTGGTGCCCAGCAGCAGGTAAAAAAGAAAGATTCTGATCGCCTGCAGGATCGACATAGTGGCTTGTACCATTGCGGGGCATGCCCGCCTGAGAAAAATGCGCCCGTAGGCGCACTGTTTAAATTAGTTCTCTGGCGATAGCAGCCAGATCGTCGAAAATCAGTGTAGTTTCCGGGACACCTTTTTCCAGGGTCCGCTCGCCCTTGCCGGTTTTCACCAACACGGGTTGGGCACCGACGGCCAGGGCGGCCTCCAGGTCACCTTTGCTGTCGCCGACGAACCAGACGCCTTCAAGGCCCACCTGGTAATACTCGGCAATTGCCCGCAGCATGCCAGGCTTGGGCTTGCGGCAATCGCAACCTTCGTCCGGCCCGTGCGGGCAAAACACGATGTGGCCCACCTCGCCGCCCTGCTCGGCCACCAGTTCGCGCAGGCGCGTGTGCATGGCCTCCAGGGTTGCCAGGGGGTAGTAGCCACGGGCAATGCCGGACTGGTTGGTGGCCACGGCCACCGTCCAGCCCGCCTTGCTCAACTGCGCGATCGCTGCGACCGAGCCAGGGATCGGGATCCACTCTTCCAGCGTCTTGATGTAGGCGTCGGAGTCGTAGTTGATTACCCCGTCACGGTCGAGAATCAGCAGTTTCAAGGCTTACCCCAGCAGCGAAATGTCAGCCACGCCCAGGAACAGGCCGCGCAGGCGGCTGAGCAGGGCATAACGGTTGGCACGTACCTTGGCGTCTTCGGCGTTGACCATTACCGCCTCGAAGAAGGCGTCGACCGGATCACGCAGGGCCGCGAGGCGGGCCAGCGATTCGCTGTACTGGCGTGCAGCAGCCATCGGTTGCACGGCTTGGTCGGCCTGCTGGATGGCCGAGTACAGGGAGAACTCGTTGGCATTGTCGAAGTACTTCGGCTCGACCTGTTCGGCGATGGCGCCTTCGGCCTTGCTCAGCAGGTTCGACACACGCTTGTTCACCGCGGCCAAGGCCTCGGCTTCCGGCAGCTTGCGGAACGCCTGCACCGCCTGTACGCGCTGGTCGAAGTCCAGCGCGGAGCCTGGCTGCAGGGCACGTACCGACAGGTAGGTGGCCACGTCGATGCCTTCGTCTTCGTAACGCGCACGCAGGCGGTCGAAGATGAACTCCAGCACCTGCTCGGACAAACCGGCAGCCTTGACCTTGGCACCGAACTGCTTGACCGCGAACTCGACCGCACCGGTCAGGTTCAGGTCCAGCTGCTTCTCGATCAGGATCCGCAGCACGCCCAGCGCGGCACGGCGCAGGGCATACGGGTCTTTGCTGCCGGTAGGCAGCATACCGATGCCGAAGATGCCGACCAGGGTGTCGAGCTTGTCGGCAATGGCCACGGCAGCACCGGTGAGGGTCTGCGGCAGCTCGGCGCCAGCACCGCGTGGCATGTACTGCTCGTTCAGGGCCAGGGCAACGTCTTCCGGCTCACCGTCGTTGAGCGCGTAGTAGTAACCGGCAACACCCTGCATTTCAGGGAATTCGCCGACCATTTCGGTGGCCAGGTCGCACTTCGACAGCAGGCCGGCACGGCCGGCGCGCTGGGCGTCGCCGCCGATCAGCGGGGCGATGAAGGCAGCCAGTTTGGAAACGCGCTCGGCCTTGTCGTACACAGTGCCCAGCTGAGCCTGGAACACCACGTTTTTCAGGCGCTCGTTGAAGGTTTCCAGCGGTTGTTTCTTGTCTTGCTTGAAGAAGAACTCGGCGTCGGTCAGGCGTGGGCGCACGACCTTCTCGTTGCCCTGCACGATCTGCTTCGGGTCGCGGCTTTCAACGTTGGCCACGGTGATGAAGCGCGGCAGCAGCTTGCCTTCGCTGTCCAGCAGGCAGAAGTACTTCTGGTTGTCCTGCATGGTAGTGATCAGGGCTTCCTGCGGCACTTCGAGGAAACGTTCCTCGAACGAGCACACCAACGGCACCGGCCACTCCACCAGTGCGGTCACTTCGTCCAGCAGCGCCGGTGGCACGATGGCTGTGCCTTCCTGCTGCATGGCAAGCTCCGCGGTACGCTTGCTAATCAGCTCGCGACGCTCGGCAAAGTCGGCCAGCACGTAGGCTTTGCGCAGGTCTTCGACGTAGTTGGCCGGGGTAGTGACAAGCACGTTTTCCGGGTGGTGGAAGCGGTGGCCACGGGATTCACGGCCAGCCTTCTGCGACAGGATAGTGCAGTCGACTACCTGGTCGCCCAGCAGCATTACCAGCCATTGGGTCGGGCGCACGAACTCTTCACGGCTGGCCGCCCAGCGCATGCGCTTGGGGATCGGCAGGTCGTTCAGCGAATCTTCGACGATGGTTGGCAGCAGGCCGGCGGTAGCCTTGCCTGGAATGTGCTGGGAGAAGCGCAGCTTGGGACCGCTCTGGTCGATTTCGGCCAGCTCTACACCGCACTTCTTGGCGAAGCCCAGGGCAGCCTGGGTCGGCTCGCCGTCTTTGAATGCGGCCTGCAGGGGTGGCCCGTCGATGTTGATGCTGCGGTCTGGCTGCTGCACGTCCAGCTGGCGGATCAGCACGGCCAGACGACGCGGCGCGGCGTATACCTGCTTGCCGGTGTAGTTCAGGCCAGCGGCCTGCAGGCCTTTCTCGATGCCGGCCAGGAAGGCGTCGCCGAGGCTGGCGAGGGCCTTGGGTGGCAGCTCTTCGGTGCCCAGTTCTACCAGGAAATCTTGAGCACTCATTGTGCAGCCTCCAGCTTAGCCAACACTTCGTCACGCAGTTCAGGGGTGGCCATCGGGAAGCCCAGGCGTGCACGGGCTTGCAGATAGCTTTGTGCCACGTCCCGGGCCAGGGTACGTACGCGCAGGATGTAGCGCTGGCGCTCGGTTACCGAGATGGCGCGGCGGGCGTCCAGCAGGTTGAAGGTGTGCGAGGCCTTCAGCACCATTTCGTAGGTCGGCAGTGGCAGGTCCAGCTTGATCAGGCGGTTGGCTTCGCTTTCGTAGAAGTCGAACAGTTCGAACAGCTTCTCGACGTTGGCGTGTTCGAAGTTGTAGGTCGACTGCTCCACCTCGTTCTGGTGGAACACGTCGCCATAGGTAACCTTGCCGAACGGGCCGTCAGCCCACACCAGGTCGTACACCGAGTCGACGCCCTGGATGTACATGGCCAGGCGTTCGAGGCCGTAGGTGATTTCACCGGTGACCGGGTAGCACTCGATGCCACCCACCTGCTGGAAGTAGGTGAACTGGGTGACTTCCATGCCGTTCAGCCAGATTTCCCAGCCCAGGCCCCACGCGCCGAGGGTCGGCGATTCCCAGTTGTCTTCGACAAAGCGAATGTCGTGCACCAGCGGGTCCAGGCCGATGGCTTTCAGCGAGCCAAGGTACAGCTCCTGGAAGTTGGCCGGGTTCGGCTTGAGCACTACCTGGAACTGGTAGTAGTGCTGCAGGCGGTTGGGGTTTTCGCCATACCGCCCGTCGGCAGGGCGACGGCTAGGCTGCACGTAGGCGGCGTTCCAGGTTTCTGGACCCACGGCGCGCAGGAATGTAGCGGTGTGGAAAGTGCCGGCGCCTACTTCCATATCGTAGGGCTGAAGCACCACACAACCTTGAGCTGCCCAGTAGTTTTGCAGGGCGAGGATCAGGTCTTGGAAGGTACGCACGGCTGGCGTAGGCTGGCTCACGAAATTCACCTGTATCTGGGGATGCGGATGTAAAGAGCGGGAGTATAACCTGATTCGCCTCGCCCTCTACTCATTGGAGCCTTATGCCACGCTGCTTTTGGTGTACCGACGATCCGTTGTACCAGGCCTACCATGACCAGGAATGGGGAACGCCCCAGCGTGACCCGGCGTTGCTGTTCGAGATGCTTTTGCTCGAAGGGTTCCAGGCGGGGCTGTCATGGATCACCGTTTTGCGCAAACGCGAGCGTTATCGCGAAGTGATGCACGGCTTCGACCCGGTGAAACTGGCGGCCATGAGCGATGAACGCATCGAAGAACTGATGCAGGATGCCGGTATCATCCGCAACCGCCTCAAACTCAAGGCTGCCCGGCGCAATGCACAGGCCTGGCTGGCTGTGGATAACCCCGCCGAATGGCTGTGGTCGTTCGTTGGCGGCGCGCCGAAGGTCAACCACTTCACCGCCCGCAGCGAGGTGCCGGCGGTGACCGATGAAGCCAAGGCGATGAGCAAGGCCCTGCAAAAAGCCGGCTTCACCTTCGTCGGCCCGACCATCTGCTACGCCTTCATGCAGGCTACTGGCATGGTCATGGACCACACCACCGATTGCGATCGCTACCCCGCCTTGCTGCGCTGAGGGGTTACAATGCGCGCCTTGCTGAAATAAGGAATTCGCCTGTGGAAAAGTTCAAGGGCGCCCTGATGGTCGGGGTGCTGCGTCTGTTTGCCAAGCTGCCCTGGGGCGCTGTGCAGCGCGTGGGTGCCGGCATCGGCTGGCTGATGTGGAAGCTCCCCAACGGTTCGCGCAACGTGGTGCGGATCAACCTGGCCAAGTGCTTCCCCGAAATGGACCCGGTTGCCCGTGAGCAACTGGTCGGCCAGGCGTTGCGCGATATCGGCAAGTCCTTTGTCGAAAGCGCCTGCGCCTGGATCTGGCCGCCGCAGCGTTCGCTGGAGCTGGTCAAGGAAGTGCACGGTCTTGAAGTGCTGGAGCAGGCCCTGGCCTCGGGCAAGGGCGTGGTCGGCATCACCAGCCACCTGGGCAATTGGGAAGTGCTGAACCACTTCTACTGCAACCAGTGCAAACCGATCATCTTCTACCGGCCGCCGAAGCTGAAGGCGGTGGACGACCTTCTGCGCGAACAGCGGGTGCAGATGGGCAACCGTGTGGCGCCATCGACCAAGGAAGGCATCCTTAGCGTGATCAAGGAAGTGCGCCGGGGTGGCCAGGTGGGCATCCCGGCCGACCCGGAGCCGGCGGAATCGGCGGGCGTGTTCGTGCCGTTCCTCGGTACCCAGGCGCTGACCAGCAAGTTCGTGCCGAACATGCTGGCCGGGGGCAAGGCGGTGGGGGTGTTCCTGCATGCCCTGCGGCTGCCGGATGGCTCGGGCTTCAAGGTATTCCTCGAAGCGGCACCGGAAGAGATGTACAGCACCGACGTGAATGTGTCGGCGGCGGCGATGAGCAAGGTGGTGGAGCGCTATGTGCGCGAGTACCCCAGCCAGTACATGTGGAGCATGAAGCGCTTCAAGAAGCGCCCGGCGGGCGAGCCGCGCTGGTATTAAGCCTTTCACAGTCCCATGTAGGAGCGGGTTTACCCGCGAATGCGTCGGTTGATCCAATATCGCATTCGCGGGTAAACCCGCTCCTACAAGGACCGCGTCAACCGGAGGCTTTGTTGAGCTTCTTCAGGAATACGGTCATCTCTTTCTCGGCCTGCTTGTCACCATGGGCCTGCGCCGCCACGATCCCGTCCTCCCAGGCCTTGCGCGCCGCCGGCAAGTCCCCGACCAGCTGATAAGCCTTCCCCAGCAGCTTCCACGCCGCCGAATACTTAGGGTCCTGCTCCAGGCAGCGCGCCAGGTGCACTGCCGCCTCAGCACCATTGCCCTCATCCAGCCAGGCTTTACCCAGGCCAAACCTCAGCAACGGGTTATCCACACCCTTGGCCAGCATTTTCTCCAGCGACTCGCGCATGCTCTTTTCTCCTAGAAGAAACTCAAGCCGACGTGGAACAGCTTTTCCACATCGCGAATATGCTTTTTATCCACAACGAACAGGATCACATGGTCACCCGATTCGATCAGGGTGTCGTCGTGGGCAATCATCACCTCTTCGTCACGGATGATCGCGCCGATGGTGGTGCCCGGTGGCAGGGCGATGTCTTCGATGGCCTTGCCGACCACCTTGCTCGACTTCGAATCGCCATGCGCCACGGCCTCGATAGCCTCGGCTGCACCACGGCGCAGCGAGTGCACGCTGACAATGTCGCCGCGGCGCACGTGCGCCAGCAGGGTACCGATGGTTGCCAGCTGCGGGCTGATGGCAATATCGATATCGCCACCCTGTACCAGGTCGACGTAGGCGGGGTTGTTAATGATGGTCATCACCTTGCCCGCCCCCAGGCGCTTGGCCAGCAGCGACGACATGATGTTGGCTTCGTCGTCATTGGTCAGGGCCAGGAAAATATCGGCATCAGCGATGTTCTCTTCGAGCATCAGGTCCTTGTCCGAGGCGCTGCCTTGAAGCACCACGGTGCTTTCCAGGGTATCGGAGAGGTGCCGGCAACGGGCCGGGCTCATCTCGATGATCTTCACCTGGTAGCGGCTTTCGATGGCTTCGGCCAGGCGCTCGCCGATCTGCCCGCCGCCAGCGATGACAATGCGTTTATTGGTCTCGTCGATGCGGCGCAATTCGCCCATCACCGCACGGATGTCCTTCTTTGCGGCAATGAAGAACACCTCGTCATCCGCTTCGATCACCGTGTCACCACGTGGGGTGATTGGCCGGTCGCGGCGGAAGATGGCTGCCACGCGGGTGTCGACGTTGGGCATGTGCGCGCGGATCTGGCGCAACTGCTGGCCGACCAACGGGCCGCCGTAGTAGGCCTTCACCGCCACCAGCTGGGCCTTGCCTTCGGCGAAGTCGATCACCTGCAGCGAGCCTGGGTGTTCGATCAGGCGCTTGATGTAGTTGGTCACCACCTGCTCGGGGCTGATCAGCACGTCGACCGGGATATGGTCGTTGTCGAACAGCTCTTCACGGGTCAGGTACGAAGACTCGCGCACCCGGGCGATTTTGGTCGGGGTGTGGAACAGCGAATAGGCCACCTGGCAGGCAACCATGTTGGTCTCGTCGCTGTTGGTTACCGCCACCAGCATGTCGGCGTCGTCGGCACCGGCCTGGCGCAGCACCGTCGGCAGCGAGCCGCGGCCTTGCACCGTGCGGATATCCAGACGGTCGCCAAGGTCGCGCAGGCGGTCGCCGTCGGTGTCGACCACGGTAATGTCGTTGGCTTCGCTGGCCAGGTGTTCCGCCAGCGTACCGCCTACCTGCCCTGCGCCGAGGATGATGATCTTCATCCGCTACTCCCTACCCGTTTGTGCTTACCCGCGCGTGGCGGCGATCTTGATCAGCTTGGCATAGTAGAAACCGTCGTGGCCGCCTTCCTGGGCCAGCAACTGGCGACCGTGGGGCTGGCGCAGGCCGGCTTCGGTCGCCAAGTCCAGCTCCCGCGCGCCCGGGGTGCGGGCGAGGAAGGCGTCGATCACTTCGGTGTTCTCGGTCGGCAGGCTGGAGCAGGTGGCGTACAGCAGCATGCCACCCACTTCCAGGGTCGGCCACAGGGCATCGAGCAGCTCGCCTTGCAGCGCGGCCAACGCCGGGATGTCATCGGCCTGGCGGGTCAGCTTGATGTCCGGGTGGCGGCGGATCACGCCGGTGGCCGAGCACGGCGCATCGAGCAGAATGCGCTGGAACGGCTTGCCGTCCCACCAACTGCCGGTATCGCGGGCGTCGCAGGCGATCAGCTCGGCGTCCAGCTGCAGGCGGTCGAGGTTCTCGCGCACGCGGGTCAGGCGCTTGGCTTCGAGGTCGATGGCTGTCATGTGGGCCAAGCCCGGTTCGGCTTCCAGCAGGTGGCAGGTTTTGCCGCCCGGGGCACAGCAGGCATCGAGCACGCGCTGGCCGGGGGCCAGCTCCAGCAGGTCGGCGGACAGTTGCGCCGCTTCGTCCTGCACGCTAACCCAGCCCTCGGCAAAGCCCGGCAAGCCGCGCACGTCGCAGGCTTCGGCCAGCACGATGCCGTCACGGCTGAACTGGCAGGCGCTGGCGTCTACACCTGCTGCGGCCAGCAGCGCCAGGTAGGCATCGCGGCTGTGGTGACGGCGGTTGACTCGCAGAATCATCGGCGGGTGGGCGTTGTTGGCGGCGCAGATGGCTTCCCATTGCTCCGGCCAGAAGGCCTTCAGCGATTTTTGCAGCCAGCGCGGGTGGGCAGTGCGCACCACTGGGTCGCGCTCCATGCCGGCGAGCAGTTCCTCGCCTTCGCGCTGGGCGCGGCGCAGCACGGCATTGAGCAGGCCCTTGGCCCACGGTTTCTTCAGTTTGTCGGCGCAGCCCACCGTTTCACCGATGGCAGCGTGGGCCGGAATACGGGTGTAGAACAGCTGGTACAGGCCGACCAGTAGCAGCGCCTGCACATCGGTATCGGCAGCCTTGAACGGCTTCTGCAGCAATTGCGCGGCCAGCAGGTCGAGGCGTGGTTGCCAGCGGGCGGTGCCGAACGCCAGGTCCTGGGTCAGGCCACGGTCGCGCTCCTCGACCTTGTCCAGCTGGGCTGGCAGCGAGCTGTTCAGCGAGGCCTTGCCGCTGAGCACAGCGGCAAGGGCACGGGCAGCGGCGAGGCGTGGGTTCATTGGCCCAGCACCTTGCCGGCGGCGAACTTCTCGCGGCGGCTGTTGAACAGGTCGCTGAAGTTCAGCGCTTTGCCGCCAGGCAGTTGCAGGCGGGTCAGGCTCAGCGCCTGGTCACCGCAGGCGACTACCAGGCCGTCCTTGCTGGCGGAGAGGATCTCACCGGGGGCGCCCTTGCCTGTGGACAAGTTGGCAGCCAGCACCTTCACGCTCTCGCCATCCAGGGTGCTGTGGCACACCGGCCATGGGTTGAAGGCTCGAATCAGGCGCTCCAGCTCGACGGCCGGGCGGCTCCAGTCGATGCGCGCTTCGTCCTTGTTCAGCTTGTGTGCATAAGTGGCCAGGGCATCGTCCTGTACCTCGCCTTGCAGCGACCCGTCGGCCAGGCCGGCGATGGCCTGTACCACTGCCGGCGGCCCCATCTCGGCCAAGCGGTCGTGCAGGCTGCCGCCGGTATCGTCGGCGCTGATCGGGGTGACCACCTTCAGCAGCATCGGGCCGGTGTCCAGGCCCGCTTCCATGCGCATCACGGTCACGCCGCTTTCGGCGTCACCGGCTTCCACGGCGCGCTGGATCGGCGCCGCACCGCGCCAGCGCGGCAGCAAGGATGCGTGGCTGTTGATGCAACCCAGGCGCGGAATATCCAGCACGGTTTGCGGCAGGATCAGGCCATAGGCGACCACCACCATCAAGTCGGGTTTCAGCGCGGCGAGTTCGGCTTGCGCATCGGCATTGCGCAGGGTCTGCGGCTGGAACACCGGGATGTCATGGGCCACGGCCAGCGCCTTGACCGCGCTCGGCATCAGCTTCTGGCCACGGCCGGCAGGGCGATCGGGCTGGGTGTAAACGGCCACGATCTCGTACGGGCTGTCGAGCAGGGCCTTGAGGTGTTCGGCGGCAAACTCTGGAGTGCCTGCAAAGACGATGCGCATGGAGTTCTCGCTTCAAAAAAGAAAAAGGCTTGCCGGAGCAAGCCTTCTGGAAGGTGGGGATCAGGCTTGCTGGCGGTGCTGCTTTTCCAGCTTCTTCTTGATCCGGTCGCGCTTGAGCTGCGACAGGTAGTCGACGAACAGCTTGCCGTTGAGGTGATCGAATTCGTGCTGTACGCACACGGCCAGCAGGCCCTCGCATTCCAGCTCGTACGGCTTGCCGTCGCGGTCCTGGGCCTTGACGCGGACACGCAGCGGGCGGTCGACGTTCTCGTAGAAGCCCGGTACCGACAGGCAGCCTTCCTGGTACTGGCCCATGTCGTGGGTCAGCTCTTCGACCGTAGGGTTGATGAAGACGCGCGGCTCGCTGCGGTCTTCGCTGAGGTCCATGACCACGACTTGCAGGTGCACGTTGACCTGGGTGGCAGCCAGGCCGATGCCAGGGGCTTCGTACATGGTTTCAAACATGTCGTCGATCAGCTGACGCAGGGCGTCGTCGAACACCGTCACCGGCTTGGCGATGGTGCGCAGGCGCGGGTCCGGGAATTCGAGAATGTTCAAGATGGCCATAAGTCAGGCAGTCACTGTGCGTTCGGTTGAAAACTGAGCACACATAATAAAGGGAAACGGGGATTTCAGCACCTGTGAAAGCTGGTCTAGGGTTTTCAGGGCATGTTGATGGCCTATTCAATGGACAGGTTGTCAAAGCGTTATCAACAAAGTTATCCACAGTTTGTGCCACGTCGATGGCCCTATATTTGATCAAGGATGATCCCCATGTTCAGTCACCATTCGTCGACTCTTTCACCGGCCGAGCTGGAAGCGCGACTGCGCTTGCATCGCTTGCCGGAGACGGGACTGCGACGGTTTCGCAGCTTGCTGGAAGCATTCGGCAGCGCCTCTTCCGCGCTGTGTGCTCCCGCCGGGGCCTGGCGCGCACTGGGCATACCCCAGGCCAGTATCGATGCCCGGCGTAGCGCCGAAGTACGCGAAGGCGCGCTGGCGGCAATGGCCTGGCTAGAGCGCCCGGGTCAGTATTTGCTGATGTTCGACGGCCCTGGCTACCCGCCACTGCTGGGTGAAATTGACGATGCCCCACCGCTGCTTTTCGTCGCTGGTGACCCCGCTTTGCTCGAACGTCCGCAGCTGGCAATTGTGGGCAGCAGGCGTGCTTCACCGCCGGCAATCGATACGGCTGCGGCATTTTCCCGTTATTTGGCGCAGGCTGGTTTCACCATTACCAGTGGCTTGGCCGTGGGCATCGACGGTGCCGCTCATCGGGCCGCCCTGCAGGCCGGTGGGGGCACGATTGGCGTACTCGGCACCGGCTTGCAAAAACTTTATCCACAGCGGCACAAAGCGCTTGCGCAGGCGATGATCGACCAAGGCGGAGCACTGGTTTCCGAGTACCCGCTGGATGCCGAGCCGCAGCCGGGTAACTTTCCGCGGCGCAACCGCATCATCAGCGGTTTGTCGCTGGGTGTGCTGGTGGTTGAAGCGAGCCTGGCCAGCGGTTCGCTGATCACGGCGCGTTTGGCAGCCGAGCAGGGTCGTGAGGTGTACGCCATACCGGGCTCTATCCACCACCCTGGGGCCAAGGGCTGTCACCAGTTGATTCGGGATGGAGCCCTGCTGGTGGAGACTGTGGAGCAGATCATGGAAAGCCTGCAGGGCTGGCAGAACCTGCCGCCGGCAATTGTGGACAGATTCGACCATCCGCTGCTCGCCTTGCTGCATGCCGCGCCACAAACCAGCGAAAGCCTGGCCCACTGCAGCGAGCTGCCGCTGGCTGAAGTGCTGGCGCAGCTGACCGAACTGGAGCTGGCTGGCCGGGTCAGCAATGAAGCCGGGCGTTGGTTTGCCCGCGTGGGCTAAGTACACTGCGCATATGCAAGGTATATAGGCGGAGTAACAGCAATGGTGAGCAGTTTTCGTGTGCAACAAGCCGCACGTGAGATCCGGGCGGGTGCAGTGATCGCCTACCCGACGGAAGCGGTCTGGGGCCTGGGCTGCGACCCCTGGAACGAGGACGCGGTGTACCGCCTGCTGGCGCTGAAGTCACGGCCTGTGGATAAAGGGCTGATCCTGATCGCCGACAACATCCGCCAGTTCGACTTCCTGTTCGAGGATTTCCCCGAGGACTGGATTGATCGCATGGGCAGCACCTGGCCGGGGCCGAACACCTGGCTGGTGCCGCATCAGGACCTGCTGCCCGAGTGGGTGACCGGGCAGCATGACACCGTGGCGCTAAGGGTCAGCGACCACCCGGTGGTGCGTGAACTGTGTGCGTTGGTTGGGCCATTGATTTCCACCTCGTGCAACCCCGGCGGACGTCCGGCGGCGAAGACCCGGTTGCGGGTGGAACAGTACTTCCATGGCCAGTTGGATCTGGTGCTGGGTGGGGCGCTGGGTGGAAGGAAGAATCCGAGTGTGATTCGTAACCTGGCTACTGGTGAGGTTGTGCGGCCGGGCTAAACACATATCCACAGGTGTGGCAGGGAACCCTGTGGGAGCGGGTTTACCCGCGAAGAGGCCAGCCCAGGCAACCATCTGTGGATGGCACGGGCTTCGGCCTAATACCAGTCAGTTAAGCAGTAAGGGCTGACAGGTGCTTGCCTTGGGATGTTGGGTGCCTATGCGACCGAGCGCCGCCCGCGCGGCGCTTCGCGGGACAAGCCCGCTCCCACATCTGTTTCGGGCCAATTATTCCTGTGCCAGATGGGTTGCAGCCTTGGTGCATGGCTGGAGATGGATGAAGAGCTTTTGCCCACCCCTGATATCGAATGGAACAAACAGGGCGGACAGAGGTGACCTCACAGAAGAGACTGGCCCGAAACAGATGTGGGAGCGGGCTTGTCCCGCGAAGCGCCGCGCGGGCGGCGCTCGATCTCACAGGCGCTGCAAACATCAAGGCAGGCACTTGTCAGCCCTGATGCTATCCCCTGCCCATCTCAAGGCAACAAAACAGTAGACCCCACAGTCCGCCGCGCCGACAGCTCAGCCTGCGCCTTGGCCGCCTCACTCAACGGATACCTTTGCTGGATATCCACCACCAGCTTGCCATTGCCAATCATCGCAAACAGGTCATCCGCCATGGCCTGGGTGTTCTCGGCATTATTCGCATAGGTCGCCAAGGTCGGCCGGGTCACATACAGCGAGCCCTTCTGCGCCAGAATCCCCAGGTTCACCCCGCTCACCGCGCCCGAGGCATTGCCAAAGCTCACCATCAACCCACGCGGCTGCAGGCAGTCCAGCGAAGTCAGCCAGGTATCAGCGCCCACGCCGTCATACACCACCGGGCATTTCTTGCCATCGGTCAGTTCCAGCACCCGCTTGGCCACGTCTTCATGGCTGTAGTCGATGGTCGCCCACGCACCCAGCGCCTTGGCCCGCTCGGCCTTCTCGGCAGAGCTGACGGTGCCGATCAACTTGGCCCCCAGCGCCTTGGCCCACTGGCACGCCAGCGAACCCACGCCACCCGCTGCGGCATGGAACAGGATCACGTCACCCGCCTTCACCTCATAGGTCTGCTTCAGCAGGTACTGCACGGTCAAACCCTTGAGCATCACCGCCGCCGCCTGCTCGAAGCTGATGTTGTCCGGCAGCTTGACCAGGTTGGCCTCCGGCAGCGTATGCACCTCGCTGTACGCGCCCAGCGGGCCGCCGGCATGGGCCACGCGGTCACCGACCTTCAGCCGGGTGACGCCCTCACCCACGGCTTCCACCACGCCCGCCGCTTCGGTGCCCAGGCCCGAAGGCAGGGATGGCGGTGCATAGAGCCCGCTGCGGAAGTAGGTGTCGATGAAGTTCAGGCCGATTGCATGGTTGCGCACACGCACCTGCTGTGGCCCGGGCGGGGCGGGTTCGAATTCCACAAACTGCAGCACTTCCGGGCCGCCATGCTGGCTGAACTGGATACGCTTGGCCATCTCGCACTCCTGTCGTCGGGATCGGGAAAAGGCCTTCTATCGGACGCCTTTGCTTGATCGCCGTCAACTGCGGCGCGCGGGCTGGCGGTGGTATGCTACGCGGCGAATTCTTCCCTGCCCGTTCCTGGTGACCCGATGACTAGCCGCACCGAGGCCGTGAAAGCCTACCTGCTCGACCTGCAAGACCGCATCTGCTCTGCCCTCGAAAGCGAAGACGGCGGCGCCCGCTTCGTCGAGGACGCCTGGGTGCGCGAAGCCGGTGGCGGGGGTCGCACGCGGGTGATCGGCGACGGCAAGCTGATCGAGAAAGGCGGGGTCAACTTCTCCCACGTGTTCGGCGCCGGCCTGCCACCGTCGGCCAGTGCCCACCGCCCTGAACTGGCGGGCCGTGGTTTCGAGGCGCTGGGGGTGTCGCTGGTGATTCACCCGCACAACCCGCATGTGCCCACGTCCCACGCCAACGTGCGCTTCTTCATCGCCGAGAAGGAAGGTGAAGAGGCGGTCTGGTGGTTCGGCGGCGGCTTCGACCTGACCCCTTACTACGGCAATGAAGAAGACTGCATCCACTGGCACCGCGTGGCCGAGCAGGCCTGTGCGCCGTTCGGCGCCGATGTGTACCCGCGCTACAAGGCCTGGTGCGACCGTTACTTCCACCTCAAGCACCGGGGCGAGCCTCGCGGCATCGGCGGCCTGTTCTTCGATGACCTGAACGAGTGGGACTTCGACACCTGCTTCGCCTTCATCCGCGCCATCGGCGACGCCTATGTCGATGCCTACCTGCCGATCGTCCAGCGCCGCAAAGACACGCCCTATACCGCGGAGCAACGCGAGTTCCAGGAGTACCGTCGCGGGCGCTACGTAGAGTTCAACCTGGTCTACGACCGTGGCACCCTGTTCGGCCTGCAGTCCGGTGGCCGCACCGAATCGATCCTCATGTCGCTGCCGCCGCAGGTGCGCTGGGGCTACGACTGGAAGGCCGCGCCCGGCAGTGAAGAAGCGCGCCTGACCGAGTACTTCCTGCAGGACCGCGACTGGCTCGGCCAGTAAGCCTGTGCACAACCAAGGAGCCGTCATGGACCAGTACGTCGTTTTTGGCAACCCGATCGGCCACAGCAAGTCGCCGCTGATCCACCGCCTGTTCGCCGAGCAGACCGGCGAGGACCTGGAATACGCCACCCTGCTGGCGCCGCTGGACGAGTTCAGCGACTGCGCCCGTGGCTTCTTCAAGCAAGGCAGCGGCGGCAATGTCACCGTGCCGTTCAAGGAAGAGGCCTACCGCCTGTGCGACAGCCTGACCCCACGGGCCCAGCGTGCTGGCGCGGTGAACACGCTGAGCAAATTGGCTGACGGCACCTTGCAGGGCGACAACACCGATGGCGCTGGCTTGGTGCGTGACCTGACGGTGAATGCCGGGGTCGAGTTGGCCGGCAAGCGCATTCTTATTCTGGGTGCTGGCGGCGCCGTTCGGGGCGTGCTGGAGCCGATCCTGGCGCACAAGCCGCAATCGCTGGTGATTGCCAACCGAACCGTGGAAAAGGCCGAGCAGCTGGCGCGCGAGTTCGATGAACTGGGGCCGGTGGTAGCCAGTGGGTTTGCCTGGTTGCAGGAGCCGGTGGATGTGATCATCAATGCCACTTCGGCGAGTTTGGCCGGGGAGCTGCCGCCGATTGCCGACAGTTTGGTCGAGGCTGGGCGCACGGTTTGCTATGACATGATGTATGGCAAGGAGCCTACGCCGTTTTGCCAGTGGGCTGAGAAGCTGGGCGCGGCCAAGGTGCTGGATGGGTTGGGGATGCTGGCTGAGCAGGCGGCTGAGGCGTTCTTTATCTGGCGTGGGGTTAGGCCGGATACGGCGCCGGTTTTGGCTGAACTTCGCAGGCAGCTCGCTCGGGGCTGAGAATTTGGGGCCGCTTTGCGGCCCTTCGCGACACAAGGCCGCTCCTACAAAGACCGCGAAATACTTGCTGGCGCGGTCCCCTGTAGGAGCGGCCTTGCGTCGCGATGGGCTGCAAAGCAGCCCCAAGATCTCAACCCAACCTCATTCCTCAAACCGGATCGGACACAACTCCACCCCTTCCAGCTTCTGCAATTCTTCAATCACCTGCGGCCTGGCCCGATGCAAGGTCAGACTCCCGCCCATCCGCCGCAACCTCCGCGCCTCGCGGTGCAACATATCCACACCCGAGTAATCGATAAAATTAACCTGCCGCGCATCGATCACCACATGTGGCCCCTGGCAGCGCTGCAAGCGCACCTGCAGGTAATGCGCCGCGCCAAAGAAGATCGACCCGCCCACCCGCAGCACATCCGCCTCCCCTTCACGGCTCTGCTGCACCCGTGGCCTTGAGGTGCGCTTCAAATAGAAGAACAGCGACGCCAGCACCCCGGCATAGATCGCCGTCTGCAGCTCCAGCAACAAGGTCGCCGCCGCCGTCAGCGCCATTACCAGAAACTCCGAACGGCTGACCCGGAACAGCGCACGAATCCCGCGGTGGTCCACCAACCCCCAGCAGATCAACAGTATGCTGCCTGCCATGGCCGGGATCGGCAGGTGTGCGATCACCCCGGCGCCGACAACGGCGAACAGCGCCACCCACAGCGCCGAGAACACCCCGGCCATCGGCGAGCGGGCACCGGCCTCATAGCTCAGGCCCGAACGGGTGAAGGAACCGGCAGACAGGTAGCCAGAGAAAAATGCCCCGGCAATGTTCGACAGGCCTTGTGCGCGAATTTCCTGGTCGGGGTCGATCAGTTGTTCCGAACGCGCTGACAGCGAGCGGGCAATCGACAGGCTGGTGACCAGCCCCAGCATGCCCACCGCCACGGCGCTGGGCAGCAGGCGCAATATCAGTTCCACGTCCAGCAACGGCAGCGGGCTGAACGGCGGCAGTTGCCCGGTGAACACCGCTACCCGCTGCACATGGCCAAAGTAGCCCGGCAGCAGCCAGGCCAACAGGCTGACCAGCATCAGGCTTATCAACAGGCTCGGCCAGCGCGGGCGCCAGAGTTTGAACGCTACGCCGATTATTACGGTGGCCAGGCCCAGGGCCAGCGACGGCAGGTCGACCTCACCGGCGTGGCTGGCCAGGTCTTGCACGGTCTTCAGCGCCGTGGCCTGGCTGGGCAGGTCCATGCCCAGCAGGTTGGGCAATTGGCCCAGGGCGATGACGATGGCGGCACCGAGGGTGAAACCGAGCACCACGGAATGCGAGACGAAATTGACCAGCGCGCCGAAGCGCAGCAACCCCAGCAGCAATTGGAAGATGCCGCCAAGGAAGGTCAGCAGCAACACCAAGGTCACGTAGTCGGCACTGCCGGCGACGGCCAGCGGGCTGATGCTGGCGTAGAGGACGATGGAGATGGCCGCGGTCGGGCCACAGATCAGGTGCCAGGACGAACCCCACAGGCAGGCGATCAGCACCGGTACGATGGCGGCGTACAGGCCGTACTCGGCGGGCAGGCCGGCGATCAGGGCGTAGGCGATGGATTGCGGCAGGGCGAGGATGGCACCGCTCAGGCCGACCAGCAGATCCTGGCGCAGGCTGCGGCCCGATTGGCGGGGGAGCCAGGTAAGGAAGGGCAGCAGGTGGAAGAGGCGATGCATGAGATATCCACAGTTCCGAAGGTACACTGGCCCATTGTAGGAGCGGGTTTACCCGCGAATGCGGTGGTACATTCACTGCAGCATTCGCGAGTAAACCCGCTCCTACAATGGGGCGCGTCAAGTCTGAGATTACAGCTTGGCTTTGATGGCCTCCAGGGCATTGCCATCGGCCTTGGTCGTCACCCCAGCCAACCACTCTTCCAGCCACTCTGGATGCGCCTTCACCCAAGCCTTGGCCGCTTCATCGAAGCTGATCTTCTTGTCCACAACCTCGGCCATGATGGCGTTTTCCATGTCGAGTGTGAAATTCAGGTTACCCAGCAGCTTCGCCGCATTCGGGCAGGCTTGTGGATAACCCTTGCGGGTCAGGGTGTACACCTCGCCTTTGCTGCCGAACCACTTCTCCCCTCCCGTCAGGTAATGCATCTTCAACTTCACGTTCATCGGGTGCGGGGTCCAGCCAAGGAAGGTAATGAACTGCTGCTTTTTCACCGCCCGGTCGACCTGGGTCAGCATCGCCTGCTCGCTGGACTCCACCAGCTTCCACTGGCCGAGGTTGAACTCATTCTTGTCGATGATTTCCTTCAGTGACAGGTTGGCCGGTGCGCCAGAGCCAATTCCGTAGAGCTTCTTGTCGAACGGGTCGGCGTGTTTCTGCAGGTCGGCGAAGTCCTTTACCCCGGCATTCCACACATAGTCGGGCACTGCCAGGGTAAATTCGGTTCCCTCCAGGTTGCGCGACAGTTGCTGCACATCGCCATTGGCGATGAACTTGTCATGGAAGCCCTGCTGCGCCGGCATCCAGTTGCCAAGGAAGACATCGACCCGGCCGTCCTTGAGGCCGCCGTAGATGATTGGCACCGCCAGGCTGTCGATCTTCACCTGGTAGCCCAGGCTTTCCAGCAACAGGCGGGCTACGGCATTGGTCGTGGCGATGTCGCTCCAGCCGGGGTCGGCCATTTTCACGGTACTGCATTGTGCGTCGCTGTCGGCGGCGTGGGCCGTGGCGGCACCCAGGCCCAAGGCCAGGGTGAACACGGCGGCGGAGAACTTGTGCATGACGGCCTCTCTTCTCAATCCATGGGGGCGGGCTGTGGATAACGTGCCTTGCGCTCGAGGTCGTCGAGATCGATGTGGTTGCGCATGTACTGTTGGCTGGCGTCCACCAGCGGTTGGTGGTCCCAGCTTTTCAGCTTGCCGATGGCCAGCGCCTCGGCCACCAGGCGGCGGCGCCGTTGGCTGGCCAGTACCTGCTGGCGCAGGCTGGGGATATCCCAACGCTGCCGTGCTTCATCGACAAATGCCTGCAGCAGCGCCTGGTGGTCCGGGCTGCCGGTGAGGTTCTCCCGCTCGTGCGGGTCGCGGCTCAGGTCATAGAGTAGGCAAGGGTCGTCTTCGCTGTACACGAATTTGTAAGGCCCGCGGCGGATCATCATAAGTGGGCCGACGGTGCCTTCGGCCATGTACTCGCCGATCACCTCGTCGTGGCCGCCCTGCCCTTGCAGGTGGCCGAGCAGCGAGCGGCCGTCCAGGTGCAGGGCGTTATCCACAGCCCCGCCCGCCAGTTCGACCAGGGTTGGCAGCAGGTCGCAGGTCGAGACCGAGGCACTGACCCGGCCCGCAGCAAAGTGCTTCGGCGCATGGATCAGCAGCGGCACCCGCGCCGACATCTCGAACCAGTGCATCTTGTACCAGAGGCCACGCTCGCCAAGCATGTCGCCGTGGTCGCCAGAGAACACGATCAGGGTGTCGTCGGCCAGGCCGCATTCCTCCAAGGTTTGCAGTAGCTGGCCGATGTTGTCGTCGATGTAGCTGCAAGCGCCGAAGTAGGCGCGGCGGGCGTCGCGGATCTTGTCCACAGGCAGCGGCTTGTTCCACAGGTCGTAGACCTTCAGCAGCCGCTGCGAGTGCGGGTCGAGTTCTGCCTGGCTGAATTCGGCACGGGGCGTGGGGATATCCACACCCTCATAGCGATTCCAGTAGCGCTTGGGGATAGTGTACGGGTCGTGCGGGTGGGTCATCGACACGGTCAGGCAGAATGGCCGGCCATCGTTTTCACGCACATGGTCGTACAGGTACTGGCGCGCCTTGAACACCACCTCTTCATCGAAATCCAGCTGATTGGTGCGCACGCATGGCCCGGCCTGCAGCACCGAGGACATGTTGTGGTACCAGCTTGGGCGCACGTCCGGTTCATCCCAGTTCACCGCCCAGCCGTAGTCGGCGGGGTAGATGTCGCTGGTCAGGCGTTCTTCGTAGCCGTGCAACTGGTCCGGGCCGCAGAAGTGCATCTTGCCCGACAGCGCGGTGCGATAACCCAGGCGGCGCAGGTAATGCGCGTAGGTCGGGATGTCGGCGGGGAAATCGGCAGCGTTGTCGTAGGCGCCTATACGGCTGGGCAACTGGCCGCTGACCAGGGTGAAGCGCGACGGGGCACACAGCGGGCTGTTGCAGTAGGCCGAATCGAACACCACGGCCTGTTCGGCCAGGCGGCTCAGGTGTGGCATCTGGATTGGTGACGGGCCGTAGATCGGCAGCAAGGGTGCGGCCATCTGGTCAGCCATGATGAACAGGATATTCGGGCGCGTCATGGTGGCTTCCATCGTTGAGGGTTATGCGAATCGCTTGCCTACCAAGATGCGACTGTGGATAACATGGGTAAAGCCCATGGCGGGCAATGACTGGGATTAGCTGTGCTTATGTTTGACCACCTGGCCGAGTTGTCGCTGGATAGCTTGCGTGTGTTCGAGGCCGCCGCGCGCCTGCGTGGCTTTACCGCCGCGGCACTCGAGCTGGGCACCACGCAACCAGCGGTGAGCCAGCAGGTGAAGCGCTTGGAGGCGCAACTGGGCACGCGCCTGTTTGACCGTATCTACCGCGGCATCGAACTGACCGAGGCGGGCCAGGTGCTGTTCGAGCACGTGCATCAGGGTTTGCAGGCCATGGAGGATGGTATTGCCCAGGCCAGCGGGCGCGGCCAGCGCGAGGTGCTGCAGGTGGCCACCGACTTTGCCTTTGCGGCGTTCTGGCTGATGCCACGGTTGCAGCGTTTTCACGAGGCTTATCCACAGGTGGATGTGAGCTTGGTGACCGGTGAACGCAGCCAGGGCATGTTGCGCCCGGACATTGATGTGGCTGTCCTGTTTGGCGACGGGCGTTTTCATCAGGGCGAGAGCCGATGGTTGTTCGATGAAGAGGTTTTCCCGGTCTGCAGCCCCCGGCTGAATCATGGCAAACCCTTGTCTGCCGTGGCTTTGCAACGATTGCCGTTGCTGCATTTGAAGGGGGAACAGGCCAGCGGCTGGTTTGACTGGGCGGGGGTGTTTCGCGGGTTTGGTGTAGCCAGCCCGCCGCCGGCTGGGCAGTTGCGGTTCGATAACTACACGTTGCTGATCCAGGCAGCGATTGCCGGGCAAGGCGTGGCGATTGGCTGGGGGCACCTGGTGGACGGGTTGGTCGAGCAAGGGTTGCTATGCCGGCCGTTAGAAGGGAGCTTGCGCTCGGCGCGGGGGTATTACGTGGTGCTGCCGCCGCGCAAGCGCCGTGGGGCGTTGATCGAGCGGTTTGTGGATTGGCTGGAGCATGAGCGCAGCCTGTGACATCCCCGGGGCCGCTTTGCGGCGCGATCCCTGTAGGAGCGGGTTTACCCGCGAACACCGGCGTAGCCGGTGCCACACACCAAGTTGCATGCTTCACGGGTAAACCCGCTCCTACAGGCGATGGGCTGCGCAGCAGCCCCGGCCATCTAGACCACGAAATTCAAATGCTCGCCCCGGTGCAAATCCAGCTCCAGCATGTCCACCATCCCCGCCGCGACCCTGGCCAGCCGCTGCAGCGGCTCTGCCAGCCCCGGCTCCAGCGTGCCCTCGGTACTGCGAAAATGCTCCATGCCCAAGCCGGCCAGCTCTAGCGGCGCATTGATCAACGTCCAGTGCAACGCACTGCGCTGCAGCCCATCAACCACCTGGTCCACACATCCCCGCTCCATCTCGCTGTACTTGCCCGGCTCATCCAGCACAGCGAAATCGCCCACCAGCAACAGCCGGCGTATAGTCGTACGCTTAAGCCCCGCCACCAGCGCCTCGCTCAAGCGTGCCTGCCCTGGCAGGTCACCGGGCGCCAGCGCAGTCAACAGGGCAATAACCGCCGAACCGCCTGCCGCGCCCTGCTCCGCCTGGTCGGCATTGCCCAGCCCGCCTATTTTGAAATGCAGGCCTGGGCGCGGGGCATGGCGGTTGAGGTCATCGACCACGGCAGTGACCTCGTGCTGGCGCGACAGCAGCTCGACCATCAGGGCACTGCCCAGGCTGCATTCAGGCCCGAACAGGACCAGCTTGAACACTGGGGTTTCGGCGTTTTTCACTGCATCACTCCCTTCGCAGGTGGTGATGGTTGGACCGCAATCAGGAGTTATCGTGCAGAGGATCAAGGGTTACCACGCCCACGTTTATTACGACGCCACCACCTTGGAGCAGGCCCGTGAGCTGTGTGAGGAAGCGGCGCGGCTGTTTCCGGTAACCATGGGCCGCATGCATCAGAAACCGGTAGGGCCGCACCCGGACTGGAGCTGCCAGCTGGCGTTCGAGCCGGAGTATGTCGGGGTAGTGCTGCCTTGGTTGGCGCTGTATCGGAAGGGTTTGGTGGTGTTCATGCACCCGCTGACCGGGGATGAACTGGCGGACCACCGCGATCATGCGATCTGGATGGGGGCTGTGCGGCCTTTGGATCTGTCGATTTTTGGGGGCTAGAGCTGTGTAGCCTGTACCGGCCTCTTCGCGGGTGAACCCGCTCCTACAACGATATCGCAGAGCCAAGGTGTGGCGCTGTCCTGTGTAGGAGCGGGTTTACCCGCGAATCAGGCGACGCGGATTAGCGACGAGCGCCACGCACCCCTTCAGCCAGCGCCGAGCACAGGCTCAGCACATCACTCACCGCCTGCTCCCCAGTCTTGGCCTGGGCAATCTTGTCGACCAGCGCCGACCCCACCACCACACCATCGGCCAGGCGGGCGATGTTCGCCGCCTGCTCTGGCGTACGAATGCCGAAACCTACGCTGATCGGCAGGTCGGTATGCCGACGCAGGCGGGCAATGGCCTGGGTCACGTGCTCGGTGGTCGCCGAGCCGGCACCGGTCACGCCGGCCACCGATACGTAGTAGACAAACCCGGAGCTGCGCTCCAGCACGCGCGGCAGGCGCGCGTCGTCGGTGGTCGGGGTGGTCAGGCGGATGAAGTCGATGCCCGCAGCCTGGGCCGGGGTGGCCAGCTCGGCGTCGTGCTCTGGCGGCAGGTCGACGATGATCAGGCCATCGACGCCCGCTTGCCTGGCTTCGGCCACGAATGTTTCCACGCCAAAGCGGTGGATCGGGTTGTAGTAGCCCATCAGCACGATCGGCGTGGTCTGGTTATCCACACGGAATTCGCGAACCATCTGCAGGGTCTTGGCCAGGGTCTGGCCACCTTCCAGTGCGCGCAGGGTGGCCAGCTGAATCGCCACGCCATCGGCCATCGGGTCGGTGAACGGCATGCCCAGTTCGATCACGTCGGCGCCAGCGGCCGGCAGGCCTTTGAGGACCTGCAGCGAGGCGTCGTAGCCCGGGTCGCCTGCGGTGACGAAGGTGACCAGCGCCGAGCGGCCTTCGGCTTTCAGCTCGGCGAAACGTTGTTCAAGACGGCTCATGCCTGTTTCTCCTGGGCGGCCATGTGGCTCATGACGGTTTGCATGTCTTTGTCACCGCGGCCCGACAGGCAGATCACCATCAGGTGGTCCTTGGGCAGCTTCGGTGCGCGCTTGATCGCTTCGGCCAGGGCGTGGGAGCTCTCCAGGGCCGGGATGATGCCTTCCAGGCGGCAGCAGGCATGGAATGCGTCCAGCGCCTCGTCGTCGGTGATGCTGACGTATTCCACGCGCTTCACTTCGTGCAGGTAGGCGTGCTCCGGGCCGATGCCCGGGTAGTCGAGGCCCGCGGAAATCGAGTGGGCGTCGGTGATCTGGCCGTCTTCGTCCTGCAGCAGGTAGGTACGGTTGCCGTGCAGCACGCCCGGTACGCCGCCGTTCAGGCTGGCCGCGTGCTTGTCGGTGTGCACGCCGTGGCCACCGGCTTCGACGCCGATGATCTGTACGCTTGGCTCTTCGAGGAACTCATGGAACAGGCCCATGGCGTTGGAGCCACCACCGACGCAGGCAACCAGGCTGTCTGGCAGGCGGCCTTCCTTTTCTTGCAACTGGGCGCGGGTTTCCTTGCCGATGATCGACTGGAAGTCACGGACCATGGCTGGGTACGGGTGGGGGCCAGCCACGGTACCGATCAGGTAGAAGGTGTCTTCGACGTTGGTGACCCAGTCGCGCAGGGCTTCGTTCATGGCGTCTTTCAGGGTGCCGGTGCCAGCGGTGACCGGGACGATTTCGGCGCCCAGCAGCTTCATGCGGAACACGTTGGCCTGCTGGCGCTCGATGTCGGTGGCGCCCATGTAGATCACGCAAGGCAGGCCGAAGCGGGCAGCGACGGTGGCGGTGGCCACGCCGTGCATGCCGGCGCCGGTTTCGGCGATCAGGCGTTTCTTGCCCATGCGCTTGGCCAGCAGCACCTGGCCGATGCAGTTGTTCACCTTGTGCGCGCCGGTGTGGTTGAGCTCTTCACGCTTGAAGAAGATCTTGGCGCCGCCGCAGTGCTCGGTCAGGCGCTCGGCGAAGTACAGCGGGTTGGGGCGGCCGATGTAGTCGCGCTGGAAGTAAGCCAGCTCTTCAAGGAACTTGGGGTCGGCTTTGGCCGCTTCGTACTCGCGGGCCAGGTCCAGCACCAGTGGCATCAGGGTTTCGGCCACGTAGCGGCCGCCGAACGAGCCGAACAGGCCGTTGGCGTCGGGGCCGGGGCGGTATTGGGACTGGGTCATGGGGCGCTCCAGGGCGTAATGAATGAGTGATGGGCTTTACTCTAACCAGGGCAAGCCCGGCTGAAAACCGATAAGATTGCGTTAACTTGTCAGAAAAACTCACAGGTAACATGGCCCACGACCTCCCTCCCCTGAATGCCCTGCGCGCCTTCGAGGCGACTGCCCGGCTCAACAGCGTCAGCCAGGCGGCTGAAGCGCTGCACGTCACCCATGGCGCCGTCAGCCGGCAGATCAAGGTACTAGAGGAGCACCTGGGCGTGGCCTTGTTCGTCAAGGACGGGCGTGGCATCAAACTCACAGATGCCGGTGTGCGCCTGCGCGATGCCAGTGGCGAGGCCTTCGACCGCCTGCGCAGCGTGTGTTCCGAGTTGAGCCGCGATGTCAGCCAGGCGCCGTTCGTGCTGGGCTGCTCCGGCAGCTTGCTGGCGCGCTGGTTCATCCCGCGGCTGGGGCGGCTTCAGGCGGACCTGCCGGAGTTGCGCCTGCACTTGTCGGCGGGTGAAGGTGACCTCGACCCACGGCGGCCGGGGCTGGATGCATTGCTGGTGTATGCCGAGCCACCATGGCCGGCAGATATGCAGGTGCATGTTTTGGCTGAAGAACGCATTGGGCCAGTATTGAGCCCGCATTTCGCCGGTTTCGAGCGGCTGCAGGGGGCGCACGCCCAGGCATTGCTGGATGAAAGCCTGCTGCATACTACGTCGCGCCCGCAGGCTTGGCCTACGTGGGTCGCCGCACAGCAACTCGACCCGAGTGCCATTCGTTATGGCCAGGCATTCGAGCATCTGTATTATTTGCTGGAGGCGGCTGTTGCCGGGTTGGGTGTGGCGATTGCGCCGCAGCCGCTGGTGGCCGATGACCTGCGCGCAGGCCGGTTACGGGCACCGTGGGGGTTTTCGGCGACCCAAGCCGCGCTGGCGCTGTGGGTGCCAAGGCGCGCCGCAGATGGGCGCGCCGAGCAGTTGGCGCAGTGGTTACGCGCCGAATTGGCGGGTCAGGGTGTTTAGTTGCGCTTGCACAGCAGATAGGCAGCCAGCAGGCCCAGCGCACCGACGGCAACCCCTGCCGTGGTGTACGGATGTTCCTGGGCGTAATCGCGGGTAGCGATGCCGGTCTGGCGCGTGCGCTGCTTCACTTCCTCGTAGGCATCGCTCAGCAGGCTACGCGAATGACGAAGTGCGCTCTCGGCGTTATTGCGAATGGCCTTTACCGACTTCTGGGACTCCTCCGAGGCGTCATGCTTGAGGTTCTCCAGGCTCTTCAAAAGGCTTTCGATCTCGGCTTCCATGCTTTCCAAAGACGTCTTGCGCAGCGAGTTGCGTGGCATGTTGACTCTCCTTCGCGTTGTGGGCTGTAAGGAATGCGACTACCAAGCGAAGCGAAAGTGCGATCGAACTTTCCGCGTTTGTGCCTGCTCGCAGGTAAACCAGGCCTGCACTGCTAGGCTCAAGGTCACCGTTATTCAAGGAGAGTGCACATGTCCGATCACCACACGTACAAAATGATCGAGTTGGTAGGGTCGTCGACCACCAGCATCGAAGATGCCATTCAAAACGCCCTGGCCGAAGCGGCCAAGAGCATCAAGCTGCTGGAGTGGTTCGAAGTGGTCAACACCCGCGGACACATTCGTGACAACAAGGTCGAGCATTTTCAGGTCACGCTGAAGGTTGGCTTCCGTATCGCCAACAGCTGACACAATACCGGGCTGGATGAGCCCGGTGTGATGGGGTATCACCACAGGGGCGCCCTGAGGGGCGCCTTTGCTGATTTCATCTGCACAAGGAAAGCGAGTGATGAACAAACTGATTGTGGCGCTGGGCCTGATGTCCCTGGCCGGTGGTGCGCTGGCGGCGGGCAAGCCGTGCGAAGAGTTGAAGGCGGAAATCGCGGCCAAGCTGGATGCCAAGGGCGTTAACGGTTACAAGCTGGAAATCGTCGACAAAGGCGACCCGGCGGGCAAGGTGATTGGTAGCTGTGAGGCGGGTACCAAGGAGATTGTGTACCGTCGCGGTTAACGTGCTGGCTTCATTCGCGGGTAAACCCGCTCCCACAGGCCGGTGGAGACCTCAGGCCTTGTGATAATCCTGTGGGAGCGGGTTTACCCGCGAAGAAGTTCACTCGGTCTTCAAGGCCTGCGCCATCAATTCATAAGACCGAATCCGGTCCGCATGCTCGTACAGGTCACAGGTAAAGATCAGCTCATCCGCCCCGGTCTGCTCCAGCAGCACCTCGACTTTAGCCCGCACCTTTTGCGGGTTGCCGATCATCGCCAACCCCAGGAAGCTCCCTACCGCATCGCGCTCATGGGGCAGCCACAAACCCTCCATGCTTTCCACCGGCGGTTTCTGCATCAGGCTTTGCCCGCGAATCAGCGCGAGAATGCGCTGGTACACCGAGGTAGCCAGGTACTCGGCTTTCTCATCCGTCTCGGCCACCACCATGGGAATACCCAGCATCACATACGGCTTGTCCAGCGTGGTCGAGGGCTTGAAGTGGTTGCGGTACACGCGGATCGCCTCGTGCATGTAGCGCGGCGCAAAGTGCGAGGCGAAGGCGTAGGGCATGCCGCGCATGCCGGCCAGCTGCGCGCTGAACAGGCTGGAACCGAGCAGCCACAGCGGCACATCGGTGTCGTGCCCCGGCACGGCGATCACTTTTTGATCATCGGTACGTGGCCCGAGGTAGCGCGACAGCTCTTCGACATCGTCCGGGAAGTCGTCCGGGCCGCCCGCGCGGTCACGGCGCAGGGCATAGGCGGTCATCTGGTCAGAACCCGGCGCCCGCCCCAGGCCCAGGTCGATGCGCCCTGGGTACAGGCTGGCCAGGGTGCCGAACTGCTCGGCGATCACCAGTGGCGCATGGTTGGGCAGCATCACCCCGCCAGAGCCCACGCGGATAGTCGAGGTACCCCCGGCAAGGTAGCCGATCAACACCGACGTGGCCGAACTGGCGATGCCGTCCATGTTGTGGTGTTCGGCCACCCAGAAGCGGTTGTAGCCAAAACGCTCGACGTGCTGCGCCAGGTCCAGCGAGTTGCGCAGCGATTGCGCCGGGCCGGCGTCGGCGCGCACGGGCACCAGGTCGAGGGTGGAAATCTTCAAGTCACGCAGCTGCGTCATGGAGCCTCCGCATAGGTGGTTGGCCACAGGCCTTTTCAACTCTGTATGGGCACATTCGGCGGATTCAATGCTTGCTATGCGATTGCGCTGAACTTGCCGTAGGCAGCTGGCCTCTGAATCCATAAGCACGTAACCCAGTGACCAGGAGGCATCATGAAAAAGACAGCATCGGCAATCTGGCAAGGTGGCCTGAAGGACGGCAAGGGCCTGCTTTCTACCGAAAGCGGCGCACTCAAGCAGAACCCATATGGCTTCAATACCCGCTTCGAGGGTACGCCCGGGACCAATCCGGAGGAACTGTTGGGTGCGGCGCATGCCGGTTGCTTCTCGATGGCGCTGTCGATGATGCTCGGTGAGGCGGGGCTCACTGCGGACCGGATCGACACCGCAGCCGAGGTGACCCTCGATAAGCAAGCGGATGGTTTTGCGATTACCGCTGTGCACTTGGTGCTAAGGGCCAAGGTCCCCGGGGCCAGCGAGGCGCAGTTCCTCGAGATTGCCAACAAGGCGAAGGAAGGTTGCCCGGTGTCCAAGGTGTTGAACGCCAAGATCAGCCTGGATGCTGCGTTGGTAGGCTGAAGCGGCGCAACGATGGCAGTTTGCTGTAGTCTAAACAGCGTCGGCAGCACTACTGCCCTTTCAGGAGCCGTTCCATGATTCGCGTAGCAATCGCCGTGTTGGCTTCGCTGGTCGCCACGTCTGCGCTGGCGGCGGTGAAGCCGTGCGAGGAACTCAAAGCCGAGATCGAAGCGAAGATCCAGGCCCAGGGGGTACCGTCCTATACCCTGGAGATCGTGCCCAACAGCGAGGTCAAGGACCAGAACATGGTGGTCGGGACCTGTGATGGTGGGACCAAGAAGATCATTTATCAGAAGAATGATCGTTAGTAGGGCTTGAGATCTTGGGGCCGCTTTGCGGCCCATCGCGACGCAAGGCCGCTCCTACAGGGGATCGCGTACCCCTTGTAGGAGCGGCATTGCGTCGCGATGGGCTGCGCAGCAGCCCCGGTTCACGGAATGCAGAACACATTGCTAGGCTCATTCACCAGCACTTTGCGGCTGGCGTCATACAGCAACACCTGCGGCTCCATCACCGGCGCCCGCGCCTCTAGGCGGTAACGCTCGCCAGCCTTGAAGTCATCAAAGCGTACGGTCAGGTAACAGGTACGGTCGCGCGGCTCGGTCAGGGTGCCCCCCGAATAGATTTCATAATCAAAGCGCACCACCAGTTCGTGCTTGCCCGGCGTTACCTGAAAGTAACGGCCGTCCTCCAGTCGCTTGCCGTCGAGGCGGTCGGCCATGATCACCCGGCCGGGGGTCATGGTGTAGAGGTCGACCCAAGCCTGCTTGGGGTCGACGGGCGGCAAGGGGCTGGCGCAGGCCCCCAGTGCACTGAGGGCGATCAGCATCATGGGCTGGCGCATGGCAAAACTCCCACTTGCGAGTTACACGCTACAAGCATAGCGCCGTTTGCGTTTCAGGTGCGCTGGCAACCCGCCGGCAGGCCTTGGCCGAGCAGTTTTTGCTGATGGTCGTACAGTTTGATCCAGGGCCGGAAGCCGATGCTGCCAGCCTGCAGCTGGTAACGCTGCCCGGCGCTGAAGTCCTTGAAGGTCAGCTTGACCTGGCAATCGCGCCACAGCGGCGCGTCGACCGGGCCGATATTGCTGGGGGTAACCGGGAACTGGTAACGCACGGTCAGCTCGTGGCTGCCGGGTTGTACTTCGAAGTAACGGCTGTCGACCCAGTCGCGCTCATCCACCTGCACGGCATCCAGCGAGGTGTTGTCGTAGGGGGTCAAGTCGATCCAGGCCTGGTTCGGGTCCGGGTCTGGCAACGTCGAACAGGCAGATATCAGCAACAGTGAACCGGCGACCAATAATGCACGCATGGCGAAACTCCCCCTTGGCGAGATAGTCTTGGAGCGAATCGGCCTTGAGCGAGTCAGACAGTCCCGGATGCTTCGACTTTTTCTTATGCAGCGCTCAGGCCCTGGGGCACTCGACCGCGTTTTCACCCGTTTTGTTCCGCTGCTGGCAGCGCTCCTGCTGAACGGTTGCAGCAGCGCTGCCTACTATGGGCAACTGGCCGAGGGCCAATGGCAACTGCTGCGGGCACGCCAGCCGGTGGAGCAGATAGTGGCCGACCCCGCTACCCCCGCGCCCTTGCGCGCGCACCTGCAACAGGCTGAACAGGCGCGGGTGTTTGCCAGCCAGCACTTGAAACTGCCCGACAACCGCAGCTACCGGGTGTATGCCGACCTTGGCCGCCCCTATGTGGTGTGGAACGTATTCGCCACACCCGAACTCTCGTTGCAGCCGGTGACGCATTGCTTCCCGATAGCCGGTTGCGTGGCCTACCGCGGCTACTACCAGCAAGGCGCGGCGCGTGGTGCGGCGGCATTGATGCGTCAGGACGGGCTGGATGTGTACGTCGGTGGGGTGGAGGCCTATTCGACCTTGGGCTGGTTTGATGACCCGATCCTGTCGTCGATGGTGGGTTGGGGTGACGAGCGCTTGGCGACGTTGATCTTCCACGAGCTGGCTCACCAGCGCTTTTATGTGCAGGACGATACCGAGTTCAACGAGTCGTTTGCCTCGTTTGTCGAGCAGGAAGGTACGCGGCAATGGCGCGTGGCGCGTGGTCTGGCTGCGGTTGGTGAGGATCAGGGGCAGCAGCGTGAGCAGTTCATCCGCTTGGTATTGGCCAGCCGTGAGCGGTTGCAGGCGATTTATGCCGGGCCGCTGGATGATGCGCACAAGCGCCAGGCCAAGCGGGCGGAGTTCGAGCGGCTTAGGCAGGAGTACCGGCAGGTTCGGGACGGCAAGTGGGGCGGGGACAAGCGCTATGACGCCTGGATGTATGGGCCGATGAGCAATGCCAAGTTGTTGCCGTTTGGGTTGTATGACCAGTGGGTGCCGGCGTTCGCGGCGGTGTTTCGCGAGGTTGGTGGGGATTGGGGGCGGTTTTATGAGCGAGTTAAGCAGTTGGGGAGATTGCCCATTGTGGAAAGGAAAGCGGCGTTACAGAGGTTGATGAGTAGCCTGTGAGATTTTGGGGCCGCTTTGCGGCCCGTCGCGACGCAAGGCCGCTCCTACAAAGGCCCTGCATATGCCGAAAATGTAGGAGCGGCCTTGCGTCGCGACGGGCTGCAAAGCAGCCCCCAGGGCCCTCAAGCCTTGATAAATGCCTGATGCATTTCGGCCAAGGTGGCAAAGTGGAAAGCCGGCGCTTCGGCCATCAACTCCTCCTGGCTACCAAACCCATACCCCACCGCCACGGCCTGCAAGCCATTGCTGCGTGCCCCGATCAGGTCATGCTTGCGGTCACCGATCATCAGCGTCTGCGCCGGGTCCAGTCCTTCTTCGTCCAGCAAATAGCGAATCAGTTCGACCTTGTTGGTGCGCGTGCCGTCCAGCTCGCTGCCGTAGATCACCTTGAAGTGGTGGTCGAAGGCGAAGTGCCGGGCGATTTCGCGGGCGAATTCCCATGGCTTGGAGGTGGCGATGTACAGCGTCCGGCCTTGGCCGTTCAGGGCTTCAAGCAGCTCCGGCACGCCGGCAAATACCAAGTTTTCGTAGAGGCCGGTCACCCGGAAACGCTCGCGATAGAAGTTAACCGCTTCCCAGGCCTTGGCTTCGTCGAAGTTGTAGAACTGCATGAAGGCCTGCAGCAGGGGTGGGCCGATGAAGTGTTCGAGGCGGGCCAGGTCCGGCTCGTCAATGCCCAGCTTGGCCAGGGCGTACTGGATCGAGCGGGTGATGCCCAGGCGTGGGTCGGTCAGGGTGCCGTCGAGGTCGAACAGGATGTTTTGCTGGTGCATGTACGGGGTTCCACTTGAGTGCTTTGTGCCCATCATTCGCGGGTAAACCCGCTCCCACAGGGGATCGCAGCGTTTGGGAAATCCCTGTGGGAGCGGGTTTACCCGCGAATACGGTCATTCAGGTTGATCGTAGCCCTCGGCCAGATGCTGGTCCTTGAGCTTCACATAATTGCCCGCGCTGTAGGAAAAGAACGCGCGCTCCTTGTCGTTCAGTAGCCGAGCCTGTTTCACCGGGCTGCCCATGTACAGGTAACCACTGACCAGGCGCTTGCCCGGCGGCACCAGGCTGCCGGCGCCGATGATCACTTCGTCCTCGACGATGGCGCCGTCCATGATGGTGCTGCCCATGCCGACCAGGATGCGGTTGCCCAGGGTACAGCCATGCAGCATCACCTTGTGGCCGATGGTCACTTCGTCACCGATGATCAGCGGGAAACCGTCCGGGTTGAACGGGCCGGCGTGGGTGATGTGCAGCACGCTGCCATCCTGCACGCTGGTGCGCGCGCCAATGCGGATGCGGTGCATGTCGCCGCGCACCACGGTCAGTGGCCAGACTGAGCTGTCCTCACCGATCTCCACGTCCCCCAGCACCACCGCCGAACGGTCGACGAATGCCCTGGGCCCCACTTTCGGAGTGTGTTGCTGGAAGCTGCGAATGGCCATGATAGCGTCTCTCATCTGTGCCGATAGGCAGGCTGCCTGCTGCGGTCGGCGTCGATTGTAATTAAGATGGGGCAGTGTTTCTTCTGCCAAGGTATCCGAACCGTGAGTGCGAACAACCCGCTTCTGCAGCCGTACGATCTGCCGCCCTTCTCGCAAATCCGTGCCGAACACGTGTTGCCGGCGATCGAAGCGATCCTGGCCGACAACCGTAAAGCCATTGCCGAGATCCTCGAAAAGCAAGGCAAAAACCCTACCTGGGCCGGCTTGGTGCTGGCCATGGACGAACTGAACGACCGCCTGGGTGCCGCCTGGAGCCCGGTCAGCCACCTCAATGCGGTATGCAACAGCGCCGAACTGCGCGAGGCCTACGAGTCGTGCCTGCCGGCATTGAGCGCCTACTCTACCGAACTGGGCCAAAACCGTGCGCTGTTCGAAGCCTACCAGGCGCTGATCGCCAGCCCTGAGGCTGCCAGCTTCGACGTGGCGCAAAAGACTATCCTCGAGCACGCCCTGCGTGACTTCCGCCTGTCGGGTATCGACCTGCCGGCGGCCCAGCAGCAACGCTATGCCGAGGTACAGAGCAAGCTCAGCGAACTGGGTAGCCGGTTCTCCAACCAGCTGCTCGACGCCACCCAGGCCTGGACCAAGCACGTTACCGACGAAGCCGCGCTGGCTGGCCTGACCGATTCGGCCAAGGCACAGATGGCCGCCGCCGCCCAGGCCAAGGGCCTTGACGGCTGGCTGATCACCCTGGAATTCCCCAGCTACTACGCAGTCATGACCTACGCCAGCGACCGCGCCCTGCGCGAAGAGCTGTACGCGGCCTACTGCACCCGTGCTTCGGACCAGGGCCCGAACGCCGGCCAGAACGACAATGGCCCGGTGATGCAGGAAATCCTCGACCTGCGCCAGGAACTGGCCGAGCTGCTGGGCTACAAGAACTACGCCGAGCTGAGCCTGGCGACCAAGATGGCCGAGTCCAGCGACCAGGTGCTGAGCTTCCTGCGTGACCTGGCCAAGCGCTCCAAGCCGTTTGCCGCCCAGGACCTGCAGCAGCTCAAGGCCTACGCCGCCGAGCAAGGCACCCCTGAACTGGCCAGCTGGGACGCCGGCTACTTTGGCGAGAAGCTGCGCGAGCAGCGCTACAGCGTGTCGCAGGAAGCCCTGCGCGCCTACTTCCCGATCGACAAGGTGCTGGGCGGCCTGTTCAGCATCGTGCAGCGCCTGTACGGCATCGAAATCGCCGAACTGAAAGGCTTCGACAGCTGGCACCCCGATGTGCGCCTGTTCGAAATCAAGGAAAACGGCCAGCACGTCGGCCGCTTCTTCTTCGACCTGTATGCCCGCGCCAACAAGCGTGGCGGTGCCTGGATGGACGGCGCCCGCGACCGTCGCCGCACCGCCGGCGGCCAGCTGCAGAGCCCGGTGGCCAACCTAGTGTGCAACTTCACCCCGGCGGCGCCTGGCAAACCGGCGCTGCTGACCCACGATGAAGTCACCACGCTGTTCCACGAATTTGGCCATGGCCTGCACCACATGCTGACCCGCATTGAGCATGCCGGGGTTTCCGGTATCAACGGCGTGGCCTGGGATGCGGTCGAGTTGCCAAGCCAGTTCATGGAAAATTGGTGCTGGGAGCCGGAAGGCCTGGCGCTGATCTCTGGCCACTATGAAACCGGTGCGGCCCTGCCCCAGGACCTGCTGGACAAGATGCTGGCGGCGAAGAACTTCCAGTCGGGCATGATGATGGTGCGCCAGCTGGAGTTCTCGCTGTTCGACTTCGAGCTGCACGCCAGCCATGGCGACGGCCGCAGCGTGCTGCAGGTGCTTGAAAGTGTGCGCGACGAGGTGTCGGTCATGCGCCCACCGGCGTACAACCGCTTCCCCAACAGCTTCGCGCACATCTTTGCCGGCGGCTACGCGGCGGGCTACTACAGCTACAAGTGGGCCGAAGTGCTGTCGGCCGACGCCTTCTCGCGCTTCGAGGAAGAAGGCGTGCTGAACGCCGAGACGGGGCGCGCCTTCCGTGAGGCGATCCTGGCCCGTGGCGGTTCGCGTGAGCCTATGGAGCTGTTCGTCGACTTCCGTGGCCGCGAGCCTTCCATCGATGCATTGCTGCGCCACAGTGGCCTGACCGAGGCCGCTGCGGCATGAGTGAGGTAGCCGTGAACAAGACCAAGAAGCGCTTCATTGCCGGGGCCGTGTGCCCGGCATGCAGCGAACCCGACAAGCTGATGATGTGGAACGAAGACGGCGTACCGCACCGCGAATGCGTGGCCTGCGGCTTTACCGATACGCTCAACGAGCAAGGCTTGTCGGTGCCCAAGGAACTGGGCACCCGGGTTAACCATCTGGAGCCGAAAGCGGCACCGGCCAAGGTGCAGACGGTGCAATTCTTCCCTAACCCGAAGCTGAAGAAACCGGCTGAATAAAGCCACTTTGCCGCCCGGGCGCAATGCCCGGGCAGGCAGGCCTGGGTGGTAGATACTCAGGCCACCTTCCGCCCGCTGGCCATGCAAGCTTGCCTGCTCTTCACTACGAGCAAGGTGCTGCGCGATGGACAACCCCCTCCTGCAAAATAGCAATATCCCCGTCGATTACTCTTCGATCACCCTCGAAAACATGCGTGCGGCCTTTGACCATGTGCTGCTGGCGCATGAACAAGGTATCGAGCGCATTATTCTAGAGCAGCAGGCCATGCCTACCTGGGATGACATGGTGCTGGCCGTGGATGGGCTGGATAGCCGGCTGCTGGCAGTGTTGTATGCGGCCTCGCCGTTGGTTGATCGGGATGTGGCCTGGGCCAATGCCATCGTCGATTTCTACGGTAAAGTTACCGCACGCTTTGAGCAGAAATTCGTCAACAGTAGCCTGCATGCGCTGTATCAGCGCTTGGCCGGTAGCGAAATCGGCAAGCAACTGGATGCCGACAAGCGCGCCACGTTGCGTTGGCATCTGGACAAATTCGCTTCAAGTGGCGTGTTGCTCGACACCGCTGACAAAGCACGCCTGGCAGGTCTTCAGGCGCAGATTGGCGCAGCCCGTGAGGCATTCCGCAGCAATATCAACCGGCCGGACCTGAGCGTTACCGACGAGGCCGAGCTGAGCGGCATTCCGCAACGCATACGCGACCAAATGGCTGCACGGGCACAGCAGGCAAGTGAGCCAGGTTGGCTGATTGCCTGTGACAGTGTCACGACTGACGACGTGCTCAGGCATGCTGCCCACCGCCCGTTGCGAGAGCGCGTGTACCGGGCGTTCCACGCCCGTGGGGTCAGCCATGATCCACAGCAGGACAACCGCTGGCACCTGGAGCAGCTGGCGCAATTGCGTGAAGAAACAGCCCTTCTGCTCGGTTTTACCAGCTACCTGGAGCAGAGCCTGCATGTGAAGAGCGCGGGTTCGGTGGCCCAGGTGCGCAGCTTTCTCAACGATCTGGCGGGCGATGTGCGACCGGCCATGCTGCGCTGGCGTTCGCAGGTGGAGCGCCTGGCTGCCGAAAAAGACCTGGGGCAACCTCAGCCTTGGGATCATGACTACCTGCAGGCCGCTTCGCGCACGACGTTTTCCAGCGAAGCGTTGCGCGAATACTTCCCGTTGGGTGCGGTGGTCGGCGCGTTGCAGCAGTTGGCACTGAAGCTGTTTGGTGTGGCACTGAAACCCAAGCCCCTGGCTACCTGGGAAGACAGCGTGCAGCCGTTTGAGGTGTGGCAGGACAACGCCTTCATCGGCTTCTTGTATCTGGATGCCGTGCAACACGCCGGCAAGCAGCCGGACGCAGTGTTCACCACCTATGTCAGAAACCGCCGGGTCGATGCCGAGGGGATCTATCAGGTGGCCTCGGTGGTGGTTTTCTGTGATGTGCCGCAGGCGCTGCCAGGCCGCCAGCCATTGCTCGACCACCTGGCGCTGCGCAAGCTGTTCCACGAGTTCGGCCATGCCCTGCACCATTTGCAGGTACGTACGACCAACCATGTGATGTCCAACGTCACCGAGCTGGGTACCGATGGTGTGGAGCTGTTTGGCAAGCTGTTCGAGCGCTGGGTGTGGGATGCGGGCTACCTGGCGGCGATCTCGACGCACACCCGCGATGGTAGCCAGCTGACCCGGCTGCAGGCCGAGCAGTACCTGCAGGGGTTGCGGCAGCAGGGCGTGGAGGAAACTGCGCGTAATCTGAGCCTGGCGCTGTTTGACATCGACCTGCACGGCACGCCGAACGATGGCCGCTCCCTCGAGCAGCGCCTGAATGACGCCCGTGAGCGTTGTGGCTACTGGCCATTGGCTGATTTCGAGCACCCGGCGCATGCCTTCGATCATCTGGTAAACGGTTACGATGCCGGCTACTACGCCTACCTGTGGTCGGATGTGCATGCCTGCGACCTGTTCACCCGCTTCGAGGCAGAGGGCTTGTTGAATCGGGCTACAGGCCGGGCGCTGCAAGACGCGTTGTTCGCCCCGGGGGCATCGCGCCCGTTGCGCGAAGGCATCGAGGCGTTTCTTGGCCGGCCCGCCAGCCAAGCCGCGTACCTACGCTGGCATGGCCTGAAGTAGGTAGACCAGAGGTGCTGGAAAGTTCAGTGCATGCACGATACTGTATATAGGTACAGTATAAGGGGCAGGCCATGATTCCTCCAGCACCGCAAAAAGGCCGCGGCACGGCGCACAACCCGCACAACCGCTTCGCCCCGAACCACTCGGTGGCAGAGGATGACGGCTGGTATCAGGAAGTGCCGCAGAGCCAAGGCACCGAGGTGCGGATCGAGACGGCCAAGTCGGTGATCAGCCGCAACACCTCGCCCGACCTGCCCTTTGACCGCTCGATCAACCCTTACCGTGGTTGTGAACATGGCTGCATCTACTGCTATGCCCGCCCTTCACATGCCTACTGGGACCTGTCGCCTGGCCTGGACTTCGAGACCAAGCTGATCGCCAAGACCAACGCCGCCGAGGTGCTCGCCCAGCAGTTGAGCAAACCGGGCTATGTGTGCGCACCGATCAACCTGGGCTCCAATACCGATCCGTACCAGCCGATCGAGCGGGAACAGCTGCTGACCCGGCGCCTGCTTGAAGTGCTGCTGCGCTTTCGCCACCCGGTCACCATCGTCACCAAGGGTGCGCTGGTGTTGCGCGACCTCGACCTGCTCGCCGAAATGGCCCGCCAGCGCTTGGCGCGGGTGATGATCAGCCTGACCACGCTGGACGATGACCTCAAACGCGTGCTCGAACCGCGGGCGGCCTCGCCTGGCGCGAGGTTGCGGGCCATACGCGTATTGCGCGAAGCGGGTGTGCCGGTGGGCGTGTTGTGCTCGCCGATGATTCCGATGATCAACGACAGCGAACTGGAGCGCCTGCTCGAGGCGGCCAAGGAGGCTGGCGCGCAAAGCGCGGCGTACATGATGCTGCGCCTGCCCCTGGAGGTGGCACCGTTGTTCGAGCAGTGGCTGCAGGACCATTACCCGCAGCGGGCGGCGCATGTGTTGAGCCTGATTCGCCAGAGCCGCGGTGGTGAGCTGTATGACAGCCGTTTTGGCGCACGCATGCGCGGTGAAGGGGTGTTTGCCGAGTTGCTGGCGCAGCGCTTTGCCAAGGCCATGAAACGCCTGGCGTTCGAGGGGCGGGAGGCACAGGCGCTGGATTGCTCGGCGTTCTGCCCGCCGGGTGGGCAGATGGCCCTGTTTTGATGCTGAGCACCACGCAGGTCCCTTGTAGGAGCGGGTTTACCCGCGAATGCGTCGGTGGCGCCAATGACGCATTCGCGGGTAAACCCGCTCCTACAAAGGCCGCGCTCTACCCACAACCCAACTAATAGCAGCCAATAATTACGCTAATACATATTGGCAGCTGATGTTTTTTTGCTATTATCCAGATCCCGCCTTCTTCATCTGGAACACCCGTTCTAGAGCCTTCGAATTAAGTTTCAGTTAAGTTTTCCCCGCTAGCGTAGGAAACCAGTCCACACCGACTGTGATCTATGGCCCGTGCGTGTCATCTAAATCCCTGCATAGCCAGAATCTTTCACCGGTAAAATGGATTTACCTACTCACCGTCAAGAGGATGAATCATGCCCGTCAAGGACCCATCCAAGGTCGTACCGCAGGTCCCCGCGGAAAGCGCCGATGCTGCTTTGAAGCACATCGTCGACGGCTTCCTGCGCTTTCACCATGATGTATTCCCCGATCAGCAAGAGCTGTTCAAGAAGCTCGCCACTGCGCAAACCCCGCGCGCCATGTTCATCACCTGCGCCGATTCGCGCATCGTGCCCGAGCTGATCACTCAGAGTTCCCCTGGCGACCTGTTCGTGACCCGTAACGTGGGTAATGTGGTACCGCCTTATGGCCAGATGAACGGCGGTGTTTCCAGCGCCATCGAATACGCCGTAATGGCGCTTAAAGTGCACCACATCATCATTTGCGGCCATTCCGACTGTGGCGCCATGCGTGCGGTACTCAACCCGCAGTCGCTGACCAAGATGCCTACCGTTGGCGCCTGGTTGCGCCACGCTGAAGTGGCCCGTACCGTAGTCGAGAACAACTGCTCCTGCGGTAGTGAACACGAAACGATGCAAGTGCTGACCAAGGAAAACGTCATCGCCCAGCTGCATCACTTGCGTACTCATCCTTCGGTGGCTTCGCGCCTGGCCGCTGGCGAGCTGTTCATCCATGGCTGGGTGTACGACATCGAGACCAGCAAGATCGAAGCCTACGACGCCGCGAGCGACAGCTTCCTGCCTTTGGCTGCTGGCGAGCCAGTGCCCTGCGCCACTCCGAGAGGCCGCTACTAAGCGACCCGTCCGCCCGCTGAAACCTTGATAGCCGGCTGCACCCTGTAGGGGTGTGGCGCGGCGTTCTGCTGCCTTGAATTCCCTGACTGCCTTGCCGGTACGCCCGCTGGCGGCCCGCGCCTGCGCGTTTGTCAGGGGCAAACGTGCCCACGGCCAGGGGAATGGCCGTGCGACTGGAAAAAGGAGAAATACAGTGAACATTACGCAGTTGAAAGCGGCCCTGCCGCGTGAGTTGCTGGCGTCGGTGGTGGTCTTTCTGGTGGCCTTGCCGTTGTGTATGGGTATTGCGATTGCTTCGGGCATGCCACCGGCGAAAGGCCTGATTACCGGCATTATCGGCGGTGTTGTTGTGGGTTTCCTCGCGGGTTCTCCGCTACAAGTCAGCGGCCCCGCCGCGGGCTTGGCGGTGTTGGTGTTCGAGTTGGTGCGCCAGCACGGCATGGCCATGCTCGGGCCGATCCTGTTGCTGGCCGGCCTGCTGCAGTTGGTGGCGGGGCGCCTGCGCCTGGGCTGCTGGTTCCGTGTTACTGCACCGGCGGTGGTGTACGGCATGCTGGCGGGGATTGGCGTGCTGATCGTGCTGTCGCAGGTGCATGTGATGTTCGACACTGCGCCGCAGCCGTCGGGCCTGCAGAACCTGCTGGAGTTCCCGGCAACCTTGAGCGCGGCCCTGCCGCAGGAGAACGCTGGCGCTGGCTGGATAGCCGGTGCGCTGGGCCTGGGTACCATCGCCATCATGTGGGGCTGGGAGCGCTTGCGGCCGCAGCGGCTACGCTTCGTGCCCGGTGCACTGCTCGGGGTGGCGAGCATGACCGCCGTGAGCATGTGGCTGGCCTTGCCGGTGAATCGCGTGCAGGTGCCGGCAGACCTGTCCGAGGCCATCGACTGGCTCCACCCGGGTGACCTGATGCAACTGGCCGACCCTACCCTGCTGGTCGCCGCGTTTGCCCTGGCGTTCATCGCCAGCGCCGAAACCTTGCTGTCGGCAGCAGCGGTCGACCGCATGCACAGCGGCCAGCGTTCGGACTTCGACCGCGAGCTGTCGGCCCAGGGCATCGGCAACATGCTGTGCGGGATACTCGGTGCCCTGCCAATGACCGGGGTGATCGTGCGCAGCTCGGCCAACGTCCAGGCCGGGGCGCAAACCCGGGCCTCGGCGATCTTCCATGGCCTGTGGTTGCTGGCCTTCGTGGTCGCGCTGAGCAGTGTGCTGCAGCAGATTCCGGTGGCGAGCCTGGCGGGGGTACTGGTGTTTACCGGGGTCAAACTGGTCGACTTCAAGGCGTTTCGCGGGCTGGGCCGCTATGGGCGCATGCCGATGTTCACCTATGCGGTGACGGCGCTGGCGATCATCTTCACCGACCTGTTGACCGGTGTGCTGCTCGGTTTTGCCCTGACCTTGCTGAAGCTGGCGTTCAAGGCGGCGCGGCTGAGGATCAACCTGGTCAGCCTGGAGAAGGCTGGGCATATGGAACTAAGGCTCAGTGGCGCGGCCACTTTCCTCAAGGTGCCGGCGTTGACCCAGGTGCTGGATGGGGTGCCAGCGGGGACCACCCTGCATGTGCCGCTGGGTAACTTGAGCTATATCGATCACTCATGCCTGGAATTGCTGGAGGATTGGGGCCGGAGTAACTTGGCGAATGGGTCGCGGTTGTTAATCGAGCAGCGGCGATTGAAGCGGCGGATTGAGGGGCGGTTGCGGACTACGGCGGGGGTTGGGGCCTAAAGCTGAAGTTTTGTATTGCCTGAACTGGCCTATTCGCGGCGGTTCGACGCCTCGATGAACCCGCTCCTACACAGGTACCGTGTTGACACAAAAACAGTGTAGGAGCGGGTTCACCCGCGAATAGGCCGGGACAGGAGTGTCAGGCCGGTTGACCCAGCTCTACACCCAGCTGGCGCGACAGGCACGGCCAGCGCTTCCACGCCGCGCCGGTTTCTGGGCTGCTCAATGTCTCGCGATAAGCCTCTACCGACTCCACCGCAAAGCTCTCGTCATCGAGCATTTCATCAACCGAGTGGTGCACCACTTCGTCCAGCTGGTTGGCGAAAGCTTCGCCGATCAGATGGTGGGCGATCAGGTTGGCCACCGTTGTGTCGACCGGAATCAGTGGTTGTTGGAAGTGGCGGATGTACAGGTCGTTGACTTCTTCCACCAGGCGGTGCGCCAGGTAGGCCTCGTCCAGCAGGCAATCCAGGCCCACATGCCCTTGCATCACGCTGGGCGGTTGCAGGAAGTACGCCTCGGCAATTTTCAGTACAGGTTTGATCTGCGACTCGATCCCGGCTTCGCGGGCAACCGCGTGGGCCGCCTCCAGCAATTCCGGAACCTGGTCGATGTAGGCGCTGACGAAGCGCGCCAAAGTACCCTGGGCGTCCTGCTCAGGCAGTTGGATCGAGGGGTGCAGGTGGGGCAGTTGCAGCTCGAGACGCGTTTTCAATTGGCCGGTCTGGCCTTCGTGTTGATGGGCTTGGCTTACCTGCTCGCGTACAGCAGCGATGTTCATGACAACTCCAGGGACATTACGTTTCAAACGGAAGACACTAAATTAGCTCGGTATACAGAATGCCTAAGACTTGTTTGTTATAAGTGTCGCAAACGTGTGCGCTCTCAGGCATATCGAATGGCCATTATTTGGCCATACCCTATCAAGCACGCGCTTTTCGAGCCATTTGGTCATTACGTGAAGTTCATTTCACAGGCTGCATTGCGTGCCATTGGTCGCTGTCTATACTCCCGTTGAACGTGATTCGTTGATGAGGCCCGACTGCTTTTAGCAGGGGCTCGGTCGTCGAAGCCAGGCAGTCTTGACCGCCGTTCCCTCTTGCCGCAGGCCACGCCTCCGGGACAACAAGAATTAGAAGGGGAACCCGCAATGATGCGACATCCACATGTCTGGATGGGCCTCCTGTTGTGGTCGGTTTTTAGTCAGGCCAACGCGGCCTGGACCGTGAACATGCACCCGGGGGCGACGGAAGTCTCCAACGCCGTCTTCGACCTGCACATGACCATCTTCTGGATCTGCGTGATCATCGGCATCGTGGTATTTGGTGCGATGTTCTGGTCGATGGTCGTCCACCGCCGCTCCACCGGCCAGCAGGCCGCGCATTTCCACGAGCATACCTGGGTGGAAATCATGTGGACCGTGGTGCCATTCCTGATTTTGGTGGTGATGGCCATTCCGGCCACCAAGACCCTGATCGACATCTACGACGCCAGCGAGTCGGACATCGATATCCAGGTCACCGGCTACCAGTGGAAGTGGCACTACAAATACCTGGGCCAGGACGTGGAATTTTTCAGCAACCTGGCCACGCCCGCCGAGCAGATCCACAACCAGGCGCCCAAGGACGAGCATTACCTGCTGGAGGTCGACCAGCCGCTGGTGCTGCCGGTGGGCGCCAAGGTGCGCTTCCTGGTCACTGCCGCCGACGTGATCCACTCCTGGTGGGTGCCGGCTTTCGCGGTCAAGCGCGACGCCATCCCCGGCTTCGTCAACGAAGCCTGGACCCGCATCGAAAAACCCGGCATTTACCGCGGCCAGTGCACAGAGTTGTGCGGCAAGGACCATGGCTTCATGCCGGTGGTGGTCGAGGTGAAATCCAAGGCCGACTACGACACCTGGCTTGGCGAGCGCAAGGCCGAGGCCGCCAAGCTCAAGGAGCTGACCAGCAAGGAATGGACCCTGGAAGAACTGGTCGAGCGCGGCGACAAGGTCTACCACACCACCTGCGTGGCCTGTCACCAGGCCGAAGGCCAAGGCCTGCCGCCGATGTTTCCGGCGCTCAAGGGCTCGAAAATCGCCACCGGGCCGAAGGAAGGCCACCTGAGCATCGTCTTCCACGGCAAGCCGGGCACGGCCATGGCCGCCTTCGGCAAGCAGCTGTCGGAAGTCGACATCGCCGCCGTGGTCACCTACGAGCGCAACGCCTGGGGCAACAACAAGGGCGACATGGTCACGCCGAAGGACGTGCTGGCGCTGAAGCAGGCAGAAGCCAAGTGAACCGGGTTACTCGCGGCAATCAGTGGATTGCAGGAGACAGGACATGAGTGCAGTGATCGACGACCATGCCAGTGGCCATGAGCATGCGCACGGCCCGGCCAAGGGCCTGATGCGCTGGGTGCTGACCACCAACCACAAAGATATCGGCACCATGTACCTGTGGTTCGCCTTCATGATGTTCCTGCTGGGTGGCTCGTTCGCCATGGTGATCCGCGCCGAGCTGTTCCAGCCCGGGCTGCAAATCGTCGAACCGGCGTTTTTCAACCAGATGACCACCATGCATGGCCTGATCATGGTGTTCGGCGCGGTGATGCCGGCCTTTGTCGGCCTGGCCAACTGGATGATCCCGCTGATGATCGGCGCGCCGGACATGGCCCTGCCGCGCATGAACAACTTCAGCTTCTGGCTGCTGCCGGCGGCGTTCCTGTTGCTGGTCTCGACCCTGTTCAGCCCCGGCGGCGGGCCGAACTTTGGCTGGACCTTCTACGCCCCGCTGTCCACCACCTATGCGCCAGCCAGCGTCACCTTCTTCATCTTTGCCATCCACCTGATGGGCATCAGCTCGATCATGGGCGCGATCAACGTGATCGCCACCATCCTCAACCTGCGTGCGCCGGGCATGACCCTGATGAAAATGCCGCTGTTCGTCTGGACCTGGCTGATTACCGCGTTCCTGCTGATTGCGGTGATGCCGGTGCTGGCCGGCGTGGTGACCATGATGCTGATGGACATCCACTTCGGCACCAGCTTCTTCAGTGCCGCCGGGGGTGGTGACCCGGTGCTGTTCCAGCATGTGTTCTGGTTCTTCGGCCACCCCGAGGTGTACATCATGATCCTGCCCGCCTTCGGCGCGGTCAGCTCGATCATCCCGGCGTTCTCGCGCAAGCCGCTGTTCGGCTACACCTCCATGGTGTACGCCACCGGCGCCATTGCCTTCCTGTCGTTCATCGTCTGGGCCCACCACATGTTCGTGGTCGGTATTCCGGTGGTCGGCGAGCTGTTCTTCATGTACGCCACCATGCTGATTGCCGTGCCCACCGGGGTGAAGGTGTTCAACTGGGTGAGCACCATGTGGGAAGGCTCGCTCACCTTCGAAACTCCCATGCTGTTTGCCATCGCTTTCGTCATCCTGTTCACCATCGGCGGCTTCAGCGGGTTGATGCTGGCGATTGCCCCGGCGGACTTCCAGTACCACGACACCTACTTCGTGGTGGCGCACTTCCACTATGTGCTGGTGCCCGGGGCGATCTTCGGCATCTTCGCCTCGGCCTACTACTGGCTGCCGAAATGGACTGGCCACATGTATGACGAAACCCTCGGCAAGCTGCACTTCTGGCTGTCGTTCATCGGCATGAACCTGGCCTTCTTCCCTATGCACTTCGTCGGCCTGGCCGGCATGCCACGGCGTATCCCCGATTACAACCTGCAGTTCGCCGACTTCAACATGGTCTCGTCGATCGGCGCGTTCATGTTCGGTGCCACGCAGATCTTCTTCCTGTTCATTGTCATCAAGTGCATCCGTGGGGGGGCGCCGGCACCGGCCAAACCCTGGGATGGCGCCGAAGGCCTGGAGTGGTCGATCCCCTCGCCTGCGCCTTACCACACCTTCCAGACACCGCCGGAAGTGAAGTAGGAGCGCTGCCATGAACGGCCTGCCGCTGAAACGCCTGGTCACGCGCCTGCTGATGCTGACGGTGGTGATGTTCGCCTTCGGCTTCGCCCTGGTGCCGATCTACGACGTGATGTGCAAGGCCTTCGGCATCAACGGCAAAACCGGCGGGCAGTACGAAGGCAGGCAGATCAGTGACCCATCGCGTTCGGTGCGCGTGCAGTTCATGTCGACCAATGCCAGCGACATGGTCTGGGACTTCTACTCCACGGCCGATCAGCTCGAGGTCAACCCAGGGGCGGTGAACCAGATGATCTTCATCGCGCACAACCCGACCGACCGGCCGATGAGTGCGCAAGCGATACCCAGCATCACGCCGGCCGAAGCTGCGGCGTATTTCCACAAGACCGAGTGCTTCTGCTTTACCCAGCAGGTGCTGCAGCCCGGCGAACGCATCGAGATGCCGGTGCGCTTCATCGTCGACCGCGACCTGCCGGCCAGCTTGAAGCACCTGACATTGGCCTACACCTTGTTCGACATCACCGCTCGCCACCCGCCGGTCGCGCACGTTGCGGCCCAGGGCGTCAAGGGCGCCCGTTAAGGGAAGGAGAACAGCAATGGCAAGTCATGAGCATTACTACGTTCCGGCGCAGAGCAAGTGGCCGATCATCGCCACCCTCGGCATGTTCATCACGGTGTATGGCCTGGGCACCTGGTTCAACGACATGAAGGCCGGCCACCCGGATTCGCATGGACCGCTGATCTTCTTTGTGGGCGCGTTGTTCCTGGCCTACATGCTGTTCGGCTGGTTCGGGGCGGTAGTCAAGGAAAGCCGCGCCGGGTTGTACAGCCCGCAGCTGGACCGCTCGTTCCGCTGGGGCATGAGCTGGTTCATCTTCTCTGAAGTGATGTTCTTCCTGGCTTTCTTCGGCGCGCTGTTCTACGTACGCGTGCTGGCCGGGCCGTGGCTGGGGGGTGAAGGGGCCAAGGGTGTAGCACACATGCTATGGCCGAGCTTCGAGTTCACCTGGCCGTTGCTGCACACGCCCGACCCGAAACTATTCCCGCCGCCGAAGGAGGTGATCGACCCGTGGCACCTGCCGCTGATCAACACCATTTTGCTGGTCAGTTCCAGCGTGACCATCACCATTGCCCACCATGCCCTGCGCCGTGACCACCGTGGGCCACTGAAATTCTGGATGGCGCTGACCATCCTGTTGGGTATCTGCTTTATCGCTCTGCAGGCCTTCGAGTACCACGAGGCCTATACCAAGCTGGGGCTGACGCTGGGCTCCGGGATCTACGGGGCGACGTTCTTCATGCTCACCGGCTTCCACGGCGCCCACGTGACCTTGGGCACGATCATCCTGATCGTGATGTTCGTGCGCATCTTGCGTGGGCACTTCAACCCGGAGAAACACTTTGGTTTCGAGGCGGCCAGTTGGTACTGGCACTTCGTTGATGTGGTGTGGGTGGGGTTGTTCATCTTTGTCTACGTGCTGTGAACAGAGAACCCTGTAGGAGCGGGTTTACCCGCGAATGCGCCGGCACATTCAACATCGCATTCGCGGGTAAACCCGCTCCTACAGGGTCAGCTGAAAACTTCAGAAAGGGGCGTGGGAGACGAGCTGGCCACTGATGAAGCCCCAGGCGACCAAGCCGATGGTCAGGGCCGCCAGGGTCACCCGCACTGTCAGCGCTTTCAGCAGGCGGGTCGAGTTTTCGTCGTCCTTGACCAGAAACACCAGGCCACTGAACAGGCTGGCAATGGTGGCCAACAGCATCAGGACAATCGCGGCCTTGAGCATGGCGCTACTCCGGGGGGATGCGGTGATGTGGATAAGTATAGCGAGGTGCCCGTGAGGCCATTTCGCCCAGGCTGGATACCGACCCTGGTGGTGCTTGCGCTGCTGCCGGGGCTGATTGCGCTTGGCTGCTGGCAACTCGGCCGCGCCGAGGAAAAGCGCGTGCTGCTGGCCAGCTACGCCGAGCGCCGCATTGAAGCGCCGTTGGCCACAGCCCAGCTGACAGCCGATCAAGACAATAGCTTCCGCCGGGTCCACCTGTATGGCCGCTTCGATGCCGAACACAGCGTACTGCTGGACAACCGCATGCGCGACGGGCAGGCCGGGGTCGAGCTGCTGCAACCTTTCCATGATCAGGCCAGCGGCCTGTGGTTGCTGGTCAACCGCGGCTGGTTACCTTGGCCCGACCGCCGTGTGCCGGTGCACTTCGACACCCCTGCGCACGCCTTGGCCCTCGACGCCTCGGTGTATGTCGCACCTGGCAGCACCTTCCAGCTGCACCCGGACCCCACCGGCGGCCAGTGGCCGCACCTGCTGACCGTAATCGATGCTGCACAGCTTTGGCCGCAGCTCGGCCGTGAAGGTTATGCCCACGAACTGCGCCTGGAACCCGGCCCGGCGACCTACCGCCTGGACTGGCCGGTCGTGGCCATGGGCCCGGAAAAACACCTGGGCTACGCCGTGCAGTGGTTTGCCCTGGCGACCGCCCTGGTTCTGCTCTACCTCTATTTCGGCTGGCACCCAAACAAGGAGAAACGCCATGGCCACCGCCACTCCCCTGGAAGTGCCTGAACGTAGCAAGCCCAGAGCCCGCGGGCGTTTTCAGCTGTTGCTGATCCTGTTGGTGGTGCTTGGGCCGATGATCCTGGCCACCAGCATGTACAAGCTCAACTTCTGGGTGCCGGATGGCCGCAGTTACCACGGCGCCATGATCGGCAACGGCGAAAGCCGTACCGATATCGGCGTGGCCGGCCAGGATCAGCGCTGGCAGCTGTTGGTTAGCGCGCCTGCGGCTTGCGCCGAAGACTGCCAGCGCCTGGTGTACCTGGCCCGGCAGATCCAGGTTGGCCTGGGCCGTGATGCCAGCCGCGCCAGCCATGCGCTGGCTGCCGCCCAGCCGCTGAGCGACGACTTCCAGGCGCTGCTCGGCCGCGAGTACCCGCAGCTGCAACGCTACCCGCTGGATGCGCAACGTTATCTGCAGCAAGTCGGCGAGGCCGGCCCGCAACTGTGGATCGTCGACCCGCACGGCAACCTGGTGCTGCGCTACGACGGCAAGGTCAACGGCAAGCACGTACTGGATGACCTGCGTCACCTGCTCAAGCTGTCCAACATCGGCTAGGAGCCTGCCATGGCCAGACCCGGATTTCGCCTTGCTGTGTTCGCCACCCTGCTGGCGCTGCTGGTTGTCCTGCTCGGTGCCTACACCCGCCTGACCCATGCCGGCCTTGGTTGCCCCGACTGGCCGGGTTGCTACGGTTTTATCAGTGTGCCCAAGAGCGACGCGCAGCTGGCCCATGCCGAGCTGCACTTCCCTGAGCACCCGGTGGAGGCAGCCAAAGGCTGGGCCGAGATGGTCCACCGCTATTTCGCCGGCACCCTGGCGGTGGTGATCGCCCTGCTCGCCTTGCAGGCCGTGCGCCGGCATGCCCGCGACGGCCAGCCGTATCGCCTGCCGGTGCTGCTGCTGGGTGTGGTGCTGGCCCAGGCGGCGTTCGGCATGTGGACAGTCACCCTGAAGCTGTGGCCGCAGGTGGTCACCGCGCACTTGCTCGGCGGCTTTACGACCCTGAGCTTGCTGCTGCTGTTGTCCCTGCGTCTATCCCGAGCCTTTGCACCGTTGCCCAAATTGCCGTTGAGCCTGCGCCGCATCGCTGCGCTGGCCCTGCTGGTGGTGATCGGGCAGATCGCCCTGGGCGGCTGGGTCAGCGCCAACTATGCGGCGGTTGCCTGTATCGACGTGCCCACCTGCCACGGCCAATGGTGGCCGGCAGCGGACTTCAGCAACGGCTTCCACCTGACCCAGCACGTCGGCCCCAATTACCTGGGCGGGCAACTGGACAGTGACGCGCGCACAGCCATCCACATCAGCCACCGCCTGGGGGCGCTATTGGTGACCTGCGTGCTGCTGATGCTCAGCTGGAAGCTGCACCGCTGTGGCCTGCCCGGCCTGGCGCGGCTGGTACTGCTGGCGCTGGCCCTGCAAGTGGGCCTGGGCATCAGCAATGTCGTATTCCACCTGCCGTTGGCTGTGGCGGTGGCGCACAACGCGGGGGGGGCGCTGTTGCTGCTGAGCATGGTGCTGGTGAACTACCGTATTCGCGTGGTCGACAAGGTGCGCGTGGGTGTCGGTCATGGCTGGCGCCTGCGGCCGGTGACCGGTGTGGGCATTTCTCATCACATGAGGAACGATTCGTGGCGACGCTTCTGAGCGCACGACGGGCCAGTTGGCGCGATTATCTGGAACTGACCAAACCCAAGGTGGTGGTGCTGATGCTGATCACCTCGCTGGCGGGCATGTTCCTCGCCACCCGCGCGGGTGTGAGCTGGAGCGTGCTGCTGTTCGGCAACCTGGGTATCGGCTTGTGCGCCGGCGGTGCTGCGGTAGTCAACCATGTGGTGGACCGGCGTATCGATGCACTGATGGCGCGCACCCATAAACGGCCACTGGCCCAGGGCCGGGTCGAACCGCTGCCGGCATTGCTGTTCGCCTTGGCCCTGGCGCTGCTGGGCATGGCCCTGCTGCTGGTGTTCACCAATACCCTCACGGCCTGGCTGACCCTGGCCTCGCTGCTTGGCTATGCGGTGCTCTACACCGGCTTTCTCAAGCGCGCCACACCGCAGAACATCGTCATTGGCGGCCTGGCCGGCGCTGCCCCGCCGTTGCTTGGCTGGGTAGCGGTCAGTGGCCATGTCAGCGCCGAGCCACTGTTGCTGGTGCTGATTATCTTTGCCTGGACCCCGCCGCACTTCTGGGCCTTGGCCATTCACCGCAAGGAGGAGTACGCCAAGGCCGATATCCCCATGCTGCCGGTGACCCACGGCGAGCGTTACACCACGCTGCATATCCTGCTGTACACCCTGATTTTGCTGGCGGTAAGCCTGCTGCCGTATACCATCCACATGAGTGGCCCGCTGTACCTGGCCTGTGCCCTGGCCTTGGGCCTGCGCTTCCTGCAATGGGCCTGGGTGTTGTACCGTGGCAGCCGGCCGCACGCGGCGATCAGCACCTTCAAGTACTCTATTGGCTACCTGTTCGCGCTGTTCATCGCGTTGCTCCTCGACCACTACCTGTTGCTGAACCTATGACCCGAACCCAGAAAACCGTCTTCATTCTCGTTGCCCTGGTCGCGTTGATCCTGGGCCTGACCGTCAACAAGGTGCTCAATGGCCGCGACCAGCCCAACCCCACCGAGCTGATCGACGCCGGCATCATTCTGCTGCCGCAAAGCCGCACCGTGGCCGACGTGACCATGACCAACCAGGACGGCCAGCCGGTGCAGCTGGATGACCTGAAGGGCAAATGGTCGTTGCTGTTCTTTGGCTACACCTATTGCCCGGACATCTGCCCGACTACCTTGGCCCAGTTGCGCCAGGTGAAGAGCGAGTTGCCCAAGGAAGCCGTCGACCGGCTGCAGGTGATATTGGTGAGCGTGGACCCGAACCGCGACACGCCGAACCAGCTGAAGCAGTACCTGGGCTATTTCGACAAGGACTTTGTCGGGGTGGCGGGGTCGATCGAGGATACCCAGAAGCTGGCGAATGCCTTGAGCATTCCGTTCATTCCGGCAGATACCAGCAAGCCGGGGTATACCGTGGATCACAGCGGCAACCTGGCGGTTGTGGGGCCGGATGGGCGTCAGCGCGGGTTCATTCGGGCGCCGTTCAATAACCAGAAGCTGGTGGCGCAGTTGCCCGGGCTGGTTAAACGGGATTGAGTGGCTCCTGAAAAGCTTCGCGGGTAAACCCGCTCCCACAGGGATAGCACAAGCCTCGCAGGCAGTGCCGTACCTGTGGGAGCGGGTTTACCCGCGAAGAATCCAGCGCGATTGTTCGGCTTAGAACGCCGGAACCACAGCGCCTTTGTACTTCTCATTGATGAACTGCTTCACCTCAGGCGAGTGCAGCGCTGCTGCCAGTTTCTTCATCGCATCGGAGTCCTTGTTGTCCGGGCGGGCAACCAGGATGTTCACGTAAGGCGAGTCGCTGCCTTCGATGGCCAGGGCGTCTTTCTCTGGGTTCAGCTTGGCTTCCAGCGCATAGTTGGTGTTGATCAGGGCGGCATCGACCTGGGTCAGCACACGTGGGATGGTGGCGGCTTCCAGCTCGCGGAACTTCACGTTTTTCGGGTTCTCGGCAACATCCTTCACGGTCGACAGGATGTTGGTGTTGTCCTTCAGCTTGATCACACCGGACTTGTCCAGCAGCAGCAGGGCGCGGCCGCCGTTGGTGGCGTCGTTGGGGATGACCACGGTGGCCCCGGAAGACAGCTCGTCCAGCTTCTTGATCTTGGTCGAGTACACGCCCAGCGGCTCGATGTGCACGCCGGCCACGCTCACCAGATTAGTGCCCTTGGCCTTGTTGAACTCATCCAGGTACGGCTGGTGCTGGAAGAAGTTGGCGTCCAGGCGCTTTTCTGCAACCTGCACGTTCGGCTGGATGTAGTCGGTGAATTCCTTGACCTTCAGCTCCACGCCTTCTTTCGCCAACTGCGGTTTGACGAAGTTGAGGATTTCGGCGTGCGGCACCGGGGTGGCGGCGACGGTCAGGGTTTCGGCAGCATTGGCCGAGAAGGCCGCGACAGCGGCGACAACAGCAAGCAGCTTCTTCATTGATCACTCCTTGTGAGGGCCGCGACGGCCCCCGAACGGGTCGGCCGGGCCGACCCCATTGGGGTTACTTACGGGAAAAATGCACAACCAGTTTGTCGCCCACGCTCTGCAGCACTTGCACCAGTACCAGCAGCAGTACCACGGTCACCACCATCACATCGGTCTGGAAACGCTGGTAGCCGAAGCGGATGGCCAGGTCGCCGAGGCCGCCTGCGCCGACCACACCGGCCATGGCGGTGTACGAAACCAGGGTAATCGCCGTTACGGTAATGGCTGCAAAGATACCCGGGCGGGCCTCCGGCAGCAGGGCGCTGGTGATGATCTGGCGGGTGGTGGCGCCCATCGACTGGGTCGCTTCGATTATGCCGCGGTCCACTTCACGCAGGGCGGTTTCCACCAGGCGCGCGAAGAATGGCGTGGCCCCTACCACCAGTGGCGGAATGGCGCCGGCTACACCCAGCGAGGTGCCGGTGATCAGCACGGTGAACGGGATCATCACGATCAGCAGGATGATGAACGGCAGCGAGCGCAGGATGTTGACCACCAGCGACAGCAGCGCATACACGCCCTTCTGCTCGAACATCTGCTTCGGCCCGCACAGGAACAGCAGCACGCCCAGCGGCAGGCCCAGCAGCACGGTGAAGAACAGCGAGCCGAACAGCATGATCATGGTGTCGATGGTGGCCAGCCAGATTTCGGCCCAGTCGACGTTGGCGAAGAAATTCAGGGCGTCCATCAACGCAGTACCTCCATATGTACATCAGCTGCCTTGAAGCGGGCGAACGCCGCTTCCATGTCACCGCCGATCAGGGCGAGGGTGAGCTGGCCATAGGGAACATCCTTGATACGGTCGATACGCCCGGCGAGGATGCTGTAGTCCACACCCGTTTCGCGGGCCACGGTGCCCAGCAGCGGCGCGTAGGTGGCGTCGCCCTGGAACGTCAGGCGCACGATGCGGCCCGGTACGTGAGCGAAGTCGTCGCGCTGCTCGCCTTCGTCAACCTGCTCGTCTTCCTGGACAAAGCGCTTGGTGGTGGCGTGCTGTGGGTGCAGGAACACATCGGCCACCGAGCCTTGCTCGACGATCTGGCCGGCGTCCATCACGGCCACGCAGTCGCAGACCCGGCGGATCACGTCCATTTCGTGGGTGATCAGCACGATGGTCAGCTTCAGTTCACGGTTGATCTCGGCCAGCAGTTGCAAGACCGAGGCCGTGGTTTGCGGGTCGAGGGCACTGGTGGCCTCGTCGCACAGCAGGATCTTCGGGTTGGTGGACAAGGCGCGGGCGATGCCGACGCGCTGCTTTTGGCCGCCGGACAGCTGTGCCGGGTACTTTTTGGCGTGGTCCGACAGGCCGACGCGTGCCAGCAGCTCGGTCACGCGCTTGTCGATTTCGCTGCGCGACAGCTCGCCGGCCAGGGTCAGTGGCAAGGCAACGTTGTCGGCGACGGTCTTGGAGGCCAGCAGGTTGAAGTGCTGGAAGATCATGCCGACCTGCTGGCGGAAGCCGCGCAGCTGGTTGGCGTTGAATGCGGTGACGTCTTCGCCGTCGACGATGATCTTGCCGCCGGAAGGCTCTTCCAGCCGGTTGATCAGGCGCAGCATGGTGCTCTTGCCGGCGCCGGAATGGCCGATCAGGCCGAACACCTGGCCATCTTCGATGATCAGGCTGGTCGGATTCAGTGCGGGGATTTCCCTACCGGCAACGCGGTAGGTTTTATGTACCTGTTGGAACTCGATCACGTAGCGAACCTTGTGGGGCGCATGGAATTTGGGGTCAGCGGTTAGCTGAGGTCGCGCATTTTAGCCTTTTCCCTTAGCTGTTCTTAGCATTTATTTCGTAATGCACCAATCCATCGGGCATATGGCGACAACCGGTAAAGTGAATTGAACGCAACGAAGCCGCCTCCGGTCACTACTTGGAACATGCCCCCAAGGGCAGCCTGATGACTGATGAGGAGAGCCCCGATGCCCAGCAAGAAGCCGGATTCGCCGAAACAGAGCCAGCTCGCCGGTACCGATACGCCTGATCGTGCCAACACCAACGCGAAGCTGCAAAGCCTGGAGGAGGTGCGCAGCGATGCCACCGGCCAAGCTTTGCGCACCAACCAGGGCGTGCGCATCGCCGACAATCAGAACACTTTGAAAGCCGGTGATCGTGGCCCCTCGCTGCTTGAAGACTTCATCATGCGCGAGAAGATCACGCACTTTGACCACGAGCGTATTCCCGAGCGGATCGTGCATGCCCGTGGCACGGGTGCGCATGGCTACTTCCAGAGCTATGGCAACCATGCCGAGCTGACCAAGGCAGGTTTCTTGCGGGACCCTGAGAAAATCACGCCTGTATTCGTGCGATTTTCCACTGTACAGGGCCCCCGTGGTTCGGGGGATACCGTGCGTGATGTGCGCGGTTTCGCGGTCAAGTTCTATACCGACGAAGGTAACTTCGACCTGGTCGGCAACAACATGCCGGTCTTCTTCATCCAGGACGCAATCAAGTTCCCCGATTTCGTGCATGCGGTCAAACCCGAGCCCCATAACGAGATCCCTACCGGTGGCTCGGCCCACGACACGTTCTGGGATTTCGTTTCGCTGGTGCCGGAATCGGCCCACATGGTGATGTGGGCGATGTCCGATCGGGCTATCCCGCGCAGCTTGCGCATGATGGAAGGTTTCGGCGTGCATACCTTCCGCCTGATCAACGCCGAGGGCGTGGCCAGTTTCGTCAAGTTCCACTGGAAGCCGCGGCAGGGCGTGCATTCGCTGCTGTGGGACGAGGCGCAGAAGTTGGCGGGCAAGGACACTGACTTCCAGCGTCGTGACCTGTGGGAGGCGATCGAGACCGGTGATTACCCGGAATGGGAACTCGGCGTGCAGATCGTGCCGGAGGCCGACGAGCACAAGTTCGACTTCGACTTGCTGGACCCGACCAAGATTATCCCGGAAGAGCTGGTGCCCGTAACGCCCTTGGGCAAGATGGTGCTGAACCGTAACCCGGACAATTTCTTTGCCGAGGTCGAACAGGTGGCGTTCTGCCCAGGCCATATCGTGCCGGGAATCGACTTTACCAATGACCCGCTGCTGCAGGGCCGGCTGTTCTCGTACACCGATACCCAGATCAGCCGCCTGGGTGGGCCGAACTTCCACCAGATCCCGATCAACCGGCCGGTAGCGCCTAACCACAACAACCAGCGTGATGCGATGCACCAGCACGTCGTGCACAAGGGGCGGGCGTCCTACGAACCCAACTCGATTGACGGCGGCTGGCCCAAGGAAACACCGCCGGCGGCGCAAGACGGCGGCTTCGAGAGCTACCAGGAGCGTATCGATGCGCACAAGATTCGTCAGCGCAGCGAGTCGTTTGGCGATCACTTCTCGCAGGCCCGGCTGTTCTTCCAGAGCATGAGCCCGACCGAGCAACAGCACATTATCAAGGCCTACAGCTTCGAATTGGGCAAAGTGGAACGCGAACATATCCGCGCCCGGGAAGTGAATGAGATTCTCGCCAACATCGATTTGAAGCTGGCTGCAGCGGTTGCAGCAAACCTGGGCCTGCCTGCACCGAAAGCGGGTACGGTGCAGGTCAAGGGCAGCCAGCTGGCGCAATCGCCTGCCTTGAGCCAGATGAACCACCCAGGTTCGGTGGGTATCAAGGGGCGCAAGATTGCCGTGCTGGTGGCCAATGGCGTGGACGCCGCCAGCGTGGACAAACTGGTCAAGGCCCTGGAAGCGCACAGTGCCCGCCCGATGCTGCTGGGACCGACCTCGGCGCCGGTAAAGGCGGCGGATGGCACGCAACTGCCGGTAGCGGCCTCGATGGAAGGGATGCCGTCTATCATGTTCGACGGGATTATCGTACCTGCGGGCAAGGCTTCTACGGATGCCTTGGCCGCTAGCGGCCTGGCCAAGCACTTCTTGCTGGAGGGCTACAAGCACCTCAAGGCGCTGGTGTTGACCCAGTCGCTATTGGGCACGCTGGGGCTGAAGGAGGACAAGGGGCTGTTGTTGGGTGATGACCAGCAGGTGGTAGATGCCTTTGTCAAAGCGGTCGAGGGGCATCGGGTCTGGGAGCGGGAGGCTGCAGCGGAGGCTGTGCCGGCCTAGGGCTGCTTTGCAGCCCATCCGACCGGTCCGGCGCCCCGGCAAGGCCGCTCCTACAAGGGAATGCGATCCCCTGTAGGAGCGGCCTCGTGTCGCGAAAGGGGCGCGCAGCGCCCCCAGGGTCTCAACGCTGATGCGGAACCAGGACCACCTGCGCCGGCAGCGAACGCTGAATTTCATGCTTCTGCTTCAGCTCAAATCCGCTGTCGATCTTGCGCACGCGCTTCTCCAGCAAGGTCTTCAGCCACGGCGCATCATCGGTGCGCGGCACCTGGAATACCACCTCGCACTGGTAGCTCACCACATCGGCAGCAATCTCATCCAGCTGGCGGCGCATGGCGCGGCTGTCGGTGGTCTTCAAGGCCACCACGGTGCTTGGCGCGGTCGGGTCGATGATGCGTGCCTTTGGCTTGGCCTCGGCGGCCTTAAGCGCAGCCTCTGCTTTCTCCAGCTCCGCCTTGCGGGCCTGGGACAGGGGGTCGCCACCGGTCACTGCCGGGGCTTGCGGCATCAGTGCCCGGGCACGGGCCAGGGCGGTAGCTGCTGCGTTCACATCACCCTTCTGCAACACGATCTGGCTACGTTGCAGGTAGGCTTCGGCCAACTGGCGCTGGTATTGCTCCAGGCGCGCGTCGTCCGGTGACTGGGCCTGCAGGGCCGTCAACTGGTCTTCGGCGGTGGCCAGTTCGTTGCTGGCGATGTTTTGTTGCAACTGCTGCCAGGCATCGGCTTGGGCAGGTGCGGTGGCCTGTTCTACCGGCGCACTGGAGCAGGCAGCCAGGAGCAGGGAAAACGCGGCAACAAGCAGATAACGGGAGGCAAACGGCTTCATTCCTGCGACTCTCTATTTGCGCAAAAAGCGAGCAAGTCTACACCCAGGTGCGCACGCTCGAAAACAGGTCTTACAGACCCTTTACCCGGCAAAAGGTTGCAAGGCGTGCCGGCACACGCCCTGTCTTCAGCGCTTTGGCAGGGCCAGGCTCAGCAAGAATAGCACCGCTGCACAGACCACGATCGACGGCCCGGCGGGGGTGTCCTTGAACCAGGACATGGCCAGGCCACCGCAAACGGCGGTCACGCCCAGCAGGCTGGCGCCCAGGGCCATCTGCTCGGGCGAGCGGGCGTGACGCTGCGCCGCAGCGGCGGGGATGATCAACAGCGAGGTGATCAGCAGCACGCCGACGATCTTCATGGCGACGGCAATCACCACGGCAATCAGCAGCATCAGCGCCATGCGCAGGCCAGCCACGGGCAGGCCCTCGACCATCGCCAGCTCTTCATGCACGGTAACCGCCAGCAGTGGCCGCCAGAGCACGGCGAGCAGCAGCAGGACCAGCGCACTGCCGCCGAGGATCCAGGCCAGGTCGGTGGTGCTGATGGCCAGCAGGTCGCCGAACAGGTAGGCCATCAAGTCGATGCGCACGTCGTGCATGAAACTCAGCACCACCAGGCCCAGCGACAAGGTGCTGGGGGCGAGGATACCGAGCAGGGTGTCGGAGGCCAGCGGCTGGCGTTGCTGCAAGGTCACCAGCAGGATCGCCAGCAACAGGCAGCCGACGGTTACCGCCAAGGCCGGGCTTACATCCAGTACGAAGCCCATAGCCACGCCCAGCAGTGCGGCGTGGGACAGGGTGTCGCCGAAATAAGCCATGCGCCGCCACACCACGAAAGAGCCGAGCGGGCCCGCAACCACTGCCAGGGAAAGGCCCGCAAGCAAGGCGTAAAGAAGAAAATCAGCCATGCTTGCAGTGCTCTCCGTGAACATGGGTGCCGGGGGCGACGACCGAGCCGTGCAGGTCGTGGCTGTGGTCGTGATGGTGGTGGTAAACGGCCAGGCTCGGGGCGTTCTGGCCGAACAGCTCGACGAAGGCCGGGTCGTTGCTGACTTGCTCCGGGTGGCCCGAGCAACATACGTGTCGGTTCAGGCACACCACCTGGTCAGTGGCGCTCATCACCAGGTGCAGGTCATGGGACACCATCAGCACGCCGCAGCCGTGGCGGTCGCGCAGCCGGGTGATGAGGTTGTACAGCTCGGTCTGGCCAACCACATCCACGCCTTGAACCGGCTCGTCGAGTACCAGCAGCTGGGGCTCGCGCAGCAGTGCGCGGGCCAGCAGCACACGCTGCATCTCACCACCGGAGATGGTCTGGATCGGGCTGTCGATGACCTGTTCGGCGCCCACTTCCTGCAGCGCCGACAAGGCTGCCGCACGGTCTACCCCGGGCACCAGGCGCAGGAAGCGCAGCACCGACAGCGGCAGCGTGGCATCTACCTGGATTTTTTGCGGCATGTAGCCGATGCGCAGCTTTGGCTTGCGCCACACCTTGCCACGGTGCGGCTTGAGTAGCCCGAGTACGGCGCGCACCAGGGTGGTCTTGCCCGCGCCGTTGGGGCCGATCAAGGTGACGATCTGGCCCGGCGCGACCGACAGGTCGATGCTGTCGAGCACCGCCTCGCCGCCAAAGGTGACGCCGACCTGCTCCAGGCGGATCAGCGCGTCGCTCATGCCGCGCTCCGGCAGTTGCCGCACAAGCCAACCACTTCCACGGTCTGGGTCTCGACGGTGAAGCCGACGCCCTTGGCGCTGCCGATGATGGCTTCGCTGATGCTGCTCTGTTCCAGCTCGATGGCCACATGGCATTCGCGGCAGATCAAAAACTGGCCCTGGTGCACGTGCTCGGGGTGGCTGCAGCCGATGAAGGCGTTGAGCGAGGCGATGCGGTGTACCAGGCCGTTTTCCAGCAGGAAGTCGAGTGCGCGGTACACCGTGGGTGGTGCGGCGCGGCGGCCGTCCTGCTCGCTGAGCACGGCGAGGATATCGTAAGCGCCCAGTGGCTTGTGGCTTTGCCACACCAGCTCCAGAACCCGGCGGCGTAGCGCGGTCAGGCGCAGGCCTTGGCGGGTGCACAGGGCGTCGGCTTCAGCCAAAGCGCTGTGGACGCAATGGGAGTGATCGTGAGGACGGTTGGCCAGCGGCGTGATGGACATGGGCAGCGACGGTTCTGGATGGAGACGTTATTATGTTACCTGTTTCTCACGACCCGAGTATTCACCGTGTCCCGATTTCTAGCCCTTTTTGTCGCTTTCATCGCATGCTCGGCCCAGGCCGATGTGCGTGTGCTGGCCAGTATCAAACCGCTGCAGCAGATTGCCGCTGCCGTGCAGGAGGGTGTCGGCAGCCCTGAGGTATTGCTGCCGCCAGGTGCTTCGCCGCACCACTACGCGCTGCGCCCGTCCGACGTACGGCGGGTGGGCGATGCCGACCTGCTGTATTGGATCGGCCCGGACATGGAGAGCTTCCTGCCACGCGTACTGGGCAGCCGCAGCAAGGTCACGGTGGCTGTGCAGTCGCTGCCGGGCATGAAGCTGCGTCACTTTGGCGAGGACAGCCATTCCCATGAGGAAGCGGACCACGATGACCATGACCACGACCACCGCCCGGGCAGCCTGGATGCGCACTTGTGGCTATCGTCGGCCAATGCGCGGGTAATCGCGGCAAAAATGGCAGCTGACCTGGCCCAGGCCGATCCCGCCAATGCGGCGCGCTACCAGAGCAACCTGAAGACCTTCGTCGAACGTATGGACGCGCTGGACGGGCGGATCAAGGCGCGGATGGCGGGTATTGCCGACAAACCCTACTTCGTGTTCCACGAGGCGTTCGACTATTTCGAGGCGGAATACGGCTTGAAGCACACTGGCGTGTTCAGCGTGGCGTCCGAGGTGCAGCCAGGGGCCCAGCATGTGGCCGCTATGCGCAAGCGCCTGCAGGAAGTGGGCAAGACCTGTGTGTTCAGCGAGCCGCCACTGCGCCCGCGCCTGGCCGAGACCCTGACGGCCGGGCTGCCGGTGCGCCTGGCTGAGCTGGATGCACTGGGTGGTACTGATCCGGTAGACGGCAAGGGTTATGAGCGTTTGCTGGAGAAGCTGGGCGGTGACCTGGCGGGGTGCCTGGAGCAGTTGTAAGCCTGCTTTGCCTTACGTCCTGCTGGAGATTGCATCAAGGCTGGCAGGGGCTTGCCTTGATGCTTTCAGCGCCTATGAGATCGAGCGCCGCCCACGCGGCGCTTCGCGGGACAAGCCCGCTCCCACATCTGTTCGGGCCAGTCATTCCTGTGAAGTCACCTCGGGCCGCCTTGTTTGTTCCATTCGATATCGAAGGGGGCGCCGCTGCTCTTCATCCATCTCCAGTCCTGCACCAAGGCTGTAACCCATCTGGCGCAGGAATAATTGGCCCGAAACAGATGTGGGAGCGGGCTTGTCCCGCGAAGCGCCGCGTGGGCGGCGCTCGATCTCACAGGCGCTGAAGGCATAAAGGCGGGCACCTGTCAGCCTTCACCCAATCCCCTGCCAGGCCCACTGGGACTCAGAGCGCAAACGGCAAGTGCAAAGCCACCTGCTGGCGCTGCGCCAAACGCACTTCAAACTCGCTCGGGTCATGGATCATCACGTCCATCCCGGCAAACGACTCCGCCGCAATCAGGCGCGACAGCCAGAAGCGTACGCAGCCTACCCGCAACATTTCCGGCCACAGTTCGGCCTCGGCTGCAGTGAACGGCCGCAGCGCCGCATAGGCCGCCAGCAGCGCCTGGGCACGCGGCATGTCGATCGCGCCGTGCTCATCCAGGCACCAGTCGTTCACGGTGATGGCGATGTCATACAGCATCGGCCCCGAGCAGGCGTTGTAGAAATCGATCACACCGGTCAGGTGGGTGCCTTCGAACATCACGTTGTCGCGGAACAGGTCGGCGTGCAGGTTGGCCCGTGGCAAGGCCAGGATCTGCGCCTTGTGCGCACCGATTTCGTCCAGCGCCGGCTGCAGCAGCGCGGCTTGTTCGGCCGTCAGGCGTGGCAGCAACTCGGCACCCGAGGCCAGCATCCAGTCCAGGCCACGGTCGGTGCGGCGCTCGATGATGTGCTCGCGGGTGGCCAGGTGGATGTGCGCCAGCAGTTCGCCGACCTGGGCGCAGTGCTGGGCATTGGGAGCCTTGATGTGCTTGCCCGACAGCCGTGGCTGCAGCAGCGCCGGCTTACCGCAGAGTTCGCGCAGGCCGTGGCCGTCGCGGTCACGAACTGCGTACGGCACCGGCATGTCGGCTGCGTGCAGGGTATCGAGCAGCTCAATGAAGAACGGCATGTCCTCGGCGGGCCCACGCTCGATCAGCGTCAGGACGAACTCCCCCTGTTCGAGGCTGACGAAGAAATTGCTGTTCTCGGTGCCGGCGGCAATGCCCTGAAAGTCGAGCAGACGGCCCAGCGCGTACGGCGCCAGAAAGGTTTCCAGCTCAGGCCGGGTCACGGGGGTGAAGACTGACATGATGAAAAATTGCCCATACGGGCACTTCCGCCGGGAAGTGCCGGGTTGATGTGAACGGTGCGCGTCAGATTACCACTCGAAGATCTTCCAGGACGGAATCAGCATGTCCGGCTGGTCGGATCGAATGAAATTGGCATCGGTGCCATCGGCGCGTACCAGGAAATAAGGCTTGCCGTTTTTCGGTGTGATCTTGATCGCATACAGGAAGCCGTTCTGCCGGTATTCCTGGATGGTCTTGTCGCCTTCCGTGCGAATGGTCACCTCGGGATCGGCCGAGGGGGCGTCGTCCGCCGCCAGGGTGACGACCGGCATGGTTGCCAACAGGCCGAGCAGTAACAGGCGATTGAGTGTACGCATGATAACCTAGTCCCTTTGTCGTCAATGATTCTGGCTATTCTAGCGCCGGACCCGTCGAAAAGGTTGATTCTGCTCATGAGCCAAGCGCCCCTCGTCCTGGTGGACGGTTCCTCCTACCTGTACCGCGCCTTCCACGCGCTGCCGCCGCTGACCACGTCCAAGGGCATGCCGACCGGTGCGGTGAAGGGTGTGCTGAACATGCTCAAGAGCCTGCGCAAGCAATACCCCGACAGCCTGTTCGCGGTGGTTTTCGACGCCAAGGGCGGCACCTTCCGTGACGCCATGTTCGCCGAATACAAGGCCAACCGCCCAAGCATGCCCGACGACCTGCGGGTACAGGTCGAGCCGTTGCATGCCAGTGTCAAGGCGCTGGGCTACCCGCTGCTGTGCGTAGAAGGGGTCGAGGCCGATGACGTGATCGGCACCCTGGCGCGCAGCAGTGCCACCCAGGGCCGCCCGGTGATCATCTCGACCGGCGACAAGGACATGGCGCAGCTGGTGGACGGCCACGTGACCTTGGTCAACACCATGACCGGCAGCGTGATGGACGTTGCCGGCGTGCACGAAAAGTTTGGCGTCGGTCCGGAGCACATCATCGACTTCCTTGCGCTGATGGGCGACAAGGTCGACAACATCCCCGGTGTGCCGGGCGTTGGTGAAAAGACCGCAGTTGGCCTGCTGACCGGTATCGGCGGCGGCCTCAGCGACCTGTACGCCAACCTCGACAAGGTTCCGACCCTGGCCATCCGCGGCGCCAAGACCCTGCCGGCCAAGCTCGAGGAGCACCGCGATTCGGCGTTCCTGTCCTATGAACTGGCCACCATCAAGTGCGATGTACCACTGGATGTCGAGGTCGAGGCACTGGTGTGCGGTGAGCCGGACCGCGACGCGCTGCTGGCGCTGTACACCGAAATGGAGTTCAAGAGCTGGGTCGCCGAGGTGCAGCGCGAGGCGAGCAAGGCTGGCGAGGATCTCGCCCCGGTCGTCGATGAGCCGGTGGCCAAGGTCGAACCGAAATACGAGACCATCCTCGACCAGGCCCGCTTCGACGCCTGGCTGGAAAAGCTGCGCCAGGCGCCGCTGTTCGCCTTCGACACCGAAACCACCAGTCTTGACGCCCAACAGGCGCAGCTGGTCGGCCTGTCATTCGCCGTCGAACCCCATGAAGCTGCTTATGTGCCCCTGGCCCACGACTACGATGGCGCTCCGGCACAGCTGGACCGTGAGGCCGTGCTGCTGGCACTGAAGCCTCTGCTGGAAGACCCAGCCAAGGCCAAGGTCGGGCAGAACGCCAAGTACGACATCAACATTCTCGCCAATGCCTCACCGGCCATCGAAATGCGCGGCGTGGCCTACGACACCATGCTCGAGTCGTATGTGCTCAACTCCACTGCGACCCGTCACGACATGGACAGCCTGGCGCAGAAGTACCTCGACCACAGCACCATCGCCTTCGAGGACATCGCCGGCAAGGGTGCCAAACAGCTGACCTTCAACCAGATCAACCTGGACAAGGCCGGCCCGTACGCCGCCGAAGATGCCGACATTACCCTGCGCTTGCACCAGGCGCTGCAGGCCCGCCTGGCGCAGACGCCAAGCCTGCAGCCGGTGCTGATGGACATCGAGATGCCGCTGGTCCCGGTGCTGGCCAAGATCGAGCGCCAGGGCGCGCTGGTCGATGCCGCACTGCTGCATGTGCAAAGCGGTGAGCTAGGCGTGAAGATGGCCGAGCTGGAGCAGCGTGCCTACGAGCTGGCCGGTGAAGAATTCAACCTCGGCTCGCCCAAGCAGCTGGGCGCGATCCTGTATGACAAGTTGGGCATGCCGGTGCTGAGCAAGACCGCAAAGGGCCAACCCTCCACCGCCGAAGCGGTGCTCGACGAACTGGCCGAGCAAGGCTACCCGCTGCCTGAGGTACTGATGCAGTACCGCAGCCTGAGCAAGCTCAAGAGCACCTACACCGACAAGCTGCCGGGGCAGATCAACCCACGCACCGGGCGTATTCACACCTCGTACCAGCAGGCGGTGGCGGCTACCGGCCGGCTGTCGTCGAGCGACCCGAACCTGCAGAACATTCCGATCCGTACCGCCGAAGGCCGACGCATTCGCCAAGCATTCGTTGCCAGCCCCGGCTACAAGCTGCTGGCGGCGGACTACTCGCAGATCGAGCTGCGCATCATGGCCCACCTGGCCAAGGACGAAGGCTTGTTGCACGCCTTCCGCAACGACCTCGACGTGCACCGCGCCACGGCAGCAGAAGTGTTCGGGGTGGCGCTGGAAGACGTCACCACCGACCAGCGTCGCAAAGCCAAGGCCATCAACTTTGGCCTGATCTACGGCATGAGCGCGTTTGGCCTGGCCAAGCAGATCGGTGTCGACCGCAAGCAGTCGCAGGACTACATCGACCGTTACTTCGCCCGCTACCCCGGCGTGCTGGCCTACATGGAGCGCACTCGCGCCCAGGCTGCCGAGCAAGGTTTTGTCGAGACTCTGTTCGGCCGCCGCCTGTACCTGCCAGACATCAACGCCAAGAACCCGGCCCTGCGTAAAGGCGCCGAGCGCACGGCAATCAACGCGCCAATGCAGGGCACAGCAGCCGACATCATCAAACGCGCCATGGTCAATGTGGATAACTGGCTGAGCGAGAGCGGGCTGGATGCCCGGGTGATCCTCCAGGTACACGACGAACTGGTGCTCGAGGTGCGTGAGGACCTGGTTCAACAGGTGAACGATGAAATTCGCCAGCATATGAGCCAGGCCGCCCAGCTGGATGTACCCCTGCTGGTTGAAGCAGGAATTGGTGCGAATTGGGACGAAGCTCACTGATTGAGCCGGTAAAGCTGTGTAGGATCTGCGACGGGGTGACGCGGATCCTGGCACCGCTAGTGTCGTTGGTGCTGAGGTTTGATGAAACTATCGCAAATAGTTTTCAGGGCTTCGGAACTAAACCGGTGAAGCGGAACTCAGAGTAACTGAATGGCTGGTGAAGCCTTTCGATGCTCCTATGTTGTGTTAAGTGTTGGCAGATATCTGGACCCCGCCCTAGCGGTCCGGACTTGGACCCCGAACTTCCCCCTCCCCATACGAAGTCCGGGGTTTTTTTTGCCCGGAATTTGCCTCATGGCTTGCTCAGCCCCCTGTAGGAGCGGGTTCACCCGCGAATGCGATGCCGGATGCACCGCCGCATTCGCGGGTGAACCCGCTCCTACAAGGTTGCGCGCCAACCTTCAGATGACTGGCTTGTCTTCCAGCTCCATCCAGCCCGCCAGCACGCGATAAGCCTCTTCCACGCCCAGGCGCTTGGGCGCCGAGAACAGCTGGATGGTCACGCCATCGCCCCAGCCTTTCCTGATTTCCGACTGCACTTTCAGCAGGGTGTTCTTGCCAGCGCCGTGGGTCAGCTTGTCGGCCTTGGTCAGCAGGATGTGCATCGGCATGCCGCTGGCCTTGGCCCAGTCGAGCATCATCTTGTCGAAGTCGGTCATCGGGTGGCGCACGTCCATCATCAGGATGATGCCGCGCAGGCACTCACGGCTGCCCAGGTAGGCTTCCAGGTGTTTCTGCCAGTGCTGCTTGAGTGGAATCGGCACTTTTGCATAACCGTAGCCCGGCAGGTCGACCAAACGCCGTTCATCGTCCAGACTGAAGAAATTCAACAGCTGGGTGCGCCCCGGGGTTTTCGAGGTACGCGCCAGGCTGGCATGAGTCAGGGTATTGAGGGCGCTGGATTTGCCGGCGTTAGAACGGCCGGCAAAGGCCACCTCGTAACCCTGGTCGTCCGGGCATTGTTCGACCTTGGCTGCGCTGAGGGCGAATTTGGCTTTCTGGCAGAGGCCGAGGATGGGGTTCTTGACTTGCATGGGATATCCGATGTGGGTGTTGCCAAAGCCTAGGCCGGCAAGCGGTGTCGTTTCCGTTTGGCTGACAGAAGTATATAATGCCCCAGTTTTTGTGTGCCCATTCTCCCAGCGAAGGAGAACGGGCATGGGGTGCCGAACTATAGCTTGCGCATCAGAACGCAGCGCGTCCCCCAACCCTGTCAGGTCGTTTCGCCTGGCGAAATGGCTGCTAGCTGTCGGTATGTTCCTGCCGTATTTCAGCGCACAGGCTACACAGGATCCCGAGGTGTTGTACAACCGCACGTGTGCGGCCTGTCACACCGGGCAGTTGCCACAGGCACCCAGGCAGGGTGACCGGGCAGCTTGGGAGCCACGGCTGGCGCAAGGCATGGAGGTACTGGTAAAGCACGTGACCCAGGGTTTCAAGGCTATGCCGCCGCGTGGATTGTGCATGGACTGCAGTGCCGAGGACTACCGTTTGGTCATCCTTTGGATGAGTGGCAGTCCCGATACATAACATTTCACCCTTAGCCGTGTTGGATTAGCTGATGAACAAACTAGTCGTGAGTCTGCTGTTGACCCTGGGTGTCGCAGGTGCGGCCACTGCTGCACAACCTATCAAAGGCGATGCCGCCGCTGGCCAGGCCAAGACCGCCGTCTGTGGCGCCTGCCACAACCCTGACGGCAACAGCCTGGCACCGAACTTCCCGAAACTGGCCGGCCAGGGCCAGCGCTACCTGGAAAAACAACTGCACGACATCAAGTCGGGCAAACGTACCGTGCTGGAAATGACCGGCATGCTGGCCCCGTTCAATGACCAGGATCTGGCCGACATCGCTGCCTATTTCGCCAGCCAGAAAGGCAGCGTAGGCGCCGCCGATCCCAAGCTGGTGGAGCGTGGCCGTGCGCTGTTCAACGGTGGCGACCTGGAGAAAGGCATGCCCGCCTGTACCGGCTGCCACTCGCCGAACGGCGCTGGCATCGCCCTGGCCGGCTTCCCGCATCTGAGTGGGCAGCACTCGCAGTACGTGACCAAGCAGCTGACCGACTTCCGCGAAGGCAACCGCACCAACGATGGCGACGCCATGACCATGCGTACCATCGCTGGCAAGCTGAGCAACCACGACATCGAAGCGTTGGCCAGCTACATCCAGGGCCTGCACTGACTGGCGGCGCGGTCCCTTGTAGGAGCGGCCTTGTGTCGCGATGGGCTGCGCAGCAGCCCCAGGGTTTCAGCGCAAATGCAAAAATTGCTGGGCTGCTGCGCAGCCCTATCGCGACACAAGGCCGCTCCTACAGGTGATGTACATGCCTTCAAGGGCGCTGCATTAACTTTCAGTTAATGTTGTAGGCCAATGATGAAAGGGTGGCCGGGCCGCCCTTTTTTCAGTCCGCAGCCGTTACACTACAGAACTCGAGCCCTTCCCGGCCTGTCTCAGTGCAGGTCGCGTCGTGGCGACCCATGAATGCTCAGGAGTAAAGCATGCGTAAACTGATTCTCAGCGCTGCGCTGGTCGCCGCCAGCGTATTCGGTATGACTGCCGTCCAGGCCGCCGAGCCTGTTGCCGGCAAGGAATATATCGAGCTGAGCAACCCTGTTCCGGTTTCCGTGCCTGGCAAGATCGAAGTAGTCGAGCTGTTCTGGTACGGCTGCCCACACTGCTACCACTTCGAGCCAACCATCAACCCTTGGGTCGACAAGCTGCCCAAGGACGTCAACTTCAAGCGCGTTCCAGCCATGTTCGGTGGCCCATGGGACGCCCACGGCCAGATGTTCCTGACCCTCGAAGCCATGGGCGTCGAGCACAAGGTACACGCCGCGGTGTTCGATGCCATCCAGAACCAGCGCAAGAAGCTGACCGACAAGAACGACATGGCCGATTTCCTCGCCACCCAGGGCGTAGACAAGGACAAGTTCCTCGCCACCTTCGATTCGTTCGCCATCAAGGGCCAGGTCAATCAGGCCAAGGAACTGGCGAAGAAGTACGAAATCACTGGCGTACCGGCGATGGTGGTCAACGGCAAGTACCGCTTCGACCTGGGTACCGCTGGCGGGCCGGAAGGCGTGCTGAACGTTGCCGACCAGCTTATCGACAAGGAGCGCGCCGCTAAGTAAGCGGCGAAACCCATGCCCCGCTTCAGAGCTACGCGTGGCATTGGCCTGCACCAGCCGCAGGTCAACGAACATCACCTGCAGGCCACTGGCCTGCCCGAGGATGGTCGCCTGCGGTTGCTCAGTTTCAATATCCAGGTGGGCATCAGTACCGAGCGCTACCGGCATTACCTGACCCGTAGCTGGCAGCACCTGCTGCCGCATAACGGGCGTGCCGGCAATTTGCAGAAGATCGGCAAGCTGTTGGGCGACTTCGATCTGGTGGCCCTGCAGGAGGCCGATGGCGGTAGCCTGCGCTCGGGCTACGTCAACCAGGTCGAACACCTGGCGCACCTGGGGGCCTTCCCCTACTGGTACCAGCAGCTCAACCGCAACCTGGGGCGTTTTGCCCAGCACAGCAATGGCGTGCTCAGCCGCCTGAAGCCGCAACTGCTCGAAGACCACCCCTTGCCAGGCCCTGCCGGGCGTGGGGCGATCCTAGTGCGCTTTGGCGAAGGTGACGATGCGCTGATCGTGGTGATGATGCACCTGGCGCTGGGCGCCAAGACCCGCGCCCTGCAGCTGGGCTATATCCGCGAGCTGATTGGTGGTTACCGCCACCAGGTGCTGATGGGTGACATGAACACCCATGCCACCGACCTGCTGGAGCACTCGCCGCTGCGCGACCTGGGCCTGGTTGCCCCGCAGGTCGAGGCCACCTTCCCCAGTTGGCGACCACAGCGTTGCCTGGACCATATCCTGCTAAGCCCAAGCCTCACCCTGGAGCGTGTCGAGGTGCTGGCGCAGCCCATCTCCGACCATCTTCCGGTCGCGGTAGAGATCCGATTGCCTGATGCATTGACTGTGGATACGCTGCCGGTCTTGAGCTGAATCAGCTAAAGCATCGCACGCCCTCAAGAGTTGGAGGCGCGCGCCGACAGTGTGTAATCAGACAGCCCAGATGTATCACCCCTCGCGGATCCAGGCATGACCGAAGAAGCCGAGCGCTGGAAAGAAAAATACCTTAAAAGCATCGAGCAGCAGGAAAAGCTCGAACGCCGTTGGGACGCCCGTCTCGATCTGCTGCGCCGCGGCCTGGTACGCAGCACCCTGGCTGCCGAAGGCAGTGACAAGGTAGTGGACGAGTGCATGAAAGAAATGCGCGAGGTCATCCGTAGCGACAACATGGATGCCGGCCTCGCCGGGTTGATCCCTCGCCTGGAAAAGGCCGTGCTGGATTCCGAGCAACGTCGTGAAACGCGCATGAACCAGGTGGGCGATGCGCTGACTGCGCTGGTTGGTCAACTGCAAGGCCTGCCGCTACCTAGCGATATTTCGCGGCCTTTGAAGAAGCTGGCGAAGAAGCTCGATGGCGGCGTCGCGCAGTCACGCGACCTGCCGCCGCTGCTGGGTGAGCTGAGCGGTTTGCAGGGGCGCGCGCTGTCAGCCCTGGGCAAACCGGGTGAAGATGCCCGCCCTGGCTTCCTGCAGCGCTTGTTCGGTAGCCGTGAGGACGATGGCCAGGACGAAGCGGTGCTTGTGCCAGTGGCTGTGCCGGTTGGCGAGCCTCCGCCCCAAGCGGAGCCGGCCAGTGTCGAGCCCCCGCTACCCAGTGATGTCGATGCGTTACTGCCGTTGCCAACCCTCTCTGAGCCCGCAGCCGAGGTGGCCGTAGCGCCCGAGCCGGAGCTGGAAACATCAGGCCCGGCATTGATCGAAACGACCGGCAGGCCGCCGGTGTCGCAACCGCAGAATGATGCATCCACCCCTGAAGACGCTGCCAGCAAGCCATTGCCTGAGGCCGCGCCATTACCGGCACTGGAAGAAACGTTCGGCGAAGACGGCCCCTATGCCCTGCCTTACGCGGTGGAGCCGCCTTACAGCCAGGTTGCCGCACACATCGAGCAAACCCTGATCGGCCTGCTTGACGACCTCAGCCTGCCCGAGCGGCACAAGGCCCAGGCGCTGGAAATGCGCGTCCGGGTTGCCCGCGGCTTGAACTGGTATGAGCTGATACCGGTGCTGGATGACCTGGCGGTGCTGATGCTGGCGATCACCGACAGCGGCCAGCACGAATTCGAGACTTACCTGCAGCAACTCAACGAGCGCCTGGAAGGCTTCCAGAGTCACCTGCACGAGGCCAGCGCTGGCCACGCCGACAACAGCAGCGCTGCCCGTGCGCTGGATACCCAGTTGCGCGAGCACGTCGACGGGCTGCAAAGCAGTGTGCAAGGTGCCGCCGACGTAGACAGCCTCAAGCACATCCTCGAGAACCGGCTGGAAGGCTTGCTGGTGACCATGGACGAGCACAAGCACGAGCGTGATCGCCGCGAGCAGGAACTGGCCGGTCGCCTGCAAGGGTTGTCGGAGCGCGTGGCAAACATGGAGCACGAGGCGCTCGGTTACCGCGAGCACCTGGAGGAACAGCGCCAGAAGGCCCTGCTCGACCCCCTCACCGGCCTGCCCAACCGGGCAGCCTGGAGCGAGCGGGTTGAACGCGAAATGCTCGAATGGCAGGAAAACGGCGGTCACCTCGCTATGGCGATCCTCGACCTGGACCATTTCAAGCGCATTAACGACAGCTATGGGCACCTGGCCGGCGACAAAGTACTGAAGATCGTTGCCGACCAACTGCAAAAGCGCTTGCGTGGCCGTGACTTCATTGCCCGTTTTGGCGGTGAGGAATTCGTCCTGCTGCTGCCGCAGACACCGCCAGCGGCGGCGGCCCAGGTGGCCGAGGTGTTGCGGGCGACCATAGAAGCCTGCCCGTTCCACTTCAAGGGCGAGCGGGTGGTGATCACCACCTCGATCGGCCTGGCGGCTTTCCGTTCTGGCGAGCGCGGCGACCAGGTGCTCAAGCGTGCCGATGCGGCGTTGTACCGGGCCAAGGAGCAGGGGCGCAATCGCGTCGAGCAGAGCTAGCCGGCAGGCGCGGTTGTGGCGAGCACGTTATACTGTAGCGCTCATACGCTGAGGCCACTGACGTGCTTTCCACGCTGAAAAAAACCCTGATTTGCTTTCTGCTGTTCTCTGTCGCCGGTTGCTCGACGGGCCTGCGCATCGACCGCAGCCACCCTTCGGCCAACCAGGACGACCGCATTCAGTTCGTTGTCCTGCATTACACCAATGCCTCACTGGAGCGTTCGCTGGCGTTGCTGACCCAGGGTGAGGTCAGCAGCCATTACCTGATCGGCGATGGCCCGGCCACGGTGTATCAGCTGGTGGATGAGAGCCGCCGCGCCTGGCATGCCGGTGACAGCCAGTGGCAGGGGCGCACCTGGCTGAACTCCTCGTCCATCGGTATCGAGATCGTCAACCCAGGCTTTACCGATACGCCGAACGGCCGGGTCTGGCACCCTTACAGCGAAGCGCAGATCCAGGCGCTGATTGCCCTGCTCAAGGATATTGTCAAACGCAACAACATCGAGCCCCGTCATATTATCGGTCACAGCGACATTGCCCCGTTGCGCAAGCTTGACCCAGGGCCGTTGTTCCCCTGGAAGCGCCTGGCCGATGCCGGGCTGGGAATCTGGCCCGAGGCCAATGCGGTGGCACGCCAGCAGGCCTATTTCAGCGTCAACCCGCCCAGCGTTGGCTGGTACCAGCAGGAGCTGGCACGGTTCGGCTACCAGGTCGAACAGACCGGCGTACTGGATGTGGCCACCCGCCATGTAATCGCCGCGTTCCAGATGCGCTTCCGCCCACAGCGTTTTGATGGCATGCCGGATGCGCAGACGGCAGCGATGCTGCAGGTGCTTAACCGCATGCGTTGAGCTTCATCGAGGATTTGCGGCCTCTGTAGGAGCGGGCGCGCCCGCGAAGCAGGCACCGCGGTCACAATTGGATTGTGAAGGTTGCAGCGAAGCGCCAAACGGCGCGGGTGATTATCGATTCAGTTGCTATACCTTAGTTATCAACTGGATGCCGTCGATGTCATCTTTAATTGCCCTGCTGCGCCAAATTTTTTACCGTCCCTGGATGCTGGCCACTTTGGCAGCGTTGGCCAGCGCCGCGGTGTTGCTGACTGCCAGCATCGGTATTGCCCTGCAACAGATGAAGCAGAGCGAGAGCGAACAGATGAACGCCCAGGGCGAGCGTTTTCTGGATCGCCTCGAGCAGGTATTCGGCCAATTGCGCGAAGGTGTCGACCAGCTGCAAGCGCAGCCCTTGCGCGGCTGCAGCCCGGCGATGCTGGCTGCCTTGCAGCAGGTAGGCCTGAGTTCGAGGTTCATCTATGAAGCGGCTTATGTGGATGGCCTAGTTGCCTGCTCCAACCGGGGTGATGAACGCGCGTTCGTGCCGCTGCGCGCACCGGACATCCAAGGGCCCACGTACAGTTACTGGCTCAATACCACCACCGAGCCGAACGAGAACCTGGCCGCACTGATGCTGGGCCGGGGCAAGTTTCTGGTCTCCACCTCCCGCGGACACCTGACCGATGTGGTCGACCTGCCCCCGGGCGGCAGCCTGGTGGTGGTACTCGACAACGGTGCGCGCGCCATTCCGGTGCTCGGCCCACCGCAGGTATGGCCGCCACCCTCTGCCTGGTCGAACAGCCATAACTCGCTACTCGAACTCAGCGACCGGCTGATCTATCGCATGCCGACCAAGTCGCCTGACTACCAGTTGGTACTGATTGCCCCACGCGCCAGCCTGCCGCTGCGCATGAACGGCATGCTCTGGTTGCTGTTCCCCGGGAGTGTGCTGGCCGCCTGTTGCATTGGCTGGCTGGTGCTGCAACTGATCCTGCAGCGGCGCTCGATGAGTTCGGAGTTGCAGAATGCCTTGCGCCGTGGCGAGCTGCAGGTGCTCTACCAGCCGATCATCGAGCTCGACAGCCGGCGCTGCGTGGGGGCCGAAGCGCTGGTGCGCTGGCGTCGCCCGGACGGCTCACTGACCAGCCCGGACCTGTTCATTCCGCTGGCGGAAAACACCGGGCAGATTCGCCAGATCACTGACTTTGTCCTGCAACGTGTGCTCGAGCAGCTAGGGCAGCTGCTGCGCTCGCACCCCAAGCTGTATATCTCGATAAACCTGGCGGCCTGCGATGTGATGGTGCCGCGGATTGGCCGGGTGGCAGCACGCCTGCTGGCGTTGCATCGGGTGGCGCCCAGTCAGATTGCCTTTGAAGTGACCGAGCGCGGCCTGATCGACGTGGTCGTTGCCCGTGACAACCTGCAGGCGCTGCGCGCCGTCGGGCACCAGGTGCTGATCGACGATTTTGGTACCGGTTATTGCAGCCTGGCCTACCTGCAGACCCTGCCGGTGGACTGCCTGAAGATCGACAAGGCGTTCATCGATGCACTGGGCCATGATGCTGCCAGCAGCGGCGTTGCCCCGCATATCATCCGCATGGCCCACGACCTGCACTTGCGGGTGATTGCCGAAGGCATCGAATGTGAAGACCAGGCAGCGTTGTTGAACAGTGAGGGGGTCAATTATGGCCAGGGCTGGCTGTTTGCCCGGCCGTTGAATGCGCGGCAGTTTGCCGAACTGGTGGCACGTGGGCATTTGCCACCACGCCCTCAAACAGGCAAGGCCATGTAGAACTGCGTCCCCTGCCCAGGCCGGGAGAACACGCCCATGCGCCCGCCGTGCAGCTGCACGATCTCCTTGCACAGCGCCAATCCCAGCCCCGCCCCACCTTTCTTGCGCCCTACCTGCACGAAGGGCTCGAAAATGCGCCCTTGCTGGCCATAGGCGATACCCTCGCCATTATCTTCGACACTGATGATCACCCGCTCGGCATGCCGCCGCGCATGCAGGCGTATACGCCCGCCGCTGGCGGTGTGGCGGATGGCGTTGTGCAACAGGTTGTCCAGCACCCGGTCGAGTTGGGGAACGTCGGCCAGGATGCGCGGTAGTGGCAGCTCCAGCTCCTTGATCAGCTCGATCTGCTTGTGCCTGGCCTGGTCGGCAAAGCGCAGTTGCGCACGCTCCAGCAGTTCGTCGAGGGCGCACGGCGCCAACTCGAGTTTCTGCAAGCCGCTTTGGTAGCGCGAGAAGTTGAGCAGGTCGTTGATCAATTGGGTCAAGCGCTGCATTTCTTCGCCGATGGTTTCCAGCAAGTCGTTCTCGCGTGCCTCGGGCGGGAACTTGACCCGCTCGCGCAACAGGCCGAAAGCCATGTGCATACCGGTCACGGGGGTGCGCAGTTCATGGGACGCGCGCAGCACGAATTCACTGCGCACCCGTTCGAAGGCCCGTTGCTCGGTCACATCGTGCAGCACCATCACCGCGCCAAGGATCGGCCCTTGCGGGTGGCTGACCGGGGTCAGGCTGTAGGTGAGCAGGCGCGATTCCTCATCCACTTCCATGTTCAGGTCGTCTGGCGGGCGGTCGAGGCTACCGCCGCGCAGTACCTGGCGCAGCTGCTGCTCCAGCTCCGGTCGCTGCAAGGCTTCGGCCAGGCTGCTGCCGACGCGGCTGTCGTTCCAACCCAACTGGCGCTGCGCTACCGGGTTGAGGTGTTCCAGGCGGCCCTGGCGGTCGATGATCAGAAGGCCGTCGTCGATGCTATCGAGCACGGCTTGCAAACGCTGCTGACCGGCCAGCAGTTCATCGACGTTGGTGGCTTGGTGCTTGCGCAAGGCATCGGCCATCAGGCCGAAGCGGCGGGTCAGCAGGTTCAGCTCGGTGGCTTGGGTGACAGGCAGGGTAACATCGAAATTGCCTTTGCCGAGTTGGTCGGCCGCCTTGGCCAACGCTTCGATCGGTTGGCCGAAGCGGCGGGCGATGTTGTGCGCAGTGATAAAGCCCAGAACCACCACCACCAGGCCCATCAGGCCGAGCACGCCGCTAACCAGCAGCGCGCGGTCACGGCTGTGTTCCTCGCTACGGGTGATCAGGTCCAGGGCCTGCTTGTGGGCGTCGATCAGGTCGGTGCGCACCTGGTTGAAGGCCGCCCCCAGTGGCTGATCGACGCCCATGCTGCGGGCAGGTGCGGGGCTGTCGCGGTAGGCCTGGAGAAAGGCCTGGTAGTTGCTGCTGGCCTTGCTGAAACCGGTGCGTTCACCACCCTGCTCCAGGCCCAGGTTGAGCAGACCCTGAAAGCTCTCTTGCAGCAGCCGCAGGTTTTCCGGGGCAGTGTCCTCATCGAGGATCAAGGTAAGCTGTTCGCCCAGGTTTTGCCGCAGCTTCAGCCCCACCTCCAGGGCATGGGTGGTGTCACGCACCCGTTGCTGTTGCACCGTGGCCATCTGCAGCACGCTGACCAGGCCCAGCAGCAGCCCGAGCAAGGCCACAGTGACCAGTGCCGAGATGCTGAGGAAAAGCCGCGTGCGCAGCTTCATGGGCGGCCACTTCACAGGTTGTACTGCTTGCGTTTGCGGTACAGGGTGGAGGCATCGATGCCCAAGGTCTTGGCCGCCTGGTCGAGGGTATCGCTGGCGGCCAGTACCGCACCGATATGTGCACGTTCCAGCTCATCCAGGCTGAGTGCGGCGCCCACCCGCGGAGCGTTGCCGGCCGGCTGTTCGCCCATGCCCAGGTGGCTGATTTCGACCCGCTCCTGCGGGCAGATGATACTGGCCCGTTCCACCACGTTGCGCAGCTCGCGAATATTGCCGGGCCAGCGGTAATTGAGCAGGGCGGCACGTGCCTCGTCGCTGAAACCGCGGGCGGGGCGGGAGTATTCCTTGACGAAACGGGCGAGGAAACGGTCAGCCAGGGTCAGAATGTCTTCACTGCGCTCGCGCAAGGGCGGCAGATGCAGAGTGATGACGTTCAGGCGATAAAGCAGGTCCTCGCGAAAGCGGCTTTCGCGCACCATTTCTTCGAGGTTGAGGTTGGTAGCCGCCAGGATGCGCACATCGGCACGACGGGTGACCGGGTCGCCGACGCGCTCGTATTCCTTGTCCTGAATGAAGCGCAGCAGCTTGGGCTGCAAGGTCAGTGGGAAATCGCCGATCTCGTCGAGGAACAGTGTGCCGCCGTCCGCCTGGCTGACCCGCCCCAGGGTGCTTTCGCTGGCACCGGTGAAGGCACCGCGGGTATGGCCGAACAGCTCGCTTTCCATCAGCTCGGCGTTCAGTGACGGGCAGTTGATGGTCACGCAGGCTTTGCGCGCACGCTTGCTCCAGCCATGGATGGCCCGGGCCAGCTCGCCTTTACCGGTGCCGGATTCGCCAAGGATAAGGATGTTGGCGTCGGTGGTAGCAACCTGGCGGGCGGTTTCCAGCACCACCATCATCGCCGGGCTGTGTGAGTCGAGGCCGTCCTTGGGTTTGCGCACTTCGCCTTCCAACGCTTCCAGGCGTGCAGAAAGCTGGCGCACTTCCAGTTGTTTGGCGGTGGCCAGGCGTAGCTGATCGGGGCTGCAAGGCTTTACCAGGTAGTCTGCAGCGCCGGCCTGGATAGCGTCTACTGCCGTGTCGATAGCCGAATGCGCCGTGACGATCACCACGCGCATCCAGGGGGCCTGGATGCGCATCTGCGCCAGCACATCAAGGCCGTTGTCTTCACCGAGGCGTAAATCGAGGAAACACAGGTCGAATACCTGGCGCTGCAGCAGGGTCTCGGCCTGGGCGGCGCTGTTGGCAGTGGCCACGCTGTAGCCTTCGTCTTCCAGGCAATAGCGGAAAGTGCGCAGGATCGCGGACTCGTCATCCACCAGCAGAATGCGGCCTTGGTTGTCCTGGGCTGATTCCATTTCCTACGCTCCTTAGGGATAGATCTTTATTTAGTGTGGGAAAAATCGGGCAAGTTGCATGGTCAATTCTGAAGGATTATGTCCTTTGCATGCTAGCCAATAGCCAAACAACGCCTGCAGGCCGCGTTTTTGCGGTGCTTTGCTTAGAGGCACGCGATGGCACATTGGTTGCGACGATTTTAAGTTTTTGCCAACAAAAGGAGGCTCTGCCATGACCTTTCCCCTACGCAGCGCTGTATTGGCCGCCGCTTTGTTGCCGGTTTTTGCGCCGGCATTTGCCGACCCGGTGCAGGACGCGCGCCTGGAAGGCGCCCTGCAAACTGCATTATCCCTGAACCGCATGCTCGACCCGTTCCGCATCAAGGTCGACGTGGACGGCAAGCAGGCGCGGCTTTCCGGCGAAGTGGAGAATGCTGTCGAACGGCAGTTGGCCGAGGATGTAGCCCGGGCTACCCGGGGCATTGAGCAGGTAGATAACCAGTTGCAGGTCAATGCCCAGCTGGTGGAACGCCCACTTGAGCTGCGTGCTTATGCCCAGCGGCTGGAGGACGCCACCCTGGCGGCGGTGATCCGAGCCCGGCTGTTGTGGAGCCGCACCACTGAAAAGGCACCTATAGAAGTACAAAGCAGCGAGGGCGTGGTGACGCTGCGTGGCCGAGTCGACAGTGCCGAAGCCAAGGAACTGGCCGGTGTGGTGGCGCGTACCACCGACGGTGTGCATTTGGTCAACAACCTGGTCAGCCTCGATACCGCCGCCATGGCCAAGGCGCGCGAAACCCCGGTGGGGGTGCCCACCGGCCCGCAGCCCAGCGACAGCTGGATCATCGACAAGATCCAGAACAGCTACCGCTTCAGCCGCAACCTCGATGGGCTGAACCTGAAAGTCGCCAGCGAAGAAGGCATGGTGCGGCTGTCGGGTGAGGTAGTTAGCGCCGAGCAGAAAACCATCGCGGTGGAGATCGCCAGGCAGATCATCGGCGTGCGCGGGGTTGATGCCGACTTGCTGAAGGTGGCGACCAAGGTTGAAGGCTGATCGTGCAATTCGCACGACCCCAGGGGTGGCATCGTGCAGGATACGTCCTCGCCGGCTTTGCCTTAACTGCTTAAGTTATTGATTTAAAACGATTTTATTATAATTCCAAGACTGGCATGCAGGCTGCAATTACCTGTTCAGGTTTGAACAAAAATTACAGCAGGAGAAGCCGGCATGAACCGCCAGACCGTCAACCGCTCGCAGAACGCCGTACTGCCCTTGCGCCAGTTGCTGTCACTCGGCATGGCGCTGCTGCTGACCTTGGCCGCTGGCCTGTTCTATTACAGCTGGCAGACCGCGCGCCTGAGCGAGCAGGTGGCGGCGCAGACCGCCCTGCTGACGCAGATTCAGGCAACCCGTGCCAACACGCTGGTCAAGGCTGCCGAGCCTGTGCGCGGCGACCATGCCACGGCTTCACCGGCCACTTTGGAAAATGTCGTACCGCAGGACCGCTGGGTGTTCTGACCCGTCGGGCCGATCGATTCCGCGAAAGAAAGGAGAACCACCATGCTGAGCTGGGCTATCACTTTCCTCATCATCGCCATTGTCGCTGCCGTACTGGGCTTCGGTGGTATCGCGGGCGCTGCAACGGGTATCGCGAAGATCCTGTTCATTGTCTTCCTGGTGCTGTTTGTAGCCTCCTTCTTCTTTGGACGTGGACGAGGTTGAAGATGAGCAGGAAGCTTTGTTCAGCCCTGGCTGCCGCCCTGTTACTGGGTGGCAGTGCGGCGGCGATGGCGGCCAATGACGGCCAGGTCCGGGTCGACCAGTTGCTCGGCTCGGACCCGGAGTACCGTGAAACCTGGCAGGACACCATCGAAGGCGAAGAACGCCTGCCCGATTGGGTGATCAATCTGTCAGGCAGTGCCCAGCAGCAGATGTCTGCCGTTACCGAAGACGGTGACAAGTACCTGGTCGGCCCGCTGTGCGAGGCCCAGGACAACTGCACCTACAAGCGCCTGATCGTGGCGTTCAGCTGGGACAAAGACGATGCCTACGGGATGCTTGTGGAGGTACCCGAAGGTTTGCCGAGCGACAAGTCGCCTACCCGGCATGCGCAATATCGCTGGTTGGGCAAACCGGACGACGGCATGAAAGCCATGCTGCAGGAGCAGCTGAAGCGTGACCCGAACTGGTACTGAGCCTTGTTTGCCAGTGCCGATGAAAGGTCACTCACTGTCACGTAATAGAAGCTGAACCTTTTTATATTTCAGCCTTCTATGATGCGCCGCCCCGAGGAGGGGCAGCACATGACCAAGGGGCCGGGCTGTTCTGATTGTTGCAGGATCGGAGTGGCCTAGGGGTACAGGGAGTGCCTCCAGCATTGGGCCGGGTCAGGAAAGGCGGAATCGGAAGCATCAGGTCGGCGGTGTCACAGGGATACCTTGCCAGACCTGACTTCCGAGGAGCCATGTAGGAACCGTCGCTACCCTTGCGCGTTTTTTCCTCCAGGACACATTTTGTCTCGACCGCACATCATTTTTTTCCAACGACTCGGCCCGTTCAAAAAGTGGCATTTCTGCCATTCGGATTGTCGAACAAGCCATCCGATACCTCCTCTTCATACCGTCAAATCTGCCTAAAAATGGCCGGTTGGTCTTGTTCGGGATTCCGAACGTTATAAATCAATGACTTACAAACCTACCTTTTCGGTCGAAAACGTTATGCATAGCACGCATAGGGTATGCGTTTCCGGCATTAGATTTCCCCCCCTGCCATCGCAATAGTTGCCGCCTTTTTCGCTGGCCAGAGCGCCCTGTCGCTCGCCTGCGGTGTCCTTACATGACGTCGCCGGACGGAAACCGTCAATGCGTGTGACCTTGCCAAGGGCTCTGTCACGCCTGTTTCCACCCGCTGCCATGACCACTAGAACAAAGGGTAAAGACATGAAGAAGGCAAAACTTAGCCTCGCCTGGCAGATCGTGATCGGTCTGGTCCTGGGCGTTGCAATCGGCGCGCTGCTGAACCACTTCAGCGCGGAAAAGGCCTGGTGGATCAGCAACGTCCTCCAGCCCGCCGGTGACATCTTCATTCGCCTGATCAAGATGATCGTTGTCCCGATCGTGATTTCGTCGCTGATCGTGGGTATCGCCGGGGTTGGCGATGCGAAGAAACTGGGCAGCATCGGCCTGAAGACCATCATCTACTTCGAAGTGGTGACCACCATTGCCATCGTCGTCGGTCTGGTGCTGGCCAACCTGTTCCACCCGGGCGCCGGCATCGACATGAGCACCCTGGGTACCGTGGACATTTCCAAGTACCAGGCAACTGCGGCTGAAGTGCAGCATGAGCACGCGTTCATCGAAACCCTGCTGAACCTGATCCCGTCGAACATCTTCGCAGCGCTGATGCGTGGCGAAATGCTGCCGATCATCTTCTTCTCGGTACTGTTCGGCCTGGGCCTGTCGAGCCTGCAGGCTGACCTGCGCGACCCGCTGGTACGCACCTTCCAGGGCGTATCGGAAACCATGTTCAAGGTCACCCACATGATCATGAACTACGCCCCGATCGGCGTGTTCGCCCTGATCGCCGTGACCGTGGCCAACTTCGGCTTCAGCTCGCTGCTGCCGCTGGCCAAGCTGGTGCTGCTGGTATACTTCGCCATCGCTTTCTTCGCCTTCATGGTGCTGGGCCTGGTTGCCCGCCTGTTCGGCTTCTCGGTGATCAAGATCATGCGCATCATGAAAGATGAGCTGATCCTGGCCTACTCCACCTCCAGCTCGGAAACCGTGCTGCCGCGGGTGATCGAGAAGATGGAGAAGTACGGTGCGCCGAAGTCGATCTGCTCGTTCGTGGTGCCGACCGGCTACTCGTTCAACCTCGACGGCTCGACCCTTTACCAGAGCATTGCGGCCATCTTCATTGCCCAGCTGTACGGTATCGACCTGTCGTGGAGCCAGCAGCTGTTGCTGGTGCTGACCCTGATGGTCACCTCCAAAGGTATTGCCGGCGTGCCGGGCGTATCGTTCGTGGTGCTGCTGGCCACCCTGGGCAGTGTCGGTATTCCGCTGGAAGGCCTGGCATTCATCGCCGGTGTCGACCGCATCATGGACATGGCCCGTACCGCACTGAACGTGATCGGCAACGCCCTGGCGGCACTGGTCATCTCCCGTTGGGAAGGCATGTACGATGCGGCCAAAGGCGAGAAGTACTACGCCTCGCTGATGGCCGACAAGCAGGGCGCCGCAGTGGTTGGCGAAGCTGCCAAGCGCTAAGCCTGAAGGCTGATTGACCCAAAAGCCCCGACTTGTCGGGGCTTTTTGTATTCGGGCTACTCGCAGACCCATGTAGGAGCGGCCTTGTGTCGCGAAAGGGGTGCGCAGCGCCCCCAGGGTTTCAGCTTCGCAACACAAATTGCCGGGGCCGCTCTGCGGCCCTTTCGCGACACAAGGCCGCTCCTACAGGGGACCGGGTAGCCCTTGGAATACGCTATCATTCGGGCATTTTTCAGGGGGAACACTCGGATGCTCAACGGCCTTTGGCTCGGCTTTTTCCTGGTGGCGGCAGTGTCCGCCCTGGCCCAATGGCTGGTAGGCGGCAACGCTGGCATCTTTGCGGCCATGGTCGAAAGCATCTTCGCCATGGCCAAGCTGTCGGTCGAGGTGATGGTGCTGCTGTTCGGCACGCTGACCCTGTGGCTGGGCTTTCTCAAGATTGCCGAAAAAGCTGGCATCGTTGAATGGCTGGCCAAGGTACTGGGCCCGCTGTTCGCCCGCCTGATGCCGGGGGTGCCACCGGGCCACCCGGCCCTGGGCCTGATCACCATGAACTTCGCCGCCAACGGCCTGGGCCTGGACAACGCCGCCACACCGATCGGCCTGAAGGCCATGCGCGCGCTGCAGGAACTGAACCCCAGCAGCACCACGGCGAGCAATGCGCAGATCCTGTTCCTGGTGCTCAATGCCTCGTCGCTGACCCTGTTGCCGGTGACCATCTTCATGTATCGGGCTCAGCAAGGCGCGCCCGACCCGACCATGGTGTTCCTGCCCATCCTGCTGGCGACCAGCGTCTCGACCCTGGTCGGCCTGCTGTCGGTGGCAGTGATGCAGCGCCTGCGCCTGTGGGACCCGGTCGTGCTCGCCTATTTCATCCCTGGCGCGCTGCTGCTGGGCGGCTTCATGGCCTTCCTTGGCACGCTGTCGGCGGCAGCGCTGGCCAGCCTGTCGTCGATCTTGGGCAACCTCACGCTGTTTGGCGTAATCATGCTGTTCCTGGTAATAGGTGCCTTGAAGCGGGTCAAGGTGTATGAGGCCTTTGTCGAAGGCGCCAAGGAAGGCTTCGACGTGGCCAAGAACCTGCTGCCCTACCTGGTGGCGATGCTGGTGGCCGTGGGTGTGCTGCGTGCTTCAGGCGCCCTGGAGCTGGCCCTGGACGGTATCCGCCATGCGGTGAACTGGATGGGCCTGGACACGCGCTTTGTCGAGGGCTTGCCGACGGCGCTGGTCAAGCCGTTCTCCGGCAGTGCGGCGCGGGCGATGCTGATCGAGACCATGCAGACCCAGGGCGTGGATAGCTTCCCGGCGCTGGTGGCGGCGACCATTCAGGGCAGTACCGAGACCACCTTCTATGTGCTGGCGGTGTACTTTGGTGCGGTGGGTATCCAGCGTGTGCGGCATGCGGTGGGGTGTGCGCTGCTGGCCGAGTTCTCTGGTGTGGTGGCAGCGATCTTCGTCTGCTACTGGTTCTTCGCCTGAGTTATTTGCCGGGTACGCACAGTCCTTTGTAGGAGCGGCCTTGCGTCGCGATGGGGCGCGAAGCGGCCCCGGCGATTTCAGCATTGGCGCTAACTTCTGGGGCCGCTTCGCGGCCCATCGCGACACAAGGCCGCTCCTACAACAGCATCAGGCCTTCAGTGAGTTGAGGTACTGCCTACCTGCGCAATCGTCCACCCCACCACCTGCCCGCTCAGCTGGTCACACGCCTGACCAAACCCGGCCACCACTGCTGACACCTGCTTGTCAGCCAACGGCTGACGGATTTCGAAGCGTTTGCTGGCCAGAATACGCTGGCTACGACCCTGCACCAACCGCGCGTCGTAGCGGATCACCACCTCCACCGCCCCATCTGCGCGGTATTCCGTCTGGAACGCCTGTAGCTCGCCAGCCAGCTCGTAGTCAGCCTGTAGGTTGCTGTCATCGGCGCTCAGGCGCTGCACCTGGCCGTCACGCTGGAAACCGTCGAGCAGGCGGTTGCGCAGCAGCACCGGCACTGTATCGCTCCAGCGTGCGCCCTTGTAACTGCTGACCACATCGCCCTGGGGAATCACGGTTATCCGCGGCCCGGCCAGCACTTCACTGGCCAGCGGCTTGTTCAGGCGCAGCGACCAGTCCAGCGGCGCCGCCGTACGGCTGGCCTGACTGACCGGCAGCCGATACAGATCGACAGGTTCACTCTTGGGCAGTATTGAGCAGGCACTGACCAGGCTTAACGCGGCCGCCAGGGCCAGCAGGCGCAGCGACGGTTTCATGGCTGGAACTCCTTGTTGTTGTCGCGGCCGAGCAGGTAGCCGCTAGGGTCGGCCTCCAGTTGCCGGGAGATGCCTTTGAGGGCGTTGAGGGTTTCGCGCAGCTCGCGAATGGCCGGAGTCAGCTGGTTCAGGCCCTGGGCGCCGTCACCAATGGCCTCGCTGTTGTTTTTCAGCAAACTGTTGATGGTGGCGGTGCTTTCGGCCAGCGATTGCATGGCCTGCTCGGCGCTACCGATGGCCTGCTTACCCTGGGTACCGAGCAGGCCGTTGGCATTGCGCATCAGCGTCTGGGTTTCAGCCAGGGTGGCACTGGCCTGCTTGCCCACCTGCACCAGTTGTTCGATGGCCTCGGCAATGCTGCCGTGCTGGCCGGCAAAGGCGCCGGTAGTCTTGTCGAGGTTGGCCAAGGTATTGCTGAGGTGGCCGATGTTGTCTTCGGAGAACATCTGGTTGGCGTTGTGCAGCAGCAGGTTGATGTTGGTTACCAGGTCACTGCTGTCGTTGAGCAGGCGCGAGATGGGCGATGGCGAGGCGATGATGACCGGCAGCTTGCCGTCCTTGCCTTTGAGCTCGGGGCTTTGCGGGGTGCCGCCGCTGAGCTGGATGAACGAGTTGCCGGTCACCCCGGCCAGGGTCAGCTTGGCCTGGGTGTCTTCCTTCACCGGGGTATCGCCGCTCAGGCGCACCCGCGCCAATACCCGGCGCGGGTCTTTCGGGTCCAGGCGCAGGGTGGACACGTCGCCCACCTTGATGCCGTTGTACTGCACCGGGCTGCCGCGCGACAGGCCGGATACCGCCTCGTTGAACACGACTTCGTAATCCTTGAAGGCATCGTCGACGCTGGACTTGGTCAGCCACAGGCCGAACAGCATGGCGCCGGCGACCACCAGGACGGTGACCAGGCCGATAAGGACGTGATGGGCTCGGGTTTCCATGGCTTAGCGCTCCTGCCCGGCACGGGTGGCGGCCTGCTCGGCAGCGCGCCCGCGTGGGCCGTGAAAGTATTCTTGAATCCAGGCATCGTTGGTCTGCTCGACCTCGGCCAGCGGGCCGGCTACCAGGACCTTTTTCTGCGACAGCACGGCAATGCGGTCGGTGATGGTGTACAGGGTGTCGAGGTCGTGGGTGATCAGGAACACGGACAGGCCCAGAGCATCGCGCAGGGTCAGGATCAACTGGTCGAAGGCGGCAGCGCCGATCGGGTCCAGGCCTGCGGTGGGTTCGTCGAGGAACAGGATGTCCGGGTCCAGGGCGAGGGCGCGGGCCAGCGCTGCGCGCTTGATCATGCCGCCTGACAGCGATGACGGGTATTTGTCGGCGGCTGAAATCGGCAGCCCGGCCAGGGCCAGTTTCACCCCCGCCAGGTGCTCGGCATCAGCGCGGGACAGCCCGGCATGCTCGATCAGCGGCAAGGCCACGTTTTCGGTCACGGTCAGCGAAGAGAACAGCGCGCCCTTCTGGAACAGCACGCCAAAGCGCCGCTCGACCAGCGAGCGCTGCTCTTCACCCAGGCCGGCCAGGTCCTGGCCGAACACCTGGATCTGCCCTTCGTTGGGCCGGCGCAGGCCGATGATACTGCGCAGCAGCACCGACTTGCCGCTGCCCGAACCGCCGACCACGGCAAGGATCTCGCCGCGGTACAGGTCCAGGTCGAGGTGTTCATGCACCACCTGGCGGCCGAAGCGGTTGCAGATGCCGCGGGCTTCGATCACGCGTTCTTCACCACTCACCAGCCCATCTCCATGCAGAACAGGGCAGCCACCGCGTCCAGTACAATGACCACGAAAATCGATTGCACCACCGCCGAGGTGGTGTGTGCCCCCACCGATTCGGCGCTGCCGCTGACCTTGAAGCCTTCCAGGCAGCCGATGGCGGCAATCAGGAAGGCGAAGAACGGTGCCTTGGCCAGGCCCACCAGGAAGTGCTGCACGCCGATGTCGCTTTGCAGCAGCGACAGGAACATGGCCGGCGAGATATCCAGCGTCAGGGCGCATACCACCGCACCGCCGACAATCCCGCAGATCATTGCGACAAAAGTGAGCAACGGCAGCGAAATCAGCAGTGCCAGCACCCGTGGCACGACTAGCAGTTCCATGGGGTTGAGGCCCAGGGTGCGGATGGCGTCGATTTCCTCGTTGGCTTTCATCGAACCGATCTGCGCTGTGAACGCACTGGCGGTGCGCCCGGCCATGAGGATGGCCGTCAGCAGTACGGCGAACTCGCGCAAGAACGAGAACGCCACTAGGTCGACGGTGAAGAGGGTCGCGCCAAAATCGGCCAGCACCGTGGCGCCGAGGAAGGCCACCACTGCGCCCACCAGGAAGGTAAGCAAGGCGACGATAGGTGCGGCATCCAGGCCCGTCTGCTCGATGTGTGCAACGACCGGTGTGATGCGCCAGCGATGGGGCTGGAGCGCTCGACGAAGCAAGGTTTCGAGGATTACGCCGACGAAGCCGAGCAACTGCATGCTGTCTTGCCACAGGGTGCCGACAGCACAGCCGATGCGCTCCAGCAGCAGCATCACGACGTTGCGCTCGGGCTCCTTGATCGGGATGCAGTAGTCCTGCACCGATTGGTAGACGTTCTTCAACAACGCACGGCTGGCTTCGGGCAAGTCATGGGTGCAGCGAGACAGGCGCTCGGAGCCAAGCAGTTCGGCCAGCAGCGACGCGCCGGCGGTGTCCAGGCGGCCCAATTGGCTGAGGTCGGCGACGGTTTCGGCAGTGTATTGCGCACGCAGCTTTTCGCTCTCGCGCTTGAGGCTGGCGTAGTGCGCCAGGGTCCAGTCGCCGGTTATGCGCAGGCAGACCGGTTGGCTGCTGGTATCCAGAGTGGCGCTGGGGGTGGTCATAGGCTCCATGCAATTGACTCGGCGCTAAGGCTTAGGGGCTGATCATAGCGCAGCGGGCATGGGCTGTTTGGTGATTATGTGCTGTGTGTTGGCCCTAGGGGCTGCGAAGCAGCCCCCTTTCGATCACTGTGCTGGTTTATCGTCGATTACCTTGAAGCGCAGCACGCCAATCACCTGGCCATCCTCGGTCAGCACCCTCACCTGCCACTTGCCCACCGGGTTGGGCGGGAAATTCTGCTTGTGGGTCCAGGCTCTGTAGCCTTCCTTGCGTCCGCCGTTGATGTCCAGGGCAATGCGATCGACTTCCTGGCCGTCCTTTTGCCACACATGGTAGATCCGTTCGTTCAAGCCGCGTGGTGCGTTGATGGCGGTGTAGGCATACAGCCCGCTGCTGCGAATGCGGCTGGCGGCAATTTCCTTCAGCGATTCGCCCGGCTGGCGATTTTGCACTTCGGTGCTCACCGCCACCTCGGTCATCCACAAGGTTGCCGGGGGTACCCAGGACCTGACCAGCCAGCCGCCGGCGCCTACGGACAGGGTGACCAGCACCAGCGCCACGGCTCGGCGCCAGTTATTGATGGGGAAACTGCTGGCCAGGCTGGGAAATGACAGACCCATGGCGATGATGAGCGCCAGCTTGAAGCTTTGCGCCGTGGTCAGGTGAACGATGATCGGCAACGCCGTGAGCAATGCGGCGAACAGGGTCAGGGTATGCAGCGCCAGGAACAGCCAGCGCCGTGGGGCCAGCCATTTGTAGTAGAGCGGGTCGATGATCGAAATAAGGCCGGCTGCGCCGAGCAGGCCAGTGAAGATCAGCTGGCCGCTGTTCCAGGTGGTGGTGATGAAGAAGAACGGCAACACGAAGAACAGCGTTTCCTGGTGGATCATCTGCGTTGCGTAGCGCAACAGCGGCTGTGGGATTTCGCGGTTGAAGGTGCGCGCGAACAGGCCGGTGAGTGTGTTTTCCAGCATCAGCCAGACCCAGCTGACCAGCATCAGAATGGCGACCCAACTGGCCAGGCCGGCCTGGCGGTCGACCAGGATGAAACTGCCGATGCCGGAAAGGAAACCGCCGAGCGCGATGACGCCGGGGTAGCGTTTGAGCAGTTCGATGATGCGTTGGACGATATGGGGGATTTGGGGCATTGGGGGCTACAACAGGGTGGAATGGGGTGGCTGTTCCGGCCTCTTCGCGGGTGAACCCGCTCCTACAGGTACAGTGCAGATTTCAGCTATTGCACTAATCCTGTGGGAGCGGGTTCACCCGCGAAAGGGCCGGTACTGGCAAAAGGATACCGCCGATCTACCGCTTCCGTGTAGCACCACTCGGCCGCTGCGGGCCATGCCGTCGCCAGCGCAGCAGCGCCGCCGCCAGTATCAGCCCCGCCAGCAAGGCCAGCAGCCCGTACAGTTCGTCATAACCCAATAATGGCTTCTCGACCCGTACGTACCCGTTTTCCTTCAGCAGTTCCTTCAACGCCTGGTTGGCCTGTTCCAGCGTCACTTGGCGCAATTTACGCACCGGGTTGGCAAAACGCCCGTCGGTGTAATCGTTCAGCGCCCCCCAGTAGTAATCGGCCAAGGCACTGTTGCCCTGGGTGCTCCAGCTTTCCTTGGCAACGCTGGCGTCCTTGATGCGGGCGAACGTGTCCGGGTCGAGGCCCTCCTTGCGCAGGTGGTCGAACAACGCCTGCATCACCGACACGGCCTTGTCGATGTCATCGCGCTCCAGGTCGGCATTGAGGCTGAGCAGGCCGGTGTCACCGAAGCTTTCGCGTTGCACCGAGGGGCCATAGGACAAGCCGTTGCGCAGGCGCAGTTGGTCGTACAGCGCCCAGTCCAGGTAGCGCGACAGTAGGTCCAAGGTGGCCTGGTGGTCGTTGTCCAGCACCGGCTCGATGAACAGCCAGTGCAATTTGACGCTGTCGCCCAGCCAGCCGCGGGTCAGGTCACGGCGTTGCTCGGCTTGCTGGGTAATGCTCTCCAGGTTGCGCCGCTCTCCCGGCTCGCTGGCCGGTAGCTCGCCAAAGGTGCGCTCCAGATAGGCCGGTAGCAGGCGGTCGAGGCCGCCGACCATGATAAGGCTCATGTTGTTGGCGGCGTACCAGTGGTCACGCAGGGCCTGCACCTGCTCCAGCGTCATGTCGTCGATATTGGAACGTTCCGGGCACTTCAGGCCCAGTTCGGTCGCCAGCTGGTCGCTGGCCGGGTGGCCGATGTCCTGACGGTCCAGCCAGCGCTGCAGGTGGCCATAATGGCCGCCATCCTCACGTTCGATGATGCGCTTGGCGGTGGCCAGCGCCTTGGCATCGATGCGAGTGTCGCGCACGACAGCCAGCAGCAGGTCGAGCACCTTGCGCTGGTTGCGCGCCGGGGCCTCGATGACGAAGGTAGTATCGGCGCTGCTGGTGTAGGCGTTCCATTCTCCGCCAAGCGCTTGAAGGCGCTCTTCCAGCCCGCCCTCGCCCGTTTCGTCGATGCCGCTGAACAGCAAGTGCTCAAGCAGGTGCGGCAGTTCTTTCTGCTCGCAATCGAAATCATCCAGGCCCACCCCGACCACCAGGCGAATGGCCACATGGTCACGCTCGTAGCCGTTTTTCAGGATCACCTGAAGACCATTGGGCAACAGGTAGCCTTCCACCCGCGAGCGGTCGAGGGCGAAGGTGGGCAGGCTGCAGATCAGCAGGCAAACGAACATCAGGCAACGCATGGGCGAGCAAAGATCCTCAGCTAGGCGTAATCACGGCTGGCGGGCTTCATCCGGCACACTGTCGAGCATCAGCCCGCCGGTGTCCGAGCCGCCCAGTACCACATAGGCACTGCTACAGAACAAAGAGTTCAACCGCTTCATGTCGGCAATCAGTTCCAAGTGTAGCGAACTGGTCTCGATACTTTGCACGACCTTGCGTTGCAGGCGGCTGACATGGGCGTGGGCCAGGCGCCGTTCCTGGGCACGGAACCGGCGCTTTTCCCGCAGCAGCAAGCGGGCGCTTTCCGGGTCGGCACTGAGGAACACCGACAGCCCCAGGCGCAGGTTGGCCAGCAATTGCTCCTGCAGGCCGGTCAGCTCCTCCAGGCCCACCTGGGAGAACTCCCGGCGCTGGCTGGTTTTCTGCTGCTGGACCTTGCGCAGCATGCGTTCGACCAGGTCGCAGGCGAGCTTGAGGTTGATAGCCAGTTCGATGATTTCGGCCCAGCGGCGGTTGTCCTGCTCGCTGAGGTCCTCTCGTGACATTTGCGCCAGGTACAGCTTGATCGCACTGTACAAGGCATCGGCGTCCTCGCCCAAGGCGCGCACCTGCTGCGGCAAGGCTGTCTGGGTGCCACGCAGGGCACCCAGCATGGCTTCGAGCAGGCTGTCGACGATGTCACCCAGGCGCAGGGTTTCACGGGCAGCGTTGGCCAGGGCCAGGCTGGGGGTTTCCAGCGCCGAGGCATCAAGGTGGCGCGCTCGCACCTGGCCATTGCCGATTTCCCGCTCTGGGAGCAGCACATTGCACAGCCGGCCCATCGGTTTGACCGTGGGCAGCATGATCAGGCAGCGCAGCGTGTTGTAGAGCAGGTGGAAGCCGATGACCAGTTCCTGTGGGCTGAAGCTCAGCGAGTCCATCCACGCTACCAGTGGGTGCAGCACAGGAATGATCAGCACCAGGCCGATCAGCTTGTACAGCAGGCTGCCCAAGGCCACCCGGCGCCCGGCGGCGTTCTGCATGCTGGTGCTGATGAAAGCCAGCAGGCCGCTGCCGATGTTGGCGCCGACCACCAGGCCGATGGCTACCGGCAGGCTGATCAACTCGGCCCCGGCCAGGGTTGCGGTGAGTAGCACGGCGGCCAGGCTGGAATAGGAAATCATGGCGAACATGGCCCCGACCAGGGCATCGAGCATGATGTCGCCGGTCAGCGAGGCGAACAGCACTTTCACCCCTTGCGCATGGGTGATCGGCGCAGCAGCCTGCACGATCAGCTCCAGTGCCAGGATGATCAGGCCCAGCCCGATGCCTACCCGGCCCAACTGGCCGGCGCGGGTTTGCTTGCGCGAGAGGAAGAAGATCACACCGAGGAAGATCAATAGCGGCGACAGCCATGACAGGTCGAATGTCAGTACCCGGGCCATCAACGCGGTACCCACGTCGGCACCGAGCATGATCGCCAGGGCCGGGGTCATGGCCATCAGGCCCTGGCCAACGAACGAGGTGACCAGCATGGCGGTGGCGTTACTGCTTTGCACCATGGCTGTGACCAGGATACCGGCAATGAACGCCAACGGGCGCTTGTTCATGTTCTGGCTGATGATGCGCCGCAGGTCGGAACCGAATACCCGAAGGATGCCGGTACGCACGATATGTGTGCCCCAGACCAGAAGCGTCACGGCCGAGAGCAGGTTGAGCAGGGTCAGCATGGCGAAGGCCCCCTGTTGCACAGGCCCAATGGGCCAAGGAAAAAAACGTGAGCCGTTGAAGAAATTTCAGTGCTCACTCAAAGCTTTAGTTGTTTTACGCAGCTGCCGCCAGCTTCGCATGGTGGTCATTTATTTGAAATACATGGGAGAGAATGTTGCCTGTGCCGGCCTCTTCGCGGGTGAACCCGCTCCTACAGCGCTACACGGTCCTTGTAGGAGCGGGTTCACCCGCGAAGAGGCCCGCACAAGAAAAGCCGTTTTCCAGCCATCCAGAAATGAAAAAGGGCCCCGAAGGGCCCTGGCTGTCCTGCACTTCCTGATCTTACTGACCCGGAATGTCCTTGCGCAGTTTCACCGGGTCATGCTCTTTGCCTTCCTTGCGGGACAAGGCGGTGCGCATGCGGATGTTGATGGCCTCTACCGCCAGCGAGAAGGCCATGGCGAAGTACACGTAACCCTTCGGTACATGTACGTCGAACGCTTCGGCGATCAGCACGGTACCGACCACGATCAGGAACGACAGCGCGAGCATCTTCAGCGACGGGTGCTTGTCGATGAAGTCACTGATGGCGCCGGCACACAGCATCATCACCAGCACGGCCACAACGATGGCGGCGATCATCACCGGTACGTGGGAAACCATGCCTACTGCGGTGATCACCGAATCCAGCGAGAACACGATGTCGATGATGGCAATCTGGATGATGGTGTAGAAGAACTTGCCGCCTGCGCCTTTCGGCTCGTCGGCATTTTCGTCCTCGCCTTCCAGGCCGTGGTAGATCTCTTGCGAGCTTTTCCACAGCAGGAACAGGCCACCGAAGAACAGGATCAAGTCACGCCCGGAGATGCCTTGGCCAAGCACCACGAACAGGTCGGCGGTGAGGCGCATGACCCAGGTGATCGAGAGCAGCAGCATGATGCGGGTGACCATGGCCAGGGCCAGGCCAAAGATCCGGGTGCGTGGCTGCATGTGCTTGGGCATGCGGCTGACCAGGATCGAGATCATGATGATGTTGTCGATCCCGAGGACGATCTCAAGCGCGGTAAGGGTAAAAAAGGCAACCCAGATTTCCGGGCTGGTCAGCCATTCCATGTTATTTCCTTCAAACGGTAAAGGCGAAGCGCCCCAAACCAGGGGCGCGTCGCGGTAGGGTAATACGTATTTATTAAAGACTACTGAACAGCGGGAAAATGCCCATCAGCAGCGCGGCGAACATTATGCACAGGCATACCAGCACTGCCCACTTGAGGGTGAAGCGCTGATGATCGCCGAATTCGATACCGGCCAGGGCCACCAGCAGGTACGTGGAAGGCACTAGCGGGCTGAGCAGGTGTACCGGCTGGCCGACAATCGATGCACGGGCCATTTCCACCGGGGTGATGCCGTAGTGGCTGGCGGCTTCGGCCAGTACTGGCAACACGCCGTAGTAGAACGCGTCGTTGGACATGAAGAAAGTAAACGGCATGCTCACGATGGCAGTGATTACCGCCAGGTATGGGCCCAGCGCTTCGGGGATGACCGCCAGCAAGCTTTTGGACATGGCATCAACCATACCGGTACCCGACAGGATACCGGTGAAAATGCCGGCGGCGAAGATCAGCCCGGTCACGGCCAGCACACTGCCGGCGTGGGCGGCGATGCGGTCTTTCTGCTGCTGCAGGCACGGGTAGTTGACGATCATGGCGATGCTGAAGGCGATCATGAACAGCACTGGTAGCGGCAGTACACCGGCGACCAGGGCAACCATCAGCGCAGCGGTCAGCGCGCCGTTGAAGTACAGCAGCTTGGGGCGGCGCGCTTCAGGGAACTGCGAAACGGTGATTTCGCTGTGGTCGATGTCGTCGGTCGGCAAATGCAGTTCACCCAGACGGGCCCGTTCGCGTTTGCCGTACATATAGGCAATGGCCAGGATTGCCAGTACGCCGAACAGCATGGCCGGGATCATCGGCACAAAGATGTCCGAGGGGTCGACATGCAGGGCGCTGGCGGCACGGGCGGTGGGCCCACCCCACGGCGTCATGTTCATTACCCCGCCGGCGAGGATGATCAGGCCGGCCATGATCCGCGGGCTCATGCCCAGGCGGCTGTACATCGGCAACATGGCGGCGCAGCAGATCATGTAGGTGGTGGCACCGTCACCGTCGAGCGAGACCACCAGGGCCAGCACGGCGGTACCGACCGAGACTTTCAGCGGGTCACCCTTGACCAGTTTGAGGATCTTGCGCACGGCCGGGTCGAACAGGCCGGAGTCGATCATCAGGGCGAAGTAGAGAATGGCGAACATCAGCATCACGCCAGTTGGCGCAAGCTTGCTGATGCCCTCGAGCATCATCGGGCCGATCTTGGCGGAAAAGCCACCGAACAGGGCGAACAGGATCGGTACCAGGATCAGCGCGATCAAGGCCGACAGGCGCTTGGTCATGATCAGGTACATGAAGGTGATGACCATGGCAAAGCCAAGGAAGGTCAGCATGGCAATACTCCAGGCGTGGCGCTACGAAAGGACTGTCGATTCGGGCGGATCAGCGCGTCTGGCGCTGCGCGGGGAGCATGCGGAGGGGGACTTCAGGAAGGCGGGCACAGGAATACATCAGAATCACCATTGTTGTTGTTGATTGGGCCGGGCGCGGTGTTTACCGGGTGCCCTGGCTGACCGGTCTTGTGCCGGTAGTGGGCGCTATCCTATGAGGGCAAGCTTTCAGCCAGCTTTCGCTGAAGCAAAGGCGACGAGAGGTAGGTGATGCAGGATGTGACAGAGGGTGGCTGCCATTGTGGCGCCTTGCGTTATAGGCTGGAGGGTGACTTGACGGACATCGCCCACTGCCATTGTTCGATCTGCCGGCGGGTCAGCGGCGGGCTGGTAGTGACCTGGCTTACCCTGCCACGCTCGGGCTTTCAGTGGCTGGCGGGTGAGCCGAACTGCTATGTGGCACCGGCCAGTTGCAGCCGCTACTTCTGTGGGGAGTGCGGGGCGCATGTGGCGCTGGTGACCACGCACAGCCCTGAAACCATCGATGTGACGGTGGCCACCTTCGATCACCCGGAGCGGGTGCGGGCCAACCGGCATATCTGGGTGGATAGCCGGTTACCTTGGCTGCACCTGGATGAGGATTTGCCTTCAGAAGCTGAAGAGCACCTGTAGGAGCGGCCTTGTGTCGCGATAGGGCTGCAGAGCAGCCCCAGGATTTCAGCATCGCGGCACAAATCGCTGGGGCTGCTCTGCAGCCCTATCGCGACACAAGGCCGCTCCTACAGGACTGCGCAAATCCCATGGTCTGCGCTATTTCTGTAGGAGCGGGTTTACCCGCGAACGGGCCAGCCCTGCAAACATCACAACTGCAGGCCACCTGCAGCCTTGTGCAATGCCCGCAAATGTTCACCGATCTGCTTCACATTGGCCTCGACCGCAGCAATCTCCCTGGCCCGCGAAGGGTTCAGCAGCGCCCTCACCTCTTTGTCGAGGTTGGTGCTCAAACGCAACAGTTGGGCCTGCCGCTCGTTGCTCTCCTGCTCCAGGTGCCTGCGCTCCTCCGGCTGCGGCAGCCCGTAGCCCTTGGCATCGAGCAGCTCGGCCGGGCGGCTGAGGAAGCCGCTGTTGGCGAGCATCTGCTTGAGGGTGGCGTCGGCCTTGTTGATGCTGCCATCCTTCAGCGCGGCAGCATTCAGGTAACGCTGCTTGACCTCGTCCTGGGCCAGCAGCAGTTGCCGGCGCAAGCTGGCTTGCTCAAGCAACAGCAAGGCAGCGCTGGTGCGCAGGTCGGCCTTGGCGAACCAGGGGCGGCGTTGTTCGGCATCCTGGGCCAGCCAGTCTTCGACTTGTGCCTGCTTGATCGGCAGTTGCTTGCGCAGTACCTCGAACATGGCCTGGTAGCGGTCGCGGTAGGAGTCGAAACGGTAGCCCAGGCGTAGCGCCTCGCGCGGGTTGTCGAGCACGCTGGTGTCGGCCAGCCCCCTGCCCTTGAGCACGGCCAGCAAACCATTGGGCATGATGCTGTCGAGGTCGTTCAGCTGTGGGTTGGCGGTGCCGCTGCGCAGCAGCTTCAGCGACTCCACCGCGCAGTTATTGGACAGGAACCAGTAGTTACCGTCGTAGCTCCAGTGCATTTCGGCAGCCTGGCGCACTAGGTTCTCGATTTCGTCGCGGTTCAGCTTCAACGGCACCGAGGCCAGGCTGCGCAGTTCGGTCTTGGTGTATTCGTCGATCACCTGGCCCAGCGGCAGCACGAACAGGCGCGACGGGTAAACGCCGACCAGGCCGTCCCAGCTGGACAGCTGTACGTCGTTGACGAAGGCGCGGTACGACAGCACCAGGCTCTGGTCGAGGTCCAGCCGGCAGTCCGGCCCACGTGGCCGGCCTGGTTTGCAGATGACCAGACGCAGCATGCTGTGGCCCCAGCGGCTGACCAGGTTCTGGTTGGCTTCGGCCAGCAGGTAGTCCACTTCATAGACCCGCTCAGGGTCGATTTCGCCTAGTGGCTGGCGGGCAAAGTCGCTGCCGGCATTGATGAACGGCAGGCCTTTGGCGCAGGTGTCCTGTTGCGGTGCCCAGCCAAAGTGTTCGCTCAGGTACTGGTTAAGCGCGGGGCGGCGGCAGCCGTAGCTCGGGTCGAGGAGGAAGTACTCCATATTGACCGCGATGTACTCCTTGGGGCTACTCAGTTCATAGCTGTCGGGGCTGCGCACGAACTGGCCGTTGTGCTGCTCGCGCTCGCCACGGCGGCCGACGTATTGCGGCCAGCCTGCGAGGTCGAGCAGGCGCGGGTCGTCGCTGAGGGTAAAGCGGCGCTCGGCCTGGCCTCGGCATTCCTCGGGCAGGCCGACCTTGCCCAGCGTCCCTTGCTGGCGCTTGCAGCGGGCAATCAGGGATTTCTCGGAGCCTGGCCATAGCCGGGCACGGTCATAGATATGGCTGAGTTCGTGCAGCACGGTGGCCAGCAGCTCTTCCCGCACCGTGCCATGGGGGCGGTTGGTGCGTTCGTGGGCGGCACTGCCGTCGGTAAGCCCGGGCAGCAGGCGGCGGTTGAGCTCAAGGGTGGACACCAGCGATGCCTGACCGTAAGCGTCGGCTGGCATGTTGTCGCTCCAGCTGACCCGCACACGGCGGTCGAGCTGCTGTTTGAAGCGTGGGGGCAGCTTGGCCATGGCCTCGTCGAGCAGCGCCTGGCTGGCTTGGGTTTGTTGTGGGTCGAGGCCGGATGCCTGCAGCTCAAGCTGCAGGTCGGCCAGGGCGGGCGTGCCGAGCAGCGTCAGGGCGCCGCCGAACAGCCAGGCGCGCATGCGCTTCACAGTGCGAGAATGGCTTCGGCCAGTACCTGATCGCTGGCGCCGCGTGCTTCCGGTACGCGCTCGCGCAGGGTGTTGAAGGCTGCCTCAAGCTGGACGCCGCGGATGTCACCCTTGCTGGCGACGAAGCTGGCGGCGTCGTCGTGGGCTTCGCGTACCACTTTGGAGTCGCGGATCGACGTAGTGGTGTCCGAGGTGAAGTCGATCGAACGGCCAAAGGCACGCACGATGATGTTGCTGGTGGCCACCAGCGTCTGTGCCTGGGCCAGGTCGGCCAGCAGCAGCATGCCGAGGGTAGCGGCAATCAGCGGTTTACGCATGGAGCATCTCCGAAAAATACAAGGAGTCAGAAGTAGCTATTGGACGAGAATTGCCTGCGCCAGTTCCAGGTCGCCGACGGCCTGGCGTGCACAATTGTGGCGTAATGATTCCAGAGCGGCTTCCAGCCGCGCACCGCGGATCAAACCCTCGGTGGCAACGAATGCGGCGGCATCGTCGCGCGCCTGGCGGACCAGTTTGCGGTCGAAGGGTGCGGTAGTGACCTGGCTGGTGGCATAGCCGGAGATGACCAGGCCTTGCGTGGTGGTATCCATGGCATGGGCGCTGGGCATGCCAGCGGCGGCGAACAGCAACGGCAACAGATAACGCATCGGCATTCTTGCAGGCTGGGAAAATAGGCGGCGCACGCTACCTCAGGTGCGAGGGCCGAAGCCGACGCACCTGTTTTTGCGTGGCGTGGATCAGAGCGCCAGGATGGCCTGGGCCAGCTGTGCGTCGCTGGCTTGCAGTGCCGGCATGTTCGAGCGGATGTGCACGAAGGCGCTTTCCAGTCGGGCACCTCGGATATCGCCTTGCGTGCCGACGAAGGTAGCTGCGTCATCCCGAGCTGCCTGAACGATTTTGTCGTCGCGGAACGAGGAGGAGATATCGGAGGTAGCATCGGTAGACGCGGCTACCGCACCCACTACGGCGTCGGTGGTGACAACGAAGCTGGTGGCGTTGGCAGTGCTGGCCAGGCCGAGCAGCAGGGCGGCGCCAATCAGGTGTTTACGGGACATGATCGTGGACTCCTGGGTAGGGTCAGGTTGATTCTGCTTTCTCGGATGTTTGCACGGCGCGTCGCGGCACATTTCCAACAACTGTTTCTAGCAGACGGTTAAGCCAAGCGTATCACGCAGTGTTGTATCTGGATGCTAATGAGTGTTGCGCAAGACAACTGTTATGGTTGTTTTTGAATAAAGTAGAATTGTACTGGTTTCGGCTGCGAATGCTCTGCAATGCACATTACAGGCAAAAAAAACCCGTCGCAGTGACCTGCAACGGGTTTGGGGAATTCGCGGTGCCGGCCGAGGCCGGCAAGCCGGGAGCTTAGCGCCAGAAAGGCTTGCTCAGCTCTTCGTAACGCTGCGACTCGCTGATGCCGGCGTCGGCCAGCAGGCGGGCATCCAGGCGAGCCAGTTGACGGCGGCTGGCCATACGGCGCTGCCACAGCAGCAGGGTGGACAATGCGCGCAGCGGCATCGAGGCGTTGGATTGCTGGGCGTTGCTTTCAAAAACCAGACCGGAACTGAGGGTACGTTCCATGATGCTTCATCCTTCCGCTTATGGCGGGATTAGGTAGTGATTTAACTGATGCCAATGATCCTCCTCTGCTGTCCATAACAGTAGATACAGTTTTGGTGAAAGACGATGGCTCAGTTAACTGTGTAACCCTACTGTTGCACTCGAAATAGGCGAAACTGTACTGGTCTGCACTTAAATAGTGCATTTCTAGAAGTTGAAGCGATTTCAGACGGTGAGGTTTGGTGAAAGCACCGATACAGTAGAACAGATTTTGATAGAAGTGCGCTTCAGCTGTGTTGCACAGAATTGCTGTGTTGCACAGAATTGTAGGAGCGGCCTTGTGTCGCGATGGGCCGCAAAGCGGGCCTGGAATCTCAAGGTTACAGTTGAGATTGCCGGGGCTGCTGTGCAGCCCTTTCGCGACACAAGGCCGCTCCTATAGGGGCATGACCAGAACAGCAGAAGCAGGGCCGCTGTTCCGCACCGCGACTGGATCAGCCAGCCAGCATACGCCCGGTTTCTTCCAGGTTCTCGTGCCAGCTCAGCGCTTCACGCAGAATGTGCGGGGTATGGCCACCACGCTGGCAGGCACGATCGAAGTAGTCGTTCAGCGCAGCGCGGTAGTCCGGGTGCACACAGTTGTCGATGATCGCCCGTGCCCGCTCACGCGGCGCCAGGCCACGCAGGTCGGCCAGACCTTGCTCGGTGACCAGGATGTCCACGTCGTGCTCGGTGTGGTCGACATGGCTGACCATCGGCACCACGCTGGAAATCGCCCCGCCTTTGGCAATCGACTTGGTCACGAACACGGCCAGGTGGGCGTTACGGGCGAAGTCACCCGAGCCACCGATGCCGTTCATCATCCGGGTGCCGCACACGTGAGTGGAGTTGACATTGCCGTAGATATCGAACTCCAGTGCGGTGTTGATACCGATGATGCCCAAGCGACGCACTACTTCCGGGTGGTTGGAGATTTCCTGCGGGCGCAGCACCAGCTTGTCCTTGTAACGCTCCAGGTTGCCGAACACATCGGCATTACGGCGCGTCGACAAGGTGATCGAGCTGCCCGAGGCAAAGCTCAGCTTGCCCGCGTCGATCAGGTCGAAGGTGGAGTCCTGCAGCACTTCGGAGTACATGGTCAGGTCTTCGAACGGCGAGTCGATCAGGCCGCACATCACCGCGTTGGCAATGCTGCCAATGCCGGCTTGCAGCGGGCCGAGCTTGTTGGTCATGCGGCCAGCGTCGACTTCTTTCTTCAGGAAGTTGATCAGGTGGTCGGCGATACCTTGGGTTTCGTCATCCGGCGGCAATACGGTGGACGGCGAGTCCGGCTGGTCGCTGATGACGATACCCACGATCTTGGCCGGGTCGATGGGGATGGCGGTGCTGCCGTTACGGTCGTCGACCTTGACCAGCGGGATAGGCGTGCGGGTCGGGCGGTAGGTCGGGATATAGATGTCGTGCAGGCCTTCGAGGTTGGTGTTGTGCGAGAGGTTGATCTCGACAATCACCTGCTTGGCGAAAATCGCGAAGCTGGCCGAGTTGCCCACCGACGTGGTTGGCACGATGTGACCCTGCTCGGTGATGGCCACGGCTTCAATGACCGCGATGTCCGGCAGCTTCAGCTGCTGGTTGCGCAGCTGTTCGACGGTTTCCGACAGGTGCTGGTCGATGAACATCACCTGGCCGTCGTTGATGGCCTTGCGCAAAGTGCTGTCGACCTGGAATGGCATGCGGCGAGCCAGCACGCCGGCCTCGGTCAGTTGCTTGTCCAGGTCGTTGCCCAGGCTGGCGCCGGTCATCAGGCTGATTTTCAGTGGCGACTGCTTGGCACGTTCGGCCAGTGCATGCGGTACGGCCTTGGCTTCGCCGGCGCGGGTGAACCCGCTCATGCCGACGGTCATGCCGTCCTCGATCAGACCAGCGGCATCAGCCGCACTCATTACCTTGCTGTGCAGGGAGGACAAGCGGATACGATCACGGTACATGGATTGTTATCTCGGGCTACTGAAACTACTGCAGCGCAGTCTAGAGACTTCGCCCTTTGCCGTCCCGCGACCATGGTCGTATGAAAGGCCCGGAAAAAGAGCCATTGATCTGGATCAGCAAAATGCAGAAGCCCCGGGAGAATGCTCGCCGGGGCTTTCTATATAACGCAGTGTTTGTAGCTGAACGGATTACTCGACCGCTTTGACCATATCTTCGATGACCTTCTTCGCGTCACCGAACACCATCATGGTCTTGTCCAGGTAGAACAATTCGTTGTCCAGGCCGGCATAGCCGCTGGCCATCGAGCGCTTGTTGACGATGATGGTCTTGGCCTTGAACGCTTCGAGGATCGGCATGCCGGCAATAGGCGACTTGGGATCGTTCTTCGCCGCCGGGTTGACCACGTCGTTGGCCCCGAGCACCAGCACCACGTCGGCCTGGCCGAACTCGGCGTTGATATCTTCCATCTCGAACACCTGGTCGTACGGCACTTCGGCCTCGGCCAGCAGCACGTTCATGTGCCCGGGCATTCGCCCCGCCACCGGGTGGATCGCGTACTTCACGGTCACACCGTTGTGGGTCAGCTTTTCGGTCAGTTCCTTGAGCGCGTGCTGGGCGCGGGCCACCGCCAGGCCGTAGCCCGGGACGATGATCACGCTGTCGGCATTGCTCAGCAGGAAGGTGGCATCGTCGGCCGAGCCGGACTTCACCGGGCGCTGCTCTTGCGAACCTTGCGCGGCGCCGGCATCGGTATCGCCGCCGAAACCACCGAGGATCACGTTGAAGAACGAACGGTTCATCGCCTTGCACATGATGTACGAGAGAATGGCACCGGACGAGCCGACCAGGGAGCCGGCGATGATCAGCATCGAGTTGTTCAGCGAGAAGCCGATGCCGGCTGCTGCCCAGCCCGAATAACTGTTGAGCATCGATACCACCACCGGCATGTCGGCGCCGCCGATCGGAATAATGATCAGCACACCCATGATGAAGGCCAGAACCAGCATCAGGGTGAAGGCACTGTAGTGGCCGGTGAAGGTAAACAGGAGGCCGAGAGCGATGGTGGTCAGGCCGAGGATCAGGTTTAGCTTGTGCTGCCCGGCGAACTGTACCGGTGCGCCCTGGAACAGGCGGAACTTGTACTTGCCCGACAGTTTGCCAAAGGCGATTACCGAACCGGAGAAGGTGATGGCACCGATAGCTGCGCCAAGGAACAGCTCCAGGCGGTTGCCGGTTGGGATTGGGTCGCTGATGGCAGCAACGATGCCCATCGACTGTGGTTCCAGTACCGCAGCGATGGCGATGAATACCGCAGCCAGGCCGATCATGCTGTGCATGAAGGCGACCAGCTCAGGCATCTTGGTCATCTCTACACGCTTGGCCATGACCGAGCCGGCGGTGCCACCGACCAGCAGGCCGACGATCACGTAGCCGATGCCGGCAGTAGCAAGCTCAGCCCCGAGCTTATAGATGAGGCCAACCGTGGTGAGGATCGCGAGCCCCATGCCGATCATGCCGAACAGGTTGCCGCGCCGCGAGGTAGTCGGGTGCGACAGGCCCTTGAGCGCCTGGATGAAGCACACCGAGGCGACAAGATAGAGGAGCGTTACCAGATTCATGCTCATGCTTACTTCTGCGCCTCGTTCTTGGTTTTCTTCTTGAACATCTCAAGCATGCGGCGGGTGACCAGGAAGCCACCGAACACGTTGACCGCGGCCAGGGCCACCGCCAAGGTGCCCATCAGCTTGCCTGCCGGGGTCACGGTCAGGGCCGCTGCCAGCATGGCGCCAACGATGACGATCGCCGAGATGGCGTTGGTGACCGCCATCAGTGGTGTGTGCAGCGCCGGGGTGACGTTCCACACCACGTGGTAGCCCACATAGATGGCCAGCACGAAGATGATCAGGTTGTAGATGCCATGGGAAATCAGCATGTCTTCCATTGTCGTGCTCCTTAGCCGTTCTTGCGGACGACCTGGCCATCGCGGCACATCAGGCAGGCCGCGACGATGTCGTCTTCGAGGTTGATGACCAGCGCGCCGTCCTTGTCGAACAGCAGCTTCATGAAGTCCAGCAGGTTGCGTGCATACAGTGCCGAAGCATCAGCGCCCACCTGAGCCGGCAGGTTGGTAGGGCCAACGATGGTCACACCGTTCGCCTGCACCACCTGATCAGCGACAGTCAGCGGGCAGTTGCCGCCCTGGGCTGCAGCGAGGTCGATGACCACCGAGCCGGGCTTCATTTGCGCCACGGTTTCGGCGCTGAGCAGGGTCGGCGCCTTGCGGCCGGGAATCAGCGCGGTGGTGATGACGATGTCCGCCTGCTTGGCACGCTCGTGCACGGCCTGGGCCTGGCGCTGCATCCAGCTGGCCGGCATTGGACGCGCATAACCGCCGACGCCTTCGGCGCATTCACGCTCTTCGTCGGTCTCGTAGGGTACGTCGATGAACTTGGCGCCCAGCGACTCGATCTGCTCCTTCACTGCCGGGCGTACATCGGACGCCTCGATCACTGCGCCCAGGCGCTTGGCCGTAGCAATCGCCTGCAGGCCGGCAACGCCTGCACCCAGGATCAATACACGCGCGGCCTTCACGGTACCAGCGGCGGTCATCAACATGGGCATGAAGCGTGGGTAGTGATGGGCGGCCAGCAACACAGCCTTGTAGCCGGCGATGTTGGCCTGCGACGACAGTACGTCGAGGCTTTGCGCCCGCGAGGTGCGCGGCGCGGCTTCCAGGGCAAAGGCGGTGATGCCGCGTTCTGCCATCTTGCCGATCCGTTCGCTGTTGAAGGGGTTGAGCATGCCCACCAGAAGGCTGCCGCTGTTGATCAGCGCCAGTTCCTGGTCGTTGGGAGCGGCCACCTTGAGAACCAATTGAGCGCCGTAGGCGTCGGCTGCGCTTCCCAAGGAAGCACCCACGGCCTCATAGGCACTGTCCGGAATGGCGGCGTTAAGCCCTGCCCCCCGTTGGACGGTGACCTGATGGCCCTGGCCAATCAGTTTCTTGATGGTTTCCGGGGTCGCAGCGACCCTTGTCTCACCGGTCTGCGTCTCGAGAGGAACACCAATGTGCACGACTATTTCTCCTGCGGTGACCTTTTGTCTTTGTAAAAGCCAGCACACTTCGGATGGTGAGCTGGGGCGGCTGTGGAGCGCCAACCCGCCGGATCCCGGGCGGGCGAAGCATTTTGCAGACGAACCCCAGGGCCTTCAACCCGTTCTGGAGCGAAACCAAGTTAAAACTACAAGTCACCCTGTGACCGCTTGTCGCAGCAGTAAGGCTTTAGCCCGTCAAACATGGGCCATTGGCAGATTAGAAGAAAAAAACAAAATAAATTCGGTCAATTCGCTTACAACTTGCTGAATGTCGCAAGATAGCCCGCAAAGCCGTGCAGTCAGCAGGGTTAAAGGGTATTTTTGTGTTTGCGGAACAGTTTGCTTGAATGCGACAAATACATACATCTGTAGGTGTTCAAAATAATTGACTACGGAGTCAATTTGTCGCATTTTGTTCACGTTTTTGCCGTGTACGCCTGGGCCTGGCTAACCAGCCAGTCGCGGAAAGCGCGGAGCGAAGCAGACTCCACCTTGCGCTCTGGAATCATCAGATAGTAGGCCTTGTCGCTACTCAGGGCGTATCTGTTAGCGACTACCAACCTACCCTCCTGCAACTCGCGCTGGATCAGGAATGGTGGTATCAGGGCTATGCCCATTTCGTGCATGGCCGCCTGTGCGAGCATCGAGAATAGTTCATAACGCGGGCCTGTCATGTCGCCCTCCACGTTCATGCCCATGCTGCCGAACCACTGTCGCCAGGCGTAGGGGCGCGTGCTTTGCTGCAGCAGGGGTAGCTGGGCGATGCGCTGTGCCTCGAGCGTGCCCTGCCCGTCCAGCAGCGCAGGGCTGCAGACGGGCACCGGGTTTTCCCCCATGAGCCGGTGCGACTGGGTGCCGGACCAGTCGGCGTCACCAAAATAGATGGCGGCATCGAAGGTGGTATCGGCAAACAGGAATGGCCGGGTGCGGTTGGTGAGGTTGACCGTGACGTCGGGATGGCACTGCTGGAAGTCCTTCAGCCGAGGTAGTAGCCATTGGGTGCCAAACGTCGGCACCACTGCCAGTTCGATCACGTTGGCGCCCTGCTGGCGCATCACCGACAAGGTGTCGCGTTCCACGGCGTCCAGTTGTGCGGCAACCTGGCGGCTATAAGAGAGGCCTGCCTCGGTCAGTTTTACGCCGCGACGCGAGCGACGAAACAGTTCCACATTAAGGAAGGCCTCCAGGCCACCGATCTGGCGACAGACGGCGCCCTGGGTCAGGGCAAGTTCCTGAGCCGCCTTGGTAAAGCTCTCGTTGCGCGCTGCCGCCTCGAAACAAACCAGGGCAGCGGTACTGGGGATCTTGCGGCGCATGTACGTCAACCTCACTTATAAGGCTGTCAATGTGGCGATTTGCCGATTTACGAAGTGATAAATTATCACTAATTGGTGCGCAATCCTCGTTTGTACGCGCAGCCGATCAGGCCTAGGCTCAAAGGCACAAGAAACTGCTCCCTATTTCGAGGATTTCGCTCATGGCCGGTAAAGCAAGCTTCAACTGGATCGACCCGCTGCTGCTGGATCAGCAGCTCACTGAAGAAGAGCGCATGGTGCGTGACAGCGCTTATCAGTTCGCCCAGGACAAGCTGGCCCCGCGCGTGCTCGAGGCCTTCCGTCACGAGCAGGCCGACCCGGCAATCTTCCGCGAGATGGGAGACGTCGGCCTGCTGGGGGCAACCATTCCCGAGCAATACGGTGGCAGCGGCCTGAACTACGTGTGCTATGGCCTGATTGCGCGCGAGGTGGAGCGCATCGACTCGGGTTACCGTTCGATGATGAGTGTGCAGTCGTCGCTCGTGATGGTGCCGATCAACGAATTCGGCACCGAAGCACAAAAGCAGAAATACCTGCCCAAGCTGGCAAGTGGCGAGTGGATCGGTTGCTTCGGCCTGACCGAGCCCAACCATGGCTCCGACCCGGGATCGATGATTACCCGTGCCAGGAAAGTGGATGGTGGTTATCGCCTGAGCGGTAGCAAGATGTGGATCACCAACAGCCCTATCGCCGATGTGTTCGTGGTCTGGGCCAAGGATGATGCCGGCGATATCCGTGGCTTCGTTCTGGAGAAAGGCTGGCAAGGCCTGAGTGCCCCGGCTATCCATGGCAAGGTCGGCCTGCGCGCCTCGATCACCGGCGAAATCGTCATGGACAATGTGTTTGTGCCGGAAGAGAACATCTTCCCGGACGTGCGCGGCCTGAAAGGCCCATTCACCTGCCTGAATTCAGCCCGTTATGGCATCTCCTGGGGGGCGCTTGGTGCTGCAGAAGCCTGCTGGCACACCGCCCGCCAGTACACCCTGGACCGTCAGCAGTTCGGCCGCCCGCTGGCTGCCAACCAACTGATCCAGAAAAAGCTGGCCGACATGCAGACCGAAATTAGCTTGGCGCTGCAAGGTTGCCTGCGTCTGGGGCGCATGAAGGACGAAGGTACGGCTGCAGTAGAGATCACCTCGATCATGAAACGCAATTCCTGCGGCAAGGCACTGGATATCGCCCGCATGGCGCGAGACATGCTGGGCGGTAACGGTATCTCCGACGAGTTTGGCGTGGCCCGTCATCTGGTCAACCTGGAGGTGGTCAACACCTATGAAGGCACTCATGACGTACATGCGCTGATCCTGGGGCGTGCGCAAACCGGTATCCAGGCCTTCTATTGATAAAGGAGCCAGCCCATGGGCGCGCTATCACATCTGCGGGTGCTGGACCTTTCGCGCGTGCTGGCTGGCCCGTGGTCTGGCCAGATCCTCGCTGACCTTGGCGCTGACGTGATCAAGGTCGAGCGCCCGGGCAGTGGCGACGATACGCGCTCATGGGGGCCGCCCTTCCTCAAGGGGGCCGAGGGTGAAAACACCAGTGAGGCGGCTTATTACCTGTCGGCCAATCGCAACAAGCGCTCGGTGACCATCGACTTCACCCAGCCCGAGGGGCAGCGCCTGGTGCGCGAGCTGGCAGCGAAGTGCGATATCGTCATCGAGAACTTCAAGGTGGGCGGGCTGGCAGCCTATGGCCTGGACTACCAGAGCCTGAAGGCGATCAATCCACAGCTTATCTATTGCTCCATTACCGGCTTTGGCCAAACCGGGCCCTATGCCAAGCGTGCTGGTTACGACTTCATGATCCAGGGGTTGGGTGGGCTGATGAGCCTGACCGGTCGCCCCGAGGGTGAAGACGGCGCAGGGCCGGTGAAAGTGGGTGTTGCGCTTACCGACATTCTTACCGGCCTTTATTCTACGGTGGCCATGCTGGCCGCCCTCGCCCATCGAGATCAGACGGGTGTGGGTCAACATGTCGATATGGCCTTGCTCGATGTGCAGGTGGCTTGCCTGGCGAACCAGGCAATGAACTACCTGACCACGGGAGTCGCGCCTCGTCGGCTGGGTAATGCGCACCCAAATATCGTGCCTTATCAGGATTTCCCGACGGCGGATGGCGACTTCATCCTTACCGTGGGTAACGACAGCCAGTTCCGCAAGTTCGCTGAGGTGGCGGGGCAACCGCAGTGGGCGGATGACTCGCGCTTTGCTACTAACAAGCTGCGTGTGGCCAACCGCGCCGAGCTGATTCCATTGATTCGCCAGGCCACGGTGTTCAAGACCACCGCCGAGTGGGTAAGCCAGCTGGAGGCTGCGGGGGTGCCATGTGGGCCTATCAATGATCTGGCGCAGATGTTCCAGGACCCCCAGGTGCTGGCGCGCGGATTGGCAGTGAACATGGCGCACCCATTGGCGGGTAGCGTGCCACAGGTGGCCAGCCCGATCAGGTTGTCGGAGACGCCAGTGGAGTATCGTCGGGCGCCGCCATTGCTGGGTGAACATACAGAGATAGTATTAGGTGAAGTGTTGGGGCTGGATGCTGGTGAGCTGCAGCGCTTGCGCGGTGCTGGTGTGCTTTAGAGGTAGAGGGTTGTGAAAAGCGGGGCGGCCGTCAGGCCGCCCCGCTTTTGGGCTTTTGGGCTTTTGGCTGTGCGGGATGGGGACTGTATATGGGGTGATGGGCCTGTCTATAGAGAGTGTTGGGTATGAGAGGTGTCCGCCACAACACATGCAGCGCCTGTGTTATGACGAACACCTGGCGGCCCTGAAACGGTCTTTTCCACCATATTCCAATTAAATTGAATTAAAGGTTGACGCCCTCTCGAATCCCCTTATAATGCGCCCCACTTCCAGCGACAACGGAACGACAAACTCCTTGAAATTCAACGAGTTAGCCGATCCAGAAGGCGCTGAAAGGGCTACGATCAAATGATCGCCAGCGGTTGAGAAGAAGGTTGACAGCGGTTTTAAACGCTGTAGAATTCGCCTCCCGCTACGAGAGATCGCAGCGAGCCAAGTGTTTGAAGCTAAACGAGTTTCTCGCAAAAAACTTCAAAATAAACGCTTGACAGGCTCTGAGGAAAGCGTAGAATGCGCGCCTCGGTTGAGACGAAAGGCTCTTAACCAAACGCTCTTTAACAAATTGAATCAAGCAATTCGTGTGGGTGCTT